>NZ_JBIDAL010000011.1:0-297234 GCF_043202415.1 Streptomyces sp. NPDC048192
TCCGCCAAGACCGCCCCTGACATGCCACCAGCCCACTAGACTCCCGACGATGCCTCTGACCAGGCCAGATAGCGAACCGCTGCTGGAGTACTAGGTGCGCCCGTGCGGCGACGCGGCAGCGCGGCTTGCCCTGTGACGGGGTTTTCAGCCGCGAAGTCGCGGGCGGCGTGGACGCGCAGCCGGCGCACCTCGGACGAGCCGATGCCGGGGCGGGCCGGTCGCCTTCGGCGGGGTCCGTCCCGGGGAGGGCGCCAGGACGGCGAAGGGGGGAGTACGGCAACTCTTCGTGGTCGGCGGGCTTCTGGGGCGCGCAAGCCGCTCGTCGTCCCGGCGGGCCCTGGCAGGCGCCGGCCCCCGCCGCGCGACCGGGCCGGCGGGCCGTGGTGGCGCAGGTCCCCGAGCCTCATTGCGAACTTCGCGCTCAGAAACCGCTGTTGGCCTCGTTGACAGGCCGTGAGCCCACGCGTTTCACTCGACACTCGTGAATGGCAACGTTGTCAGGCGCTTCCCGGGCGCCCGGTTCCGTTGCCCGTCACTGGCGTGCCCGCTTCCCCGGCACGTCAGCACCGGTGCGATGCACAAACCGCTGCGGAGGCAACCGATGGTCCGACCTCGACGTCCAGCTGCGCCACCCAACCGAAGAAGACTCCGCCAACGCCTGGCCGTGATCTGCGTCCTGGGCATGGCGGCACTGCCGCTGCCCGCGACCGCCTACGCCGCCGGCGCCGCGGCACCGGCTCTGGTGAACGACCCGGCGTCCCTCGTCAACCCCCTCATCGGCACCTCCGGAGAGGTGGACACCTTCCCCGGCCCCGACATGCCGGCCGGCATGATGCAGTGGGGCCCCGACACGACGCCCGATCGTCCCTCCGGCGGCGGCTACGAGTACAACGACGACAAAATAACGGGCTTCAGCCTCACTCATGTCTCCGGACCCGGCTGCGGCGTCGCGGGCGACCTGCCCGTCCTGCCGGTCACCGGCACGCTGTCCGGCAACCTCGGCAGCGCGTCCGTCGGCTTCCGCCACGACGACGAGCAGACCGGCATCGGGTACTACAAGGTCACCGACGCGAACGGGGTCACGACCCAGCTGACCGACACCACCCGAGCCGGCCTGGGCGCCTTCACCTTCCCCGCGGGCAAGCAGGCGAACCTGCTGTTCAAGCTGAGCGGCGGTGCCACGCAGGTGGACGGCACCCGCGTCCAGGTGGTGAACGACAAGGAGATCAGCGGCTCGGTCGACAGCGGCCACTTCTGCGGGGCGAACAACCACTACACCCTGCATTTCGACATCAAGTTCGACCAGCCGTTCACCGCGCAGGGCACCTGGGTCGGCAGCACCATCAACCCCGGCGCGACCACGCTGAAAGCCGGGAAGGTCCGCCAGACCCCGCAGACGCGCCCGTCCGAACCGCTGAAGGAAAAGCACTTCACCGTGCCGGCGGCTCCGTCCCCGACGGTGCACGGGAGCGCAGCCAGGTCCTCCGGGACCCCGTCACCGGCCCCGAGCACCGGTGCGGCCCCCCGCACCTCGGCGGCCGAGCCCCCGACGACGGGCGCGAACGGCATGTACCTGACCTTCGACACCTCGTCGGACACGACGGTCAAGGCGAAGGTCGGCATCTCCTACACCAGCGACGCCAACGCGGCGGGCAACCTGGCCGCCGAGATCAAGAGCTGGAACTTCGACGCCCTGCGCCAGGCGAACCACGACGCCTGGAACGCGGTGCTGGACAAGGTCCGGATCGGCGGCGGCACCACGGACCAGCAGGTGCAGTTCTACACCGCCCTCTACCACGCGCTGCTGCACCCCAACGTCTTCTCGGACGTCAACGGCCAGTACATGGGCATGGACAACCAGATCCACAAGCTGGCCAGGGGCCAGCAGGCCCAGTACGCCAACTACTCCGGCTGGGACACCTACCGCTCCCAGACCCAGCTGATGGCCATGGTCGAGCCCAAGGTCACCAGTGACGTCGTCACCTCGATGCTCAACGGCTACGACCAGACGGGCCTGTTGCCCAAGTGGGCCTCGAACAACGGCGAGAGCTACGTCATGGTCGGCGACCCGGCCGCCGGCATCATCGCCGACGCGTACGCCTTCGGCGCCCGCGGCTTCGACACGGCCAAGGCGCTCGCCGCCCTGCAGCACGAGGCCACCGTGCCGAACAACGACCGCCCCGGCGAGTCGGTCCGCGATGCCAAGGGCTACCTCCCGGTGGACGAGAACGACTACGGCTGCTGCAACTTCTACGGCCCGGTCTCCACGCAGCTGGAGTACGACTCCGCCGACTACGCCCTCGCCGCCTTCGCCAAGTCGCTGGGGAAGACGGACGTCTACACGAAGTTCGCCACCCGAGCCCAGGACTGGATGAACGTCTTCAACCCGCAGACCGGCTACATGCAGGCGAAGGACAAGGACGGCCAGTTCGCGGGCGGTTTCACCCCCGGCACCTCCAACGGCTTCGTGGAGGGCACCTCCGCCCAGTACACCCCGATGGTCCCGTTCAACCTGCGGCAGCTCATCCAGGCACGCGGCGGTGACAAGGCGTACTCGTCCTATCTGGACAGCCTGCTCGACGACATCACCGACCCCGGCAACACCGACGCCAACCTGAGCAACGAGCCCAGCGTGGAGATCCCCTGGGAGTACGACTACACGGGCCGGCCGTGGAAGACCCAGGCGGCCGTCCGCGAGGCCCAGCAGAAGCTGTACTTCAATGCTCCGGTCGGCTCCTTCGGCAACGACGACCTCGGCGCGATGAGTTCCTGGTACGTCTGGTCCGAGCTGGGCATGTACCCCGAGACCCCGGGCACGGACACCCTGGCGCTCGGCAGCCCGGTCTTCCCGGTCGCCGAGGTGGCCCTCGCGGGCGGCAGGACGGTGCAGATCAAGGCGCCGCAGGCGGCGCCCGACGCACCGTACGTGCAGTCCCTCGACGTCAAGGGCAAGGAGTGGAAGAACGCCTGGCTGACCTACCAGCAGTTCGAGAACGCGGGCACGCTCGACTTCACCCTCGGCACCCAGCCCGACACGTCCTGGGCGTCCGGCCCGTCGGCGGCGCCGCCGTCGGACACCACGGGCGGCGACCGGGTGCTGGCCGCGACCGGCCCGTCCGACGGACTGGTGCTCCAGCCGGGCGCGTCCGGTGACGCCACGCTCGACCTCACCAACCTCGGCGGCAAGGACGTCACCGTCGACTGGAAGGCGACCGCGCCCTCCGGCGTCACGTTGGCGACCTCCTCGGGCTCGGTGGACGTGCCCGCCTCGGGCAGTGCCGAGGCGAAGATCCACGTGACGGCGGGCGGCGACGAAGGGACGTTCCCGGTCACCTTCGCGCTGACCGACCACGGCACCGGGACGGCCCTGAACGGGGCGGCGCTCCGCGTGGCCGTGGCGAAGGCCGGCGAGCTGTGGCCGTACGACACCAACGAAGGCATCTACCCCGACGGCGCGAAGTTCTCGGGCGGCTTCGACGGCGGCGGCTGGGCGTTCTCGCAGAACGCGCTGTCGGCGGCCGGCGTCACGAGCGGCTCCGCCGTCACGGTCGACGGCATCGCGTACACCTGGCCGACGGTGGCCTCCGGCCGGCTGGACAACCTGGAGATGGCCGGCCAGACCATCCCGATGCCGGCCGGCACGTCGGGCGCGTCGCTGGGCCTGCTGGGCACGGCGACCAACGCACCGACCGACGGCAGCGGGGTCTCGGGGACGCTGACCGTCACCTACACCGACGGCAGCACCTCGAAGGCGACGGTCGGCTTCTCCGACTGGACGCTCAACGCCGGTTCGAGCAAGCCGCTCCCCGGTGACACCACGGCCGTCACGACGGCCTACCGCAACACCGGCAGCGGAGGCCGGGACGGCGTGAAGACCTATGTCTTCGCCACCAAGGTCCCGCTCGACGCCGCCAAGCAGGTCGCGTCGATCACCCTCCCCGTGACGGGCTCGACGGGCACCGACCACCTGTTCGCCTACGGCTTCGGCCAGTAGGACCCGTCGGACGCCGAGACGGCGGGCCGGTTCCCGGGGCGCGAGCCCTGGAGCTGGCCCGTCGTGCGTGTGCGGGGCCGCTGATCGGCGTCATGGACATGCACACCGTCTCCTACACTCGCCTGATGACCAACTACACCTGCACCCACTGCGGCACCGTCGGGCTGATGGAAGGTTTCATCGAGGACGCCGGCGAGCACTCGCGCGGCTACGCGCGCTGGATCGAGGGTGCGCTGGAGCGGGGCATCTTCGGGGGTGCCAAGCGGATGGGCCGGCCCCGCCGCCAGATAGAGGCGTTCCGGTGCCCCAAGTGCGGGCACCTGGAGCTGTTCGCCACCGGCGAGGTGTAGCGCCGGCCGGACCCGCCGTCACTCGTACAGCGGGCGTGGGGTGCATCCCGTTGCGGCAGCCGGAACCCTAGGATCCATTACCGGACAAATGTGATCTTCATGCCCATGTGCGGCATGGGTGGGGTGACCGCGCAACAAGAGGAGACGGGATGTCGCACTGCGCCGGGAGAACCCGCTGGAGGCGTTTCGCGGTGGTCCTGCTGCCGAGCGTCGCGGCGTGCGCGGCGATCTGCATCGCCATGGGGCAAGGAGCGCTCGCCGCCTCCTTCCTCATCTCCGGCCGGTCGTTCCAGGTCACCGCCGACTCGCTGACCGCCCGCGGGTTCAGCCTCTACGGAATGGTCGACGTCACCCGGAAGCGCGAGCTCGTGCCTGTCATGGTCAGCGGCTTCCGGCGTGCCACGATCCGCGGGCTGTGCCAGTCCTACGTCGTCGACATCCCGCTGCTGGGCACGCAGACCCTGCGGCTCACCGGCAGCGGGCGGCCGGCCGAGGCGTCGGACCTGTTCATCGACGCCACCTCCCAGGCGGCCACGGACGCGAACTTCACCGGCCTGGACATCGGCGTCGCCCAGGGTGCCATCACGAAAGGCCCTGTCAGGCCCGAAGACCGCGGCTCGCGGTTCTTCGATCCCGACGGCGTCGCCCAGCAGGCCGTGTCGACCACCCTGACGGACGTGCGGTCGAACGCCGTGGCGCTCTCCGCCGGCACCTTCAGCATCCCCGGTCTGCGCGTACGGCTCGAGCACGGCAACCACGCCTGCCCCTGACCGCTGATGCCACCCACACGCGACGCGCCTTAAGTCGTATGAGTGGCATATGCCGTTATGCTCCCTTTTATGCCCTGGATCGGGTGGATGCGGCCTCGACGTCCGCTTCGTAAGCGGTGGAGTCCCGCCCTGCTCGCACCGCTGATCCTGACTGTGGTCATCACGTGCCTGGCGTTCTCCACTCCGAGAAAGGTCGCCTTCAGCCGGCTGCTGACCGCCGTGCCGGCCCTCGCCGCGTCCGTCTGGCCCGTGCTGCCCACCGTTCTGCTGGGAGCGGTCTGCATCGCGATCATGATCGGGCTGAGCCTTGTCTACCCCGACCTGGGCACCTGGTTCACCGTGGGCGCCATCGCCGCCGTCACGGTGGCCGCCGCCTACGCCTGCCGTGTCCGTATCCTGCGGGAACAGGCCTTTCTCCAGCTACGGCTGGTCGCCGACGCGGCGCAGAAAGTGCTCCTGCGTCCGCTGCCACGCCGGGTCGGCCGCCTCGAGATCGAGTCGATGTACGTGGCGGCCGCGGCGCAGGCCCGCATCGGCGGGGACTTCTACGAGGTCGTCGCCACCCCGTACGGCGTGCGACTGATCATCGGCGACGTGCGCGGCAAGGGCCTGCCCGCCGTGGGAGCGGCCGCGGCGGTGGTCAACTGCTTCCGGGAGGCCGCCTACGACGAGCCGACCCTGGAGGACATCGTCCGCCGCCTCGACACCAGCAGCACCCGGCACAGCTGCACACAGCCGGGGGAGGACCTGCTGGAGCAGTTCACCACCGTGGTGCTCGCCGAGTTCCCGCACCAGGGCGACTGCCTCAGGCTGCTGAACTGCGGCCATCCACCGCCCCTGCTGGTGCGCGGCGGCGAGCTGCGCGTCCTGGCGCCGAGCACGGCCTCGCCGATGCTCAACCTCGCGACGCTCATCGGCACCGAGTACACCACCGACACGATCGTCTGCGCCCCCGGTGACCAGCTGCTCTTCTACACCGACGGCGTCATCGAGAGCCGCAACTGCGAAGGGGAGTTCTTCGCCCTGCAGGACTGGATGCGTCGCCAGGCCCCGGACGGCCCCAGGGCACTGCTCGACCGGCTCCACCAGGCTCTCCTGCGGCACGGCGGCGGACTGAACGATGATGTCGCGGCCCTCGCCGTGCGCATCCGCGACAGCCCGCGCGGGGAGACCGCCTGAGCCGTCCGCCGCCGTCGCCTGTGCGGGTGCCGGCCCCTCACCGTGAAGGCGCCACGCCCCTCTGCAAGAGGGGAGGGCCGGAGCGCGTTCGAGGAACGCGCTCCGGCCCTCCGGCGGGGTGTGTCCGGTCGTGCCGGTCACGACGTGGGCGGCTCAGGCCGTCGCCGGCCTCCGCGCCGCCGCACGGCCCGAGGTGGTCCGGCTAGCGGCGGCCGGGGTGACGGTCGTAGCCCCGGTGCTCGCCGTGCCAGCCCCGGTGCTCGCCGTACCAGCCCCGGTGCTCGCCGTACCAGCCGTGGTGCCAGTGCCGGCCCCGGTCGTGGTGCCGGCTCCAGCCGTGATGCCGGTCCCGGTCCCGGTCGCCGAAGCGGCCGTCGTGGTCATGGCCGCTCCAGCGGCTGTGCGAGTAGCTCCTCCCGTGGTCGCGGTCGTGGTCGCCTCCGGCGGCCAGGGCCGGCATGGCGGCCGCGGCGACGAGAGCGCCCGAAGCCACACAGGTGGCGATCAGACGGACCGCCGTACGAGACACAGACATGAATCTGTCACCTCACGTTCGTGCACAGCGACCCCGGTCAGGGCCGGTGTGCGATCCGACATTCCCGGCTCGGTGCCGAGGCCCCACACTGTGGCCGGGTGCGGCGGCGCCGGAGCGGCGACAGGATTCGCGTTACAAAGCACGCATATATCCGTAACTCTCCCTTGTATGGGCCATTCATCCGGGGCGGGGCTCGGCCATCAGTCCGTCCCGGCTCCGGAATGCCCTGTGAGCAGCGAAAACACGACGGACGCCCCCGGACACCCCTCGCCGTCCCGCGCGCCCCGCCTCCCCCGAACGGCCCAGCCGCTTCCGTAACGACGGGCGGGCCTCCGCCCGGGGGACGCGCGACCGGGAATGAATCCGGCGGGGGGCCCGTTGTAGCGCGTGGTCGTAGTTTTTGTGTCTGTGTTTCACCGCACGCTCGCGAAGAACGATGTCGCGGGCGCCGCCTTCCTTCAGGGAACTGGAGAAGTCGCGTCCAGGCCGGCCCGGGACTCCGCACGGTGCGGGTCCCGTACCCCGCCCCTGCAAGGAGCAAGAAATGACTCAGGGAACCGTCAAGTGGTTCAACGCCGAGAAGGGCTTCGGCTTCATCGCCCAGGCCGACGGTCCGGACCTCTTCGTCCACTACTCCGAGATCGAGGGCCGCGGCTTCCGTAGCCTCGAGGAGAACCAGCCCGTGGAGTTCGACGTCGTCCAGGGCCCCAAGGGCCCGCAGGCCGCGCACGTTCGCGCGCTCTGAGGTACGGCGGGTCCGACCTGCCCACCCGACGACCGGGGCCGGTGCCGCAAGGCGCCGGCCCTCGGCATGTCCCGGGCCGCTCGGCCGCGCCGTCACACGTCCGTCAGCCGGGCCTCCTCCAGGTCCAGCGCGCGCTGGAGCCGGCGCCGCGTGGTGTCGCTGATGGCGTGGGCGTCGTAGAGGCGCTGGAGTTCGCCGGCCTCCACGGTGATCAGGTCGCGGCGCAACTGGCGGTAGACGAGGTCGGCGGACTCCACGGCCGCGCCCTCGGCGCCGTCGTTCTCGGCGAGGCGGTCGCGGGCGTCGTCGAGGCGGGCGGTCAGGCCGCGCCGTAGCCGGTCGAGGACCACCTCGGGCACCACCTCGAGCTCCGCGAGTTCCTCCAGGCGGGCCAGGCCCGCGTGTGCCAGGTGGGCGCGGGCCTCGGCCTCCTCCCGCGCGGTGTGCGCGGGCTCCAGGGCGATGCCGGAGGCGCGCACGACCGGTGCGAGGGTGAAGCCCTGGCCGACCAGGGTGACGACCACGACCGACGTGGTCAGGACCAGCACCAGCGGCCGGTCGGCCAGCGGTGTGCCGTGCCTCGTCACCTCCGGGATGGACAGCGCCGCCGCCAGCGGCATCACCCCGCGCGTCCCCGCCCAGGTCAGCACCATCGGTATCCGCCAGTTCAGCCTGCCGATCCCGCCCTTGCGCTGGACGACCGCCGACAGCGGCGCCAGCCACAGCAGGCGTACGGCGACCAGCGTCGCGGCCACGGCGAGGGCGTACAGCGGCCAGGCCCGGTCGCTGTGCGGCAGGGCGCGCACCTCGCCGGGGAGGGCCAGCCCGATCAGGCTGAAGACCACGCTCTCCAGCAGGAACACCACCGTGCCGTACACGGCGTGCAGCTGGAGCCGGATGCGGGCGTTGGTGAGCCGGTCGCCCCGGCCGCCGAGGACGACACCGGCCACCACGCACGAGGTGACGCCGGACGTGTGCGCCGCCTCGGCCAGCAGGTAGGCGGCGTACGGGGTGACCAGCGCGATCACCGTCTCCAGCACCGGGTCCTCGGTACGGCGCCGGATCAGGGTGATCACTCCGGCCACCGCCGACCCGATCACCGTGCCGCCGCCGGCGAGCAGCAGGAACTCGCCGCCGGCCGCATCCCAGTGCACGGCCGCCGAGGCGACCGCGATGCCGGCCGCCACCCGCACGAGCACCAGCGAGGTGGCGTCGTTGAACAGGCTCTCCGCCTGGACCAGCACCTGCACCCTGGGCGGCAGGGCGAGCCGGCGGCCGAGCGCGGTCACCGCCACCGGATCGGTGCTGGCCAGCACCGCGCCCAGGACGAACGCCATCTGCCAGGACAGCGGGGTCACCAGGGACGCCACCACGCCGACGGCCGCCGCGGACGCCAGCACCAGGCCGATGGCGAGGATCCCGACCGGTTTCCACACCGCGCGCAGCTCCCGCCACGGCATGTCCTCGGCGCTCGCGTACAGCAGCGGCGGCAGCACCACGAGCCCGATGACGTCCGGGCTGATCTCGATCTGCGGGGTGCCCGGCAGCAGCGCCACGGCGAGACCGGCGACCACGAGCAGGGAGGGGGCTGGAATCCGCCAGCGGCGCGCGAAGGTGGCGACCACCGTGGCGAGGACCACGAGGGAGAGAACCGTACCGACGCTGCGCATGCCGTCCCCCGGGGATGCGGAAGGGAATTGCGGAAGCCGCCCCGGCTCCCGGCCGACCAGACTTCCCGGCACACCTGGCTTCACCCTATCGGGTCAGGCCACGTCAACAAAGCGTCAAGGTCGCCGACCGGCGCCGCGCGGCAGCCGGCCGGTGCGAAGCGGGAGCCGTATGGGTCCCGTCAAAGGCGCCGGGGCCGCCGTAAGGGGGTCGTCAACGGTGGCCGGATCCCGACGCGGAAGCGGTTTCCTCGGAACGTCCGTTTCCGCCGAACCTCACTCCAGGAGTTCGCGATGGCCGATCTGGCCTTCGTCGTCACCGCGCTCGCGGCTTTCGCACTGGTGGCCCTCGCCGCCCGGGGGGTGACGAAGCTGTGACCGCCGAGCACATCGTCGGCCTGGTCGTGGCCGCCGCCCTGCTGGGCTATCTCGTCCTCGCCCTGATCTTCCCGGAGAGGTTCTGAGCACAGACATGGGTCCCGTACTCGCGGGCGTGCTCCAACTGCTCGCCCTGGTGGGCGCGCTGTCGCTCGTCCACGTCCCCGCCGGCGCCTGGATGGCCAGGGTCTACTCCTCGAAGACGCACCTGCGTGCCGAGCAGTGGCTCTACAAGGCCATCGGCGCCGACCCCGACGCCGAGATGGCATGGCCCGCGTATCTGCGCGGTGTGCTCGCCTTCTCCGCCGTCGGCGTCCTCTTCCTGTACCTGCTCCAGCGGCTCCAGGGCCTCCTGCCCGGCTCGATGGGCTTCTCCTCGGTCGGCCCGGCGCAGTCGTTCAACACGGCCGTGTCGTTCGTGACCAACACCAACTGGCAGTCGTACTACGGCGAGCAGACCATGGGGCACGTCGTGCAGACCGCCGGTCTGGCCGTGCAGAACTTCGTGTCGGCCGCCGTGGGCATGGCGGTCGCCGTGGCCCTGGTGCGCGGCTTCGCCAGGTCCCGCACCGGTGAACTGGGCAACTTCTGGGCCGACTTGGTGCGGGGCACGGTGCGCATCCTGCTGCCGGCCGCCGCGGGCGCCGCCGTCGTCCTGGTGGCGTGCGGTGCGATCCAGAACTTCTCCGGCATCCACGAGGTCGGCCAGTTCATGGGCGGTTCGCGGCAGTGGAACGGCGGCGCGGTCGCCTCCCAGGAGGCCATCAAGGAGCTGGGCACCAACGGCGGCGGCTACTTCAACGCCAACTCCGCCCATCCCTTCGAGAACCCGACCCCCTTGACCAACCTCTTCGAGATCTTCCTGATCCTCGTCATCCCGTTCTCGCTGACCCGCACCTTCGGCCTGATGGTCGGCTCGGTGAGGCAGGGCTACGCGATCCTCGCGACCATGGCCGTCATCTGGGCCGGCTTCGTCGCGCTGATGATGTGGACCGAGTTCGCCCACCACGGCCCGGCGCTGCAGGCGGCGGGCGGCGCGATGGAGGGCAAGGAGGTCCGCTTCGGCGTGGGCTCCTCCTCGATCTTCGCGGCGTCGACCACGCTCACCTCCACCGGTGCGGTCGACGCCTTCCACTCCTCCTTCACCGGGCTCGGCGGCGGCATCGCCCTGCTCGGCATGATGCTCGGCGAGATCGCGCCCGGCGGTGTCGGCTCCGGCCTGTACGGCATGCTGGTCATGGCGGTGATCGCGGTGTTCATCGCCGGTCTGATGGTGGGCCGTACGCCCGAGTACCTGGGCAAGAAGATCGGCGGCCGCGAGATGAAGCTGGCCGCCTGCTACATCCTGGTCACCCCGGCGCTGGTGCTGGTCTTCACGGCGGCCTCGATGGCGCTGCCGACTCCGCCGCACTCGATGCTCAACTCCGGCGCGCACGGGTTCTCCGAGGTGCTGTACGCCTTCACCTCCGCGTCGAACAACAACGGTTCGGCCTTCGCCGGCCTGAACGCGAACACCGACTGGTTCAACACCACGACCGGGCTGGCGATGCTGCTGGGCCGCTTCCTGCCGATGGTGTTCGTCCTCGCGCTCGCGGGATCCCTCGCCGGGCAGCGACCGGTGCCGGTGACGGCGGGCACCCTGCGCACCGAGAAGCCGCTGTTCACCGGCCTGCTGACGGGCGCGATCCTGATCATCACCGGTCTGACGTACTTCCCTGCGCTGGCGCTGGGCCCGCTCGCCGAGGGGCTGGCGTCATGACCACCGAGACCGAGAAGCACGAGGACGCGATGTCCACTTCCACCCTTGCGCCCCACCAGGACACGCCGACCGGGCACACGCCCGCACCGGGCCGTGTCGGCGCGGGCCTCTTCGAACCCGGGCAGCTTGTGAAGTGTCTGCCGGAGGCGTTCCGCAAGCTCGATCCGCGGGTGATGGTCAAGTCGCCCGTGATGTTCGTGGTGTGGATCGGCTCGGTCCTGACCACCGGGTTCTCCTGCGCGGACCCGGGCGACTGGTTCGGCTGGACCATCAGCGCCTGGCTGTGGCTCACCGTGCTCTTCGCCAACCTGGCGGAGGCGGTGGCCGAGGGCCGCGGCAAGGCGCAGGCCGACACCCTGCGCAGGGCCAGGACGGACACCGTGGCCCGCCGGATCGTGGGGGCGTCCGAGGAGCGGGTCCCCGGCACCGGGTTGAGGATCGGCGACCTGGTGGTCTGCGAGGCCGGTGACGTCATCCCCGGTGACGGCGACGTCGTCGAGGGTGTCGCCTCGGTGGACGAGTCGGCGATCACCGGCGAGTCCGCCCCGGTCATCCGGGAGTCCGGCGGCGACCGCAGCGCCGTCACGGGCGGTACGAAGGTCCTGTCCGACCGGATCGTCATCAAGATCACGACGAAGCCCGGCGAGACCTTCATCGACCGCATGATCCACCTGGTCGAGGGCGCGGCCCGGCAGAAGACGCCCAACGAGATCGCCCTGAACATCCTGCTCGCGTCGCTGACGATCGTCTTCCTGCTGGCCTGCGCCACGCTGCCGCCGTTCGCGGACTACGCGGGCACGCACCTGACCATGGTCGTGCTGGTGGCCCTGCTGGTGTGCCTGATCCCGACCACGATCGGCGCCCTGCTCTCCGCGATCGGCATCGCGGGCATGGACCGGCTGGTGCAGCGCAACGTGCTGGCGATGTCCGGGCGCGCGGTCGAGGCCGCCGGTGACGTGTCGACCCTGCTGCTGGACAAGACGGGCACCATCACCCTCGGCAACCGCCGGGCGGCCGAGTTCGTTCCGGTGCGCGGCACGACGCGGGCGGAACTCGCCGACGCCGCCCAG
Source organism: Streptomyces sp. NPDC048192 (assembly GCF_043202415.1). Taxonomy (NCBI): domain Bacteria; kingdom Bacillati; phylum Actinomycetota; class Actinomycetes; order Kitasatosporales; family Streptomycetaceae; genus Streptomyces; species Streptomyces sp. NPDC048192. Next base: position 12,448 of record NZ_JBIDAL010000011.1, read on the forward strand.
CTGTCCTCGCTGGCGGACGAGACGCCCGAGGGCCGCTCCGTCGTCGTGCTCGCCAAGGAGAGGTACGGGCTGCGCGAACGCCGCCGGGGCGAACTGGCGCACGCCGAGTGGATCGCCTTCACCGCCCAGACCAGGATGTCGGGCGTCGACGTCGACGGTCGCAGGGTGCGCAAGGGCGCCACGGCCTCGGTCCTCACCTGGGTGACCGAACAGGGCGGCGACGTCGCCGCGGACGCCCGAGAGCTCGCGGACCGCATATCCGAGGCCGGCGGCACTCCGCTGCTGGTCGCCGTCCAGGACGACCGGGGCGCCCGGGTGCTGGGCGTCATCCATCTCAAGGACGTCGTCAAGGAAGGCATGCGGGAGCGGTTCGAGGAACTGCGCCGTATGGGCATCAAGACGGTCATGATCACGGGCGACAACCCGCTGACCGCCAAGGCGATCGCCGAGGAGGCGGGCGTCGACGACTTCCTCGCCGAGGCCACCCCCGAGGACAAGATGGCCCTCATCAAGCGGGAGCAGGCCGGCGGCAAGCTGGTCGCCATGACCGGTGACGGCACCAACGACGCCCCCGCGCTCGCACAGGCGGACGTCGGCGTGGCGATGAACACCGGCACGTCGGCGGCCAAGGAGGCCGGCAACATGGTCGACCTCGACTCCGACCCCACCAAGCTGATCGAGATCGTCGAGATAGGCAAGCAGCTCCTGATCACCCGGGGCGCGCTCACGACGTTCTCCATCGCCAACGACGTCGCGAAGTACTTCGCGATCATCCCAGCGCTGTTCGCGGCGGTCTACCCCGGCCTGGACAAGCTGAACATCATGCACCTGTCCTCGCCGGACTCCGCGATCCTGTCCGCCGTCGTCTTCAACGCGCTGATCATCATCGCGCTGGTGCCGCTGTCCCTGAAGGGCGTGCGCTACCGGCCGATGAGCGCGGACCGGATGCTGCGGCGCAACCTCGGCCTCTACGGCCTCGGCGGCCTGATCGCGCCCTTCGCCGGCATCAAGCTCATCGACCTGCTCATCTCCCTCATCCCCGGAGTCGGCTGACCGCCATGAACAACTCCTTCATGAACACGGCCCGGTTGCTGGGCGCGGGTCTGCGGGCCCTGCTCGTCCTCACCCTGGTGACCGGCGTCGTCTATCCGCTCGTGGTCACCGGCATCGCCCAGGCGGCGTTCCCCGACAAGGCGAACGGCTCGGAGATCACCGCGGACGGCAAGGTCGTCGGCTCGTCCCTGATCGGCCAGTCGTACCACCTGCCGCTGAAGAAGGGGCAGCAGACCCCGGAGGCGGACCTGAAGTGGTTCCAGGGCCGCCCCGTGAACGGCCTCGGCACGAACAGCGTGAACACGCGGTACAAGCTGGTCCTGTCCGGCGCCACCAACCTGTCCGCGGACAGCGAGGTCCTGCTCGAGCAGGTGCGGGACGCCAGGGCCGCCGTCGTCAGGGACAACTCGGTGCCCGGCCACCGCGTCGAACCCGCCGACGTCCCCGCGGACGCGGTGACCTCCTCCGGCTCCGGCCTCGACCCGGACATCTCCCCGGCCTACGCACGGCTCCAGGTGCACCGCGTCGCCGCCCGCAACCACCTGCCGGTCGCGACGGTCGAGAAGCTGGTCCGGGACCACACGGCCGGCCGCACCCTCGGCTTCATCGGCGAGCCCCGGGTGAACGTCCTGGAGCTGAACATCGCGCTGGAGGACCTCACCGCGAAGCACTGACGGCTCTGCCGGCCCGGTACACCGAAGGGCTTCGAGGCGCAGTGGTCCGGCGCACATCACTCAGCGTGTGATGACTCACGCCGGACCACAGCCATGTCATGCCCGCGGCGGGTCTGCGGGCCCACACCGCGCCCGGCGCCGGCTGCGGACCGAGCGCTGTGGTGAACCCCGAGGTCGGCGGAGTGGCTGACGGTCCGTTTGCTGATGGTATGTCATCTCTTCGGTCACGCGCCCATATAGGACAGAACGGTCGTGACGTCGTTCACTCGTCACACAGTCCAATGAGTGTCTAATGCGAAGTAGAGTGCGATGACCGCGTCTTGACCCTACTCCGCCAAAGAAGGTGGAAATTCGGGCGCTTTCTGCCAACCATGAGATTTCGGGAGAAAGGTGCATATCGTGGGCGCCTACTTGTGTCCTCCGGCCGTGATACACGGCGAACACGCAGTGGAAACCGGCCAGATACTGGCAGAGGTGCGGAGCCGGCATCCGCAGGCTCCGTGGCTCCCGCGCATCGACAGCATCGCCGCGAGCACGGGCATCGTCTCCCGCGGGTGGATGCTGCCGCTGGAGGCCGCCACCGCACCCGGCGGCGGGAGCGGACTGCGAACTCCGGGCGTCGGCCCGGCCCGTGAGGCACTGGCCCGCGACGGGTTCACCGACCAGGAGGTGAACCGCGTGATCGCCGCACTGGAAGCGATACCGGCGCCGCAGACCATCGAGGAGCGCACCGCGCCGGCCTGGGCGGCCGTGCAGTCGTACGGTGAGCGCGCCGCCCGGCAGGCACTGGAGACCGCCGGACTGGACGCCGGCGACGTCGACTGCCTGATCACCAGCCACTCCACCACCCCGGCCCTGCCCGGCCTTGACCTGTCCCTGCTCAACCGGCTCCCGCTGCGCGACGACGTGCTGCTGCTGCCGGCCACCCAGTGGGCCTGCATCGCCGGCACCCGGTCGCTGGCGCTGGCGGCGGAACTGGTCGCCGCGGACCCCGACCGGGTGGTGCTGGTCGTGATATCGGAGGCGCTGAGCACCACCTACCAGCCCGCCGACGACACGCTGGAGTCCCTGATCGTCCGGCTGCTGTTCGCGGACACCGCCGTGGCCGCGGTGGTCACCGGCCGCCCCAGGACGGAGTCGGTCCTGCGGCTCGACGCGGCCTGGCACCACACCCTGCCCGGCACCTCGGACCTGCACCGGCTGGACACCCGGGCCGACGGCACGCACTTCGTGATGGACCGCCGCGGGCCGCGTGCCGTGCAGGAGACGGTCGCCGCGATGTGGAAGTGGCTGCGCGAACGCCACCAGGACGACGCCGAGGCATGGCATCCCGATCTGCTGCTCGCGCACCCCGGCGGCACCCGGGTGCTGGAGTACATGGAGCAGACGATGCCGGACACGTGGCCGGAGGGACTGCTGGCCTACAGCCGGGACAGCTACACCACCGGCAACCGCGGCGGCGCCGCCGTGCTCGACATCCTGCGGCGCGCGTGCGACGCCGGCCAGAAGACGGGCAGCCGTACGGTCCTGTACGCGGCCGCGCCCGGACTGACGGCCACCGCCCTGGAAGGGGAGTGGCTCTAACCGGGGCCCTCCGCTGTCATACCGGCCGGGGCGTCAGGCGCCCAGTTCCGCCCAGACGGCCTTGCCGGTCTCGGTCCACCGCACGCCCCAGCGCGTGGTGAGCTTGTGGACGACGTGCAGGCCGCGCCCGCTGTCGTCGAGCAGCTCACCACGGCGCAGGCGCGGCAGGCCGTTGCCGTTGTCGCCGACCTCGCACGACAGACGCCCCCCGGCCCGCACCAGCCGCAGCGAGACGGGGCCGGTGCCGAACCGGACGGCATTGGTGACCAGTTCGCTGATCACCAGCAGCGCACTGTCCCGCACCGGGTCGCTGATGTCCCACCGCCGCAGCAGCGGGGAGGCCAGCTTGCGGCTGCGGGCGGCGGTGTCGCCGCGGGCCGGCAGGCGCCAGGTCGCGGCGTCCCGGCTGCGGCGGCCGGACATACGGGCGAGCAGCAGCGTCACATCGTCCCGGAGGCGCCCCTGCGGTGCCAGCGCGGCGACCACGCGACGCGCGGCCGACTGCAGATCGTCCCAGGGATGCACCTCGCGCACCACGTCCGTCAGCCGGCCGATGCCCTCGTCGATCGAGGCGGTGGGATCCTCCACCAAGCCGTCGGTGTAGAGGGCGAGAAGAGAGCCGGGCGGAACGGCGAACTCCTGCACGTCGAACGGCTCCCGCACGGCGAACTCGGCCCCCAGCCCCGGATGGGGCTGCGCCGCGACCGTCTTGGCGGAGCCGTCGGGATGCACGAGGACCGGGGGCAGGTGCCCGGCGTTGGACATCACGATCCGGTGGTCGACCGGATCGTAGACCGCGATGCAGCACGTCGAGCCGAGCGCGCTGTAGCCGGCCGCCAGGCCCGACTCCGTGTCGTCGAGGAGCGTGACCGTCTCGTCCAGGCGCTCCAGCACCTCCCCGGGGCCCAGCCCCGCCGACAGCAGCGCGCGGGCCTCCATGCTGAGCTGGCCCATGGCCGCCGCCGCCCCGAGACCGTGCCCGACGACGTCGCCGACCACCAGCGCGGTGCGGTCGCCAGGCAGCGGAAAGCTGTTCACCCAGTCACCGCCCACGCCGGCACTGTCGGGCGTGGTGGGTTCGTAGACGCTGGCGACCTCGATTGTGTCGCTGCCGGCCCGCGGCAGCAGCCGGCGCTGCAGCGCCAGGACCTGGGCGTGCTCACGCTGATGCTGGCGGGCCAGGTCCACGTGACGGGCGGTCTTCGCCACGAGTTCCTGCAGATCGAGCAGCTCACTGTCGCGGAAGAGGCGCTCCGGCCGCCGCCACACCTCCGTCACGCCCAGCACGATGGGCCCCGACGAGCCCTCCGGTCCTTCCACGACCAGCGGTATGCACGCGACGCTCATCGGCCGGTCGCCGGGCACCAGGGCACGCACCAGCTTCGGATCCTTCAGCGTCCGCTCGATCGCCTCCCGGTCGGGGATGACGATGGGCTGCGGTACGTCGTCGCGCATGACCGCACCGGCCAGCAGACGGCTCGCCTCGCGGGGCAGGTTGTCCCCGGGCGTCAGATATCCCTCGGGCCAGGCGCGGTCCGGCACCAGGGCCGCGCGCCGCAACCGGATGCGGTCCTGCGCCTGCTCGGTGACGGCCTCTCCCGTCCACACCGCGTAGTCGAGGTCGACGGCGGCCACGTCCCCCCACGCCAGCAGGGACTGGGCCAGGGACTGCGCGGTCTCGCCGATGTCCAGGGACGTACCGATCGCGGTCGCCGAGGCGTACAGGTGCAGCCGCTTGGCCATGGCGATCAGCGAGACCGTCAGGCCCTCCTGCGGTGGCGCGGCCGGCAGGATGCTCATCGAGACCACCAGCTCCCTCCCGTCGTCCCGCCGCAGGCGCTGGACGCGGGCGACGTGCGCCTCCCGCGTCTCGAGGACCCGCCGCAACCGCTGCGTGACCGTCGGTACGTCGCCGGGCGGCAGCAGATCGGCGAAAGCGGTTCCCGGCGCGGCCTTCACGCCCTCGAAAGGGGCGGCGTCCAGATTGCAGCCGGTGATCCGCAGGTCCCGGTCGAGAGTGACCGCCCCGAGGATCTGTTCCTGCCCCCCGTTGTCCGGCTCGGCGCGTGCGGGCCGGACGTCACGATGGTCGTCCGGGGGAGCGGCAGCGCCGGTGCCCGCCCTCTTTCCGCCCCTGGGGATGTAGTTCGCCAGGGCGCCGCTGACCATGTCGAACGGCGAACCAGAGGAAGCGGAGGGTGTGGGGTCCATGCAGCTCCACCCAGCTCACTGACTCCCGGCGCGTGCCGGAAAGCGTTCCCGAGTCCGTGCGATCAAGCCCCGAGATCCCTTACCGCACACCTCCTGAATAGCACACATACCCTGCCCGCCGAAGAGACGGAGGCGAGGGCTGAACCCCGGGAGGGCCGTGCGCCACCGGTACACGCCACGGCGGCATCCCGTGGGGCCCGGCCGCCATGGGGTGGCGGGGCGGCGCCGGACGCCACGGAGCCGGCCGACGGCACGGCCGCGTACGGCGACCACGCCTGCGGCCCGTGCCGGTCCCGTGCCGGGTGATGCTCGGTCCTCCCCCTCATCGTCGCCCGCGACCGGCTCGGGCGCGACCGGGTCGCGCGCCCCCCGGCGGCTGGTCCCCGGCGGCTGCCCGCTTCTGCGTGAGCAGGGCCGTGTCCCAGACGCGATATAGCGTTACTCTTTCCCTCGCGCCGCCGCGAGCGCCGCTCGGAGACGTTCGGACCAGACCAGGACGGAAGCATGCCGGGAGAGATGCCGCCCACCCGGAAGCCCTCCGGCCCCGGCGCGCCGCCTGGGCTGCGGGCCTCGCACGCGGACCGGGACCGCGTGGTCGATGTGCTGCGCATCGCGGCGGGGGACGGCATGCTCACCGCCGAGGAACTGGACGAGCGCGTGGAAGCCGCCCTGTCGGCGCGTACTGTCGGCGAGCTGACCGCACTCACCGCCGACCTGCCGCCCGTGCCGGCCACGGCCGGGGTGACGGGCGCCGAGGTCAAGGACGTCGTCCGGATCGAACAGGTCTTCAGCGGCGCGATCGAGCGCTCGGGGCGCTGGGTGGTGCCGCGGAAGCTGGAACTCGCGGTGACCTACTGCGACGTCACGCTCGACTTCACCGAGGCCGTGATCATGCACGACACCTTGCGGATCGACGTGCACATGGCCGGGAAGACCCTGACGCTGGTGACGCCGCCGGGCGTCGTGGTCGACGTCGACGGCCTGCGGCTCGTGCACTGCAAGATCAAGCACGGTCACACCCCGACGGTTCCGGGCACTCCGGTCACCCTGCGCGTGGAACTCGCCGGTGAGAAGGCCCACGGCCGCGTCGTGGTACGGCCCCCGCGCCGGACGTTCGCACAGTGGCTGCTGCGCAGGCCCGCGCTCGCTTCGTCAGGCGGTTGACTCCCTCGCCGGGAACCGCCGCCGAATCCTGCACGGCGGGCGGGACGACGGGGGGCACAGTGCCCGGTGCCCGGTCCGGTGGCGAGCGGGTCGGTCGCCGGCTTCAGTCGCCGGCCTCCTCATCGGGCCCGGGCGCGTCGCCGATGGCCACGCGCAGGTCGTGCACGCCTTGCAGGATGTCGATGAGAGCCTCTTCCGCTCCGCTCAGCGCGTGCCGGGTGCCTTCCGCGTCGCCGCGGTCGGCGTGAACCTGGGCGCCGAGCACGTACACCGCGGTCATGACGGCGGCGAAGGCGGCCTCCCGGCCCGGCGGCAGCTCTTCGTCCTCGGGTTCGGAGACCTGCACCGCGGTGCGCTGCAACCGGTTCGTCAGGACGTTGACCGCCAGGCCCGGATCACCGCTCAGCTGTTCGCCCCAGCCGAGCAACGTCTCCAGGACGTCCTCGATCTCCCCTTCCTCGGTGAGCCGCGTCGCGGCCGTGATCTCGAGCTCCGTCTTCGCCAGCAGCCGGCCCAGGAGCTGCAGACGGTCGTCCTCCGGCGCCGCCTCGGGCCGCCGCTCCGGCTCTGCCGCGGGCTCGGCCGCCAGTGCGGCGAGCGCTGCGCGGATCTGCTCGGCACTTACCGGGTGCTCGCTACTGATGCTCACGCTTTCAGCTTCACCCAGCGAAGCGACACTCGCCCGCGCAGCACGTTCGAATCCGAGCCGAGTTCCACCACCCAGACCAGCGGGATGTTGGCCGTGCCGCGCCGTCGACGACGACTTGCTACGTCCAGCGCATGCCGATGGCCGACAGTTTCTTGATCCGTTCGGGGGAGAGGGTCGCGGCCCTGCTGCGCTGGTTGCTGATCCACGCGCCCAGTCTGAGTTCCCGGGTCTCCCGGGCCTCGAGGACGATGCGTTCGATGTGCTTGCGCGGTACCCGCAGGTGGCCCTCGCGCTGGTAGAACTGCCGGGCAGCGGCGTAGTTGAGGGCCCACTTGTCGGCGTGGCTGCGGCGCGGCGCGGGTTTCTCGTCCCGGGCGGCGGGCCCGATGCCGAGGACGTGCTCGCACAGCCACTGCTGCGGGGCCGCGAGCCGGTCCCAGCCGAGCCGCTGGGCGCGTACCCATCGCCCGAGGTCCTCGCCCTGGCGTACGACCTCGCCGGGTGCCACGGGCAGGGTGCCGCCCGCCTCCAGGTGCAGCCGGACCAGGTGGAAGCAGCGCTGCCACGCCACGGGCCAGGCCGGGCACCACGACGGGTCGATGTCCTCCAGCTGCTCGCGCCGCTCCGGGGACAGCACCCCGCCCGTCGCCGGCGCCGGCAGGTCCTCGGCGTCCTGCTGCTCGGTGTCCGCGGCCCTGCGCGCGGCGGCCCGCTGGTTCTTCAGCCAGATGCCGACCTTGTACCCCTGGTACGTGGCGTCCAGCGGGGCCAGGAGGTGCCCGTTCTCCTCGGCCCACCCCCGCGCGGCGGCCAGGCCCTCCTCCCAGGCGACGTCGAAGTGGCTCCAGATCATGCCGAGCCGTTCCAGCTGCTCGACACGGCCGGCGTCCAGCGTCCCGCGGGCGTGGAACCTGCGGGCGTCGGCGATCCACTGCCCCAGCGGGAACCCGGCGAGCGAGGGCGGCCAGCCCTCGGCCTCCGCCTCCGGATCGTCGCGGCCGGGCACGCGGTAGGTGAAGGGGACCCTCAGGTCACCGTGCGCGCGGGCGTAGAGGGAGGCGGCTTCGACGCCGCGCCGCCAGTGGGCGTGCTCGGGATCGAGGACCCGCAGGTTGATGAAGGCGGCCAGCCGGGCGGGGTCACGTGGGGTGGAGAACTTCAGCAGCTGCCGGGCCGGCGCGGACAGCCGGTCGCTTCCGCCGCTGCCGGCGCCCTCGTCCTCCTCGCCCCCGCTGCGGCTCTGCACGCCCCGGACCCGGCTCTGGGCCTGCGGCTGGGCGAGCTGTTCCACGACACGGGCGTCGTGCGCCCGGAGCGCCTCCAGGAGCTTGGCGAGGCCGCCGTACGCCCTGCTGGTCAGCATGGTGTCCGGTGTCTCTCCGGGCCCGAGCAGGACGGGTACGACGAGGGAGGCGGTCTTGCCTTCGCCGGGCCGCATGCGCAGAGCCCGGCCGACGGCCTGGACGAGGTCGGGCATGGAGCCGCGTACGTCGGCGAAGTAGACCGAGTCGCAGTCGCGGGTGTCGACCCCCTCGCCCAGGACCTTCACGGATCCGAGGAAGCTCCGGTCCACCGCGGTGCCGTCGGCCGCGACGTCGCGGGCGAACTCGGTGAGGACGCGCTTGCGGTGTGCCGGGGGGTGATCGCCGCACAGCCAGTCGGCCCGGACCGTCTCTGGGTACAGCGCAGGGTCCTGAGCGTGCAGGCGCGCGGCGACGCCGGGAAGGCCGGCGGCGAACGCCTCCGCTTCCTTCACCAGGTGGTGGAAGACGAGCGTGCGGCGGAAGTCCTCCTCGGCCGACGCCTTCACCAGCGCGGCCTGCAGAGCGGCGAGCCGCGCCCCGCGCACCCGGTCCGAGCGGCCTTCGATGCCCAGGAGCTGGGCGGCCTGCAGCTGGGTGTCGGTGATGTCCAGGCACACGACCTGGTACGGCGCGCAGATCCCCCGGTCGATCGCCTCCGAGAGCGTCAGGGTGTGGCAGCGCGCCCCGAACGGCCCGGCGGGGTCGTCCTCCATCGAGGCCACCAGCTCGCCCGGCACCCCGGGCTCGCCGTCCTCGTCGAGCTGCCACAGCCGGGGCGTGGCCGTCGTGTACAGGCGCCGCAGGGCGGGGATGCGGGTGTTGTCGTGGACGACGGCCCAGGGCTTGCCGATCCGCCCGGACGTCCGGTGCGCCTCGTCGACCACGATCAGGTCCCAGCCCGGCAGGCCGGCGGCGTGCGCGCGTTCCAGCGTGCCCAGTCCGAGCGAGGCGTACGTGGCGAACACGGTCACCTTGTCGAACGGCCGCACCCAGTCGACCAGCTCGCCCGGGTCCGTGGTGTTGGGGAACGCCGCCTGTTCCCCGCGCAGGGAGGACACTCCGATCATCGGCCCCGTACGGCCGCCGTCGCGCCACGCGGCCTCGGTCTGCGCGAGCAGGTCCAGCGAGGGCACGAGCACCAGCACACGGCCGGCCCGCAGCTCCTCGGCGCTGCGGACGGCGACGAGCGTCTTTCCCGAGCCGGTCGCCATGACCACCTGGGTGCGCAGCCCGCGCTCGGGGACGGTGTGATCCGCGGGCAGCTCGAGCGCGCGGAGCACCGCGTCAACCGCCTCGCGCTGGTGAGCGCGCAGAGTCTTCGTCACGTTCCCGTCCTCGGCGTCCTGGGCTTGCGCCTGCGCCTTCAAGCATGCAGGCGGCCAGGTCGGAGGCTAGCGGGTGGTCACGCATGCGCACGGGCCGGCCGCGACGTACGGGCGGCCGTGCCCCGCTGCGTCGCGTCCGGCGTCGACGGCCTGTCGCGCAGCCTCGCGCAGGCTGTCGTGAACCTCGAGCGGGTGTTTCGGCCAGTCGCCTCAGAACCTCTCTTCCGGGCGGCCGGCCGGCGTGATCGGCGTGGGGTCGGTGAGGTTCTCCGGCGCCGTCGTCCACTCGATGCCGCCTCGCCGCGGGGCCAGCCAGGCGACCGGGGTCGGTGCCGTGCCCTCGGGGGCGATGGCGCGCAGGATTCCGCGCCGGCCCGTCGCGGAGTCCGTCACCAGGTGACCGAGCCACGGATGGGAGCGGTGCATCAGGCCCGTGGAGGTCACGGCCGCTCCCCGCGGGGACCCGGTGCCGGTGCTCGTCGGCGGGGTGGTGAGGAGCGCTCTGTGGGGGGACATGGTGATTGCCTTCCATCCGGGGCCGGGACGCGAGGATGTGGAGCGGCGTGATGCCTTCCAGACAGCTGTGTTCGATTCGATGTGCGAGCCGTCGAACGTCCGGGCGTATCAACTTCCCCTGATGTGCGGGTCGTTGGCGATGGGGGCCCGGGGCGTCCGGCTGGACCGCTCATGATGTAACTATGCTCGCAGTCGACTTCACGCTGCAACTGCTTCCCTGATAATTTCAGCCAGGCGGTATCCAGTTGGTAACACCGCCAAAGCGCTATGCTGCGCGTCATGGTGACTGACCGTCAGGGAATGGGGTCTGCGTGATGGAGGGCCGTTCGGGGGCGGGGACCAGCGCGCCGACAGTGCTTCGGATGATCCTCGGCCGGCGGTTGCGGGAGAGGCGGCAGAGCGCCGACGTGTCGCTGGAGGACGCCGCCAGGGCCCTGCGGGTGAAGCCGCTGACGATCCGGCGCCTGGAGAAGGCGGAGGTCGCTCTCAAGCCCCTGTACGTGGAGAAGCTGCTGGAGGCGTACGGCGCCGACCGGCAGGAGATCGACGAGTTCGTCGCCCTCGCCGAGCGGGCCAACGAGCCGGGCTGGTGGCACGCGTACCGCGATGTCCTGCCCAGCTGGTTCTCCGCCTACGTCAGCCTGGAGAGCAGCGCCAGGACCCTGCGCACCTACGAGCCGCACTATGTCACCGGGCTCCTGCAGACGTACGACTACGCGCGCGCAGTCCTGCGCGGCGGGTTCCCGAACGACAGCGAGGAAGACCTCGAACGGCGCGTCCAGGCGCGGCTGCGCCGGCAGGACCTGCTGGAGGGCGAGGACGCTCCCACGCTGTGGGTGGTGATGGAGGAGGCCGTGCTGCACCGCGTCGTCGGCGGTGCGGAGGTGATGCGCGCGCAGATCGACCGGCTCCTCGAGGCCTCGGAGCTGGAACACGTCAGCATCGACGTCGTTCCGTTCTCCGCGGGCGCCCACGTCGGCGCGTGCGCGCCCTTCACCTACTTCCGGTTCGAGGAGCCGGAGCTGCCCGACGTCGTCTACAGCGAGATCCTCACCGCCTCGATGTACCTCGACCAGCGTTCCGACGTCGCCGCCCATCTGGAAGCGCACAACCGGATGTCGCTGCTGACCTCGTCGGCGGACAGCAGGGCGCTCTTGCATCACATGCGCAAGGAGTACTCATGACCACAAGCCATGGCAGTGTCTACAACGGGATGCCCGCTTCCGACCTCGGGGAACACGGCTGGGAGTGCCCGTGGAGCGGACCCAACGGGGGCCAGTGCGTGGAGACCAAGCAACTCGCCGACGGCCGCGTCGCGCTGCGGCAGTCGACGGATCCCTCGGGGCCCGCGCTGATCTACACCACCGCGGAGATCAGCGCGTTCCTCGACGGAGTCAAGAAGGGCCTAGCCGATCACCTGGTGGCCGGCTGAACCCCAGCGCGACCGGGAGAAGCCGCCGCCACGAGGCCGACCCCTCGCCCTCAACGCCACGCAACCATCGGAAGGGAAGAGCATGAGCAGCACGTCGGCCTCGCGGGACATCGACACCAGCAGGCCCCACTCCGCACGCATGTACGACTACTACCTCGGCGGCAAGGACCACTTCGAGGTGGACAAGCAGGCGGCCGAGGCAGTGGCGTCGGTCTATCCCGGGATCTTCGTGTGCGCCCGTGAGAACCGGTCGTTCATGCACCGGGCGACTCGCGTGCTGGCGCGGGAGTACGGCATCCGCCAGTGGCTGGACATCGGCACCGGCATCCCGACCGAGCCGAACCTGCACCAGGTGGCCCAGTCCGTCGTCCCCGACGCCCGGGTCGTCTACGCCGACAACGACCCGCTCGTGCTGAAGTACGCCGAGCGCCTGATGCGCAGCACGGTCCAGGGCCGCACCGCGTACATCGAGGCCGACGTCAACGACCCCGCCGCCTTGCTGGAGGCCCCCGTCCTCACCGAGGTGCTGGACCTGAGCAAGCCGGTGGCGCTGTCCCTCAACGCCCTGATGCACTTCGTCCCGGACCGGCAGGACCCGTACGGCATCGTCAGCCGTCTGCTCGACGTCCTGCCCTCCGGCAGCGCCCTGGCCCTGAGCCACTGCACGCCCGACTTCGATCCGGACACCTGGCAGAAGGTCACCGACATCTACGTCAACGCGGGAACCCCGGTGCAGTTCCGCACCCGCGCCGACGTCGCCCGCTTCTTCGACGGTCTGGAACTCCTCGACCCCGGCATCGCGCTGGGCCACCGCTGGCGTCCCGACCCGCCGAGCGAGGACGCCACCGCCGCCGAGCCGCCCACGGACGCCGAGGTCAGCCTGTGGACGGGTGTCGGCATCAAGCCGTAGCGATCCCGTCGGCGTTTCCCGAGGCGGCACCGCGGTGGTGGCGCCTCGGGGAGCGCTGTGCCCGACTCAGCGGGCGTAGTCGTGGAAGCCGCGGCCGCTCTTCCTGCCGAGCAGGCCCGCGTCGACCATCCGCAGCAGCAGGGCCGGCGGGGAGTGCGACGGCTCCTTGGACTCCTGGTACAGGGAGTCGGCGATGGCCTTGAGCGTGTCCAGGCCGATCAGGTCCGCCAGCCGCAGCGGGCCCATGGGGTGGGCGCAGCCGAGTACCATGCCGTCGTCGATGTCCTCGGCGCCGGCGAAGCCCGATTCGAGCATGCGGATCGCGGACAACAGGTAGGGCACGAGCAGGGAGTTGACGACGAAGCCGGCCCGGTCCTGCGACACGATGACGTGCTTGCCCAGCCTGGCGGCCGCGAAGTCCTCGGCCGTGGACCGGGTTCGGTGGCCGGTCAGCAGCGAGGGCACGATCTCGACCAGGGGCATCACCGGCACCGGGTTGAAGAAGTGGATGCCGACGACCTGCTCCGGCCGGCCGGTGGCCGCGGCGAGCTTGATCACGGGGATGGACGAGGTGTTGGTGGCGAGGATCGCGTCCCGCCGGGCCAGAACCTCGTCCAGAGCGGTGAACACCTCCGTCTTGAGCTGCTCGTCCTCGGCCACGGCTTCGATCGCCGCGTCGCGGTCGGCGAAGTCCGCCAGGTCGGTGGTGAAGCGGATCCTTGCGAGTGCCGCGTCCCGCTCCGATGCGGTGAGCCTTCCGCTGCCGACGCCGCGGTCCAGGGACGCGGTGATGCGGTCGCGGCCGGCCCGGACGGTGTCCGGGCCGGTCTCCCGCACCAGCACGTCCAGGCCCGCCCGGGCGCAGACCTCCGCGATACCGCTGCCCATCAGCCCCGCTCCGACGACGCCGACGCGCCGGATGCCGTCGGAGGCAGGGCGGGCGCCGGAGCAGGCCGGCTGTGACGTGCGCCGGCGCCCGGGCCGCGGGCCGGGCCCCGGCTTCCCGGCACGGCCGGCTGTCGATGGTGTCATGGTGCGTCCTTCTGCCGAGGGGACCGAGGGTCAGCGGTAGGCGGCCTGGCCGGTGAGGGCCTGTCCGATGACGAGCGTGTGGATCTCGCTGGTGCCCTCGTACGTCAGGACGGACTCCAGGTTGTTGGCGTGGCGCAGCGGCGGGTACTCCAGCGAGATGCCGTTGGCGCCGAGGACGGTCCGGCACTCGCGGGCGATGGCCAGGGCCTCTCGGACGTTGTTGAGCTTGCCGACGCTGACCTGCTCGGGACGCAGCCGGCCCCGGTCCTTGAGCCGGCCCAGGTGCACGGCGAGCAGGGCCGCGCCGCCCAGCGACACACTCATGTCGGCGAGCTTCTTCTGCGTCAGCTGGAAGGCGCTGATCGGCCGGCCGAACTGGACGCGGGAGCCGGCGTACTCCAGGGCCGCCACGAGGGAGTCGCGGGCGGCCCCGACCGCGCCGAAGAGGATCCCGAACCGCGCCTCGTTCAGGCAGGACAGCGGCCCGCGCAGGCCCTCGGCGTGCGGCAGGCGCGCCGAGTCGGGCAGCCGCACGTCGTCGAAGTGCAGCTCGGAGGTGATCGAGGCGCGCAGCGACATCTTCTGCTTGATGTCCTGCGTGGTGAAGCCCGGGGTGCCGCGCGGCACCAGGAAGCCGCGCACGCCGTCCTCGGTCTGCGCCCAGACGGTGGCGACGTCGGCGATACCGCCGTTGGTGATCCACATCTTGGAGCCGTTGAGCACCCAGTCGCCCCCGTCGCGCACCGCCCGGGTGCGCATGCCCGCCGGGTTGCTGCCGAAGTCCGGCTCGGTCAGGCCGAAGCAGCCGATGGCCTCGCCCGCGGCCAGCCGCGGCAGCCACTGCTGCTTCTGCTCCTCGGAGCCCCACTTCCAGATGGAGTACATCGACAGCGAGCCCTGCACCGAGACGAAGCTGCGGAACCCGGAGTCGGCGGCCTCCAGCTCCAGGCAGGCGAGCCCGTAGCTGACGGCGTTGGTGCCGGCGCAGCCGTAGCCCTCCAGATGCATGCCCAGCACGCCGAGCTTGCCCAGTTCGGGGGCGAGTTCGCGGGCGAAGCGGGCGTTCTCGAACCACTCGCCGATGTGCGGGCGCACCCGGTCGGCGAGGAACTTGGCGACGGTGGCCTGGATCTCGCGCTCCTCGTCCGAGAGGACGGAGGCGAGGTCGAGCAGGTCCAGCGGGTCCTTCATCGGCTTGGTGCCGCTCATCATGTGCTCCAGGGAGTCGAGTCGAGTGGGGTCAGGAGTCGAGCCAGTCCGCGATCTCGCCGGTGTGCTCACCGAGCCGCGGCGGGCGGCGGTCGTAACGCGGCGGGGTGCCGGACAGGGAGATCGGGTTGGCCACGAGGTCCATGGGGGAGTGCGTGCCGTCCGCGATCACGGCCCGGGGCGCCAGGCCGAGGCGGTCGGCGAGGGCGAACGCCTGGGCCAGGTCGTTGACGGGGCCGCAGGGCACGCCCAGGGGCGTGAGGCGCTCGAACCATTCGGCGGCCGTACGGGTGGCGAGCAACTCGCCGAGTTCACCGGCCAGTTCGTCGACGTGCGCCACCCGGTCGGCGTTGGTGGCGAACCGCGGGTCGTCGGCCAGCTCCGGTGCGCCGGTGCCGCGGCACAGCGCCGCGAACTGGCGGTCGTTGCCCACCGCGATCACCAGCGGGCGGTCCTTGGCCCGGTACACCTCGTACGGCGCGATGGACGGGTGCCGGTTGCCCAGGATGCCCGGCACCCGGCCGGCCAGGGTGTACCCGGCGGACTGGTTGACCAGGCTCGACAGCAGCGTGGAGAGCAGGTTGACCTCGACGTGCTGTCCCTCTCCGCTCGCCTCCCGGTGGCGCAGCGCGGCGAGCACGCCGACCGCGGCGTGCAGGCCGGTGAGGACGTCGACCAGGGCCACGCCCGTCTTGACCGGCTCTCCGGGAGCGGGTCCGGTGACGCTCATCAGCCCGCCGACGGCCTGGATCAGCAGGTCGTACCCGGGCAGGCCGGCTCCGGGACCGGATCCGAACCCGGTGATCGAGCAGTAGACGACTCCCGGGTTCGCGGCACGGACCTCGTCGTAGCCGAGCCCGTACTTGCGCAGGGTGCCGGGGCGGAAGTTCTCGAAGAGCACATCGGCCCGGCGGGCCAGTTCGGCGGCGCGGCGCCGGTCGGCCTCGTCGGCCAGGTCGAGGGCGACGGAGCGCTTGTTGCGGTTGACGGAGAGGTAGTAGGTGGCCTCGCCGTGCGCGTGCGGCGGGCCCCAGGCGCGGGTGTCGTCGCCCCGCGAGGGGTGCTCGACCTTGATGACGTCGGCGCCCAGGTCGGCGAGGAGCATGGTGGCGTAGGGCGCGGCGAGCACGCGGCCGAAGTCGGCGACGAGGACGCCGCTCAGGGGCAGCGGGGAGGGCGTGGTCACAGCAGCGGACCTCCGGAGCCGCGCAGGTACACGGTCGTGGTGCGGGTGAAGAACTCGCGTGCCGCCCGCCCCTGTTCCTTCGGCCCGTAGGCGCTCTGCCTGGCCCCGCCGAACGGCACGTGCGGATCGGCGCCCGCCGTCTCGGAGTTGATGTGCAGCACGCCCACCTCCAGGCCGTCCATCGCGGCGGTGACGGCACGCAGGTCGTCGGTGAAGACGGCGGCGGAGAGCCCGAACTCGCTGTCGTCGGCCAGCGCCAGCGCCTCCCGGGTGTCCCCGGCCCGGCGGACGGCGAGGACGGGGCCGAACAGTTCCTCGCGCCACAGCGGGTCGTCGCCGGCCAGCTCGACCACGGTGGGCGGGACGAAGGCCCCGGCCGTGCGGTCGTCGTCGTAGCGCCGGCCGCCGGTGAGGACGTCCACGCCCGGGCGGGCCGCCGCGGCGTCCACGGCGTGCTGGATCCGGTCGCGGGCCTCCAGCGTCACCACGGGGCCCATCTCGGTGGCGGGGTCCAGGGGGTCGCCGACCCGCAGCGCGGCGGCACGCTTGGTCAGCTGCGCCAGGAACGCGTCGGCGACGGGCTCCTGCACGATGAGCCGGGAGGTGGCGGTGCACTTCTGGCCGGTGGCACGGAAGGCGCCGGCGAGCACCTCCCGCACGGCGAGTTCGAGGTCGGCGTCGGCGAGCACGACGGCCGCGTTCTTGCCGCCCATCTCGGTCTGCACCGGCCGCGCCATGCGCCCGCAGGCGGCGATCAGGCCGCGGCCCACTCCGGTCGACCCGGTGAAGGTGACCGCGTCCACACCGGGGTGCTCGACCAGCCGGCCGCCCAGGCTCCCGTCGCCGATGAGCAGGGACAGGACGCCGTCCGGCAGCCCGGCCTCCACCAGCGCCTCGGCCAGCCGTACGGCCAGCAGCGGCACCAGGCTGGCGGGCTTCCACACGACGGTGTTGCCGTAGCCGAGCGCGGGGGCGATCTTCCACGCGGGGATCGCGGCAGGGAAGTTGAAGGGGGTGACGACCGCGACGGTGCCGACGGGCCGGTGGACCACGTGGATCTGCTCGCCGGGCCGGGGCGAGGCGAAGACCTCCCCGACCGGGCGGGATGCCTCGCCGGCGTAGTAGCGGAAGATCTCCGCGGCCCGGCGCACCTCGCCGACGCCTTCGTCGCGGGTCTTGCCCTCCTCCCGGGCGAGTTCCTCTCCCCACTGGTCGGCGTGCGCCTCGATGACGCCGGCGGCGCGGTCGAGGATCCGGCCGCGTGCGTGGGGCGGGGTGGCGGCCCAGCGGGGGAAGGCTTCCCGCGCCGCGGTGACGGCCTCGTCGAGGTCGCGGTCCCGGGCGAGCCGTCCCACGGCCACGGTCTCGTGGGGGCGGGCCGGGTTGAGGTCGACGAGTTCCTCGCCGTCGCCGGTCCGCCACTGCCCTGCGACGAGGTGGCGCAGCGAACGGATCGGCGGGGCCGCCTCGGCCTCCTTCGCGCTGCTGTCTGCGGTGGGTCGCATCCGCACTCCTTTCGGGACACCCGTGACGCCGTCGCGGGCCGGGTGAGGCCGTCATTCTGCGAGGGGCCGGGCACCGTGCGCACTGGACGCGATGGAGTGCCGCGCGCCGTCCGGGCACGCCGATCCGTCGATGGTGCGGTGCGCACCGCGGTGGTTGGCTCGGCGTCCCCTAAGCCCCCGACCTCCCGGAGGACGTCCCATGCCCGGTGATTCCCGACCGGCCGGCGGTCCCGGCCTCGAGCAGGTCCGCCGGATCGTCACCGAGATCCCCGGTCCCCGCTCACGCGAACTGCTGGCCCGCCGGCGCCGACTGGTGCCCGCCGGGATCGGCGCCACCCTGCCCGTCTTCGTGGAGGCCGCCGGCGGCGGCGTGCTCGTGGACGCGGACGGCAACTCCTTCATCGACTTCGGCAGCGGCATCGCCGTCACCACCGTCGGCAACTCCGCGCCGGCCGTGGCCGAGCGGGCCGCCGCGCAGCTGCGGCGCTTCACCCACACCTGCTTCCTGGTGAACCCGTACGCGTCCTACCTGGACGTGTGCGAGCGGCTCAACGCCCTCGCGCCCGTCCCCGGCGAGAAGCGGACCCTCCTGGTCAACTCCGGCGCGGAGGCGGTGGAGAACGCCGTGAAGATCGCCCGCGCCGCCACCGGCCGCCCGGCGGTCGTGGTCCTCGACCACGCCTTCCACGGCCGCACGCTGCTGACGATGACCCTGACCGCCAAGAACCGCCCCTACAAGCACGGCTTCGGCCCGTTCGCGCCGGAGGTCCACCGTGCCCCGATGGCCTATCCCTACCGCTGGCCCACCGGGCCCGAACGCTGCGCGGAGGAGGCCGCGGCCGCCCTCGCGGACCTGCTCGACCGGCAGGTCGGCGCGGACAACGTCGCGGCGGTGGTCGTGGAGCCGATCCAGGGCGAGGGAGGCTTCATCGTGCCCGCGCCGGGGTTCCTCCCGCGCGTGGCCGAGATCTGCCGGGCGCGCGGGATCCTGCTGATCGCCGACGAGGTGCAGACGGGCATCGCCCGCACCGGCCGGATGTTCGCGTGCGAACACGAGGGCATCGAGCCCGACCTGGTGACCACGGCGAAAGGCCTGGCGGGCGGTCTGCCGCTGGGCGCGGTGACCGGCCGCGCCGAGTTGATGGACGCAGCCCCCGCGGGCGGCCTGGGCGGCACCTTCAGCGGCAACCCGGTCGCCTGCGAGGCGGCGCTCGGCGTCTTCGACGAGATCGAGAGCAACGATCTGCTCGCACGCGCCCGCGCGATCGGGGACACCATGATCGAGCGTCTCAGGGCGTTCGCCGACGCCCACCCGGTCATCGGCGAGGTGCGCGGCCGGGGGGCGATGACGGCCGTGGAACTCGTGGAGCCGCACGGCGACCGCACGCCCGCGCCCGACCTGGCCGCGGGCATCGCCCGGCGCTGTCACGCGGAGGGTCTGCTCGTGCTGACGGCGGGCAGCTACGGCAACGTCCTGCGGTTCCTGCCGCCGCTGTCGATCTCCGACAGCCTGCTGGACGAGGGCCTGGCGCTGCTGGGGAAGGCCATCGCCGAGGAAACCGCCTGCGCGGCCTGACCACCGTCGCCCACCTCACATCGCGGTACGCCCACCGCCCGCCCTTCCGGCCTTCCCGGGGCCGGCCCCATGAAATAGCCTGACCTACGGTTTTAGAGGTCAACGGCGAAGGGGGGTGGGCGAGCGGTGGGCGTACCCCTGCGCTGGCTGCTCGGGCGTACGGAGCTGGGCCTGCGGGTCCTGGCCGCGCGTGAGCGGCTCGACCGCGAGGTGCTCTGGGCGCACAGCATCGAACTGGCCGACCCCGTGGCCTGGATCAGCGGCGGAGAACTGCTCCTGACCACCGGCCTGCGCCTGCCCGCCGAGGCCGGTGCCCAGCGGTCGTACGTCGAGCGCCTCGCCGCCGCCGGCGTGGCGGCACTGGGTTTCGGCGTCGGCCTGTCGCACGACGCGGTGCCCGCCGCCGTCGTGTCGGCCGCCCAGGAGACCGGCCTGCCGTTGCTGGAGGTGCCGCTGCCCACGCCGTTCGCCGCCGTCACCAAGGCCGTCATGGCCCGGCTCGCCGAGCAGCAGTACGACGGCGTCGTCCAGGCCTCCCGCATCCAGCCGCGCATGACCCGGGCCGCCCTGCACGGCGGGGCGCAGGCCGTGGTCCGGGAACTGGCCGTCTCCACCGGCACCGCCGTGCTCTACCTGGACCACGAGGGCCGCACGCGCGCCGCGCATCCGGCGGGCGCCGCGGCGCCCGCCCCGGACGTGCTGGCGGCGCTGCGCACGGTGGACGAGGCGGCCGCGGCGGTCAGCTGCGGTCCCGGCGCCGGGGTGGCGGTGCAGCAGGTCCGGGTGGGCCCGCGGGTGCACGGGCGGCTGGTGCTGGTCACCGACCGGGAGCTGACACCGGTCGACCACCTGCTGCTCGGCCACGCCGCGTCGCTGGTCGCCCTGGAGGCCGAGAAGCCGCTGCGGCTGCGTGACGAGCAGAACCGCGTGAACAGCCTGTTCTTCCGGATGCTCCTGGACGGGTCGGTCGCCGCGCCGGCCGCGCTCGGCCACCTCTCCGAGGCCGGTTTCCCGGTCCGTGACGGGGTGCGGGTCCTGGCCCTGCGCGGCGGCAGCCCGCGCCGCGTCCTCGACGCCGCCGGCGAGCACCTGGGGGAGCGCGGTCTGCCGCTGTTCGGCACCGTCCGCGAGGAGTGCGCGGTGCTGCTGGTCCCCGGCGGCCATGCGATGACCGCCCAGTCGGTGCTGGACGGCCTGACCGCCCGGACGCGCGCCAGTCTGCGGGCCGGCCTCAGCAGCCCGCACGACCTGGACGCGGGGCCGGCGGCCCTGCGGGAGGCGCTGAGCGCGGTGTCGGCCGCCCAGGCCCGCGGCTGTCCGGAGGTGGTCCGCTTCGAGTCGCTCGCCGGGCACGTCCTGCTGGCCACGCCCGGCACCCGCACGGTGCTGGAGACGATCGCCCGGACACGGCTGGCCCCGCTCGCCGCCTACGACTCGGCCAACGGAACCGAACTGCTCGGCTCGCTGCGCGCGTTCCTCGAGCACAACGGCCAGTGGGAAGCCGCCTCCGCCTCGCTCGGCGTCCACCGCCACACCTTGCGCAGCAGGATGGAACGGGCCCAGTCCGTGCTCGGCGTGGGCCTCGACTCCGCGCACGTACGCGCCGAACTGCTGCTGGCCCTCTCGGCCTGGCAGGACCACGGCCGCTGAGGCCGCTTCGGCAGGCGCCCGGACCGCGCACGAAGGAAGGCGCCCGGCGCGGTGTCCGCGCCGGGCGCCTTCCGTCGGATCAGGCCTGGGACGGTTCCGGTTCGGTGACCGCCCGTGCCTCGGCGGGCTTGGGGATGGCGTCGTCGTAGGGGGCGTCGCTGTGGCCGTAGCTGCGGTGGACGGCCATGTAGAGCAGGCCCGCGCCGACGACGACCACCGCGGACAGCGGCACGATGTAGTCGTCGTACCACGGCGCGTCCGGGGTGCGCGGCCAGCACATGTTGACGATGGCCAGGACGCCGTAGGCCAGGGCGGCGATGTTCACCGGCAGACCCCACCTGCCGAGCCGGTACTTGCCGCTGGGCCGCCAGCCCTTGAGCCGGGCCCGCAGCGCGGCGAGCACCACCATCTGGAAGCCCAGGTAGATGCCGACCGCGGCGAAGCTGATGACCTTGGCCAGGGCGTCGGTGGAGACCTTGGAGCCGACGACGATCAGCGCCGGCAGGACGGCCGCGAGCAGCAGGGCGTACGGCGGGACGTGCCGGGCCTCCGAGAACTTCCGCAGCAGACGGCTGCCCATGATCATCTCGTCGCGGCCGTAACTGAAGGCCAGCCGGCTGGCCGCCGCCTGCAGGCTCATGGCGCACGAGAGGAAGGACAGCAGCACGACGCCGAGCACGATCTTGGAGCCGACCGAGCCGAAGGCGCCGTCCAGCAGCGTGGTCACCGGGTCGACGTCCTTGCCCGCGATCACCGCCGGGATGTCGGCGACGGAGAGCACCAGGGCCAGGCAGACGAAGGTGGCCGCGGCGCCGCCGATGTAGATGGTGCGGCGCATGGCCTTCGGGATCAGGCGGCCCGGGTCGGGCACCTCCTCGGCGACGTCGCCGCAGGCCTCGAAGCCGTAGTACTGGTAGACGCCGATCAGGCCGGCCGCCGCGAACGCCCACAGGTAGCTGTGGCTGCCCTGGGCACCGAAGGAGTCGAAGAGCACCCCGAGGTTGTGGTGCCGGTGGGACACGAGCAGCCAGCCGCCGACCGCGAGCGCGCCGACGATCTCGGCGGAGAAGCCGATGACGGCAGCCGCCGCGAGCACCCGGGTGCCCAGGAAGTTGATCAGGGTGGCCAGGGCGAGGATCGCGAGGGAGCAGATGATGGTGGTGTCGACCGTGGGGGTGAAACCGAAGGTGGCGGCGATGTAGGGGCCCGCGCCGTACACCACGCTGGCGATGGTGCACATCAGCGCGATCAGATAGACCCATCCGGTCATCCAGGCCCACCGGCGCCCCCACAGCCGGCGCGCCCAGGGGTAGACGCCGCCCGCCACCGGGTACTGCGCGACGACCTCGCTGAACACCAGGGCGACGAGCAGCTGGCCGAGACCGACGATCACGAAGCTCCAGATCATCGGCGGGCCGCCGCTCGCCAGCGCGTAGGCGAAGAGCGAGTACACCCCGACGACCGGGGACAGGTAGGTGAATCCGAGGGAGAAGTTGGCCCAGGGGCTCATGTCCCGTTTGAACTCGGACTCGTACCCGAGCGAGGCGAGCTGCGCGGCGTCGCTGTCGACGGGGTCCGGTGGGGTGGTGGAACTCATGCTGGCTCCCGTTTTCTCGTGCCAGAGGATGGGGCGGCAGTCCAGAGATGGGGCGCGAGTCCTGGGGCGGCATGAGATGCCGACTCATCGACCGGGGCTGGCTATGATGCGGGGACTCGGCGCGACGTGTGGCGAAAAGCTACAAGCGCATGGGTTATCGCACAAGGGTTTCCCGTGACGGATTGACCTGGGGAGGGGAAATGGCGACACAGGGCGCACCCGTGATGCGTGCTTCGCTGATCTCCCCGCTCAGGGCGGCCGGGCGCACCGAGGAGGTCGTGCAGCGGATAACCGAGGCCATCCACCTGGGGCTGGTGGTGGACGGCGAGCAGCTGCCGACCGAGGTGGAGTTCGCCCATCAGCTCGGGGTGTCGCCGATGACCCTGCGGGAGGCGCTGGCGGTGCTGCGGGAGCAGGGGCTGGTGGAGACCCGCCGCGGCCGCACGGGCGGCACCTTCGTGCGCCGCCCCGCGAATCCACCGCGCAAGCCGATGCTGGACCGCATCCGGGCGGTCACCGTCTCCCAGCTGCGGGATCTCGCCGACGAGCAGTTCGCCGTGTCCGGCGCCTCGGCCCGGCTGGCGGCCGAGCGGGCCTCGGCCGCCAGTCTGCGGCGGCTGCTGAGCCTGGTCGGACAGCTGCCCAAGGCCCAGGGGCTCGGCGAGCGCATCCGTGCGGACAGCCGGTTCCACATCGAGGTGGCGATCGCCTCGCAGTCGGAGCGGCTGACCCGGCTCGAGGTCGATCTGCAGTCCTCGACGGCGGGCCTACTCTGGCTGTCGTACGAGTCGGAGGCCGAGCTGGACGAGGTGGTCGCCGAGCACCACGCCATCGCCACCGCGATCGCCGAGGAGGACGGGGACCGGGCCCGCGCCCTGGCGGAGCGCCACGTGCAGCGCAATCTGCGCCGGCTCATCGAACTGCATCTCCGGGTGGTCGAGCAGGAGTCTGTGGAGGTGCCTGATGAAGTCTGAGCCCGGCACGCCGCACGGCACCGCGGGCACGGTGCTGGACACCCTGCTGCGGCAGGTGCGGGACCTGCTCGGAGAGGTGTTCGCCGGTCCGCAGGAGGTCGCCGCCGAGGTCGTCCGCCGGCGCCGCGAGGTGCGGGCGGCGGACGGCGTCTTCTCGGTGGCCGACCTGGCGGGGATCAAACCGGTCGTCGTGCGGTGGCTGACCGGGCACCCGGAGGCGGACGGGCTGGGCTTCCTGGCGGCGCCGGGGCTGCTGCCGGACCGCGAGCGGCACATCGAGTGGTGGCAGCGCGGCGCCGCCGGCTTCGTCCCGATGCGGCTCAACCTGGACCCGACCTGCGTGGACGTGTACGACTACTTCGAGATGGACTGGTACGCCGCCGCCCGCGACCACCTCGCGCGCGCGGTGTTCGGCCCCTATGTGGACTACTCCGCCGCGGACAGCTACATCTGCACCTTCACCGTGCCCGTGGTCGACGGCGCCGACTTCCTCGGTGTGGCCGGGACGGACCTGCGCATGAGCGACCTGGAGCCCCAGCTGCTGGCGCTGCTGCGCCGGGCCGGCCACGACGCCGTGCTGGTCGGCGCGGAACGCCGGGTGGTGGCCGCGAACACCTCCCGCTGGCTGGTGGGGTCCCGGCTGGCGCGGGTGCCGCAGGCGCGGGACGGGGAGTTCCTCGCGGCTGGCGAGGTCGGGCTGGACAGCGGCTGGGTGCTGGGCCTGGCCGGGCCCGAGTAGGGGGTCTTCCGCGCCGCGTCCCACCCGACGCCTCTGACCGTCGCCGCCGTACAGGCGGTGGCGGTCTTTTTTCATCCCCGCTTTTTCATCGCACCCTTGACATCCAAACTCTAGCTTTAGAGTATTTGGCCCACTCACCCCGCCCCGACCATCAGCTGGAGGCCCCGTGACGGGCACCGCCGCAGTGGACGCAGCGCCGTACTTCGACGTCACCGACCCGCACTTCTCCATCAAGTCCGACGCCGTGCACGAGGCACGCGAACGCAGTTGGTACGCGCGGACCAACTACGGCCTGGCCGTCCTGCGCTACGACGAGGTCAGCCGGCTCCTCAAACACCCCAAGCTGCGCCAGGGATCCGCCGCCTGGCCCGCGCACCACGGCATCACCGAGGGCCCGTTCGCCGACTGGTGGGCCAGCTGGGTGCTCAACAAGGAGGGCGAGGAACACCACCGGCTCCGCCGGCTGATGAACCCCGCGTTCTCTCCCAAGCTGATCGGCGGACTGGTACCCCGGTTCCAGGCGCTCGCCGGCGAGCTGATCGACGGTTTCCGCGAGCCCGGCCGCTGCGAGTTCGTCTCCGAGTTCGCCGAGCCCTACGCGGCCCGCGTGATCGCCATCATGCTGGGCATCCCCGAGTCCGAGTGGCCGGTGATCGCCCGCGAGTCCGCCACGATCGGCCTCGCCATGGGCGTGACCATCCGCCAGGACCTGCCGAAGATCGAGGCGGCGCTGGCGAACCTCTACGCCTACGCGGACGAGCTGATCGCCGACCGGCGGCGAAGCGAGCGCGACGACTTCGTCTCCGCACTGGTCCGCGCCCACCGCGACTCCGACAGCCTCACCGCCACGGAGCTGCGCGACGGACTGCTGCTGCTGATCTTCGGCGGCTTCGACACCACCCGCAACCAGCTCGGACTGGCCATGCAGACCTTCATGCGCCACCCCGGCCAGTGGCGGCTGCTCGCCGAACGGCCGGAGCTGGGCGGCAAGGCCGTCGAGGAGGTCATGCGGGTCAACCCCACCGTCACCTGGGTGACCCGCGAGGCCCGCGAGGACTTCACCTTCCAGGACCTCGAGATCACGGCGGGCACCACCGTCCACCTCTTCAGCGAGTCCGCCGGCACCGACCCCCGGGTCTTCGGCGACCCCTCCTTCGACATCACCGCCGAACGCAAGCCGCACTTCGGCTTCGGCGGCGGCGCGCACCACTGCCTCGGCCACTTCGTCGCCCGCAGCGACATGAGCGAGGCGCTGCCGCTGCTCGCCCGGCGCCTGCGCGACCCGCGCCCGGCCGGCGGGGACGCATGGCTGCCGGACTCCGGCAACACCGGCCCGATCCGCCTGCCCCTCACCTTCACCCCGGCCGCCTGAGCGGCCCACCCCGACCCCGGCCGCCCCGGCGGCCCTCCGAGAGGAGCCCTGCCATGCAGGTCATCGTCGACCTGGCCAAGTGCCAGGACCACGGCCAGTGCGCGATCGCCGCGCCCGTCGTCTTCCAGATGGACGAGGAGGGCAAGCTCGTCTGGAACGGCAGCCCCGACGACTCCCAGCGCCTCGAGGTCGAGGAAGCGGCGGACGTCTGCCCCGTCCAGGCCATCCTCGTCAAGGACTGAGATGCCCGCCCGCATCGCCGTCGTCGGCGCCTCCCTGGCCGGCCTGCGCACGGCCGAGCAGCTCAGGGCGGCCGGACACACCGGCCCGATCACCGTCCTCGGCGACGAACCCCACCTCCCCTACAACCGCCCCCCGCTGTCCAAGGAGACGCTCGCCGCACCCGGCGAGCGCTCCACCGAACAGCTGCACGCCTCGGTGGCCTTCCGGCGCCGGGCCCTGGTGGACGACGTCGACTTCCGGCTCGGCCGGGCCGTCACCGCCGCCGACCTGGAGCAGCGCCGGCTGACCCTGTCCGACGGCACCGACCTCGGCTTCGACGGCCTGGTCGCGGCGACCGGACTGCGCCCGCGCCGGCTGCCGCTTCCCGGCCCGACGGCCGGCCGGTACGTCCTGCGCACCCTGGAGGACTGCGTCGCGCTGCGCGGCGCACTGCGCCCCGAGGCCCGCGTGGTCGTGGTCGGCGCCGGCTTCGTCGGCTGCGAAGTCGCCGCGACCGCACTCCGGCTGGGCTGCCGGGTCGGCGTCATCGAGCCCGCGGGGGCGCCGATGAGCCGGGTCCTCGGCGCGGAGCTGGCACGGGCGGTGCAACGGCACCACGAGGCGGCCGGCATCCGCTTCCACACCGGCCGGTGCGTCGCCGGCATCCTCGGCCGGGACCGGGTATCGGCGGTCGACCTCGACGACGGCACCACCCTCGGCGCCGACGTCGTGATCGAAGCCGTGGGCTCCCTGCCGAACACCGAGTGGCTGGCCGGGAACCCCGGACTCGACCTCGGCGACGGCATCCTCTGCGACAACCTGCTCCGGGCCGCCGGCGCCGACCGGATGGTCGCCGTCGGCGACATCGCCCGCTTCCCCAACCCCCTCTTCGACGACCTGCCGCGCCGCGTCGAGCACTGGTCCATCCCCGCCGACACGGCCAAGCGGGCGGCGGCCACCCTGACCGCGCAGCTGGCCGGCCGGGAACCCGACCCCGCCCCCTTCACCCCGGTCCCCTCCTTCTGGAGCGATCAGCTGGACCTGCGGTTCCAGAGCTTCGGCTCGCCCGCCCTCGCCGACGAGGTGCGCTGGCACGAGGGCGACCCGGACCACCTCGCCGGCGGCGTGCTGGCCACCTACCACCGGCGGTCCGCGCACGTGGGCACCGTCGCGATCAACCTCCCTCCCGCCCGTCAGCGCGAGCTGCGAGAGGCCTTCACCGCCCTCGTCCCCGCCGCTTGACCCTCACCCGCGAGGAACCCCATGACATCGACCGTCATCTCAGGCGCGACCGCGCTGGACAGGCACCGCGAGCGCAACACCGACCGGGCCGCGATCGCCGAGATCCAGGCCTGCATCGCCGAGTCCGGCGTGCAGTACCTCTACTACCAGGCCGTCACCGTCACCGGCCGTGTCGTCGGCAAGGTCGTCCCCGCCGGCCACCTGGCGCGCAACGCCGAGAAGGGCGTCCAACTGCACCGCACCGCCGTCAGCGACCTCCAGGTCGACCGGGCCGGCACCCTGCTGGGCGGCGGCGTCGAGGCGGCCGAGTTCACCGCCGTACCCGACCTCGACACCTTCGCCGTCCTGCCGTGGGACACCAGCGTCGGCCGCTTCTTCTGCCGGCTCTACGAGCCCGGTCACCGGCCCGGCGTCGGCGGGCAGCCGCTCGCCACCGACGTGCGCGGCAACCTGCTGCGGCTGCACGCCGGCTTCACCGAGCGCACCGGCCTGGAACTGCGCACCGGCTGCGAGCCCGAGATGACCTGGAGCGGCCCCGGCCTGGACGCCCGGTTCCGCCCCGGCTCCAGCCCGGCCTACCACGTGGACCACCTGGAGCGGTACCGCCCGATCTACCAGAAGGTCATCGGCTACGCCCGTGCCCTCGGCCTGGACATGATCGAGGGCGACTACGAGGACCCCGGCCAGCTCGAACTGAACTGGATGTACGACCACGCCGACCTCACCGCAGACCGGCTGATCGTCTACCGGCAGATCTGCCGCCAGGTGGCCCGCGAACTCGGCGTGACGGCGAGCTTCATGCCCAAGCCCGCCACCGGCATGATGGGCAACGGCTGCCACCACAACCTCAGCCTGTGGCGCGGCGAGCAGAACGTGCTCGCCGAACCGGGAGTGCGGGAACTGCACCTCACCGAGACCGGACGGCACGCCCTCGGCGGCATCCTCACCCACGCCGCGGGCGCCATGGCCGTCATGGGCCCCACCGTCAACTCCTACAAGCGGTACTGGGATTCGGGCCAGTTCGCGCCGTCCCAGATCAACTGGGGCATGGACAACAAGACCTGCACCGTGCGCCTGTCCGCCAACGGGCGGCTGGAGTTCAAGCTGCCGGACGCCATGGTCAACCCGTATCTGTCGCACGCCGTGCTGCTCGCCGCCATCGAGGACGGACTGGACAACCGGATCGACCCGGGACCGGCCCAGCGCGGCTCCAGCTATGCCGGCGAGGTCGCCTTCGCGAAGCTGCCGCTGACCCTCGGGGAGGCGCTGGACGCGTTCGCCGCCGACGAGGTCGTCAAGACCGCGCTCGGCTCGGAACTCGTCGAGCTCTACAGCGAGTTGAAGCGCGACGAGTGGGCCCGGTTCTGCGGCGCCGTCACCGACTGGGAGCACATGATGTACGCGGAGGAGGCCCCGTGACCGCGCCGCTGCGCCTGGCCTGCATCGACTCCGATGCGCCGCCGCTGTTCCACCTCGCCGACCCGGTGGCCGGCCGGCGCGGCTACGAGCCGGCGGTCGGCGAACTGGTCGCCGCCGAGCTGGGACGCCCGCTGGAATGGGTCTGCCTGCCCTGGGCGGAGATGCTCCCCGCCGTACGGCGCGGCGAGGCGGACGCCGTGCTGTGCGGGCAGGGCGTCACCGAGGCCCGCGCCGCGCTGGTGGACTTCACCCGCCCGTACGCCGTCTTCCACGAGTCGGTCCTCGTCCGCCGGGGCGATCCCGTGCGCGGTGCGGCCGACCTGGAGGGCCGCAGGGTCGCCGCGATCGAGGGCTCCACCAACATGGCGCTGGCCGAGACCTTCGCCGGCGCGGTCACCGTGGCCTTCGGCGGCGGCTCGGACGACGTCTTCGGCGACATGCTGCGGGCGCTGCGCACCGGAGAGGTGGACGCGGTCGTCGACGACGACGTGGTGTTCGTCCCGCTCGGCGGCCATCCGGACTTCGCCCTCGCCTTCACCGTGCGCACCGGCAACCGGTGGGCCATCGGCACCGCCAAGGACCGGCCCGAGCTGCGGGAGCAACTGGACGCCGCGCTCGGCCGGATCATCGCGGACGGACGGCTGGCCAAGGCCTGGGCGCAATGGCTGCCGGCGCTGGAGTACCCCTTCGACGGCGAGCGGGAGCACCCCTTCGACGGCGAGGGGGAGCGGTGAGCGCACGGCCGCTGATCCTCGTCGTCGGCCGGCGCGCCGCCGCCGTCTCCGGGCTGCGGTTCAGCGCCACCGTCGCGGCCGAGGCGGTCTGCGAGGCGGTCTTCGCGAACGGCGGCGAACCCCTCGTCCTGCACGGCGCCGACCGCGGCCGGCTGCCCGAACTGCCCCTGCGGTTGTCCCGCTTCGCCGGCGTGGTCCTGCCCGGCGGATCCGACCTCGACCCCGCGCACTACGGCCAGGACCGGCACCCGCGGACGTCCCCCGACCACGCCGAGCAGGACGCGCTCGACCTGGCCGCCGCCCGCGCCGTGCTGGACCTCGGACTTCCTGCGCTGGCGATCTGCCGCGGTCTGCAGGCGGTCAACACCGTCTGCGGCGGCACCCTGGTCCAGCACCTTCCGCCGGGTCGGGTCGAGCACCTCGACGCGGCGCACGAGGTCACGCCCGTCCCCGGCTCACGCCTGGAAGCGGTGGTCGGCCCGCGGACCTTCACTGTCTCCTCGTACCACCACCAGGCGGTGGACCGGGTCGGCCGTGGACTGCGCGTGACGGCCCGGTCCGCCGACGGCTGTGTAGAGGCCCTGGAGCACACCACCGCCGACCTGCTGGCCGTGCAGTGGCACCCGGAGGACCTGGCGGCCACCTCCCCGCAGGACGCCGCGCTCTTCGCCGACCTGATCGACCGTGCCCGAGACCGAAAGGAGGTCGCCGCATGACCGCGACCCTCGACACCGCCGAGGCCCTGGCTCGGCGTGACGAACTTCACCAGCGGTTCGCCGGCCTGTCCCCGGCGACCCGGCTCTACATCGGCGGACAGCGGGTGGACGCCCTCGACGGCGCGACCTTCGAGCGGATCTCGCCGCGCGACGGGCGCGTGATCGCACGGGTCGCCGAGGGCGGCGCCCAGGACGTCGACCGCGCCGTGGCCGACGCCCGCCGCGCCTTCGACAGCGGCGTGTGGTCCGGCCTGCACCCCAGGCAGCGCCGGGTGGTGCTGCAGCGGCTGGCCCGGCTGGTCGAGGAGCACGCCGAGGAACTGGCGCTGCTGGAGAGCGTCGACATGGGCAAGCCCTTCGCCCACGCCCTCGCGGTGGACCTGCGGGTGACGGTGCAGACCCTGGACTTCTACGCCGAGGCCGCCGACAAGCAGTACGACGAGGTGGCGCCCACCGCACGGGACGTCCTCGCCACGGTCACCCGGGAGCCGCTCGGCGTCGTCGGCGCCGTGGTGCCCTGGAACTTCCCGCTCATGATGGCCGTCTGGAAGATCGCGCCCGCCCTCGCCGTGGGCAACGCGGTGGTCCTCAAGCCGGCCGAGCAGTCCCCGCTCACCGCGCTGCGCTTCGCCGAACTGGCCACCGAGGCCGGCGTCCCGGACGGCATCCTCAACGTGGTGACCGGCTTCGGCCCGACGGCCGGTGCCGCGCTCGGCCGCCACCCGGACGTCGACGCGATCACCTTCACCGGGTCCGGGGAGGTCGGGCGGCTGTTCATGCGGTACGCGGCCGAGTCGAACCTCAAGCAGGTCTCTCTCGAGCTGGGCGGGAAGTCGCCGCAGATCGTGCTCCCCGACGCGCCCGACCTGGCGGTGGTCGCCAAGGCGGTCGCGGGGGGCATCTTCTTCAACCAGGGCGAGGTGTGCTCGGCGGGCTCACGCCTGCTGGTGCACCGCTCCGTCAAGGACGAGCTGCTCGACCTGGTGGTGCGGGAGGCGAGCCGGACCGTGGTGGGCGACCCGCTCGACCCGCGGACCGAGGTCGGCGCCCTGGTGGAGGAGAAGCACCTGGAGCGGGTCCTCGGCCATGTCCGGGGGGCCGTGGAGGACGGCGCGCGGACGGTGCTCGGCGGCAACCGGGTGCTCACCGGGACCGGCGGCTGCTACGTGGAGCCGACCGTCTTCGACCGGGTCGACCCCGGGATGCGCATCGCCCGGCAGGAGGTGTTCGGCCCGGTGCTCGCGGTCATCGAGTTCGAGGACGCCGAGGACGCCGTGCGGATCGCCAACGGCACCGACTACGGCCTGGCCGCCGCGGTGTGGACCCGGGACCTGTCCACCGCGCACCGGATGGCGCGGGCCGTTCGGGCCGGCACGGTCTGGGTCAACTGCTTCGACGACAGTGACATCACGGTGCCGTTCGGTGGCTACGCCCAGTCCGGCTTCGGCCGTGACAAGTCGCTGCACGCGCTGGAGAAGTACACCCAGCTCAAGACCACCTGGATCAAGCTGTGACCGCCGCGGTCGTGCGCCGGCGGGAGGTCGAGCCGCACGGCGCGGCCCCGGCCGGCGGTCCGCGGATCGCGGTCCTGGTCTCGCTGAACTTCCCGGATCTGACCGAGCCTGTTGCCGACCTCGTACGGCGCTTCACCCGCACCGCGCTGGGCACGCTGCGCGCCCTGGGCGCCCGCTACGAGCTGGTGGACACCTCCGCCGGCGCCCTGGGCGACCCGGCGGAGACCGCCGGCTTCGACGGACTGCTGCTCCTCGGCGGCGGTGACGTGGACGGGGAGCTGTACGGGGCCGCCGGGCCGCTGCCCAACTCCTACGGCGTGGACCGCCGGGCGGACGACCACTGCATCGCCGCCGTCCGGGCGGCGACCGCCGCGCGGCGACCGGTGCTCGGTGTCTGCCGTGGCTCGCAGCTGATCAACGTCGCCTTCGGCGGCACGCTGGTCCCCGACCTGGAGGACCACCGGCTGCACCGCGGCGGTCCGGGGGAGCCCCTCTTTCTGGACGAGAAGGTGACCGTGGCTCAGGACTCGCGCCTGGCCACGCTCGCCGGCGCCGGCCCGCTGACCGTGCGCTCCGGCCACCACCAGGCGGTGGCCGGGACCGGCGACGGGCTCGTCGCGGTGGCGCACGCGGAGGACGGGGTGATCGAGGCGGTCGAGCACCTCGAGCGGTGGGTGGTGGGCGTGCAGTGGCACCCCGAGGACCCGGACGGGTCCGACGATCACCGGCGCCGCCTCTTCGCCGGGTTCGTGGACGCCTGCGCGGACCGGCCGCACACGGCCTGAGACCGGCGGACGGGCCTTCCGGGGCCGCGGTTCCGCGAGCCCGCCGCGTCCGTCGGCGGTGCAGGCAGAGGGGGTGCGGAACAGTGAGAGAATCGGCAGAGTGACAGCACGAACCAGTGACATCGAGAAGGCGGCCGAGGTCCTGCGCGCCGGGGGCCTCGTGGCTCTCCCGACCGAAACCGTCTACGGCCTGGGCGCCAACGCCGAGGACCCCGCCGCCGTCGCGCGCATCTTCCAGGTGAAGGGACGCCCGCCGTCCCACCCGCTGATCGTCCACATCGGCGGCGCCCAGCACCTGGACGACTGGGTCGCGGACGTGCCCGCGACCGCGCGCCTGCTGGCCGAACACTTCTGGCCGGGTCCCCTCACGCTGGTCCTGCGGCGCGGCCGGCGGGTGCCCCTGGAGGCCACGGGCGGACTGGAGACGGTGGCCGTGCGCGTCCCCGACCATCCCGTCGCTCTCGCGCTGCTGTCGGCGTTCGGCGGCGGTGTCACGGCTCCGTCCGCCAACCGCTTCGGCTCGGTCAGCCCCACCACGGCGGACCACGTCCGGGCGGAACTCGGCGACGCCGTCGACTTCGTGCTGGAGGGCGGCTCCTGCGAGGTCGGCGTCGAGTCGACCATCGTCGACATGACGGGCGACACACCGAGCATCCTCCGGCCGGGCGGGGTGACGCGCGAGGACCTCGAAGCGGTCCTGGGCCGCCCGATCGCGGTGCCCTCGACGAGCCGTGTCCGGGTGCCGGGCCAGCATCCCTCGCACTACGCGCCGCGGGCGCGGGTCGTCCTCGTCGAGCCGGAGAAGGTCGTCATCGAGGCGGAGCTCGCGCAGGAGCTGGGGCACAAGGTCGGCGTCTTCCTTCCCCCGTCCCTCGCCGACGCCCCGGTGAAGGCGCACGCGGTGGTGGCGGTCCCCGGTTCGACGGCCGCCTACGCGCAGCGGCTGTACGGGTTCCTGCGCGAGCTGGACGAGCGCGGGTGCGACCTCATCGTCGCGTCCCTGCCGGTGGAGGAGGGACTGGGCCTGGCGATCGCCAACCGGCTCCGCCGCGCTGCGGGACCCCGGCCCTCCTGAGGCGGTCGTACCCTCCCTGTTCACCACCGGCGCGCCGGGGCGGTTGTGGCGCTTCGACCAGATTTTGGTCAAGGCGTGTTCATTCCGCGGGTGTGTTCCGCGAGTCCGGGCAGACTGAGGCGCGGAGGGGGGAGCCCTGCGCCGGTGACGGACCGGCAGGGCGTCCCGAGGTGACGCGCGGCCCTGGGGAGGGGCGGCGGTCGATCGGTGGGGGATGCATGACGCAGTCGCTTTCCGGGCAGCGCCCTGCCCGCAGGGGGGTGGCCGACGGCCACCGCGGGCTTCCGTGGGTCGTGGTGGGCGCCGGCCCCTACGGGCTGTCGGTGGCGGCACATCTACGGGCCGCCGGGGTCTCCGTACAGGTCCTCGGCGAGGTGATGGGCAGCTGGCGGCATGCGATGGCCACCGGGATGTTCCTGAAGTCCACGCCGGACGCCGTGGATCTGTCGGCCCCGGAGCCCGGCGGCCGGCTGGCGGAGTTCCGGCGCCTGCACGGCGAGCCGGAGCTGACCGAACTGACGCCGATCCCCTGCGAGGTGTTCGTACGCTACGGCCAGTGGTTTCAGAAACAGTACGTCGGTGACGTCGATCCGGTCCGCGTCGTGGGCGTCGACCACGCGGAGGACCTCAGCGGCCTGAGCGTCCGGCTGGAGGACGGCCGGAACATCGCGGCGGCCGCCGTGGTGGTGGCCACCGGCCTGAACGGGCTGGCGCACGTGCCCGCCGCATTACAGCACCTGGCCCCCGAGGGGATCGGCCCCGGGGCCCTGCTGTCGCACACCAGTCACCACAGCGACCTCTCCTGCTTCGCCGGACAACGGGTCGCGGTCGTCGGGGGCGGTCAGTCCGCACTCGAGAGCGCCGCGCTCATGCACGAAGCCGGGGCCCGGGTGCAGGTGCTGGTGCGGGAGCGGAAGGTCCGCTGGGGATCGGTGCCGCAGCCGGGCAGGCCCACCCTGCGACGGCTCGCCCGGCCCGCTTCTCCGCTGGGGCCCGGCTGGACGCTGGCGGCGGTGTGCGGGGCGCCCGGGGCCGTGCGGCGCCTGCCGGCCGCGGCGCGCATGCTGCTGTTCCGGCGGGCGCTCGGACCGTCGGGCGGCTGGTGGCTGCGCGACCGGGTCGAGGGCGTGGTGCCGGTCCGCACCGCATGCCGCGTCGTCCGCGCCGAGGCGGCCGGGACGGAAGCCCGCCTGGAACTGGCCGGGCCGGGCGGCGAGCCGGAGACCCTGACCGTCGATCATGTGCTGGCCGCCACCGGATACCGCCTCGACCTCGCCACCCTTCCCTTCCTCCGCCCGGCGGTGCTCCGCGACGTCGAGTGCGTACCCGGTTCGAACGCGCCCCGGCTGAGCAGCCGGTTCGAGTCCTCCGTACCCGGCCTGTACTTCACCGGCTCCCTCGCCGCCCCCACGTTCGGCCCGATGCTGCGCTTCGTGGCGGGAACCCGCTTCGCGGCCACACGCATCGCGCACGACGCCCTCGCGCGAGCGATCCGCACCTGACCGACCGGCGATCAGCGAAGGCCCCGCGTGGCTCAGTAGCCCTCGCTGATCGCCTTGTCCCGCATCAGTGCCTCCAACTCCGCGTCCGACAGCGGGTGGAGTGTGTCCAGGAGACGGCGCAGGGCAGGTTCGCCGACGGACTGGCTGGTGACTTCGAACTCCGCGCCGTGGTGGCGGCGGGTGAGAGTGAACGCGCGGGCGCCGCCGGGGAAGCTGCGGACGACGCGCATCTCGCCGTGCACGTCCACGGTGCAGGTCTCGCCCTTCTGCGCGGGGCGCGGACAGCGCAGTGCCGGCGTGAGCGGCGGACGCACCACGAGGCCCACGTACCCCGACTCGTAACCCGCCCGTACGGGCCGGTAGTCGACGCTGAAGTAGGCGGGCCCGACCACGGCACGGGACATGCGCAT
Organism: Streptomyces sp. NPDC048192; assembly: GCF_043202415.1. NCBI lineage: Bacteria > Bacillati > Actinomycetota > Actinomycetes > Kitasatosporales > Streptomycetaceae > Streptomyces > Streptomyces sp. NPDC048192. The sequence continues at coordinate 47,729 of NZ_JBIDAL010000011.1, forward strand.
TCCGGGTGGTGCGGCGCCGGTGTAGAGCAGTTGGCGATGTTCCCGGTAGCGCGCCATCTGAGCCGTGTGCCGGCGGTGCTGCGCCTGCGCCGGGCCGACGAAGCCCCCGTAGACCACGCCGACCGCCAGCGCGGCCACCGCTCCCAGCCGGACCCATCGGCCGGGCACGAAGAACGCCGCGGCGACCGCGTAGGGCACGCCCGTCAGCGCGACCCGGGTGCCCGCGCTTCCCAGATCGACCTGCTTGCCGTAGCCGGCCAGGCCGGCCAGGACGCCGAGCGTGCCGAGGCCGAACACCAGGACCGCCCAGCCGAGCCGTCCCGGCACCGACCCGCACAGCGGCACCACGGTCCTCGCCGATGCACCCGCCAGCGCCAGGAGCCCCACCGTCAGCGGCACGCCCAACGCGAGGACCGGCACCACCGCCCCGGTGCCGCCGCCCCAGGCCGACACCAGCAGTTCGAAGCCGAGCACGGGCATCGCGGCCGCCGTCACCGCCCACACCAGGAAGAGATGGAGGGCGGTCCGCGCCCCTCTGCCACGTGTCATGCCGCGGAGCCTGCCAGGCGGCCTGCCGACGCACATGAGTACTGCTACTCAGCCTCCAAATCGTCAACAATCTCGTCGACACTATTGCCTCACGGTGATCGGCGGACTACGTTCCTGGCGTGCCGCCGCAGCAGACCGCTGCCACGCCGAAAGGGAGGCCCGGGACGAGATCCGTGCCGAACCCGAGCATGGGAGAGGCGCGCCGATCAGGACCCGGCGCCGTACCCCCGCCACCTCCGGCCAGGGCGCCGGCGGCATCCCGACACCACCACCGAACGGAGCCCGCGCATGCCCGCGCTCTTCTCCTGGCGCAGAGGGAAATCCGCCGTCCTTCTCGCCGTCCTCGTGTTCGTCGCCGCCATCAGCATGGCGCGCGCCGACGCCACGGCCGGCAGTGCCCACACCTCCGCGCCCGCGCACGCCGCCACGGTGAGCGACGCGTCCTCCGGCATCCCCCCGGCGATGCCGTGCGCGGACGTCGCCTCCCTCGACCTGGCCGCGGCCGTGCCCGACGCGCCGTTCGAGATCACTTCGGCCACCCAGCTGGCCGCCGGCAGCAACAAGCTCGGCTCCTGGGCGGCCTGTGACGTCAAGGGCGTGATCGCTCCCCAGATCCACTTCGAGCTGCGGCTGCCCCAGAGCGGCTGGCAGGCCGACTACCTCCAGCTCGGCTGCGGCGGCCTGTGCGGCAACGTGAGCACGGACAAAGCCGCGGCATCAGCGGGATGCGTCCCGCTGACCAACGGCGCCTTCGCCGTGGCCTCCAGCGACGAGGGCCACTCCCAGGGCGGCGGGCTGTTCGGCACCGACCCGACGCTGCGCGCGGACTTCGGCTACAAGTCGGACCACCAGCTGGTGCGGGTGGCCAAGGCCATCATCGCGAAGTACTACGGCCGTTCTGCCGCGCACTCCTATTTCGACGGCTGCTCCCAGGGCGGCCACCAGGGCCTGACCGAGGCCCAGCGCTACCCTGACGACTTCGACGGCATCATCGCCGGGGCGCCGGCCAACAACTTCACCGCGCTGAACACCTTCTCGCACGCCTGGACCGCCCAGTCCGTCTTCCTGCACGGCGGGCCCGCCACCCTCACCATCGCCGACCTGGCCCCGCTGCACCAGGCGGTGCTCAAGGGCTGCGGCGCCACCGACGGGATCATCGCCGTTCCCCTCGCCTGCACCTGGGACCCCGCGTCCATCAAGTGCGCCGCCGGGCAGACCGCCACGGCCGGCGACTTCTGTCTGACCGCGGACCAGGTCACCACCCTGCGCCGCATCTACGCGGGGCCGACCGACGAACGCGGGCGGCTGCTGTACCCGGGCTACCAACTGCGCGGCTCGGAGCTGAACTGGGCCGGCATCATCGTGCCGGCCACGGCGACGGGCACCACCGGCGACATCAACTTTGTCCAGGACGCGCTGCGTTACCTGGTCTTCGACGATCCGCGTCCCGGACTGACGCACAAGGACGTCCGGTTCACCGACGCGTCCTTCAAGAAGATCATGACGCCGAACGAGGGCATGTACGACGCGACGGACCCCGATCTGAAGGCGTTCAAGGCCTCCGGCGGCAAGCTCATCCTGTGGCACGGCCTGGCCGACCAGCACATCCCGGCCGTCGGCACCCTGGCCTACTACAAGGCGGTGACGAAGACGATGGGCGGCACTTCGGCGACCGAGGACTTCGCCCGGCTCTTCCTCCTGCCCGGCGTCGCGCACTGCGGCGGCGGACAGGGCCCGGACTCGTTCGACGCGCTGACGGCCCTGGTCGACTGGGTCACCAAGGGAACGGCCCCCAAGAGCCTGCTGACCGCGTCGGCCGGCAGCGACGGCACCGCCACCGCCTCCCGTCCGGCCTACCCCTTCCCCTACGTCGCCAAGAACACCACCGGCGGGCCCTCCGACGAGGCCGGCAGCTACACACCCGTGCTCTCCCAGGCGGAGTCCGGCCTGACGCTGAACTGGCTCGGCTCCTTCCGCTCCGGCTATGAGACGACGGGCGCCTGGCTGCACGGCACATGGGTCGTCACTCACGGCAAGGCGTAAACAACACGAACCGTCGACGCCGCCGGATCTCCGGCGGCGTCGCCATTCCCACCAGACCCTCAAGTCGCGTCAGCCCCCCGCATACGTCAATGTGATTTGACGATATAGCTGATTCGGGCGCATGCCGAAGAACAGGAGATTAGGTCGACCTTCTCGTGCGGAGAATGATCACAGGGACGCACCCCGATGGAGGTTGACCGTGCGCATCACCAGGATTTTCGGGATTGCAGCGAGCAGCGTGCTGCTCGCGGGAGTTGCGGCTTCCGGTACGGCCGTGGCGGCGGATTCCAATGAGGTCGTCGTATTCAGAAACGAATTCGTGCCGCTGTCCGTTTATCAGGATCCGCACGGCTGCCAAAAACTCCCCGTGGACGCACATGTGCTGACGAACCGCACCGACCGCCCGGTCACGGTCTACGGCGACCCGTTCTGTCTGACCCCCGGCCTCACCGTGCAACCGGGATACGGAGCGCACGTGGCGCCCGGCAGCGGCAGCTTCTCCGCCTGACGTGAAAAGCGGACAGAACTCCTCCGCCGATCGAGTCACCACCCGGACCATCCGGACCACCCGGACCCACCCAACCAGGCGCCGTCCGCCCTGCGTTTCCCCTTCACACCAGGAGAACTGCTGCACATGACCGTCGACGTCGTCGTCATGGGGCTCGGCCATGTCGGCTTACCGCTCGCCCGCGCCGCGCTCTCGGCCGGCCTCGCCACCGCCGGATACGACGTGTCCGGCACGGTGGTGTCCGGTCTCACCGAGGGCCGCTCGCATGTCGGCGGCGTCTCGGACACGGACGTCGCGGCCATGCTGGGCGCCGGTTTCCGCGCCACCACCGACCCCGCGGTCCTGGACGGCGCGCAGACCGTGGTGATCTGTGTGCCGACCGGGCTCACCCCGCAGGGGTTACCCGACCTGTCCGCGGTGGAGGACGCGTCCAGGGCCGTCGCGGCCCGGCTGCGGACCGGCATGCTCGTCGTGCTGGAGTCCACCAGCTACCCCGGCACCACCGAGGACGTCGTCAGGCCGCTGCTGGAGCACGGCAGCGGCCTGCGCGCGGGCGAGGACTTCCACCTGGCGTACTCGCCGCAGCGCATCGACCCTGGCAACCCCACCTGGGGAGTCGCCAACACCCCGAAGATCGTGAGCGGTTGCACCGCGCTGTGCACCAAGTACGCCACCGCCTTCTACGGGCGGTTCGTCGACCAGCTCGTCGTCGCCCGCGGCACGCGGGAGGCGGAGATGGCCAAACTCCTGGAGAACACCTACCGCTACGTCAACATCGCCCTGGCCGACGAGGTCGCGCTGTTCTGCCACCGGACCGGCATCGACGTCTGGGACGTCCTGCACTGCGCCGCGACCAAACCCTTCGGGTTCGCACCGTTCACCCCCGGCCCCGGCGTAGGCGGGCACTGCATCCCCGTCGATCCCCGCTATCTGGCCGCGCGGGCCGAGTCCCAGGGCTTCCCCTTCCGCATGCTGGCGGCCGCGCACGAAGTGCTCACCCATATGCCGCGGCATGTCGTGGACCGGGCCCTGGCCCTGCTCGGCGAGGCCCGCGGCCGGACCGAGGGCACACACGTCCTCCTGCTCGGCGTCACCTACAAGGCCGACGTGGCCGACGTACGGGAGACACCGGCGAGACCGGTGGCCGCGGAACTGCTCGCCGCCGGGGTCCGCGTGTCGTACCACGACCCGTACGTCACCGACTTCACCGTGGACGGCCGGCCGCTGCCCCGCGCCACGGATCTGCGTGCCGCCCTCGACGAGGCGGACGTGGCGGTCCTGCTCCAGGACCACGCCTGTTACGCCAGGGAGGCGCTGGGCAGAGCCCGGTGCGCCCTGCTGGACACCCGCGGCAAGGCCGTGGGCAGCAACGTCACGCTGCTCTGACCCGGGCGGGCCCTGCGCCGCCCGCAGCCGCAGCCTGTCGCTCCCTCAGCCGGCGCCGCCGTACGGCGCCTTCGGCCGGCGTGCCGCCGGCACCCCCAGACTCCGCGCAGCGCACCGCCCTGCGCGGCAGCGGCCCCTGACCAGGCGCCGCGAAGCCGTCGTCCCCGCGGGACGAGGCCACCCGAGAAAGCACAGAAGGAGACACCACATGAGCACCGCTGTCGCCAACGACCGTCTGGTCAAGCGTTTCGAGAAGTGGGACACCGACGGCAACGGCGTCCTCGAACCCAGCGACTTCCAGGGCGAGGCCGCCCGGATCCTCGACAACCTGGGCAGGGACGCCGGCTCCCCGGAGGCCCAGGCGCTCGTGAGCGCGTTCCAGGGGCTCTACGAGCACCTGGCCGACCGCGCCGGCGTCCCCGCCGGGAGCGGCATCAGCCGGGAGCAGTTCCTCAGTGCCACGGGGGACATGCTGTTCAAGGAGGGCGAGGCCGGCTTCAACCGCGCCCTGTCCCCGGTCATCAAGGCGCTGATCACCCTGTGCGACGACAACCACGACGGACAGATCGACGACCGGGAGTTCCGCGCCTGGCTCACCGCCGTCGGTGTACCCGCCTCGCAGGCCGGCGACATGTTCCGCAAGGTCGACGCGAACGGCGACGGCCGCCTGTCCGAGGACGAACTGCTCCAGGTCGTCCGTGACTTCCACTTCGGCCGGCTGGAGGTCGAGCTCCTCGGCTGAACCGCCTGACAGGCTGCGACCCCGGAGGATGATCCTCCGGGGTCACAGCCCTGTACGGCGCCCGCGACCGGACGGCCGGCGCCGTACCGGGTCAGCCGGGCGCCGCGCCTTCGCCCAGGGGAGCGCCCTGGACGAAGGCGACGCGGGCCTCGGGGGACAGCCGCAGGTCGCGACCGCTGACCGGGCGGGGGGTGTGGATGAGGATGTTGTAGTGGTTGGGAAGATGACAGGCGTCGAAGCCGAGGACCGTGCCGACGAGCCTGTCCCCGATGCTCACCAGGTCACCGCGGTCGATCACACCGCCGCACACCAGCTCCGCGAAGCCGAGGAAGCCCACCCGGTCGATCCGGGCGCCGGGCCGCGGATCCCACTGGTCGGTGCTGACCAGTTCGTGCACCTCGCCCCGCCGCACACAGCGGGCCGCGTGCTCCTCCAGCCGCATGCCGCGGTCGGTGCGGTGGTGGGTGAGCACCTTGACCACGGCGCCGCGCACGACGCGCTTGGCGCCGTCCTCCGCCGGGTTCACCGGTCCGCCTCCGCCGCCGGCTCGGGCGTCCGCGCGCCGGGCACCGGGCCCTGCGCCCGGCGGTAGGCCTCCGCCACCAGCTCCAGGGCCGGCAGGCCGCCGTGCGCCCCCGCTCCGGCCGAAACGCGGCCGGCGGCGAGCGCCGCGAACTCCGTGAGGATCGCCTCGTACTCGTGCCACAGCGACGCCTTGAAGCCCGGGTGGCCGGCCAGCATGTCGGCGCACAGGACCTCCCCGCCGGCCATGGTCACCTGGACGTCCTTGAGCTCTCCCGGGTACGACCAGTCCAGCTCCACCGACGCTGTGGCCCCGGCGCGGCTGTGCAGGCGGAGCACGGCCCGCCGGTCGACGCCCGCGCCGTCGCGCTGGATCTCGCAGCCGGTGACCGTGACCTCGCCGAGCAGCAGCCGCACCAGGTCGAGGGCGTTCGGGCCGTTGTCGGCCACACAGCCGCCGCCGCAGCGGGCGGGGTCGAGATACCAGTCCTCGCCGACGAGATGCTCCTCGATCCGCTCCAGGTACCGCACGCGGACGGCGCGGATCTCCCGGCCCCCCGTCCGGCGCGCCAGGGCCCGGACGGCGGCGTTGTAGCGGCGGTGGAACGCCGTCATCAGCGGCACGCCCCGACGCCGGGCGGCCTCCGTCAGCAGGCGGCCCTCGGCGACGGTGAGCGCGAGCGGTTTCTCGACGCACACGGGGACACCCGCCTCCAGCACGTCCCGGCACACCGCGAGATGCGCGTGGTTGGGCACGGCTACCACCACGGCGTCCGGCCGGGCCCCGGCCAGCAGCGCGCCGTGGTCGTGGAACCGGGCGGCCGGGCCCGCGTACCGGTCCAGGGCCTCGGCGCGGGTGTCGCACACCGCCGACAGCTCCCAGCCGGGCAGCCGTTCGGCGGCGGCCAGGTAGTACGGCGAGATGGCGCCGAGCCCGACGACGCCCAGGCGCAGCGGCCGGGTCACCGCTGCTTCCCCGGGCCGACGAGACCGAGGCCGGCCAGTTCGTCGTACAGGTGCGCGGGAAGCGGGATGCCGGTGCGGCGGCGCTCGGCGGAGCGTTCCGCCTCGTACCAGCCCGGGTAGCGCACCGGCGGGCCGCCCGGCACCGGCGGGCAGTCGGTGAGCGCGCCGAACAGCGACCGGGCGGCACCGGTGACGTCCGCGTCCGGACGCAGCACGCCAGGGGCGATCGCGAGGAGGAAGAAGCCGATGTCGTCGTCCCGACCGTGCGGCCGGCCGTCCCCCTCCAGGGCGGCGGGCGCCGGCCCCGTGGCCGCCCCGGAGACCACCGCGGACAGCAGCTCCACCGCGATGCCGAGACCGTAGCCCTTGTGGACGCCGGTCTCGGCCGTACCGCCGAGCCAGCGCAGGAACGCCTCACCGCGGTCGAAGGCGGACGGGTCGGTGATCGGGTCGCCCGCGGCGTCCTCCAGCCATCCCGCGGGCACCGGGGTTCCCCGGCGGGCGGCGACACGGACCCGGCCGGTCGGCGCGACGGTGGTGCTCATGTCCAGCAGGAAGGGGTGGCCGTCGAGGGCCGGGGCGGCGACGCTCAGCGGGTTGGTGCCGAGCATCGCCACGGCGCCGCCCGGGGGCCGTGCGATGCGCTGGCCCCCGCAGTTGCTCGTGACCACGCCGATCATCCCGGCGTGCGCGGCGCGCACGGCGTGGAAGCCGGCGCACCCGAAGTGGGTGGCGCCGCGCACGGACACCAGGCCCACGCCGTGCCGGCGGGCCCTGGCCACGGCGTCGTCCATCGCCTCGGCCGCGACCCACAGGCCCAGGGCGCGGCGGGCGTCGACGACGGCGCAGGCGCCCAGGTCGGTGAGGGTCCGGGGTTCGGCCCGGGGGTCGCAGCGGCCCGACTCCAGCAGCGGCAGGTAGAGCCGGGTGAGGTTGAACACCCCGTGCGAGTCCAGGCCGTTGAGGTCTCCGTGGCACAGCGCGTCGGCGGCGAGCCGGGCCCTCGGCTCCGGAATGCCGTGCCCGGCGAACAGACCGGCGAGCGCGGCGCGCAGCTCGGCGTGACCGACGACGACAGCGGGGGCCTCGTCGACCGCCGCGGAGGCAGTGGGTGCCGGGGAGGCGGTGGGTGCGGGGGAGCGGGTGGGTGCCGTCATCCAGGGTTCCTTACGGGAGAGGTGGGTCGGCGGTCTTCGGCGAAGAGCGTGACGAGGTGGCGGACGACCCCCGCGAACTCCTCCAGATCGGCGAGGGCGACGAACTCCCCGGGCGCGTGCGCGCGGTTGGCGGCCAGGTCGCCCGGGCCGAGCACGGCGGTGAAGGCGTCGTCCAGGCCTGCGGCCCAGATGGCGTCGCAGGTGAAACCGGGGTCGTCGGCCGCCGGGCGGGCGCCGGCGCGGGCCAGCAGGGCCTCGGCCCAGGGATCGCGGTTGTCCAGCGCGGGCAGACCGCGCTTGTCCCAGTCGAGCCGGGTGATGTCCGCCGCGTCCCGTGCGGTGCGGGCGAACTCCCGCGTGCCGGAGAAGAGTTCGGCGAATCGGGCCAGGCCGCCGGTGACGTGCCGGGCCACCGCGTCCCCGAGCCGCCGGCCGGCCTCGGTGGTGCGGTAGGAGAGGTTCACCAGCAGGGTGCCGGTGCCGTGGACGCGGTTGTGGGTGCGGCCGGTGTGCAGCCCGGCCAGGCACACCCGGGCGCCGGGCACGGCCCCGTCCAGGCGGGCGGCGAGGTGCTGGGCGAGAAAGCCGAGCAGCACGGTGGCGTTGTGCCCGGCGTCCGGGTGGTCGTCCACGGCGTCCTCGCCGGTGACGGTGATCCGGGCGGTCATCGAGGCGGTGGCCCGGGGCAGCGCGCGCAGCCCGGTCGGCTCGCAGAACACGTTGAGGCGCCCGTGGTGGCCGGCCTCCAGCAGCGGGCGGGTGCCGTAAGTGCCGAGGGCGCCGCCCTCCTCGCCGGCGACGGCCTGGATCAGCACGGTGACGTCCCGTCCGACGGCCGGGTGCGCCGCGGCGGCCCGCAGCCCGGCGAGGAGGGCGACGGCGGGGCCCTTGGCGTCGACCGCGCCCCGGCCGGTGAAGGTCACGCCGTCGAAGGCGGGCGGGACGTGCCCGGCGACGGTGTCGAGATGGACGTTGAACATCACGGTGTCCGCGCGCGGCCGTTCGGGCCCCAGCCGCAGCAGCAGGCTCGGCTGGCCGGCGAGGAAACGCGGGTCGCGCGCGGCGGCGCGGACCGTGGCGGGCACTCCCGGGCGTGCCAGGCAGGCGGCCGGCGGAGCGGCGAGAGACAGGGTGCGGAACCCGGCCCCGGCCGCGGCCTCCGCGTACCGTTCGAGGACGCCGGGCAGCTGCGACGGCGGATCGTCCGGACCGGCCTCCAGCGGGTTGACGCTGGGCAGCCGCAGCAGCTCCAGCAGCAGGTTCCGGTCCTGGTCCGTGAACAGAGGGGTCACGCCGTACCGTCCGGGCGGCGGGCGGGGGCCGGCTCCAGGGTCCGCAGCAGCCGGGTGAGCGCCTTCCCGGCCCGCACGAACAGGCCGGCGGCGTCCGCACCGGCCCGCAGCAGGCCCGCATGGGGGCGTACGGCGAGGTGCGGTTCGAGCGAGAGGGCGCCGGTGTAGCCGTGGGCGGCGAGGACCCGCAGGCAGGCGGCTACCTCCGCCTCCCCGTCACCGGGCAGGGTGTACGCGGTGTCCCCGTCCGGGGTGCGCACGCCGTCCTTGATGTGGACGTGGGCCACGTAAGGGGCGAGTTCGCGGAGCAGATCCAGTGCCCGGTAGCCGTACGGCACGCCGTTGCCGGTGTCGAACAGCAGGCGCAGGGCCGGGCTGTCGACGGCGCGCAGCAGCCTGAGCGTGCGGTCGGCGCGCTCTGCGGCCCAGCCCGCGCAGTTCTCGTGCACCAGCACCAGGCCCGCGCGCCGGGCGCGGTCGGCCAGAACGGCGACGCGGGCGAGCACGCGGTCGGCCCACTCGGTCTCGCCCAGGCCGTCGTTGGGGTACGACATGATCCGCACGAACCGGCAGCCCAGCGCCGCGGACCGCTCGGCGAGCACGTCCAGTTCCGCGAGGTCCGCGGCGAGGTCGCCGGTGACGGGACGGGACCAGTTGCCGATCCTGGAGGCCACGGCGACCACCGTGACGCCGGCGTCCTGAAGCCGCCGGGTCAGCGTGCGGAAGTCGGGTGGGGGCAGATCGGCCAGGGCGGTGCCGTCGACCGATCGCAGTTCGATGGCGCGCCAGCCCAGCTCCCGCAGGGCGGCCAGCTGGCCGTCGGCGCCGGGCGCGGCCTCGTCGCCGATGCCGGCCAGAGGACCGAACGCGGGGCAGCGGTGCGTGGCGCCGCCGTACCCGGGCACGTCAGCGGCTCCCGGCGCGGGCGCGCGGCGCGGCGGCGCACCGGTCCCGGGCCTCGCACAGCAACCGGGCCGCGGCGCAGGCGAGTTCGAAGCCGGAGGTGCCCGTGGAGCCGCCGGCGTCCACGGCCCCGGAGGCGAAGCGGCGGTAGACGCCGGCCAGGAAATCGGCCAGGGCGTCGTCCCGGATCACCTGCCGGCCGGGTTCCGGCACACCGCCGGCGACCGTGGCCCCGGCCCGCGCAGGCGTGCCGCCCAGGACCGGGGCTCCCGACGCCGCGGCCACTCCGCCCCTGGCCGGGTCGCCCGCCCACGCGGGCCCCGCGTCCGCGACCGGCCCCGGCCATGCGGGCATGCCGTCCGTCACGGAGGCCCCCGACCCCGTGGGCGCAGCGTCCCCGGCAGACGCCTCCAACGGTGGGAACGCACCACCACCGGACACCGGCGCGCCCTCCCCGCAGGCCGTCACCACCAGCTGGGCGTGATCGTCGTCCTCGCTGAGCGGGAAGTGGGCCGTGACGGTGCCGGCGTCGAACTCGCAGCGGACGCTGCGCTGCCGTACGGGCGCGCCGAGGTCGGAGCGCAGGAGCGTGAACACCCCGGAGTGATGCTCCAGTTCCAGGTGCGCGCCGCCCAGGCCGGGCAGCCGCCCGTCCTCGCAGTACAGGTCCCAGCAGTGCGCGGCCCGCAGCTCGGCCGGGCCGGCCAGGTCGAGGGCGAGCGCCAGGGAGTGGGGGATCTCCACGTCCAGGGCGGTGGTGTGGCTGTCGGTGGCCAGCGAGCGCGAGAAGCGGGGTTTGTGCTGGTCGACGGTGATACGGCGGAGCCGGCCGAGCCGGCCGTCGCGGGCCAGGCGGCGCAGCCGGGCCGCGAGCCGGGAGGCGGTCCAGTGCGAGACGGGCACCAGGTCGAGGCCCGCCTCGCCGCGGAGCCGGACGAGCGCGTCGAGTTCGGCGCGGGACGCGGCCAGCGGCTTCTCCACGATCATCCGGCGCACGCCGTGCCCGGCGAGCGCGGCGACCACGCCGTGCCGAACCTGGGGCGGCGTGCACACATGGGCCACCGCGTCCGCGGGATCCACCAGCGCCACGGCCTCCTCGAGGGTGGCGACGACCGTCACCTCGCCCGGCGCGCAGGCCGGTCGGAGAGCGGCGGCGCGCGGGTCGCAGCCCACGGCGGGAAGGGCCACCGGCAGGTCACTCGCGACACTGGTGCTTTCGCTCCGCCGGACCAGCCGGGTGAGCGTCCTCAGATGCAGTCCCGATCCGGAACGGCCGAGCCCGACCACGAGGGGCTGCAGCACAGGGCCTCCTAGTCCGTGCGCCAACTTCCTTGCGACGCAGGACTATTGCCGTGCCCGCAGGAAATGGTCAAGGGATCCGGAATGCCATTACCCACAAAGTGTGAACATGATCCTTTCCGTACTCCGTGGCCTCTGAAAGCGCTTAGCTTTGTCATTCGGAACAGTTCGACGGGGCGGGTGACACATGACGTCCGGCATGGATTTTTCGCAACGGTCCGGGGGCGGATTAGCGGACGCGGAAGAAGCGCCGCACGCGATTCCCTTCTTCTCTCAGGCCAAAACCTTCGAACAGCTGTGGCCTACCCTCGAAAAGGCCCTGGAGGAGGTTTTCGACAGCGGCAAGTTCTCCCACGGAAAACAGGTCGGGCAACTGGAAGAAGCGCTCGCGGGCTACACGGGCGCCCGGCACGTGGTCGGCGTGAACAGCGGCACGGACGCGCTCGTCCTGCTGCTGCGCGCCTGCGGGCTGCAACCCGGTGACGGCGTGCTGGTGCCGGCGTACTCCTTCTTCGCCACCGCTTCCTCCGTCGTCCTCGCGGGCGGGCGGCCGGAGTTCGTCGACATCGACCCGGCGACGTACGCCATGGACCCGGCGGCGCTGGAGGCGGCCGTCACCGAGCGGAGCCGGTTCGTGATGCCGGTGCACCTGTTCCACACCATGGCCGACATGGCGGCCGTCACCGAGGTCGCGCGGCGGCACGGACTGACCGTCGTCGAGGACAGCGCCGAGGCGATCGGGATGCGCCGGGGCGGTGTGCACGCGGGTCTGCACGGCGCCGGGGGAGTGCTGTCCTTCTTCCCCTCCAAGACGCTGGGCGCCCTCGGGGACGCGGGAGCCGTGCTCACCGACGACCCGGACGTGGCGCACACCGTCGACGCCCTGCGCCACCACGGCCGCGCCGGCCGCACGCTGAACGACTTCAGGGCCATCTCCACCGAGACGGTGCGGCCGGGCGTGAACAGCAAGATGGACGACATCCAGGCCGCCGTGCTGCTCGCCAAACTGCCGCTCCTGGAAGGGCACATCGCGCGCCGCGCCGAGCTGGCCGCCGCCTACACCGCCCGCCTGCGGGACGTACCCGGCGTCGTCCGCCTGCCGCGGGAGAGCGCCGAGGACCCCGGCGACCGCGACGTGTACTACGTCTATCTGATCGAGACCGAGGACCGCGACGGCCTCGTCGCCCATCTGGCGCGGCACGGCATCGGCACCGAGGTCTACTACCCGCTGCCGCTGCCCCACCAGCCCGCCTTCGCCCGGCTCGGCCACCGGCCGGGCGACTACCCGCACGCCGAGGCGGCGGCCCGGCACGCCGTGGCCCTGCCGTTCCACCCCGATCTCGGTCCCGGCGACGTGGACCGCGTGTGCGACACCGTCCGCCGCTTCTTCGCCGGATCGAGGACGCCCGCATGACCGTATCGCCCCCTGCCGCCGTCCCCTTCTTCCCGCCCGGCCTCTTCGAAGCCGACCGCGCCGCGTTCATCGGGCTCGTCCGGGAGATCGGCCTGGACCCGGAGCAGCGTTTCATCCTGGGCCGGCGCACCGCCGCCCTCGAGGAACTGCTGCGCGACGACCTCGGGGCCGCCGACGTGGTCGCCTGCTCCAGCGGCACCTCCGCGCTCTCCCTGGTGCTGCGGGCCGTCGGCATCGGCCCCGGCGACGAGGTGATCGTGCCCGCCTTCGGCTGCGCGCCGCTCGCCGCGTCGGTGGCCGGCACCGGCGCCGTCCCGGTCTTCGCTGACATCCGCCCGGACACCCTCACCCTGGACCCGGAACACGCCGAACACCTCGTCACCGCGCGGACCAGGGCGGTGATGCCCGCCCACATGTTCTCGGTGATGGCCGACATGCCCCGGTTCACCGAGCTGGCCCGCCGGCACGGACTGCGCCTGGTGGAGGACTCGGCGGTCGCCCAGGGCGGCGTGCTGCGCGGTGTCCCGGCCGGGCTGTGGGGCGAAGCCGGCGTCTACTCCTTCGTGCAGGTCAAGACCTGCGGCATGCCCGGCGAGGGCGGGGTGGTCGTCACCCGCGACGCCGCGCTCGGCGAGACGGTGCGGACGCTGCGCAACCACGGCCAGCCGGCCGGGCGGCGCTTCCTTCACCGGGCCGTCGGACTCAACAGCCGCTTCGACGAGATCCAGGCCGCCTTCCAGCTGCACCGCTACGCCGGTTTCCCGGCGCGGCTGGCGCGGCGCGCCGAGATCGCCGCCTACTACAGCGAGCGCTTCACGCCGCTGGCCGACCGCGGCGTCGTACCGCCACCGCCCGATCAGGACGGCCGGTGCTTCTACGTCTACACGGTGCTCGCCGCCGACCGGGACGCGCTCGCCGCGTACCTGGCCGAGCGGGGTGTGGCCACGCACGTCTACTACCCGCGTCCGCTGCCCGCGCATGCCGCCTTCGCGCCCTACGCGCCGCCCGGCGCCCGCTGGCCGCGGGCGGAGCAGGCCGCACGCCGCCATCTGTCGCTCCCGGTCCACCACCTGCTGACCGACGCCCAGGTCGAGCAGGTCGCCGACCTCGTGTGCGCCTTCGCCCACGAGCACCGCTGACGCGAGGGGCCACCACCCGGGCCGCCCCACACCGGGACGGCAGGCGGCACTCGCCCCACCGGCGCCCTCCGACACACCCAGACGCCAACGCAGTTCGCCGCACGGGAGGCAACGCCCCGCGGCGCACGGAAACGCAAAGAGGTCACCCATGACGGACAGCATCGCGGCCGGACGTCCGGCGTCCGCCGCGCGCTCCGGCAGCCGGCTGCGGGTCTACGCGCGGCTCGGCAAGCTGGACGTGTACGACTACTACCTCGGCATCTTCCTCGCCCTGTCCGCCTCCCTCTTCCCGGTCGGCGACTTCACCGCCCGGCAGGCGCTGGTGCTGACGCTGTTCCTGGCCGGGGAGATCGCGGTCCTGATGGCGATGGTCGCCCTGGACGACGTCACCGGCTTCCGGGACGGCAGCGACCTCGCCAACTACGGCCCCGACAACCCGCTGCGCAGCAAGGCGCGCAAACCCCTCGTCGCCGGCACGCTGACGGTCCCTCAGGCGCTGTGGTTCGCCTGGCTGTCCGCGGCGGCGGGCGCGGTGCTGTGGGCGGGCGCCGCGGCGCTGGCCCCGCACCGCCCGCTGTGGGCGCTGATCGCGGCGGGGGCGCTGTTCGCCGTGTCGCTGCAGTACTCGTACGGCCTGAAGATCAGCTACCACGGTTTCCAGGAGGCGTTCCTCGTCGCGCTCGGCGCCGTGCTCGTGATCGTGCCCTACGGCCTGGTGACGGGGGAGTGGTCGGGGTTCCTGACGGTGCAGGCGGTGCTCTTCGGGTTCGGGCCGCTGATGTTCGGCGTGTACTCCAACACCAATGACGTCGCCGGCGACCGGGCCGTGGGCCGTCCCACCGTGGCCGCCCTGGTGTCGGAGCGGGGCAACGCCGTCTTCATCGGGGCGCTGTCTCTCACCGAGTTCCTGATCGGCGTTCTCGCCTCCGGGACCGGCGTCGCCCCGTGGTGGTTCGTGCTGCTGATGCTGCCGGCGACCGCGCTGCGGGCCCGCCAGTACCTGACCGGGTTCGTCCGCGGGGACATCATGACGGCCCGCCGCACCGGCTTCGCCGTGCACCGGCTCAGCGTGCTGCTGATGACCGCGGCCGCCGTCCTGCTGGGAACGGGGACCCTGCGATGAGGCCCGACCTGGACGTCGCGGTGGTCGGCGCCGGCATCGCCGGGCTGACCGCCGCCCACGAACTGCGCCGCGCCGGGCTGTCCGTGCGGGTGTACGAGCAACTGCCCGAGGTGGGCGGCCGGATGCGCAGTGTCCGCCGCGACGGCTGGACCGTGGACACCGGCGCCGAGCAGCTCGCCCCGCGCGGGTACCGCGCCACCTGGGAGCTGCTGCGCCGGGTCGGCGCCGGCCCCGCGGAGGTGCCCCAGGTCGGCGGCCTGCCGGCCGTGTGGCGCGACGGCCGGGCCCGCCTCGGCGTCGGCGAGCCCACGGCCGTGCTCACCGGCGCCGGCCTGTCCGCCCGCGCCCGGCTCGACCTGGCCGCCTTCTCCGCGTGGACCGGACGCCACCGGGCCCGGTTCGACGGCGACCGCCCCGAGGACAGCCCGTTCGGCGCGGCGACCGTGCGGGAGGCGGCCGCCCGCTACCATCCCGACCTGCACGACTACCTCCTCCAGCCGGTCGCGGGCTGCTTCTTCGGCTGGGACACCGCCCGCTCCGCCGCCGCGCCGCTGGTGAGCCTGCTGCTGGAGGCGGGCTCACCGTCCGGCTGGCGCACCTACCGCACCGGCATGGACTTCCTGGCCCGGCGACTGGCCGAGGACACCGACGTGGAGGCCGGGCGCGCCGTACGGGAGGTCACCGACGCCGGCGACCACGTTGTACTGCGGCTCGACGACGGCGAGGTCCGGGCGCGGGCTGCCGTGCTGGCCGTACCGGCACCGGTCGCGGCGGCACTCCGCCCGGACGTCCCCGCCGACGAGCGGCCCTTCCTCACGGCCTGCACCTTCACCCCGATGCTCAAGATCAGCTACCTGCTGGAGCGCCCGCTGGCTCCGCCCGCCCGGCGCCCGCTGCACATCCTGCTCACCCCGGCGGCCGAGGACGACGTGCTCTCCGGGGTCGTCGTGGACCACGCCAAGGATCCCGGCCGGGCCCCGGCAGGCCGCGGGCTGATCACCCTGGTGGCCGGGCCGCGCCGGGTCCGCGACCTGCTCGACGCCTCGCCCGACGACGCCGCGCACGTACTGATCCGCGCGGCGGAACGGTACGTGCCGGGCATCACCGGCGCCCGGCGCCACCATCTCGTGCACGCCTTCCGCCACGGCCTGCCGGAGGCCACCCCGCAGGCCCTGCGGGAGCGCCCCGGCTTCCTGGCGCGCCCGGCACGCGCCGTGGAGTACGCCGGGGACTGGGTGATGCTGCGGCCCGCGTCCGAGGGCGCCGTACGCGCCGGCGCCCTGGCCGCCTCGCGGGTGCTGAGCAGGCTCGGGCGGCACCGGCCGTCCGCGGACCGAGCGGAGGAGAGCCGTGCGACCGCATGACATGGGGACCCTGTTCGACGAGGCGGCGGCGGGCGGCGCCCGGACCGTGTTCCACCTCGACCGGCCCTTCGACATCGCCCCGGACGCCGGCACCCGGTGGACCGTCGACAAACTCGCCGCCCTCGTCCGGGCCACCGCCGCCCGGCTCGCCGCCGCCGGAGTCCGGCCCGGCGACCGCGTGGCCGTGGCGAAGGACAACCACTGGGACTACGACCTGCTGGCCTGCGCCGCCGTCCGGATCGGCGCCGTACCCGCCCAGCTGTCCGCCCGGCTCGACACCGCGGACCTCACCACCCTGCTGGACCGGCTGCGGCCGGCCGCACTGGTCACCACCTCAGCGGTGCTGGCCCGCTGCCGCGAGGCCGCGGCCGGCCCGCCGGCGCCGGTCTGCGTCACCGTCGACACCGCCGTGCCCGGCGCCGCCCACCTTCCCGCGCTGGACGCCTCCGGCCCGAGCGGGCCGGTACGCCGCCACGCCGACGAACCGCTGGTGATCCACCACACCTCCGGGACGACCGGCGTCCCCAAGCTGGTGGTGCACTCCACCCGGACCCTCGTGCACAAACTGGCCCGCTTCGAGGCGGTGCGCCACCCGGGCATCGGCATCCGCCCGGACGACGTGCTGTGCACGGTCAGCGCGTACGGCCACGGGCGCACGTTCTGCTGGACGGCGGTGGTGGTGTCGCTCGCGCCGGCCGAGGTACTCGTCCTCACCAGCGACGACCCGGACACCGCCGACCCGCTGCTGCGCGCGCACCGGCCCACCGTGGTCGAGGCCCTGCCCTCCTCCTACACCCGGCTGCGCCCGCTCACCGCACGGCTGGACAACCCGTTCCGGCGCGTACGGCTGTACATCAGCACCTACGACGCCGTGCACCCGCCCGTCCTCGGCGCCTACCTGAGGGCCAGCCGCCGCCCTCGCCCGCTGTGGATGCAGGGCTGGGGCCAGACCGAGACCGGGCCGCTGACGTTCCGCTTCCACACCCGGCGCTCCGCGCTCGCCCCGGACGCCGCGTCCACCACCCGCCGGCTCGGCCGTCCCGTCCCGGTCAAGACCCGGCTGCGCGTGGTGGACCCGGACACGCTGCGCCCGGTGCCGCGCGGCCGCCCCGGCCTGCTGCTGGTGCGCACGGCGGCCCTCGCCCAGGGGTACGTCGGCGAACCGGACCGCTGGGACGCCAAACACGTCGGCGGCTGGTGGGCCACCGGCGACGTGGGGGTGCTGCACCGCGACGGCAGCGTCAGCCTCCTGGACCGGGAGGCCGACCGCCTGCCCGGGATGAGCTGCCTGCACACCGAGGACCTGCTGGAGCACCGGCTGCCGCAGGCGATGGAGTGCGTGATCGTGCGCGACCAGGACGGCGCCCCGCTGCCGGTCGTGGTCACCGCCGACGGCCGGCTGGACCGGGACGCCTGGAAACAGGCCGCACAGGGGCTGCCGGCGCTGCCCCCGCCCACCGTCCTCGCCTGGGACGACGTCCCGCGCACCGGCACCGGCAAGGTCCGTCGCACCGCCCTCGCCCGGCAGCTCACCGGCGCCGCGGCCACCGGCACCGGACGCTGGACCTGACACGCCGTCACCCGCCTTGTCCGTGAGAGGAAGAGGAGCCCCTTCGTGCCCCAGCCGTTCCCCCCACGGGAAACCGTGCCCCAGCCGCCGCCCGCCCCCGAGGAGGCCCGCCCGGTCTTCGGCAACGGCACCGCGCACAGCCGCGACCAGCACCGCTGCCTGGCCGCCGCGTACGACCCGGTGACCCTGCCCCGGCTGGCCGCCGCCGGTGTCGGACCCGGCTGGCGGTGCCTGGAGATCGGCGCGGGCGGCGGCAGCATCGCGCGCTGGCTGGCGCAGCGCGTCCTCCCCGGTGGCTCGGTCCTCGCCACCGACCGCGACCTCCGCGACCTGGTGCCCGGACCGGGCCTGGAAGTCGCCGCGCTCGACGTGGCCCGCGACCCGTTCCCCGAAGCGGCTTACGACCTGGTGGTGGCCCGGCTGGTGCTCCAGCACGTGCCCACCCGGGACGCCGTGCTGCGCACGCTGGTGCGCTCCCTGAAACCCGGCGGCCTGCTGCAGATCGACGAGATCGACGCCTCCTACGAACCCCCGCTCCTCACCCCGGACCCGCAGTCCGAGGCCCTGTACGTCCGGTTCCTCCACGCCAAGACGGCGGCCCTCCGCGCCGCGGGCGGCGACCCGCACTGGGGACGGCGGGTGCCGGCCGCGATGCGGGAGGCGGGGCTGACCGACCTGGACGTGCGGATGCACATCGGCGTACGGCACGCCCAGGACCCCGGGCTGGCGCTCCAGCTGAACCACACCCGCAACCTGCGGGACCGGCTCCGGGAACAGGGCATGACCGACGACGAACTCGACCGGGTGGCGCGGCTGATGCGGGACCCGTCCTTCCGGGCCGCCTCCAGCGTCTTCTACTCCGTGCAGGGCCGCCGCCCGGCGCGGGAGCGGCCGTGACGCCGCGCCTCGGCACCGAGACCCGGCCCCGCACCGCCACCGCGGTCGCGGAACGGCTGCTGCGGCACACCGCCCAGGCCCTGCCGGACACCGGCGGGCCGGAACCGGGGCGGGCCGTCCTCGACTGGACCGGTCCCGTCACGACGGACCTGCCGGACGAGCGGGCCGTGCAGGCCGCCTGCGGCGTGATGCACGTCCACGGCCGGGCCACCGGCGGCCCGGCCCCGCTGGCCGTGGACTACGCGTCGGCCGCCGCCGGAGCACTGGCCGCGCTCGGCGCCACCGCGCTGCGCGTCGGCCGGGCCCGCGGCCTGGACCTCAGCGAGGTGCGCACCTCGGTGGCGCAGGGCGCGCTGCTGGCGGTCGGCCAGTACCTCGCCGCAGCGACGGCCGACGGCGGTTCCGGCCCGCCCGACCCGGACCCGCCGCAGCCGCCGCCGGACTCCGCCGGGAGGGCGGCGGAGGGCCTTGCGACCCTGGTGGCATGCGACGGCACCCGGGTGGAGATCGAGACCCTGGACCCCTTCGCCTGGCGGGAGTTCTGGGCACGGCTCGGGGCGTCGCCCGCGCTCGCGGGCCGCGGCTGGCTGCCCTTCCAGCAGCGGTTCGCCACCGCCGTCTGCCCGTTGCCCGACGCCCTGCGGCAGGCCGCGCTCCGGTACACCCCGGAGCAGCTGCGCGCCGCCGCGGACCGGACCGGCGTCAGCCTTCTCGTCGTGGGCCACGACCCCGCCCCCGCCGTACGCCCGGCCCCCTGGGAACTGACCCCCGGCCCGGCGCCGGCCCGGACGCACGGCGTGCCCGGCCCTCGCAGCGCCGCCCCGGACCCCTTCCTGCCGCTGGCGGGACTGCGCGTGGTGGAGTCCACCCGCCGGGTGCAGGGGCCGCTCGCCGGGCATCTGCTGCGGATGCTGGGCGCCGACGTCGTACGGATCGAACCGCCTGGCGGCGACCCGATGCGCGGGCTCCCCCCGCTGGCGGGGCAGTGCTCGGCCCGCTTCCTGGCGCTCAACGCGCACAAGCCGGTCGTCGAGGCCGACCTGACCACCGCTCAGGGCCGTGACACCGTCCGCGCCCTGGCCGCCGACGCCGACGTGTTCCTGCACAACTGGGCGCCCGGAAAGGCCTCCCGCTTCGGCCTGACCGCCGACGGCCTGCTCGCCGGATGCCCGTCCCTGGTGTACGCCGAGGCGTCCGGCTTCGGCGACGCCTTCGGCCCCCGGGCTCCCGTGGGCACCGACTACCTCGCCCAGGTGCACAGCGGCCTGGCCGCCGCGGTACGGCCCGCGGAAGACCCCCCGGCGCCCTCCCTGATGACCCTCACCGACGTGCTCGGCGGACTGCTGTGCGCCCAGGGCGCGGTGGCGGCGCTGGCGCTCCGCGAGGCGACCGGCCGGGGTGCCCGTGTCCGGTCCTCCCTGCTCTCCGCGGGCGTCCTGGTGCCCCGCCCGGCGCACCGGGTCCGCTGGACGCCGCTGGACCGGCCGCTGCGCACCGCCGACGGCCACCTGTATCTCGGCGAGGGCGCCCGGCGGGACCCGGAGTCGGTGTGCCGAGTGCTGGACGGCGCCGACCCCGCGTTCCCGGCGGACGCCGCGGCCCGCTTCGCCCGCCGTACGACCGGTCGGTGGCTGGCGCGGCTGGCCGATGCGGGCCTGACGGCGACCCCCGTGCTGACCGACCTGACCGGCCTGGCCCACGATCCCGCCTTCCGGACCGCCGTCCTGCCGCCGGACCCGGCCACGGGTCACGCCCGTCCGGCGCCTCCCTGGGAGTTCGCATGACGCGCACCTTCGAGGGGGAGCCGGCGCGGCCACTGCTTCGTCCGCGGGAGCGCGCTCGGCGGCCGCTCCTTCCGCGGGGCATTCGACCACCCCTGCTTTCAAGGGAGTTCACGTGACGACCACCTCTTCCGAAGGAGCCCGCGGGACCACCGCCCCCGCCGCGGGGGAGGCCGGGCGCGCCGCGCCGCCGGTGTGGACCTCGCGCGCCGGAATCCCCTTCCCCGACCTCGTGCCCCGCGACCTGCGCCGCGCCTGGGTGCGGGCTGGCCTGTGCCCGGACGCCGACCTGTACACCCTGTTCACCGCCCAGGTCCGCGCCCACCCCGGCCGGGACGCGCTGGTGGACGACGCCGGTGTGCTGTCGTACGCGGCCCTCGCCGCCGAAGTGCGCCGCGTCGCCGCCGCGTTCGAGCGGGCGGGACTGGCGGCCGGGGACGTCGTCGCGGTGCGGCTGCCCAACGGACGCGACGCCGTGGCCGCCGAACTCGCCGTCTACGCGCTCGGCGCGGTCGCCCTCCCGCTGCCTGCGGGCGGCGACGACCGGGACCTGCGGGCCCTGCTGGCCCGCTCCCGCGCCGCCGGTGCCGTCCTCACGGCACCGCGCGAGGCCGAGGCGGTCGCGGATCTGCCGCATCTGCGCACGGTGCTCGTCCCCGGCCCCGGCGACGACCGGACCCCGGGCCTGCACCCCCCGCACCCCGCGCCCTTCCGCGCCCGGCCCCGCCGGACGGTCGATCCGTACGGCCCCGCCCGCATCCTGGTGTCCTCGGGTTCGGAGGCCGAACCGAAGATGGTCGCCTACAGCCATCACGCCCTGGCCGGCGGCCGGGCCCGCTACGTCCGTGCCCTCCACGCGGACCCCTCGGCGCCGCCCCGTCACCTGGTCCTCGTGCCGCTGGCCTCCTCCTTCGGCTCCCTCGGCACGCCGGTCACCCTCGCCGCCCTCGGCGGCACCCTGATCGTGCAGCGGGCGTTCGACGCGGCCGGCGCACTGCGCCTGATCGCCCGGCACCGGCCCACCCACCTCTTCGCCGTGCCCACCATGCTCCGCCGCATCGCCGACCTGCCGCCCCGCCCCGGAGAGGACACCTCCTCGCTGCGCGCCGTCGTCTCCAGCGGCGCGGCGCTGCCCGAGGCCACGGCGGAGGCCTGCCGCCGGCGGTTCGCCCGGCCGGTGGTCACCGTCTACGGCTCCTCGGACGGCGTCAACTGCCACACCGCGGGCGAGAGCCGCCCCCCGGACGGCAGCACCGGCACCCCCGACCCCTCGGTCGCCCGCATCCGGATCACCGGGCCCGACGGCGCCCCGCTGCCGACCGGCCAGGCAGGGCAGATCGAGGCCGCGGGCCCCATGACACCGATGTGCTACGTCAACGCCCCCGAACTGGACGCCCGTTACCGCACCGCCGACGGCTGGGTGCGCACCGGCGACCTGGGGCTGCTCGACGAGCACGGACGGCTGCACGTGCTGGGCCGGCTCAAGCGCATCGCGGTCCGCGGCGGCCTCAACATCAGCCTCGCCGAGGTCGAACGCGAACTCGGCACCCATCCGGCGGTGGCCGAAGCGGTCTGTGTCTCCGTACCCGACCCGGACCTGGGCGAACGCGTGTGCGCCTGCGTACGCCCCGCCCCCGGCGCCCCCGCCCCCACCCGGACCGCCCTCACCAGTCACCTGCTCGATCGCGGCCTGTCCCGGCGCAAACTCCCCGAACTGCTGCTCCTGGTCGACCAGATGCCGCTGGGCCCCAGCGGCAAGATCTGCTACCGCACCCTGGCGGACCGGGCGCGGCACCCGGAACCGTAACGCCCTCTCCTCCCAGAGCCCCCCGTCGGACGACTGGCCACGATGTGCGTCACCCCCTTGACTGGTGACGGTATCGCGCGCACAGTGAGCGTGCGGCGCCAGGTAGGTGCGCGGCCTGCATCCCTGCAGGCATCGGCGGAGTGGAGGGTGGACATGAGTGATGACAACGCGGTGGAGATCGCCGAAGCGGCGCGGCGTGCCCGGTTCGGCAAACTGCCCGAACGGGTCCGGTCCGAGGACATGACCGAGATGCGGCAGGCCTCACCGCATGGCGCGATCGGTGCCGCCTACAGCCCCGAGGGGGCGTGGCAGTACTTCTCCTGTCTGGCCCTGGACCTCGGACTGTAGGCGGGCCGGCAGGGGGTCTGGGGGAGGGCGCACAAAAAATCGACCGGCCGCCTGGTTTAGGCGGCCGGTCGACGGCTGACGGGCTTCAGAAACGGTCGACGTCGACGACGGCCTGGGCGAACGCGGTGGGCGCCTCCTGCGGCAGGTTGTGGCCGATGCCGGACAGCGTCCGGTGCTCGTACCTGCCCGTGAACCGGTCTCGGTAGGAGGCTCCGTCGCCGGGCGGGGTGAACGGGTCGCGCTCGGCGTCGAGGGTGATGGTGGGCACCTCGATGACGGGGCGGGTGGCAAGCCGCTTCTCGTAGCGGTCGTAGCGGCGCTCGCCGTCGGCGATGCCGATCCGCCAGCGATAGTTGTGGATCACGATGGCCGCGTAGTCGGGATTGTCGAAGGCGGCGGCCGTGCGCTCGAACGTGGCGTCGTCGAAGTGCCACGTCGGCGACACGGTGTCCCAGACGAAACGGCACAGGTCGTGCCGGTCCTTCTGGTCCTCCATGGCGAGGCGGCCCCGCTCGGTGGCGAAGTACCACTGGTACCACCAGGTGTGCTCCGTCGCCGCCGGCTGTGGCTTCTTCTGCGCCTCGACGTTGGTGACGACGTAGCCGCTCACCGACACCAGCGCCTTGACGCGCTCGGGCCACAGCGCGGCGATGATGTCCGCGGTCCGCGAACCCCAGTCGAAGCCGGCGAGAACGGCCTTCTCGATCTTGAGGGCGTCCATCAGGGCGATGATGTCGAGGGCGATCGCCGACTGCTGGGCGTTGCGGAACGTCCGGGCGGACAGGAAGCGCGTCGTTCCGTGGCCGCGCAGGTAGGGCACGATGACGCGGTAGCCCCGGTCCGCTAGGAGAGGGGCGACGTCGACATAGCTGTGGATGTCGTACGGCCAGCCGTGCAGGCAGATGACGACAGGCCCGTGCGCGGGCCCTGCCTCCGCGTATCCGACGTTCAGCAGGCCTGCCCTGATGTGCTTCAGCTGGGTGAAGGATGTATGCGTGCCGGGGGCCACTGTGGGAAGGGCCGGTCCGGGCGTGCCGTCGGCCGGGTAGGGGGCGGCTGAGGCGCTGGGTATGCCCTGGAGGCCGGCGAGCGTGGCCGCGCCGGCGCCCAGGCCCGCGGCCTTGTGGAACATGCGCCTGGTGATCATGGGTACCTCCGTCGTGAAGGCCGGGACGGGTGTCGCAGAAGCTCGCGCCGCGAGGCGGCTGCGGCCGTCGTACGGCCGTGTGAAGTGGTTGTGGCTTGCAGTTCGTCACCGGCCAGACGGGTGACCAATTATCGCCCGCATGGGGTGCATGGGCACCTTGAGGCCGAGGCGGGGTCGCCGTCTGTTCGAACCGCTCTGCTCTCAGCGGCCGGGGAGTCGTGTCGTGACTTCCTGGAGGACCCAGCCGTTGCCGTCGGGGTCGTTGAAGGAGGCGAACGAGCCGTAACTGGCGCGCTCGGGGTGCGGGCCGCGCACCCGGCCTTCCTGTGTGCCGCGATGGAAGACACCGCCGGCGTCGTGGAAGATCTCGCCCACGTCGATGCCGCGGGCGGTGAGGTCGGCGTGTGCGGCCTCGATGTCCGAGACGACGAGGTGCAGGCCCTGAGTCGAGCCAGGAGCCGCCGTGGTGACCCCGGTGCCGAAGAGGATGGAGCACTGGGAGCCGGGCGGCGTGAGGTGCACGACTCGGTAGGCGTCGTCGGCGGCGTAGTCCACGTCCAGGCGGAATCCCAGGGCCTCGTAGAAGGCCTTGGCCCGGTCGACGTCCGAGACGGGCAGCACCACGACTTCGAGTTTCAGGTCCACTGCGCTCTGACTCCCATGGGTGGGGCGACGCGCTCCCGGCACGTCACCTGTTGAGCAGGTGACGAAATGCTGTCAGCCTCCGTCGTCACCCGTCAAGTCGGTGATGGATTGACTTCGATGCCGAGAAGTTTGCTTACGGAGAGTCGCGAGTTGTGGCAGTGAGTCACGATAGCGCCCATGGGTCGGGCTTCGCGTTCTCCGGCGCGCCGCCCCACCGTCACTACCGGCGCCACCGCGGCTGAATAGTCGACCGGTTGACTATCGGTTCGCCCGCCCAGTAGGTTGACGGGCCCGAGAGACCACCCCTCACCAAGGAGATCGCCGTGAACTCTCACAAGGTCGCAGTCGTCACCGGCGCCTCACAGGGCTTGGGCGCCGCCATCGTCGACGCCTACCGGAAGGCCGGCTACGCCGTCGTCGCCACCTCGCGCCACATCGTCCCCGCCGAGGACTCGGGCATCCTCGCCGTCCAGGGTGACATCGCCGACCCGACCACCGCGGAGCACGTCATCGCCGCCGCGCTGGAGCGGTTCGGCCGGGTCGACACCCTCGTCAACAACGCCGGCATTTTCGTCGCCAAGCCCTTCACCGAGTACACCCTCGACGACTACGCGGCCGTCGTCGGTGTGAACCTCAACGGATTCTTCCGCATCACCCAGCTGGCCATCGAGCAGATGCTGACCCAGGGCGGTGGGCACGTCGTCACCATCACGACCAGCCTCGTCGACAACGCCGACGCCCGAGTCCCGTCCGTGATGGCCTCGCTGACCAAGGGCGGTCTGCAGTCCGCCACGAAGTCACTGGCCATCGAGTACGCCACCCGCGGCATCCGCGTCAACGCCGTCTCGCCCGGCACGATCAGGACGCCCATGCACGCGGAAGAGACCCACGCGTTCCTCGCCGGACTGCACCCCGTCGGCCGGCTGGGCGAGCCCGGCGACATCGCCGACGCGGTGATGTACCTGGAGAACGCCCCGTTCGTCACCGGTGAGATCCTCCACGTCGACGGCGGTATGAGCGCCGGACACTGAGTCGCGCGACCGCCGTGGTGCCCCTTGCCGTGACCCATCCGTCACCTGCCAGAATGGTGACATGATGCACACCTTCAAGTGCGGCGCCCCGGTGCTCGACTTCGTGGGCACCCTGCGTGCACGGCGCAACGCGGTGCCCACCGAGATGCTCACCTCCCCGGACAGTCTCGACGCCTGGTTCCGTGAGTCGGGTCTGGTGGACGGGGACACCCAATGCGAACCGTCCGACCTGCAGCAGGCGATCGCTCTTCGTGAGGCGGTCTACCTGCTCGTCATGGCGACACTGGAAGGCGACGACTACGACGCCGCCGCTCTGGCACTGGTCAACGACACGGCGCGGACGCCGCCCGCCGTTCCGCGACTCGTGCAGCGAGGGCGCTGCCGGGTCGAGGCGACACCGCGGCAGGCGTTGTCGTCCATCGCGCGCGAGGCCGTGCAGCTGCTCGGCGGCCCCGAGGCGGCGCTGTTGAAGGAATGCAGCAGAGGCGAGTGCACGCAGGTCTATCTCGACCGGTCGCACGGGAGCCGTCGGGAGTGGTGCGCCATGGATCCGTGCGGCAACAGGATCAAGGCGGCCGCCTACCGTGCGCGCAAGCGGACCGAGGCGCGAACGGCGTCGTCGCGGCGGGCGAGCCGGTGAAGCGGGGGCGTGGGCTCTCGGCGTCCCAGCGGTGTGTCATCGGTCGGCCCGCTCAGCGCGCCGCGCGGGCCGTCGTCGTTGCGAAGATGGCGAGCTCCGCTTCACCGCTCCGCGCGTGATCGGCTGTCCCGGCTCGCGCGGTGGCAGGCCTCAGGTCCGAGCCGGCGCCTGAGCGCCCAGCAGCGCCAGGCAGTTGGCCCACAGGCTGCCGAGGGGTGCGACGTTGTTGTAGAGCTTGGCGAACAGCACCTGGCCCTCGAGCTGGGCGACCACCGACTGGGCGGCCGCGTGCGTGTCCGCTACGGAAACCTCGCCGCGCGCCTGTGCCTCGGCGACGACCCGGCCCACCATCTCGGCCTGGGCCTCGAAGATCTGCTGAAGCCGTGCACGTATGGCCTCGGTCTGATTGCTCATCTCCAGGGAGAGGTTGCCGAACAGGCAGCCCGAGATCACTCCGCAGCTCTCCTGGCCCGCCTGCTGACCGGCCTGTGTGGCCTCGAACAGCTGACGCAGTCGCTCGAGCGGCTCGGCGTCGCCGTCCAGGATCCGGGTCCACTCGCGCCGCTCCGCGGTCCAGTGCTCCTCGATCACCGCGAGGGCGAGGGCTTCCTTCGACTCGAAGAAATAGTAGAAACTGCCCTTCGGCACACCCGCGGCCTTGCAGATCTCGGCCACGCCCAGAGCGGAGTAGCCGCGCTGCTCGATCAGCGAGTGCGCAGCGGTCAGGATCTTTTCCTTCGCGTCGCTTGTCCGGCCCATAGGGCAAGTATACGACCGACCGACTACGACAGGCGCGGGAGGCCGTCAGGGCGCGGCGACGAGTGGGGGCTCGCCCCAGTCGGCGGTGAGGGTCTGCCGCAGTGCGTCGACGGCCGGGCAGCCGATGCGGTCGGCGAGGACCGACTCGATGACGGCTATGGTGGCCTGCGCCCGCTCGTGGACCCGCCGGCCCTCGGCCGTGGTGCGGATGAGGATCCTGCGCGCCGAGTCCGGGTCGGGGGCCTGTTCGAGCAGGCCCATGCCGATCAGGGCGTGGACCACCTGATGGGCCGTCTGCCGGGTCACCCCGATGCGGCGGGCCAGCTCCGACACGGTCGTCCCCTCGGGGTCGAGCAGCGCGAACACCGACGCCTGGGTGGAGGTGACCGGCTGCTCGCCCGCCGCCTCCATGCTGGCGAAGAGGGCCTCTTCGAACCAGCGACGGGATTCGGCGAACAGCTGGGGCAGATTGGCCGTGCGGTGGCTCATGGCTCCTTCAATGGGGTCGGTGACAGGCGGGATTATCCCCTGCCGTCGTACCCCGGCGCCCCCGGCGGTGGCTTCAGCGGACGCAGCGCACGGCGAAGTCGAGGCTCGCGGTGAAGCACCGTTCCACCTCGTCCTCCGGGATGCCCGCCCAGAGGTGATCGCCGCCCGGTACGGGGACGAGTTCCGCGTGCGCACCCACGGCGCGCAGGGCCGAGACGAGGCGGTCGCCCTGGGCACAGGGAACGATCACGTCGTAGGTGCCGTGCAGGACGAGGAAGGGCGGCGCGCCCGGTGCGACGTGGCTGACGGGGCTGGCGTCCCGGGCGCGGTCGGGCAGGTCGGTCAGTGCCCCGCCGATCAGCAGGGCCTCGAAGGTGCCGGGGTCGGCCGGGTCGTAGTTCCCGGGCGGCTGGTCCTCGGCGAGGCGGGTCAGGTCGGTCGGCGCGTACCAGGTGACGCAGCCGCGTATCGGGGGAGCGCCGGCTGTGAGGGCGAGGAGCGCCGCGAGATGCCCGCCGGCCGACTCGCCCCACAGGACGGTGCGGTCCGCGTCCAGCCCGAGCTCGGCGGACCTGGTGCGCAGCCAGGCCACCGCGGCCCTGAGGTCTCGCAGCTGGCCGGGGTGGGTGACCTCGCCGCTGAGCCGGTAGTCGGGGCAGGCGAGGGCGAACCCCGCGCGGACCAGTCGGGCGAAGGGGCCCGGCTGCCAGTGGCGGAAGCGGGGGCCGAGATCGTCGCGCAGTCCCGTGCGCCAGGCGCCCCCGTGCACGAAGACGATGACCGGCACCGGGCCCTGGGCCCGCGCGGGCAGCCACAGGTCCAGCTCCAAGGGGCGGTTGCCCTCGGGTACGGCGTAGACGGCGCCGCGCAGCAGTCGTACCCCGTCGCCCGCGGGCGCGAGGGGCGGCAGAGGCAGCGCGGCCGGGTCGGGCGGGGCGAGCAGTTCCGCAGGGAAGGTGTCCGGCAGGGGCATGGGAGACTCCGGGGCGAGGTCAGCGGGCCAGGCGGGGGAACAGGGCGCGTGCGTTGGCGGTGGTGATCGACCGCCATGTCGTGCCCTCGACGGGAGCGGGAGCATCGGTGAAGGCCGCGGCGTGCGCCTCGGCGGCGGGGGCCGGCGTCCAGCAGTAGTCACTGCCGTAGAGCAGGCGCTCGGGATCGGCGAGGCCCAGCAGGGCGGGAACCTGGCGGGGAAAGGCCGGCCCGGCGACGTCGTAGTAGAGGCGCCGTAGCTGGGCGACGGCGTCCGGCACGTCCTGTGCGGCAGGTGTGAACAGCTTCAGGAACCCGTTGATCCGATCGGCCAGCACGGGCAGCGCGCCGCCGCAGTGCGGTACGACGACCTTCAGCTCCGGGTGGCGTTCCAGCGTCCTGGCGAACAGCAGGTCCGTCACCGTGCGGGCGGTGTCGAAGATGAACCCCACCATGGGGCGGGGGCGGCCCAGGGCGGTCTGCTGCCAGCACACCGGTGAGGTGGGGTGCAGCAGGACGACGGCCTCGCGTCGCGCCAGCTCCGCGAAGACCGGCTGGAGGCGTTCGTCGCCGAGGTACACGCCGTCGGCGTTCGGCTCCAGTACGACTCCGTCCGCGCCGAGCACGTCGAAGGCGTACGCGATCTCCGTGAGGGCTCCGTCGACGTCCGGCAGCGGCAGTGAGGCGAACAGCCCGAAGCGGCCCGGGTGCGCGCGCACGATGCCGGCGCCGTCCTCGTTGACCTCCCGGGCCAGGCGCCGGGCGGCTTCGGCGTCGCCGAAGAAGACTCCTGGCGACGACACGGACAGCACGGCCGTGTCGATGCCGCTGCGGTCCATCAGCTCCAGGTGGGCCTCGGCCGACCAGGCCGGCCAGGCGGGCACGCCGTCCGGCTTGTCGTGGCCGGCGGCCCGGGCCTGGCGGACGTAGGAATCGGTGACGAAGTGCGCGTGGACGTCGATGAGTCCGACGTCGTCAGACGGTGCGGTCATGGTCGTACTCCTCGTGCGGTGGGTGGGACGGAGACCTGCTGCGGAAGGCGCGGACCGCGACACCCTGGTCCGGGCGCCCGCGCGGGAGCGGATCGCGGAGGCGGCGCGCTCGCCGAGGACGATGCCGGACAGCCCGGTCAGCCCCAGCAGGGGAGGGGCCGGTGAGCGGATGTCCAGGGCCCAGTAGACGCCGCCCATCGGCAGGCCCGCGGCGAAGGAGAGCGCGGCGGCGCGCAGGAAGGCGAGAGTTCTGGCCGGGCGGTCGGTCACAGCACCGCCGGAAGCATCTGGCCGAGCACCATGCCGAGCAGCCCGAACAGGGCGACCGGGGGCGGCGCCGGCGACTTGACCCGCACCGCTGCGTACAGCACGCCCACCAGCACGCCGGCCAGCAGTGCCTTGAGGTAGGGCATGGGCGGTTCAGCCTTCGGTGCGCCAGGTGTGGCCGGGGAGGAAGCGCACGTCGTACTCGGCGGGCACGGTGGCGAACCTCTCCGGCGCGGGCACGAACGGCCGCGCGGGCAGGGTGAGTTCGTCGGTCGGCGTGCCCAGGTTCTCGAAGAACCGCTCGAACGTGCCGCCAGGCCCCGCGGCCACTCCGACGATCTGGGTGTGGTGCCGTTCCATCCGGTAGGCGTGGGGGCAGTTCTTCGGCACGAAACCGAAGTCGCCCGGGCCGAGCAGCTTCTCGTACTGCTCGCCCTGGAGGTCCTCCACGAAGAGGCGTACCGCGCCCTGGGTGACGTAGAAGACCTCGTACGTCTCGGGGTGGGAGTGCGCCGGGATGATGTCGCCCTTTGGGCCCTCGCAGGTGAAGAAGTTGAAGGTGTTCTCCGTCTGCTCGCCGCCGGCGTAGATCGTGAAGAGGTCGCCGAAGAGGTGGGCCCGGTCGCCCTGGCCCTTCTCGATGAAGTACGGCTTGCCCGGCTGCGGCGGGATGTGCGAGCGGGTGCGGTACTGGGTGGCGTACTTGATGGTCATGCGGAGCCTCCGGCATCCTCGACAGCAATGTCAGGCTACCTGACATAGAGTGGGTGGCGCGAGAGACCTGCCTCACGGAATCGGCCCGCGACCTCGCGCCCCTCTCCGGGCACCGGGCATGACGTGCGGCGCTCCGGGAGCTCTACCGCTGGGACATGGTCGTCGCCCAGCCCTTGTCGACCGTCTTCCTCGCCTTCTCCAGTTGCGCGTCCGTCGGGAACTGCGGCGTTCCCTCGACGGTCGGCAGCCGTGCGGCGGCGGCCGTGTCGAGGGTGCCGTTCTGCCTCATGGCGTCCATGAGCACCGGACGGGCGTACCCGTGCAGCCGGAGGTTCTGGCCCTCGGGGCTGAAGAGGTACTCCAGCCACAGGCGGGCAGCCGCCGGGTGCGGGGCCTTCTTGCTGACGGCCAGGGCGAAGTACTGGGCGAAGCTGCCGTCGAAGGGGATCGCGACCTGCCAGTCGACGCCCTTGGGGCCGAGCTGGTCGGCGTAGTGGAGGTTGATGTAGTCCCAGTTGATGCTGATGGGGGTACGGCCGTCCTGGACCGTCGTCGTGTCCGAGCTGCGAGGGTTGAAGTTGCCGATCTTCTTCAGCTCGGCGAAGAAGTCCAGGCCGGGCCGGATGTCGTCGAACGACCCGTGGTTGGCCAGCGCGGCGGCGTAGACACTGGCGAAGGCGGTGGCGGACCTGCGTGGGTCCCCTTCGAGCGCGACCTCGCCCTTGTAGGCGGGCTTGAGCAGGTCGGCGAAGGTCTGCGGGCAGGTCTTCACCCGGTTGGCGTCGCAGCCGATGGAGATGTAGCCGCCGTAGTTGTTGGACCAGCGGGCCCCCGAGTCCTTCTGGTTGTCGGGGATCGAGACGTACTCGGCGACCTTGTACGGCGCGAGCAGGTTCTGCTGCGCCGCGCTCCGCGCGAACGTGTCGCCCACGTCGACGACGTCGGGGGCCGTCGGCTTGCCCCCGTTCTTCCTCAGGGCGTCGATCTCGTCCTCGCTGTGGCCCTGCGGATCCTCGACGGTGACCTTGATCCCGTACTTCTTCTCGAAGCCCTGGATCAGGCCGCCGTAGTTCGCCCAGTCGCGTGGCAGCGCGATCGCGGTGAGCCTGCCCTCGTGTCTCGCCGCGACGGTCAGCGCGCGCATGCCGCCCGCGTTCGCGGCGGAGGTGGCCGTCGACGGCTTCTGGGGCGTGGCGGGCGGTGCGTGCTCGCAGGAGCTCAGGCCCAGTGCCACGAGAGCGGAGCAGACGAGGGCGACCGCTGCTCGGGCACGGGATGTGGTCACGACTGCTCCCGGGGAGGGGCAGGCGACAGGCCCGAAGCGGCGGGCCCCGCGCCGTGCCTCCTGGCGTCCGTGGGTCTCCTGCGTCGACCAACTGGTCATCGACGCCAGACTACCCGGCGGCCTCACCTGCGGATGCGGCCTGCGATCAGCGTGTTCGCCCGGCGGAACACTCCCCGGCCGTCTCTCTCGCCCCTCTCCGTCTCACGGCGCTGTGTCGTTGTCACAGCGTCGTGTCGTCCCACTGGTCGAGCAGAATGTCCCCCAGTTCCTCCGATTCCGGCGTGCCGACGTCGTGGAGGAACTGTTCGGCCCAGATGACCTTGCCGGTGGGGGTGTAGCGGGTGCCCCAGCGTTGGGCGAACTGGGCGACCAGGAAGAGGCCGCGGCCGCCTTCGTCGGTGGCCTTCGCCCGGCGCAGCCGGGGGGAGGTGCTGCTGCCGTCGCAGACCTCGAAGATCAGGGTGCCCGCGGCCGGTCCGCCGGCCGACGCCGTGCGCAGCAGCCGGACGGTGATGGGCTCGGCGGCGTAGCGGATCGCGTTGGTGATCAGCTCGCTGAGGATGAGTTCGGCGGTGAAGACGACGTGCTCCAGACCCCACTCGGTCAGCCGGCGGGCGCAGGCGCTGCGCACCGGGGCCACCGCCGCCGGGTCGCGGGGCACGTCCCACTCGGCCATCTGCCCCGGGCCGAGGCGGCAGGTGCGGGCCACCAGCAACGCGATGTCGTCCCTGGGCCGGTCGGACAGCATGGCCTCCATCACCGCCGCGCAGGTGGCCTCCGGGGTGCGCTCGGGTCCTGACAGGGCCTCGCGCAGGGCCTGCAGACCGGCGTCCAGGTCGCGGTTGCGGTCCTCGATCAGCCCGTCGGTGAAGAGCACCAGCCGGGCACCCTCGGGCACGCTGAGTTCGGCCGTCTCGACCGGAAGGCCGGCGCCGAGTCCCAGCGGCGGGGAGACGGGCAGCTGGGGGAGGTCGACGGTGCCGTCGGGCCGGACGATCGCCGGTCCCGGATGGCCGGCGGTGGCGAGGACCAGCTGCCCGGAGGTGGGGTCGTAGACGGCGTACTGGCAGGTCGCGCCGGTGATGGTGCCCTGTGCGTCCTCCGCGGGGGCGATCTCCTCGGTGTCGATCTGGGCCACCAGTTCGTCCAGCCGGACCAGCAGCTCCTCCACGGGCAGGTCCAGGCTGGCGAAGTTGTGCACGGCGGTGCGCAGCCGGCCCATGGTCGCCGCGGCATGCAGACCGTGGCCCACGACATCGCCCACGACGAGCGCCACCCGGGTGCCGGACAGCGGGATGACGTCGAACCAGTCCCCGCCCACCCCGGACCGGGCCGGCAGATACCGGTAGGCCACGTCGAGGGCCGGCTGCTCGGGCAGCGCGCGCGGCAGCAGGCTGTGCTGCAGGGTGGCGGCCATGGTGTGTTCCCGGGTGTACCGGCGGGCGTTGTCGATGCACAGCGCCGCCCGGGCGGCCAGCTCCTCGGCGAAGGACACGTCGTCGTCCTCGAACGGCGCGGAGTCGTCGGCGCGCCAGAAGTCCACCACGCCGAGTACGACGCCTCGGGCGCGCAGGGGAACCACGAGCAGCGAGTGGATGCCCTGGTCGAGGATCCGCCGCGCGCGTTCGGGGTGCTGGGCCAGCCAGCCCTCGCAGGCGCCCAGGTCACCGGCCAGGACCGGACGGCTCTCGGCCATCGCCGTGGTGACAGGGTGTTCCGGGACGAACCGGATCAGCTCGCCGACCGAGTACAGGGGCCGGCTCCCGTCCAGGCCGGAGGCGGCTATACGGCGCAGCTCGGTGATCGGGACCGTGGCGGTGGGAGCCTCCTCGCCGCGCAGCACCGCATCCAGCAGCTCGACGGTGACGACGTCGGCGAACCGGGGGGCCGCCACCCCGGCCAGTTCCTCGGCCGTCCGCTGCACATCGAGCGTGGTGCCGATCCGCAGCCCGGCGTCGTAGAGCGACCTCAGCCGTTCGCGCGCCACCTCGGCGCGGCCGGTGAGCGCCTGCAGCTCGGTGGTGTCCCGGAGCGTCACCACGCTGCCGCCCGGCCCGTGAGGTGCGGTCAGCCGCTTGTTGAGCGCGAGCAGCCGGTCTCCCGCCCGGTACACCTGGTCGGTGGCCGGACGGTCGGAGGCCAGCATCGCGGAGAGGCTCTCCTCCAGCCCCAGATCGGTGACGCGCCGCCCCTCCACCTGCGCCGGAAGGTTCAGCAGCCGCCGCGCCTCGTCGTTGGCCAGCAGCAGCCGGCCGTCACCGTCGACGATCAGCACCCCTTCCCGCACGGCGTGCAGGACCGCGTCGTGGTGCTCGTACATCCGGGTCATCTCCACCGGCCCCAGGCCATGGGTCTGCCGCCGCAACCGGCGGCTCACCAGGGCCGCCCCGCCCGCCGCGACGGCCAGGGCCACGGCGGCGCCTCCGACGAGGACGGGCAGCTGCCGGTTCACCCGGTGCTGCACCTTCTCGACCGTGACGGGGACGGAGACGATGCCGATGACCGAGCCGTCGGGATCCTTGACGGGGACCGCCGAGACCACGGACAGCCCCAGGGTGCCCTGGAAGGTGCTCGTGAACGGCTTGCCGCTCGCCGCCTGCGCATAGGGCCCGATGACCCGTTTGCCGACCTGGTGGGGGTCGCTGTGGGTGAGGGTGATCCCGTTCAGCCCGTACACGATGATGGCGTCGACGCCCGCGGCCTTCCGGGCCGCCTGGGCATGCGGCTGCAGCACCACGGTCGGATGCGCGCTGTGCAGTGCCGCCACGACCCCCGGCGAGTTGGCGAAGGTCTCCGCGGTGGCGAGCGTCCGGGTCCGGGCGTCCGCCATGATGTCCCGCTGAGCCTGCACCACCAGGACCGACAGGGCGGCGGCGACGAGCAGGACGACGACCGCCAGCTGCAGGAGGAACACCTGGCCGGCGAGGCTGTGCACGCTCAGCAGCGACCGCCACCCCTCGCCCCGCTGCCGGCGCCGGTCCGGCCCGAGAGCACGCCGGGACGCACCAGGCGCGTCACGCCCGGAATGACCCGAAACAGCACCCATACACCCTTTCTATCGTCTTCTGCCGTCTCGTGACGGCAGACTGCGAGGCGACGGCCATGGGCGCACCCAGGGTGTGCGGAGACGGAGGCGGCGCGGTGCCGTCTCGACCACGGTCCCGATCAGCTGCAGTCGCGCTCGATGACGAGGTCGGCGATGTCGCCGAGGTCGTCGGCGACGATGTCGGGCTGCGGGCCGATCGGACTGAGCACCGCACCCGGGCGGCTCACGAAGGCCGCCTTGCAGCCGGCGTGCAGGGCGCCCGTGACGTCCCAGGAGTGGGCGGCGACGAGGCGCACCTCTGCCGGCGGCACACCGTAGGCGTCGGCGACCGCGTGGTACGGCTCGGGCGCGGGCTTGAGGTGGCGCACTGTGTGCGCCGACATCACCCGGTCGAACAGGTCCCGGATGCCGGCATGCCGCAGTTGCCGTTCCGCCACCTCCTCGACGGAGTTCGTCAGGGCCACCAGGCGCAGGGGAGTGTCCGCGAGCCTGCCCAGGGCCGCCGGCACCTCGGGGTGCGGGGACAGGGAGGTCATCAGGCCGACGGTCTCCTCGATCTGCTCCTCGGTCAGTGACACGCCCTCGCGCTGCGCGAGCATGCGCAGGGCCGCTCGCTGGGCGGTGGTGAAGTCCACGTAGGCGCCGGTCAGGCCGCCGACGAAAGACAGGTGCAGCATCTGCCCGAACCACTGCGGCCGCAGCTTCGCGGAGCCGAAGAGGGCTTCGAACGGCCCGTCCAGGGTCTTGAGGTCCAGCAGCGTCTCGTTGACGTCGAATGCCAGTATCCGGGTCACGTGCGGTTCCGTTCCGTCGTCGGTGGGCCGCTTACTTTTAGAGCCCCTACTCTATTTATCTGCATTAGATTGTCAACTCTAAAAAGGCCGGGACTCTGTTAGCGTGACCGAGTGATGAGCAGCAGTACCGAGGAGTCCCGCAGCACCGGGGAGCGCCGTCTGACCGCCAAGGGCCGGGCCACTCGCGACCGCATCGTGGCGGCGGCGGCCAAGCTGATGTACGAGCGCGGTGTGGCGGGCACCAGCACGGAGGACATACTCAAGGCCGCGCAGGTGACCAGCCCTTCGCAGCTCTACCACTACTTCGGCGACAAGCGGTCCCTCGTCCAGGCCGTCATCCGGCACCAGACCGAGCAGGTCCTCGGCTTCCAGCGGCCGCTGCTGAGCAGGCTCGACAGTTTCGAGGCCCTGGAGGCCTGGCGCGACGCCGTCATCCAGGTGCAGCATGCCCGTGACTGCCAGGGCGGCTGCCCCCTCGGTTCGCTGGCCGCCGAGCTCTCCGACCTCGATCCGCAGGCCCGCGCCCAGCTCGTGGCGGCGTACGGCCAGTGGGAGAACGCCATCCGCGACGGGCTGCGCACCATGCAGGAGCGCGGTGAGCTGCACCCGGACGCCGACGCCGGCCGGCTCGCCCTCGCGCTGCTGACCGCGCTCCAGGGCGGTCTGCTCATGACCCAGACCCACCGCGACACCGACGCCCTGGAAGCGGTGCTGGACGCGATGATCGACCGCATCCGCTGCCATGCGGCCGGCTAGCCGACGCGGCCGGCGCCCTCCGCGCGGTGGGCGCACCGGCGCACTCGCGTCCCGGCAGGCACCCGTCCGGCAGGCACTGCGCGATCTCGAGGCGAGCCGAGTCCGAGACTGCCGCTGATCAGGCGCTACACCGGCGGGCGCCGACCGGTCACCTCGGCGAGCTCGCGCAGGGCCCGAGCCGAGGGCGAGCCGGGGTCCGCGGTGATCAGCACGACTTCCTGGTCGTCCTCGGGCACCAGCAGGACGTCGCAGTTCAGCCGGAGTCTGCCCGCCGTCGGATGGTCGACGGTCTTGGTGCGGTGGCCGGGCGCGTGCACGAGCCGGGTCTGCCACAGCCGGCGGAACTCTTCGCTGCGTTCGTGCAGTTCGGCCAGCAGGGCGGCGAGCGCGGCATCATGGGGATAGCGGTCGGCGGCGCGCCGCAGCCGTGCCACCAGGACGCGCCCGAACTCCTCGGCGCCGGACGGGTCGTACATCGGCCCCTCGCCGAGGAACCGGCGCCGTGCGAGGTTCGTGGTCCCGCGTCCGAGTTCACTGCCGAGCAGCGCCTGCGCCAGCGGGTTCCACGCCACGACACCGTAGGCGGCGTCGGTGACGATCGCGGCGGTCTCCGGCAGCCGCTGCAGCATCCGGGTCACATGCGGGCGCACCCGTCGCACGGGTCCGTCGCCGGGCGGCGCGGCCGATCCGGCGAGGCGGAAGAGGTGGTCACGCTCGGCGGGCGTGAGCCGCAGGGCCCGCGCGAGCGAGTCCAGGATCCGGGCGGACGGCCGGGGCCCGCGGGCCTGCTCCAGCCGTACGACGTAGTCGACCGACATGTGGGCCAGCTCCGCCAGCTCCTCCCGGCGCAGGCCGGGCGTACGGCGAGGTGCGCCGGCCGGCAGCCCGACCTCGTGCGGACGCAGCCCCGCCCGGCGCTCCCGCAGAAAGCGGGCCAGCTCCTGCCTCGGCATGAACGCCTCCTTCGGCGGCCGTCGTCCTCGGCTTCTCCGGGAACCGCCCGGCCTGCTCTTCCTCGGGCTGCCTGGTACAGGTGATCCCTGGCACGGCCGTCGCGCCGCGAGGACCGTGGCTGTCATGAACGATCGCACAGCACTGGTCACCGGTGCCAACAAGGGAATCGGCCGGAACATCGCGGCCCGGCTGGTCGCGGAGGGCTTCGCCGTGTACGTGGGGTCGCGTGACGCCGCGCGGGGCCGGCAGGCCGTCGAGGAGATCGGCGGCGACGCGAGGCTTCTGGTGCTCGACGTCACCGACGCCGACAGCGTCGCGAAGGCCGCGGCACGGGTGGACCGCCTGGACGTCCTGGTCAACAACGCGGGCATCAACCCGTCCCTCGCCCCGCCGACCGAGTCCGACGCCGGGGAGTTCCGCCGGGCGTACGAGACGAACGTCGTCGCCGTGGTGGAGGTGACCAACGCCTTCCTCCCGGCCCTGCGCCGCTCCCCGCACCCCCGCATCGTCAACATCTCCAGCGGCACGGCTTCTTTGACCTGGAGCACGCATCCCAACCCGCAGTTCCCGCCGGGCCGTCCGGGGTCCGCCGCCTACCGCTCCTCGAAGGCCGCCCTCAACGCCCTCACGCTCCTGTACGCCCAGACGCTCGCCGAGGACGGCATCAAGGTCAACGCCCTCGCCCCGGGCCGGCGCGCCACCGACCTGGTTCCCGGAGCCATGGCCACGGGCGGCGACCCGGCGGAGGCCGCGGCCGGGGCCGTACGTCTGGCGCTCCTCCCGGACGATGGGCCGACGGGCGGGTTCTTCTCGTGGGACGGGACCGAGGTGCCGTGGTGAGCCGCTCCCTCTGATGCCCCGGCCCGCCGAATCCCCGGCGAGCGGTCCGCGGCCGGTTCGCTTCCGCGTGCCGTTCCTCTACGCTCGAGGAGGTCACCAACCACCGTATGCATCTGCCCGGTGACGGAGCCGGCGTGGGGTGCGCGTCCCCGCTCCACGCCATCACTGGACGGCTTCAGGCGCAGCCACGGGTCGGCACATCCGGACGCCGACGACCCCGTGCGGCGCGTCCCGCCGGGCAGCGAAAGGGATGCGCCGTGCCTTCGGCTTCGGCGAACTACCGTACCCTGCTGCGCACTTCGGGTGCCGCGGCCTTCTTCCTCCCCGCTGTCGTCGGGCGTCTGGGGATCGCCATGACGGGGATCGGCCTCGTCTGGCTGGTGCACGCACGCACCGGGTCGTATGCCGCCGCGGGTCTCGTCACCGGCGGATTCGCTGTCGCGGACGCCACCGTCGGACCCCAACTCGGCCTGCTCGTCGACCGGTTCGGGCAGACGCGTGTGCTTCCCTGCGCACTCGGCGCACATGCCGGGGCCGTCGCGCTGCTGCTCTCCGGCACCGTTCCGGACCTGCTCGCAGGAGTGCTCGTCGGGGCGACGCTGCCCCAGCTCGGTGCCCTGTCCGCCGCTCGCTGGTCCGCCCTGCTGTCCGGCGAACGGGCTGCCGCGCTGCCCACCGCCTTCGCCCTGGAGGCCCTCGCCAACGGCGTGTCCTACCTGGCAGGCCCGGCCCTGGTGAGCGCCCTCGGGGCAGCGGGCCGCCCGGGCGTCGGCGTGCTGCTCGCCGCCGCCCTCGTCGTCGGCGGCGGACTCGCCCTCGCCGCCCAGCGCCGTACCACGCCGCCCCACACCGGCCGCACCGCACACCGGCACGCCGGACGCGCCCTGCTGCGCCCCGCATTCCTGCGGCAGGCCGCGCTCGGCCTCGCACTTGGGGTGTTCTTCGGCGCGATGCAGGTGTCCATCACCGCGTACGCCGTCGACCGCGGCACGCCGGACGTGGCAGCGCCGCTCTACGCTGCCTCCAACTGTATGAGTCTCATCGGGAGTTGGGCGTACGGAGCAGGGCGCCACGGCGGTTCACCCCGGCGCCACCAGGCCGCGGCCGCCGCCTGCCTCACCTTCGCGTGCCTCCCGCTGACCTTCCTCGACGCGCCTCTCGCCGTCGGCGCCGCCCTCACCCTGACCGGACTCGCCGTGCCCGTCCTCCTGATCCTCGCCTCCGTTCTCACGCAGTCGTCGGTCCCGCGCACCGTCCTCACCCAGGCCTTCACCTGGGGCAACTCCGCCAACGCGGCAGGTTCGGCGGGCGCGGCGGCGGTCGCGGGCCGCGTGGTGGACACGGCCGGCCCGCACGGTGGCTTCGCTGTCGCGGCGGGGGCCGCGGTGGCGATGACGGTCCTGGCGCTCAGCGGTCTGCGGGGCTCACCACGTCACAGCGCCGCCGGTCGCTTCCCGCGGTGACTGGCGGCCGCCTGCTGCACTCCCGGCGGCCCCGGTCCCCTCTCGCGGCGCCGTCCCGGCCGGCCGGCGTACGCGTCGCACCGATCGCCGCACCGAAGCTTCACGCGAAGTTGTCCGTGAGGGGCCGGTGACAGGCACTCAGCGATAGCGAGCCCGGCCCAGGGCCGCCGCCACCGTCAGGGGCACGGTCAGGAGCGCCGCCAGCCAGAACAGGGGCCGGTAGTCGTGCGCCTGGGCGGTGGAGGCGGCCAGCCCGCTGGCCACGGCGCTGCCCACGTACAGGGCGACGCCGAACATGGCCACGCCCGTCGCCCGGGCCGACGGGGAGAGCGCCGTCGCCCACGACTGGATCGTGGAGTGCATGAAGGACCAGCCGCCCCCGAGGAGCAGGGCGACCACGACGAGCGCCCCGCTGGACTGGCTGTATCCGGCCAGCAGGTACGCCGCAGCCATCTGCGCCCCGCCCGCGACGATCAGGCCCGCTGGAGACCACTGCCCGACGAGCCGCTTGACCACCTGGGCCGCCGCCATGGAACCGACCCCGTGCAGAGCCGCGACCGCACCGGCCAGGGTGGTGGGAACTCCGCGCGCCTCCAGTGCCGGGGCCAGATAGGTCAGGAAGCCGAGGAGCACCGCCCCTTCCAGCATCGCCACCGCCATGACGTACCACTGCCAGGGCGAGGACAGGACCACGCGGAAGGGGGCCGGCAGCGACCCGGAAGGCGTCCGCTCGGGCTCGGGCAGGCGGCGCAGGGCCACGGCCAGGCAGGCGGCGAGGACGCCGGGCAGCGCGAACACCAGCCGCCACGTGAGGTAGTGCGCCAGCGCTCCCGCGACGACCGTGGCCACGGCGGTGCCCAGCGCGAACGCGGTCATCAGCTCGCTGAGGGGGCGCTGCCGGACGGCGGCGGGCACCGTGTCGCCCACGTACGTCAAGGACGCGGCGATGGAGGCGGCGAAGAACGCGCCGGCCAGGGCGCGGGCCCCGATCAGCACGGGAGCGTTCGGAGCCAGGGCCGAGGCCAGGGCGGCCAGGGCTGCGCCGGTGAGGGACACCCGCATCACCCACACGCGGCCCCACCGGTCGCTGGCCACCCCCCACACCGGCTGCATCAGCCCGTAGGTGAGGTAGTAGCCGCTCGCGGCCAGCACCACGGTGGGGAGCGGGGCGCCGAGCCGGGGACCGATGAGAACCAGCATGGGCGCGATGCAGAAGCGGTCGAAGTTGCTGACGAAGCCGGCGGTGCGCAGCAGCCGCAAGGCGGAGGCCGGCAAGGTCGCCACCGGTGCCGGCGCGGTGGTGGTCACGGGGCGGACGCTCCCTTCCGAGAGGGTTCGAGAAGAACGGGTGGCAGAGACGACCGATCCGAAGTGGACAGGGTCCCCGACCAGTTCAGCACCGGGGCCCTCAGGGCGGAGACCGCTGGCTATTACCATCACTCACAGCCTGCCGGTTCGGCATCGCGCCTGGTGACGGCAGCATCACAAGAGGGCGCCCGCGGCCGGGCGGACGCCCGCCCTGCGGAGGAGAGG
The DNA here is from genome assembly GCF_043202415.1 of Streptomyces sp. NPDC048192. Lineage (NCBI taxonomy): Bacteria > Bacillati > Actinomycetota > Actinomycetes > Kitasatosporales > Streptomycetaceae > Streptomyces > Streptomyces sp. NPDC048192. The sequence continues at coordinate 88,866 of NZ_JBIDAL010000011.1, forward strand.
CACCATGACGCGCGGCAGGCTGTCGCCCCCGACACCTGCGCACCCCCCACTGCGGCCCGGGGCGGCGCGGAGTCGGGCCTCCGCGCGCGGTGGCCGGTGAGTGCCGCACCCACGCCGCCGGGCGAGTCCCCCCGCCGCGAACTGGGGGCCTTTTTACGGTCCCGTCGTGAACGGCTGACGCCGAAGGACGTGGGCCTGCCGTACGCCCCGGGCCGCCGGACACCGGGGCTGCGGCGGGCCGAGGTCGCGGAACTCGCCGGTATCAGCGTCTCCTGGTACACGTGGCTGGAGCAGGGCCGGGTGCGCACCTCGGAGCAGGTGCTGCGCGCGGTGTCGCGGGTGCTGCGGCTGGACGCCGCGGAGACCGCGCACGTGCTGTCCTTCGTGGAGGAGAGCAGGCCGCCCGCCGACGCGCCCACCTGGGTGTCCCGCAACCTGCTCACGCTGGTGCAGGCCATGACACCGCACCCCGCGGTGGTGCTCGACCCGCACTGGGACCTGCTGGCCTGGAACGCCGGGTACGCCGCGCTGCTGACCGATCCGGCTCGGCTTCACCCCAAGCAGCGCAACCTCCTCTGGCTGGTGTTCCGCTGGCCGCCGGCCCGCACCCTGCTCGCCGACTGGGAACACGAGGCCCGCGCCCTGCTCGGGCAGTTCAGGTCCCGGGCGGCTCGCCGGCCCAACGATCCGCGGTTCGCCGAACTCGTCGGCGAGCTGCTGTCCGACGACGACGCGGCCCGCTGGTACGAACGCCGGGAGACGGCCGGATTCCAGCCCTCGGTCCGCCGTTTCCGGCATCCGGCCGTCGGCGAACTGCGCCTGCGGTACGTCAAGCTGGCCGCCGTGGACGAGCCCGGTCACCACTTCCTCGCCTACCTGCCCGACGACCGGGACTCCGAGGACGCCCTGCGCCGCATGCAGGCAGACGAATGAGCCCCGCGGGCCTGCTCGTACGAGGACACGGACCCGCAGACGCGTCGACCGCGCCGGGGCCAGGGGCGTCGAGCGGGCCGGGCCGAGCGACGTCAGGCCGTGGCCTCGACCAGGCGCTTCATGTCGGGCCGGTCGGTCACGCAGCCCACCAGGCCGAGCGTCCGGGCCAGCGTCAGGTCGCGCTCGTCGTTGACGGTCCAGGCCATCACGTCGATGCCGGCGGCGCCGCACTTCTCCACGATGGCCAGGTTCAGCTGGCGCAGTTCCACGCTGACCAAGGTGGCGCCGACCTTCTGCGCGCGGCCGACGAAGGTGTCGCGGTGTGCGCTGGGGCCTGCCACCAGCACGGTGCGGGCCTGCGGCAGCAGTGTGTGGATCTCGGTCAGGGCCGCGTCGTGGAACGACAGCACCGAGACCCGGTGCAGCAGGTCGCGGCCGGTGAGCACCTTGGCCAGCGTCCGGGCGGCGGCCACGTCCTTGATCTCGGCCTGGATCGGCAGCGTCGGCCCGACGGCGTCCAGTACCTCTTCGAACGTGGGGATCCGCTCGCCGAGGCCTGCGTCGAGCTTCTTCAGCTGCCGCAACTCCTGGTCGGCGATGGGACCGGAGCCGTCCGTCGTGCGGTCCAGGGTCTCGTCGTGCATGACGACCAGCTCGCCGTCCCTGCTCAGGTGCAGGTCCAGTTCGATGCCGTCCAGCCCCTCGCGTTCGGCCCGCAGGAAGGAGCGCAGGGTGTTCTCCGGCTCGGCGGCCATGACGCCGCGGTGGCCGATGGTGAAGAAGGACACTCGTTGCCGTCCTTGGATGTTGATGGTTCGGGGCAGCCGCACGAGCGCCGTAACGCCGCCGGCCGACATGCGACCGCTCGTCGGAGAACCCAAGCCTAACGGGGTCGTCCGCGGAGCCACTGGTGCCGACGCGGTGAGGTCGGACAAGCTCGGCACATGGACTGGATGCCCTTGCTCTCCACGCTGGCCGGTGCCGTCATCGGTATCGCGGCCACGGTGATCGCCGATCGCAACCGTTGGAAACGGGAGGAGGCCAGACACGCGCTGGAAGTCCGGCGCGAGGTGTACACGGAGTTCGTCTCCGCCCTCAAAACCGCGGGTGAGGAGATGCGGGCGGTCGCCTTGGGCGATCACATGTCCGAGTCGGCACGTGATGCGGCGGTGCGGGAAGCCGTCCGCGGCACGGGCATCTACACGGCGAGCGAACGCCTGTGGCTCGTGGGCCCGCCGCAGGTGGTGGCCGCGGGGAACGAGGCGTTCCACAGCATGCGGGCGATACGCGACGCCTACGCCCGGGGGGTGGCCGTCGATTCCGCCGAGTCGGCGCCCCTGATAGCGCGCCGGCGCACGGCCATGGCTCAGATGCGTCGCCTCATGCGTGAAGACCTGGGAATCGGCCCCCTGAGCATCGAGTGAGCGTCACCGGCCCCGCCGAGCAAGGAACTTGGTGCTTGGCGGCGAGGGGTGCGGCGTGTGCGGCCGCTGCCGGGGGCGGACGGGGAAGGCCCCGGACCGGGATCGGTCCAGGGGCCTTCCTGCGCGTCGGCGGATGCCGTCACCACCATCCGCCGTGGCCGCAGACCACCCGGAAGCTGCCCACGACGCCGCGGTGACCGAATCCGCCATCGCCGTGCGATCCGAACTCGCCGTCGCCGTCGCCGTCATGGCCATGAGGCACCACGCCGAAGCTCTCACTGCGGGGGCCCACGGTGGCGACCGGAGGACCGCCGTCGCAGTTGAAGCCCCGGAAGACTTCGACGGTCTTCCAGCTTTCGTTGAGAACGTTGAAGCTGTGCGCGCCCAGTCCGCTGGCCACGGTGATGCAGCCTTCCGCGAAGGCCGGGTACGAACGTTCGTTGACGAAGATCCTTCCGACTCTCCCGTGGCCGCGACCGCGGCCGCCGAAGCCATAGCCGTAGCGTCCATCGTCACCGTGACGTCCGCCGTCGTAGCGGCCACCGCCGTCATGGCGTCCACCGTCACCGCGGCGTCCACCGTCGTCATGGCGTCCCCCGTCACCGCGGCGTCCACCGTCGTCGCGTCCACCGTCGCCGTCGCGGCCCTGGTTGCCGCCTCCGTCCCCGGTCTTGACGCCCGAAGGTGCCGTGGCGGAAGAGGCGGAGGCTGCGAATGCGGTGAGTTGCACAGGCAGGGTGGCGTGATGCGCCGACTGGGCGGAGTGGTGCAGAGGCTGGGTTGCCCGGTGGAGGGTGGGGGAGGCCGGCGTGGACTCGACGGGCGAGGCATAGGTGATGCCGGCAGCTGCAAGGACGGTCGCGCCTATTCCGGCACCGACCACGAAAGCACGCGAGGGCATGGGCACTCTCTCTTTCTGATGCGCGTTGGCCGGACAACCGACCTGCGATGAACGTACCGAGAGTGCCCATAACCGGCATTTCAGGCGTGTCCAGGGTGTGAGGCTGTGAGCCAACCAGGTGTCAGAGACTCAGGACGACGCCCGAACGAGTCAGCGTGCTATGCGGTGTCCTCGGTGCCGAAAGCGGAGCGCGCCGAAAACGAGATCGGCGAGGAGCACGACGGCACCGATGATCAGCAGGTAGAACAGGCCGTGCGCGGCGAAACCGATGATGCCCAGCACGACGGCTGCGAGGATCAGGAGCAGAAACAGGACCATCGACTCTCCCGGTGGCCTCGGTGGTTCAGCGCCGGGCCAGGCGGCGTTCGCCGCCCGCACCCGGGGCGTAATCGAGCGAGTAGTGGGCGAAGACACCCGACTCGGCGGAGGCCGGGAGCTCGCCGTCCGTGTCTATCGCGGGGGCCTTCTTGACCAGGCCTTTGTCGTAGGCCACCTTCACGTAGCCCGGGCCGACGGTCGCTCCCACGAGCGGCACGAACACCAGCCGGCGGCGAGTGGGCAGGCCGGCCGTGACCGTCGCGAAGATCGGCTTGTCCGTCGCGGTGTCCACGTAGACCGCCTCAAGGGCGCCGATCCTGTGGCGACCGGGATCGACCACATCATGGCCACGCCATTCACGGATGTCGCTTGCCTCGAACACGATGACCTCCGCGTCCGCGAGTACCCCGTGAGAGCCCGCCTAACAGGGTCGGCTATCGAACGCCGGGTGACGCAGCCGTCACTCTTTGTCGCTACGGCGTCGCCGCCCGGCGGAGCGGCGACCGGCCCCGCCCCTACTTGAGAAGCGGCGGCACGTCCGGCACCTCGATCGCGTTCGCTATGTCGGCCGGGGTCAGCTTGAAGTTCTCGGGGTAGGCGTCGCGCCGCGTACGGCGGGCGGGCTCGGTCGTACGCCAGGTGTACAGGCAGCGGCCGCACTGGAGCACGTCCCACACTCCGGGGACGGGTGAGGTGGCGAGCCGGGTGACCGTCTCGAAGGCGCAGCGGGGGCACTCGGCAGGCAGATGGCTCATGGGGTCGTCCTTTCAAGGGATCGGTCAGGTGGTTCAGGCGCGGCCTGCGAGCATGCTCTGCAGCCGGGCCGCCCACTGCGCGGTCTCCGGCAGGTCCTTGGCGGGCGTGGAGAAGTTGCCGCGGCTGTCGGGTGACACCGGCGTCGTCGCATCGATGATCATCTTGCTGGTGATGCCGGCGGGCTGGGCCGCCGGGGCCAGCTCCACGACGGACAGGTTGGGTATGACGACGACGTCGTCCTTCGGGTTGACCTTGGCGGACATCGCCCACATCACCTGCGGCAGGTTGAAGGGGTCCACGTCCTCGTCGACGAGGATCACCTGAGCGACGTAGCCGAGTCCGTGCGGTGTCGTCATGGCGCGCATGCCGACGGCCTTGGCGAAGCCGCCGTACCGCTTGGCCGTGGAGATGATCACCAGCAGACCGTGCGTGTACATGGCGTTGACGGCCTTCACCTCGGGGAACTCGGCGCGCAGCTGCTTCAGCAGCGGCACGCACGTGTTGGGGCCGACGAGGTAGTCGCACTCGGTCCACGGCATGCCGATGTAGAGCGACTCGAAGACCGGGTTCGTACGGAACGAGACGCGGTCGACCCGGATGACCGGCATGCGGCGCCCGCCCGAATAGTGGCCGGTGAACTCGCCGAACGGGCCCTCGATCTGCCGCTTGCGCGACTCGATGACGCCTTCGATGACGACCTCGCTGCCCCACGGCACGTCGAAGCCCGTGAGCGGTGCGGTGGCGATCGGGGCGGGCGCCCCGCGCAGTGCGCCGGCCATCTCGTACTCGCTGTGGTCGTAGGCCATCGGCATCCCGGCGACGATCGCCATCACCGGGTCGTTGCCGAGGGTGATGGCGATGGGCAGGTCCTCGCCCTTCTCCTCGGCCTTGCGCAGGTGCTGGGCGACGTCGTGCATGGGTACCGGCTGGAAGGCCAGACGGTTGGTGCCGATCACCTGGATGCGGTACGTGCCGACGTTCTGCTTGCCGAAGTGGCCGGGATCCTCGGGGTCGCGGGAGACGACGGCGGCCTTGTCGAGGTAGAAGCCGCCGTCGCCGTCGTTGAGACGGAACAGCGGAAGCACCGAGAAGAGGTCGACGTCGTCGCCCACCTGGGTGTTCTCGCGCCAGGGGGCGTCCTCGCGGCGCTCGGGCGCGACGGGGAAGGCGTCCCAGCGGCGTGCGAACTCCTCCACCTGCTCCTTGACCGGGGTGTTCCTCGGCAGGCCGAGCGCGAGCGCGTGGTTGGCCCACGAGCCGTGCACGTTCATCGCGATCCGTGCGTCGGTGAAGCCCTTGACGTTGTCGAAGTAGAGGGCGGGCGCGTTCTCGCCGATGCGGCCGGTTGCGTTGGCGGCGGCCGCGAGATCGGGCTCCGGCAGCACCTCGTCGGTGATGCGCAGCAGCTGCCCCTCCTTGTCCAGGGTGTCGAGGAAGCTGCGCAGATCGTCATAAGCCACAGGGAACTCCTTTGCGGGGTCGGGGACGTCAGGCGGCGTCGCGGGAAGCGGTGCGGGCCGCGCGCATTCCGGCCCAGCGCCTGGCGGCCGGCGCGGGCAGCTCGAACTGGTCGAGGACGCGGGCCACCACGTGGTCGACGATGTCGTCGACGGTGCGCGGATGGTTGTAGAAGGCGGGCATGGGCGGCACCAACTGCACGCCCATGCGGGCGAGTTCGAGCATGTTCTGCAGGTGGATCTCGCTCAGCGGGGTCTCGCGCGGGACGAGGACGAGCCTGCGCCGCTCCTTCAGTACGACATCGGCGGCGCGCGCGACCAAGCCCTCCGCGTAGCCGGTCCTGATCCCGGCGAGGGTCTTCATCGAACACGGCACGATCACCATGCCGTCCGTGCGGAAGGAGCCGGAGGAGATGGTGGCGCCCTGGTCGTCGGGGTGGTGCGTGACGTCCGCGAGGGCGGACACCTCCGCCACGGACAGACCGGTCTCCAGCTCGATCGTCGTGCGCGCCCACCGGGACAGGACGAGATGCGTCTCCACGTCCGGCAGCTCCCGCAGATTCTCCAGGAGCCGGACACCGAACGGCGCGCCCGTCGCCCCGGTCATTCCCACGACCAACCGCACAGGACCACTCCTCATCCGTTGCTGACCTGTGCTTTCACGCTACGAGGCGGTCCGGCCGCGACGGCGGTACGCTCGGGACTAGTGATGGGGAAAAACGGACACGATCGGCATCCTGACGTCAGGGACCTGGCTTACACCCCCACCGTCGGCGCATCGGCCGGGGTGGAGGTGATGGAGCTCGCGGACCTGTACGAGCGGGCGCGCCGCCACGGCAACGACCCGTACGCGCCGCTGCGCCCGTCCTTTCACCAGCTGATCGGCGCCCGCGACCGGCCGCTGCTGATGGCGGTGGACTTCGTCGAGTACGCGCTGCGGCCGGGATCGTGGCTGTGGATCCGGCCGGGGCAGGTGCAGCGGTTCGGCCCGGATCTGCCGGCGGCGGACGGGGTGATCGTGCTGTTCGAGGCGGGGTTCCTGCCGCCCGCGACCGTGGCGGCGGCGCACATGGATCCGCCGTACGAGCAGCGTCCCCTCATCCCCGAGGGACCGGACGCGGAGGGCGTGCGCCTGGCCCTGGACCATCTCCGGTACGAGTACGGGCAGCAGGCCTCGCTGCCGCTGCAGACACACGCCGAGGTGCTGCGCGCCCTGGTGTCCGTCCTCGTGATGCGTCTGGCGCAGGCCCGGGGTCCGGCACCGCGGCCCGCAGCCCCGTCCGAGGTCTTCCGCCGTTTCCACGCGGCGGTGGAGCGGGACCACGCGGTGACCCGCCGCGTCGAGGACTACGCGGCGGCACTCGGCTACAGTCCGCGCACGCTGACCCGGGCCGCGTCCTCCGCCACGGGCCGTACGGCCAAGCAGTACATCGACGACCGGGTGCTGCTGGAGGCCAAGCGGCTGCTGCGGCACAGCGGTCTGCCCGCGAAGGAGGTCGCGGACCGCCTCGGCTTCGTCGACGCCAGCGACTTCACCAAGTTCTTCCGGCTGCGGACGGGCGTGACGCCGGGGGCGTTCCGGAGCGGCACGGACATGGACATCAGGTGACGGCACGTCAGCGGACCTGCGGGCCGCGGGAGGAGCCCGCGCGGTCGCGTCGGGCCGCCGGGCACCGGCTGGTCATGACGTAGGGTGGAGACATCGGAGTAAAAACGTGCTCTGCGGCCGGGCGGACAGCCGGACAGGGAGCACGCGCACACGCGGTGTCGGACGATCCGCCACTCCTTCCACGGAAGGAGTGCGTGATGAGGGCGGCACGGTTCAGCCGGTTCGGCGGCCCGGAGGTCCTTGAGATCGTCGACCTCCCTGATCCCCGTCCCGGCGCCGGAGAGATACGGATCAGGGTGCGGGCCGCCGGGATCAACGCCAGCGACTGGAAGAAGCGCCAGGGCCTGATGGACCGGGAACTGCCGCAGACCCTGGGCTACGAGGCCGCCGGCATCGTCGACGAGATCGGCGAGGGCGTTTCGGGCGTCACGGTCGGCGACCGGGTCTTCGGAGCCTCACCCTACGGAGCCGCCCAGGCGGAGCTGGCCGTGCTGTCCTACTGGGCCCCGGTCCCGGACTCCCTCGACTGGGCGAGGTCCGCGGCGATCCCCGCGGCAGCCGAGACCGCGGCGCGCTCGCTCGACCAGCTCGGCGTCACCGCGGGCAGCACCCTGCTCGTCAACGGGGCATCCGGCAGTGTCGGCAGTGCCGCGGTCCAACTCGCCGTGGAACGCGGCGCGCGCGTCATCGGCACGGGCAGCCCGGGCACGCACGACGCCCTCCGCGCACTCGGGGCCGAGCCGGTGGCGTACGGCGACGGCATGCCGGAACGCGTGCGGGCCATCGTGCCGTCGGGTGTCGATCTCGCACTCGACGTCGCCGGCAGCGGCGTCCTTCCCGAACTCGTGGAGCTGGCGGGCGCGCCAGACCACGTGATCACGGTCGCCGACTTCCGCGGCGCGCAGGAGACCGGCGTCCGCTTCAGCCGCGGCGACACCGGCCGCGCCACGTACGCCCTGGCTCAGGTCGCCCACATGGCCGAACGGGGGCGATTCTCCCTCCCGGTCGGCCAGACCTTCCCGCTGACCGAGGTGGCCCGCGCCCACCGCGTCGGCGAATCCGGGACCGTGCGCGGCAAACTCGTGCTGCTCGTGGACTGACCGGCCTTCCAAGGAGCTGCTTCACGGCCGAAGGGGCCGGCTGCGGCACGCGTCCGAGCCGTCACGGGCGGGCGGTCGGCCCGTCGCCCGGGGGGAAACGCACTCCGGGCGGCGGAGGAACACGCCGGAGTCAGGTGAGATCGAGCGTGCGGCACGGCATACATCCACGTGCAGTCGGTACGAGCCTGCCCGCGCGCGGGTGGTGCGCTCGGATCCCCCTCCGCCGTAAGGACCTCTATGCAAGCCATTACTGTGCGGGACCGCGACGCGGGTCTTGCCGGGATGTCGCTGACGGACATGCCCTACCCTCATGCGGCCGAGAACGACGTCATCGTGCGGGTGTACGCCGCCGGGTTCACCCGTGGGGAGCTGGACTGGCCCGCCACGTGGACGGATCGCGCCGGCCGTGACCGGACGCCGAGCGTGCCGGGGCACGAGCTGTCCGGTGTGGTGGCGGAGCGGGGGTACGGCACCACCGGCCTGAGTGTCGGACAGCGGGTGTTCGGCCTGGCTGACTGGGCCCGTAACGGCACGCTCGCCGAGTACGTCGCGGTGGAGGCCCGCAACCTCGCCCCGCTCCCGGCGGGCATCGACCACGCCGTGGCCGCCGCGCTGCCGATCTCGGGGCTGACCGCCTGGCAGGGCCTGTTCGACCACGGCCGCCTCACCACGGGCCAGACCGTCCTGATCCACGGTGCCGCGGGCGGCGTCGGCTCGATCGCGGTGCAGCTCGCCCGCGAGGCCGGCGCCCGCGTCATCGGCACCGGGCGGGCCTCCGACCGGGACAGGGCACTCGAACTCGGCGTCGACACCTTCATCGACCTGGACAACGAGCGGCTCGAGGACGCCGGCGAGGCCGACGTCGTGTTCGACGTCATCGGCGGCGACATCCTCGACCGCTCGGCCGCGCTGGTCCGCCCGGGGGGCACGCTGGTCACCATCGTCATGCCGCCCAAGGTCCGGCCCAAGGACGGGCGGGCCGTCTTCTTCGTCGTCGAACCCGACCGCGCCCGGCTCACCGACCTCGCCGCGCGGCTGAGGGACGGCCGGCTCAAGCCGGTCGTGGGCGCCGTGCGCCCGCTCGCCGAAGCACCCTCCGCCTTCGCCCCCGGCACGCGCACCCCGGGCAAGACGATCATCCGCGTCACGGAAGACTGAACAGGAGACCGACCATGATCGGAATGCGGATCGCCGGCGGCTTGCTGGCCGCCACCACGATGGCCGCTGCCACGGCCTGCTCGGCCTCGGGACCGCCCGCCCACACAGAGGGGACGACCGCAGCCGTGGCATCGCCCGCGGCCATGGCATCGACACGGCCCACCGAAACCCTCAAGCCGCTGCTCCAGCAGGTCCTTCCGAACGTGAAGGGCAAGACGTTCACCTCGGCGATCGTCGACTTCCCGCCCTACGCACGCGCGGTGCCGCACCGGCACGGCCAGGCATTCGTGTACGCCTACGTCCTTCAGGGCACCGTGCGCAGCCGGCTCGCGGACAAGCCCGTGCACACCTACCACCAGGGCGACAACTGGGTCGAGCCGCCCGGCGCCCACCACGTCCTCACCGAGAACACCAGCCGGACCGAACCGGCCAAGCTCCTGGTCGTCTTCGTCTCCGACACCGGAGCACGGCTCAAGGTCGACGACCGGGCGTCGTAGCCTCATCCGGGAGCCGGAGGCTGCGGGGGCCCGGGCGGGTAGGTCAGATGCCCGTGCCGGACCCGCGCGTGCTGGTCCAGGACCGCGGGTTTGGTGGTCGTGGGCGACATGATGTGCGCGACCTCCACCCCCGCGGTGATCAACGCGTCGGTGATCAGCCTGCGATGGCAGCGCCAGGGAACCGCCTCGCTGCACATGATCGCCGGCCGTTCCCGCTCGGCCAGCTCGATCAGCTCGCCAAGGCCCTCCGCGAACTCCTCGCCGGCCATGTAGTCAGCGTAGTCACGGAAGGCCTTGACCCGCCATGCGCCGTTCTCGCTCGGCACGCCCTTCGGAGTGTGCCGCCGGCCGCCCAGCTTCGGAATCCAGCGGTAGGCGATGTCGGCAGGCAGCGCGTCGACGATCGCGGCTTGGTTCCACTGGGGGAACTTCCGCGACGACGGGAAGGAACGGACGTCGACCAGGCAGGTGACCTCGTTGTTCCGCAGCATCTCCAGCATCTCGCCGAAGTCGCGCGTCGAGTGCCCCACGGTGCAGACACGGTTCGCCATCCTGCCGCCTCGCCCAGGTCGGTCACTGATCTCGGCCGTCGACGGTGATGCCCAGCCGGGCGGCCACGTTCGTGAGGGCCGTTCCGAGGGGGAGCGCGACCCGGGTGAGGGCATGCCGGTCTCCCCGGGTCGGGTCCCGGTTGACGATCACCACCGGCTTGTCGGCCTGGGCCGCCTGGCGGACGAACCGGAGCCCGGACATCACCGTCAGCGAGGAACCCAGGACCAGCAGCGACGCCGCCTCACGGACGAGCCCGCGGCAGTGCTCGACCCGCTGGGGCGGAACGGTCTCGCCGAAGAAGACCACGTCCGGTTTGAGGATGCCGCCGCAGATCGTGCAGCCCACCACACGGAAGTCCCCGACCTGTTCGTCGGTGAGGTCGGCGTCACCGTCCGGGTTGATCCCGGCGGCCACCGGCTCGAAGCCCGCATTGGCCTCTTCCAGCCGCCCGGCGAGCTCACGGCGGGGGCTGACGTCGCCGCAGGAGAGGCACACGACCCGGGCCAGGCTTCCGTGGAGCTCCACGACACCCTCACTGCCGGCGGCCTGGTGCAGGCCGTCGACGTTCTGGGTGATCACACCCGAGAGCAGCCCGTGCCGCCCGAACGCGGCCACCGCCCGATGCCCGGCGTTGGGGCGGGCACGGCCGAAGGTGCGCCAGCCCAGATGGCTGCGCGCCCAGTACCGGCGTCGGGCCTGGGCGCTGGCGGTGAACTCCTGGTACGTCATCGGGGTGTGCCGGCCCAGGCTCCCGCCCTCGCCCCGGTAGTCGGGGATGCCCGACTCCGTGGAGATGCCCGCCCCGCTGAGGACCAGGACACCGCCGGTGCTCAGCAGATCGGCGACCGGCTGCAGGTCGGTGGTGCCCGGTGGCAGGGCCTCCGTAGGGGTCCAGCTCAGGGTGGGGCGCATGCGCATGCGCCCAGGGTACGGAACAGCGCGAATCCAGTCGCCGTACGGTCGGCGGATCACGCGTCGTTGCGGGCCGGCCCTCCGGCCCGCAACGACGTGGCCCTCCTCCCCCCATCTAGCCGCACGTCAGTGTCGGCTTCGCCCAGTCGCCGTGGTCGTTGCCGTTGCCGTCGCCGGCGTCACCGACCTTGAGATCGACCACCTGGGCGCCGCTGACGTCGACGTCGATCGGCACTGCGGCCTGTTTGCCGCGGATCGTCGGCGTGGTCACCAAGGTCTTGCCGTCGGCGATCACGGAGAAGGTCACGGTTCCGGCACCGCCCGTCTCGTCGTCGACGCCGACGTCCGCCGTCAACCGCGAGCACTGTCCGCCGAGGTACAACTCGACGTCGCTGACGGAGTTGGTGCCGAGGCCCTTGGCGTACCTGATGCCGGCGATGCTGATCGGACGGCCGTCCCCGGCGGCCTGCTCACCGACACTGGTGTCGCGCTCGACCGGACCCCACCCGTTGGTGGACGACAGGAACGGCAGGTCGCTCACCGCGCTCTTCCCGGCCGGCGGAGCCGGTGGGATCCCGCCGACGATGCGCTCGTCGCCCTGGGCGGACTGCTGTCCGTTCTGCACGTAGTGCACCGTGGCGGTGAGCGCGGAGGCCGACGGCAGCGTCCCGGCCGGCGGCTGGACCTCCCAGGTGAAGGTGGCCGATTCGCCCGGTTGCAGGCGCTCGACGGACGTGGGGCTCGTGGCACGCGCGCTCCAGCCGTCGGGCGTGGAGAGCGAGGCCTTCAGCCCGGAGGCGGTGGGCCGGTCCTTCGGCACCTTCACCGTCGCCTCGGCCGTGAAGGACCGTCCTGACTGCGCGGTGCTCGGCACGCCGAGGGTGACATCCACTCCCGGGCGCTTCGGCATGGCGTACTTGCGGTGGTCGTAGCGGGGACTGTCGTTCTGCGCGACGTGCAGGGGCGATGCGTAGCTGCCGTAGTCGACGAGCGAGACCCTGCCGAGCCCGCCGGTGCTGCCGTCCAGGTTCCACACGGCGATGGCGATGGTGTTCCGGCCGTTCGGATGCAGGATGCCGTCGGGGACCGGGAAGGTGTGCTGCGGGCCGAGATAGTTGACGTAGTTGCCGACCTGCCAGCCGTTCACGAAGATCGTGGCACGGTACTTCCGTGACGGGTCGTCGGTGAACGTCAGCCCGAGCGAGGTGTCCTGGCCGTGCGGCAGGTCCAGGGCGACATCGGTGCGGTACCAGGAGACCCCGGGGCGGCTGTCGGTCGTCGGCAAGGACACTTTGTTCCAGGCGTCGTCCGGGTAGCCCGGCAGGGACCAGCCGGCCCGCTCGCCGTACAGGCCGCCCGTCGAGAGCGGGCCGCGCACCGGGTCCTGGAGGTCCTCGCCACCGCGTACGCCCTGCAGCCGCCAGGTGACGGTGGAAAGCGGCGCCCCCAGGAGGGAGGCACTGGTCAGGCCGCGCGCGGTCTTGTTGCCGTTCGTCGAGTTGTAGTCCTCCTCGTGCCCCATGTTCACGGTGAGCACCGAGATGACGTTGTCCCCCGCGGACTTCACCGCACCGTCCGGGAAGGCGAAGTCGGCGCTGCCCGTGGTGGAGCTGCCCAGGAAGGTGCCGTTGAGCCAGGCGGAGAACGCCTGCGCCTTGCCTCCGGAGTCCGAGACCAGATGGACGCCGGTCTCCTTGCCGGTGGCGCGGAAGCGGCCGCGGTACCACGTGTTGCCGGTGTGGAACCCGTAGTCGTCCGCGTAGAGGACCGGCAGCGAGTTGACGCCGTAGACGCTGTTGGTGGTCGTCTTGTCGGCCACCTGCCAGCCGGAGTCGTCGAATCCGGGTGCCGCTTCCGGGGATTCCTCGGCGTGCCTCCAGTCCGTGAGCGCCGGCAGGTGGACCGGCGCGGCGACCGGGATCGTCCCGGTGAGGCTTCCTGTGCCGGTCGTCCGGGTGGCGACTGCCTTGCCGTTCCAGGTGACGTGGTCGGCGGAGGTGAACACCTCGATGTTCTTGTCGTCGGCGTTGTCGCCGGTGAGCGCCACGGTGCGGCCGCCGTCCGCGTCGGCCGCCGTCCGCAGCAGGTGGGAGCCGCGGACGAGCACCGGGCCGGTCGCCGTGTCCTGACGCCAGAAGGTCTCGGCCGTCGCCTTGTCCCCGGCGAGCAGCAGCAGCGGGCGCGCTCCGCCGCCGCTGATGGCGATGCGGATCAGGCCCTTGTGCGTGTAGTTCAGCCGAAGGTCGCCGGTCGCCGCGTCCCACGTGGTCGTGACCGTGCCTCCGCTGCTGGTCACCGTCGGCCTGGAGGAGTAGCGCAGCACGGTCTCGCCGTCGCTGCCCGCGTCGCCGTAGAGCACGGCGACGTCCCGGCCGCCGATGGCCGCCTGGGTCATGATCTCCGACGTCGAGTACTGCAACTGCGAGTCCCCGAGGCGGTAGTTCGCCACGATCACGTGCGAGTCGCGCCCGTCGAGCGTGATCGCGGTTCCGGGCTGCTGGGGCACGACCGGGTAGGTGGGCGCCGCTGCCGCGGCCGTGGGCACGTCGATGGCGTCGATGGACACGTAGTCGTCCGTGGACCCCGAGCTGTGCTTGCCGTCGACGACGATCTTCAGCGTGTGCGCCCCGGGCGTCAGGCCGGTCTTCTGGAAGATCACCGCCTGGTTCTCGCCGCCGGAGTCGTCGACCGTCGCCACCTTGGTGCCGTCGAGATAGACGTCGGCGTAGCCGTGGTTGTCGGTCTTCGAGCCGATCCAGCGGATCGCGGTGCCGTCGAAGGGGACGGTGAGCGAGTCGCCGGCCTTGTTGGAGAAGGACTCGGTGTGCTTGTAGTCGCCGCCGGTGTAGCTCTGGTCGGCCACGTGCGACCACGAACCGGTGTACTGCAGCGCGGAGTCGGGGTCGTCCCAGGTGTAGGTGGTGTCCGCGGACGGCTGGGCGTTGAAGTCGAGCGAGATGTGGGTCTTGTCGACCGCCGTGGACGTGGAGTCGCCGTGCCGCAGGACGTGGAACTGCGTCCTGGTGTCGGGGTTGATCCGCGCGGTGTCGACGACCGAGGAGTCGTCCGGCGGTACGGCCCTGATCGCCTCGGTCTTGGTCAGCGGGGCGACGGACTGCGTGAAGTACCCGATCAGCTTGTCCTGGTAGTACTTCGGATCGAGCTGGCGGTTCTCGCGGATCGCCGCTCCGTAGTCGTACGACGTGTAGTTCTCCGGCATGCCCAGCCAGCCCCAGTTGGTGCCGCCGTAGGTCATGTAGAAGCTCTGCGCGGTGGCCCCGACGGCTATGTTCTGCTTGTAGAAGACGTCGGCGAACTTGTCGTTGATGAGCTCGGCGCACTTGTCGTAGCCGGGTCCGCCCCACGGGTCGAAGGCGCCGCCCTGGAACTCGGGCGAGTACAGCGGCTTGCCGGCCGGGTGGTCGTAGCTGATGTCCGGGACGCCGTTCCACTTCGAGGGGTTCGAGCAGTTGAAGCCCTGCGGGTAGGAGTCCGGTCCGTCCACGTCGAGGGCGCCGGTCCCGGAGTTGAAGGTGCCGTTGTTGTTGCCGGTCAGCGGCACCGTGATGCCGTCGGCGCGGGCCTTGTCCTCGAGGTGCTTCATGTAGGAGCGGCCGGCGGCCGAGCCGTTGTAGTACTCGTTCTCGACCTGGTAGGCGATCACCGACCCGGTGCCGTTGGTCAGTTGATGGCGGGCGATGATCCGGTCGATCTGCGTCAGCCATTCGTCCGCGTACTTCAGGAACTGCGGGTCGTCACTGCGGTTGTGCCCGGCCTTGGTGGTCATCCAGCCGGGCAGGCCGCCGCTGTCGACCTCCGCGTTGATGTACGGCGCCGGGCGCGCGATGACGTACAGCCCGGCCTCCTGGGCCATGTCGAGCAGCCGGTCGACGTCCCGCACGCCGGTGAAGTCGTACACCCCCGGCTTCGGCGAGTGGTAGCCCCAGTCGAAGTACAGCGAGGTGGCGTTGAACCCGGCGGCCTTCATCTTCTGGAAGATGTCGCGCCACAGGTCCGGACTGGGGAGCCGGAAGTAGTGGAACTCGCCGGACCACAGGTAGGTGCGCTTGCCGTCGACGAGGAACGAGTAGCCGTCGATGCTCACCGTATGCGCCTGCGGGGCGGCGGCCGGCGCGGCGGCGGACGCCCGTCCGCCGGCGTCCTGTGCCACAGCGGGCGCGGTCACGCCCGCGACGAGGGCGATCGTCGCGGCTGCCGCGAGGAGCGCCCTCCGCCGGCGACGGCGACCGGGTCTTTCCGCCTCTGGGCCGATCCGATGACTTCGCACTGCGGCCTCCATAGGGACTGAGCAATCAGCACCAAACAGACTCAGGCAAAGTCGAACAGTAAAGCCACACAAGGCTCAACACAATGGGGCGGGAGAAAGCAGTCGGGACGACAGGGGCCGGCCGAATGGCGCGCCGCCACACCGGATGTGATCCAGAATCATGGGATGATCACGCTGGAGACACCCCGTTTGATCCTGCGCCGCTGGCGCGAGGAAGACATCGCGCCCATGGCTGCCGTCAACGCCGACCCCGAGGTCATGCGGTGGATCCGAGACGGCAGCGTCCTCGACGAACAGCAGACCCGCGGCAAGATCCGGGCATGGGAGGGCGAGTGGGAGGCGCAGGGCTTCGGCCTGTTCGCCGTGGAGATCCGGTCCACCGGCGAACTCGCCGGGTTCACCGGCCTTTCGGTGCCCGGTTACCTGCCGGAGGTGCTGCCGGCGGTCGAGATCGGCTGGCGCCTGGGACGTTCCCACTGGGGGCGGGGCCTGGCCACCGAGGCCGCTGCGGCGGCTGTCCGGTTCGGGTTCGAACAGCGAGGCCTGGAGCGGATCGTGAGCATCGCCCAGGTGGGCAACGACGCCTCCGAACGCATCATGGCCAAACTGGGGATGCGCCCGGTCCGTGAGACCGTCAACCCCACCTGCGGCCGGCGGGTACGGGTGTACGAGCTGACGTCGGACCAGTACGTCACCAGCACGCGGTGAGGGTGACGGGGGAACGGGTCAGGCGCTGACGCCGGTGGTGCGGAAGCGGGCCCGGTACACGGTGGGAGACACGCCCAGGGAGTTCTGGAACACGCGCCGCATGGTCTCCGAGGATCCGAAGCCTGCTTGCTGCGCGATCTCCTCCACCGAGGCGGTGCCCGAGGACAGCAGGGCCTTGGCGGCTTCCAGACGGACGGCGTCGACGTACTGCCCGGGCGTCATGCCCGTTTCCCGGCGGAACAGGCGGGTCAGGTGCCGGGTGCTGATGCCGGCGGACGCGGCGAGCGCGTCGACGCCGGAGGGGATCGACGGGTCCGCGGTGACTTCGTCCATCACCCGGCGCACCAGCGGATGGCGGCTCGGTGGGGTCATGCGGACGCTGAACTGCGACTGACCGCCGGGACGCGCCATGAAGACCACCAGCTGGCGTGCCACGTCGCGGGCGACGCCGGCGCCGTGGTCCTCCTCGACCAGGGCGAGCGCCATGTCGATGCCCGCGGTGACGCCCGCCGAGGTGACGAGGTGCCCGTCGCGCACGAACACCAGATCGGGCTCCACCCGCACCCCGGGATAGGCGGACGCCAGCTGAGGCGCCAGTTCCCAGTGGGTGGTGGCGCGCCGCCCGTCCAGCACACCGGTGTGCGCGAGTACGAAAGCACCCGCGCAGACCGACGTCACCCTGCGCGTGCGAGCGGCGAGTGCGGCCACGAGCGAGACCAGGCCGGGATCGGCCGTGGCGTACTGCCAGTCCCTGCGGCCGGGAACGACCAGCGTGTGCGGGTTCTCGGGCAGCTGCTCGAAGGACGCGTCGACGCTGATCCGCAACCCGCAGGACGTGACCACGTCACGGCCGTCGGGGGAGACGACCCGCACGTCGTATCCGGCGCCGCAGCGGTTGGCGGTGGTGAAGACCTCGAGGGGCCCGGCGACGTCCAGCAGCTGCACCTGGTCGAAGGCCACGATCACGACGACGTCGCCGGAGGCCGGCCGGGCTACTCCGCCCACGGAGAGTCCAGGATGGTGCGGACGAAGTCTCCGCGCTGGAATCCGGGCACGTAGTGCTCGAGCACGTCGGCCTTGACGTTGCCGAAGGTCGTCTCCGGCCTGGGCCGGATGCCGTCGGTGAAGGCGGCCAGGATGCGCCGCTTGAAGTCGGGACGGGGGTGCAGGGCGACGATGTCCTGGCGGTCCGCGTCGGAGATGTCCGCGTACCCGATACCGAGGACGTCGTACTCGACACCCGCGGTGACGAGCGCGACCTCCGGTTCCATGAACTCGGGGATGCCGGGAGTGGTGTGCAGCGCGATGGCCGTCCACACCCGCCGCACACTGTCCTCCGGCACGCCGTACGACTGCAGGAAACGACGGGCCTCGTCGGCGCTGTCGACCTCGAAACGGCGTCCGCTGGAGCGGAACTGCTCGTTCGGGCCGAGGTCGTGGAACAGAGCGCCGACGTACAGCAGCTCCGGGTCGAAGCTGAGGCCCCGGTTGCGCCCCTGAAGGCTGCCGAAGAAGTACACCCGGCGCGAGTGGTGGAAGACCAGCTCGCTGGTGGTGTCCCGGACCAGTTCGGTCGCCTCGCGGGCGATCTTGGTGTCGGGTACGGGGATGCCGGCCGCAAGGGTCGTGTCCGTGGTCATGGCCTGCCACCTCTTCTCGTTCGGGTGCGCCGCGTGGATCTGCGGCGCTGCACCCATGCTCCGCGGGTGGGGCCGTCGCCGGCCATGTCTGTACGGCCATGTATCCCACAGATACGGACACGCCCGTCGCGTATGGCGGCAGGCCCCGTCCCGGACGGTGACCGGCCAGGCGGCGAACGGGCGACCCAGGCCTCGGGCGACCCAGGACCCGGGCGAGCCGCTGCCCGCCCGGGCGCGCCCGTCAGAGGAACCGCCACAGGTGGTCGGCGGTGCCGTTGTCGTCGTACTGCACCACCTGCGCGCTGTTCTCGGTCGACATGCGGTCGACGCCGAGCACCTTGCCGCTGTTCTTGTTGCGGATGCGGTACCAGCCGCTGCCGTCCTCCACCAGGCTCCACAGATGGTCGTCCGTGCCGTTGTCCTCGTACTGCACGACGATCGCGCTGTTCTCGGTCGACATGCGGTCCACGCCGAGCACCTTGCCGCTGTTTCCGTTGCGGATCAGGTACCAGCCCTCACCCTTGTCGACGAGCTGCCAGGCGTGATCACCGGTTCCCGTGTTGTCGAACTGGACGACCCGTGCGCTGTTCTCGGTCGACATGCCGTCCACGGCGAGGACCTTGCCGCTGTTGTTGTTGAGGATCCTGCGGAAGGGCGGTTCCGGGATCCACCTGCGGCCGTCGGCCGCGACCACGGGGAAGGAGGTGATGCGCAGCCGTGCCGCACCCATCGGCACGAGAGCGACCGTCTCCACGGGGGAGTCGCTCGCGGCGGGCCCGTCCTGCAGCGGGGCGACGACGTGCTCGTCGTCCGCGATCCATTCGGGGATCCGCCGGGCCCGGGCGGAGATCCGCAGCGGCGTGGTGTCGTGCGTGAAGGGCTGCTCCGGCACGTCGCCGGAGACCTGGGTGACGTCGAGCTCCGTGTCCGCGAGGAGGCCGTAGTTCCACGGCGTGGTCGCGTGGACCTCGTAGGAGGGGAAGGCGTCGTCCCCCGCGTAGCGGTCGTAGCGTTCGCCGATCCGAAGGGAGTAGGTCAGCGGGCCCCGGTCGACACTGACGGCGCCGTGCTGGTCGGGCCAGTGCCGCAGCTTGGCCTGCTGAGGCAGCCGCAGCCGGACGACGTCGCCGTCCTTCCAGGTCCGCTCCACGCGAGCCCAGGAGGGGCCGCCCTGCACGGGGACCGGTGTGCCGTTCACTCGCAGCTCGGGATCCGTGCACCAGCCGGGCACCCGCATCCGGAGAGGAAACGACAGGGGTCGCGGCGTGGACAGGGACAGGGTGACGGTGTCCGTGAAGGGGTAGCCGGTCTCCTCGGTCAGGGTCACCGTCGTGCCGTGGCCGACCTGGGCCCGGACGGTGCACGGGGCGTACATGGCGGCGGCCAGGCCCTGGTCGTCGGAGGCGAGCCACAGTTCCTCCGTGAAGTAGGGCCAGCCCATGCCGTAGTTGTGGGGGCAGCACCGGTACTGGTCGACGCCGGCCTGGAACGCCTGCATGGCGAAGCCGTTCTGGAACTGCCCTTGCGTCTTGGGCCGGTTGTCCAGGTCGACGCTGTTGGCGCTGGTGATGTAGTGGGTCGACTTTCCCTCGGGGTCGAGGGCGGCCGGCAGCATGTTGAAGGCCAGTTCCTCGCAGCGGTCGGCCCACACGGGGTCGCCCGTGATCCGGGTGAGCAGTTCGTGGCTGGCCATGAACTCGACGATGCCGCACGTCTCGAAGCCCTGCCGCGGGTCACCGAATCCGGGCCGGTAGTTCTCGTCACCGGCCATCCCGCCGCCCGGGAACCGGCCGTACACGCCCATGACGGCGTCGTAGGCGCGGTAGGTCGCCTGGACGAGGTCGGCTGACCCGGCCAGCTGCCCGTACTGGGCGGGCTCCCGGAACCCCTGGGCGATGTTGACGTTGTGCCGGGTCGGCGTCGGGCCGGTCCAGTCGACGCCGTAGCCGTGCATCTTGGCGGCCAGGTCGAGCAGGAAACTCTCCGTGGTACGGCGGTAGGCCCAGGTGACGACGTCGAGGCCGTCGCCCCAGCGGTAGGAGACCCAGCTGGAGTTGAAGGCGCCCGGTCCCTGCGCGTTCATGAAGCGCAGGAACCGCGTGATGAACGGCAGCACGCGCTGGTCCCCGGAATACTCCTCATGGGTCCGCAGGGCCTGCAGCAGCGGCAGGAAGGGCCAGAAGTCGGGGCCGCCGTTCAGCGAAGTGCGCAGGGCGCGGGGCCCGAAGAAGCCGTCGCCGGACTGAGTCGCCAGGATCGCGTCGACCCAGGTACGCGCGCGTGCCAGCGCGGTCCGGTCGCCGGTGGCGATCGCCAGCGGCAGATAGCCCCGCAGCCAGTACGGCAGCTCTTCCCAAGCGCCGTTCTCCGGGTGGACCCAGCCGGAGGAGGAGAAGTCGAGGAAGTGGGATATGCGGTCGTACTGACCGCACAGTCCGGCGAGTTGGAGCCTGAGCTGGCCGGCCAGCCAGCCGTGCGCGGTGACGCTGCCAGGGGGCAGTCGCCGGAACCGGTCGGGCACCGGGCTCCCGGCGCTCGGGCGGGGCGCCGCCTGCGCGGCACGGGCGAACGGCGCGCCGAGGGCCGAGGCGCCCAGCCCCAGGGCGCCCGCACCGAGGATCGTTCTTCTGCTGACGGACATACGGTCGACCTGCCTTCCGGCGTTCGCGGGGAGGGTGTGCGGGTGAGCGTCGCCGACAACGTTGTCTCGCGAGCCCCGCCGTGCCTGGCGTCCGGGTGCGGTGGGCGCGCATGAGTTGTTCTGGGTTCAGTACAACGTTGGAAGAAGCGTGGCGTAGGCATGACAGCACGGCCGGGTCCGTCTGTCCAGAGCCGCGGCGCGGTAGGTGAACGTGCGTGCCGAGGCGGGCTGTTGTATCGCTCGCGGCGCGCACGTGACCGAAGAGAGCGGTGGGTTTCAGCCAGCAGTGCCTTCCGGGTGAATGGCCCAGACCAAGTATTGACATGACCATGCTCTCGTCTCGATGATCCTGCACACCGCCCGGCTCGCCGAGGGTGACTCCCCGCCCTCCCGGCCACTGTTGGCCGGCCCACCCGCCGTCCCGCCCTCGCGAACCGGCCCCGCCCCTCTCCGACAACGTTGTCGGAGTCCGAGGAGGTAAACGTTGTCACCACGTCGAGCAGGGCGTCTGGCCGCCCTCGCAGCAGTGATCGTGTCCGTGGCGCTGACCGCCCCCCAGGCCTCCGCCCGGCCGACGCCCGCCTCGTCGGCTCGCGTCAGCACAGCGCAACAGGCCGCCGCCCTGAAGTTCTGGACCCCCGACCGCCTGGCACGCGCCGTCGACCTGGACATGGCGCCCTCCACCGCCACCGGGCGGCACGGCAACGCGACCGGCGCGCCAGGCCATCTCGCCCAGCCGTTCTCCGTCCCGGCGGCGATGCCCGGGAGTGACCGGGCCCGCGACCGCGACCGCGTCGGGCATACGGCGCACATCGCGGCCTCCGCACCGCAGCGCTGGACCGGAGGCGGTCTGATCTCCACCACCGCGGGCAAGGTCTTCTTCACCAACCCCAAGAACGGCGGCACGTACGCCTGCAGCGGCGACGCGGTGAACAGCGGCAACAAGTCCGTCGTGGCCACGGCGGGCCACTGCGTCGTGGACACGGACGGCACCGCGTACACGAACTGGGTCTTCATCCCCGGTTACGACCACGGCAACCGCCCCTTCGGCACTTTCGCCGCGACCTCGCTGCACTGGGAACCGCAGCGCATCGGCGACGCGGACGCGGCCTGGGACGCGGCCTTCGCCACGGTCGGCACGGTGAACGGCCGCAGACTCGTGGACACGGTGGGCGGCGAGGGCATCGGCTTCGACCAGACGCCCGGACAGTACGTGTTCTCCTTCGGCTACGGCGGCTCCGCGGCCGAGGGAGGCGGCGAGCAGATGAACTGGTGCGCCGGCACGGAGGTCTTCCAGAGCGGGCACGCAGGCGGCGGCATCTGGGGGATCGACTGCGTGCAGACGGGCGGCTCCAGCGGCGGCCCGTTCCTGGCCCGCTTCGACACCGGCAACGGCACCGGCATGCAGATCGGCAACATCAGCATCAGTGCCGGCGACTACGAGTACCACCCGTACTACGGCAAGGAGGCCGCGGGCGCGTACAACGAGGCGGGTTCCTGAGCCCCGAGGGAGCCCTGGCCGTCCGTGGCGGGCCGCGCCTGGCGCGACCGGCCACGGACGAAAACCTCGCGGTGCAGCCGGTCCTCGAGCCGCAGCCGCCGCGATCCGGGCCCGCTCCCGTCGGCGTCACACCTGACATGCAGGAACGCTTCTACGGCGGTTCAGCCGGCGGAGATGTGACGGTCACGTGTGGAACTGCCGCCTTATCCCTAGACGTTGGTCTCTGCTGACGTTGCCGTGTGTACTTCCGTGCTTGGGTGGCCGTGATCCCCGTCTCGGAAGGCACCTGATGTGAACACCCCTGCGCACCACAGGACCGCCGCGCGTCGTGTCGCGGTCGTCCTGGCCGCCTCCACGTCGGCCCTCGCACTCACCGCATGCGGCACGACCGGCGTCGTCGGGAGCGGCAGTTCGGCATCCTGGAAGAAGGGGGACGGCGTGTCGGTGGGCCTGCTCCTCCCCGACAGGAGCACGGCACGCTTCGAGAAGGCCGACTACCCGCTCTTCAAAAAGGAGGTCGCCTCCCTCACGCACGGCAAGGGAAAGGTCCTCTACGCCAACGCCGGGGCGAGCACGACCACGCAGTCGCGGCAGTTCCAGCAGATGGTGCACGAGAAGGCCGACGTCATCGTGGTGGACCCGGTGGATGCCGGGGCCATCGCGCCGGACGTGCAGAAGGCCGAGGGCGCGGGCATACCCGTCATCGCCTACGACCGTCTGGCCCAGGGGCCGATCGACGCGTACGTCTCGCACGACAACGAACTCGTCGGCCAGGTGCAGGGCCGCGCCATCCTCCAGGCGCTCGGCCCGAAGGCCGGGCACAGCGAGATCGTCATGATGAACGGCGACCCCGCCGACCCGAACACGGCACAGTTCAAAGAGGGCGCCCTCGGCGAACTCCAGGGCGAGATCCGGATCGCCAAGCAGTACGACACCGCGAAGTGGTCGCCCGCAGTGGCCCGAGCGAACATGAAGGACGCGATCCGGTCGATCGGGGTGCACAACATCGCCGCGGTCTACTCGGCGAACGACGGCATGGCGGGCGCCGTCATCGACCAGCTGAAGAAGGCCGGCGCCACCGAGATGCCACCGGTGACCGGGCAGGACGCAAATCTCGACGCCGTGCAGCGGATTGTTTCGGGCGAACAGTACATGACCGTGTACAAATCGTTCCTGGACGAGGCCGACGGCGCCGCACAGATGGCGGTGGCCAAGGCACAGGGCAAGGACATCCAGTTCGACGCGCTCACTCGCGACACCGTCGACAGCCCGACGACGAAGAAGATTCCAGCCCTGCTCCTGCCGGTGGTGGCACTCACGAAGGCCAACATCAAAAGCACGGTGGTCGCGGACGGCGTCTACTCCGTCGCAGAGATCTGCACCCCGAAGTACGAGGCGAGCTGCGCCGAAATCGGCCTCAAGTAGCCCCGGCCCTCCGCACAGCGGCGCCGCGAGCCGCCTTCGCCATCGCATGACACGGAGTCAGCGGGACCACCGGCGCCCGAAGGCGCCGGAGGCAGGGCGCCGGCCGTGCCCGCTGCCCGTCGGTCAGCAGGAGCGTGCGCCCGCTCGTGGCCACCGAGGCCGGTAGGCGGTGGCCAGCACCGACACGGTGACCTGATCGGGCAGGAAGCCGTCATCAGCGAGGTCTGCTCGCTTCACGTGGCGTGCGCTCGGCGTCATCGCCACCAGGTCCACGGCGCCCAGCCCGGTCAGGGCCGCGGGGTACTCCACCTCCTCGGTGACGGCGGCCTCGAAGAAGGGGTCCAGCGCCCGGTGCAGGCGCTGTTCCTTGGCCGGGTCGACCGTGACCATGGCAGGCAACCGTTCGCGCAGCTCGGCCAGATGCCGCCCGGTGGGACGGACCACGATCAGCCGGCCGGTCGGGCGCAGCACCCGGTGGAACTCGGCCGGGTTGCGCGGGGCGAACACGTCCAGCACGACATCGGCCAGCCCGTCGGCCAGCGGGAAGGGCCGGAACACGTCCCAGGCCACGGCGGCGGCTCGGTGGTGGGCCCGGGCTGCCGAACGCAGCGCGCGCACCGATGTGTCCAGCCCCAGACCGCGGGCGCCGGGGAGTTGGTCGAGGACGCCGGCCAGGTAGTAGCCCGTGCCGCACCCCACGTCGACAACCGTGGCCTTCGCAGACACGGTGCCGGCCGCCAGGCGGCCCACGGCCTCGCGGAGGGGTGCGTAGGCGCCGGTGGACAAGAAGCGATCGCGGGCCTGCACCATGGCTGCGTCGTCGCCGCTGGTGGCGCGGCTTCCTGTCAGCAGACCGGCGTAGCCGTGGCGGGCGATGTCGAAGGCGTGGCCCACCGGGCAGCGCAGTGCGCCGCGGGCGGGGTGCAGGTGGCCTGTGCGGCACGTCGGGCAGCGCAGCAGGTCGAGGGACAGTTCGAGGGCAGGGGGAGGCGACACGGGCACGAGGCACTCCTGGCAGGGGTGAAGGGAGGAGACCGTGCCTGCACACGCGCTCGGAGCGTCATTGGCTCAGCAAGGGAACGGGCAGCGTAGCGAGCGTGGTTCACGCAGCAGGCACACCAGGGAGGGCGACGCCGTCCGGCATCGCCCTCGACGCGTTCCGGTCACAGGAAGCAGCAGTGCGGGGTGCTCATGAATGCCACGGCATGAGTGTACGAGCATCGGTGAAGTTCAAAGGACGGGACGGGCCCTCCCGCACCTCCAGCAGATGACGGCGCAGGCGTGGCCAATGCCTAGAAGATGCCGGCCGGCCCGTCCTGCGAGAGCTTCTCGAGGACGGCGCGCATCCACGGGCTGCGAACCGCGGGCAGCCGGACCAGGGTGTGCTCGAAGGTTCCCCGGTCGGCCCGGAAAGGGCGGTGGGGGAGCGGCGGAAGCGGGTCGTCGCGGAGGACCTCCGGCGGCACCCCGCCCGCCGCGGGCACCGGCAGGTACGGGTGGGGAGAGACCAGCCACAGCCACACTCCCAGCGGCAGGGGCACCGGGTACGCCGATGCGGCTGGGCCGGCGGGGGACCACGTCTCACCCGTCCGGGGATGGACCGGTACGAGCAGGATGCCGACGTCCGTACCAGGGGAGGGCTGTCCTGGTCCGGCCAGGACGGCGCGCCGCGTTGGCGGGCCGGCGGGCAGCAGGGCGTCGAGCGCGCGTTGGAACATGTCCGCGGTCGGACCGTCGGGAACCTGCACCGGCTGCCCGTGGGAGGCCACCAGCAGGTGGGCGAGCGCCTGGCCGGCTGCCGCCTCCCACCGCGGACTCCACGACCAGTAGTGACTCGACCCGAGCCGTCCTCCCCAGGTGGCGATCGGCTCGAACGGGGGCGTGCGCTCCCCCCTCTCCACCAGCTCCGCCCAGGACGGCGGCTCAGCGTGGACGCCGTCGACGGGAACGCGGCGCACTGCGTCCGAGTCGAGCCGCACTGCCTGCCAGAGCGAGCAGTCGTCGACCCTGGTTGCCACGGGCAGGTCGCACGCTTGGCACGCCATGTTGGGCCCGTCGGCTCCGCTGAGGCCACAGCAGGCACCGCCGCATTTCCCGGGGATCAGCCGGGTTCCCCGGACATCGCCGGGCGCGATGACAACCGCCCCGGACCTGCTGTCGGACAGGGCGTGGACCGGCGCGTAGATGCCGCGGGCCTCGGCCTCGCCCGTATCGATCTCGTGCCACATCCGCCAGGGTCCTCCCCAGGGGTCCGGGTCCACGGCAAACGTCCCGGCCTCCATGAGCACCGGAAGCTGGACCCCGTTCCCGTATGTCTGACGGGCGTGGGCCGGAAGGGAGACCTGGGACAAGGGGACGGTCAGCTCGGCAGCGCACCGCGCACAAACGAAAACGAACAAACGCCCCTCCGTCTGGGAAACATCCGCATCGTCGCAGCTCGGCGCGGCAACCCGCCAACGTGTTTCTCATGCGCCGGGCGGCGCCGACGCAGCGAGAGGGAATGCAACAACGGCGTCCCGACCGGATGCCGGCCACCTACCGCCGTACGCGCGGAGCCTCCTGGGCTACTTGACCAGCCGGAAGGCGGGGTGCCCGACCCAAGCCCGCAGGAACTCCGCCGTTCCCAGTGCCGCCCAGTCGTCGTCCGCGATCCCCAGCACCCCCGGAAGGCCGGCGACGACCGACGCCTGTCCGTCCAGCAACTCGGCTTTGGCCACGCCCCCGACGACGTCCATGACAGCGGCGGTCAGCAGAGCCGTGGCCACGTGGTCGATCCGGCGATTGCAGCCGGCGCTGACATTGACGGCATGGGTCGGCCTGAAGCCGAGGATGGCCTCCACGTCGGTCTCGTCGGCATGCTCAGCCTCGAAGATGCTCTCGTCGCCGATCCCCGGACCCATCAAGTAGACCAGGAACGGCCGACGCCAGTCCTCCCTCTGCGGATTGAACCCCACCAGGGCCGCGAGCTCCTCGTCCGCGGAGGCATCGCCGAGGAGCGGAAGCGGGAACGGCTTGCGCCAGTCCTCCTCTGGCCGCTCCTCGATGCCCAGTCGTTCCGCGGGCACGTTGACGTCGAAGAACCCGGGCCGCTTCTCGACGAAGCGGGACGAGAGCTCCACCACCAGCGCGCGCAACTCCCGTAGCGCAGCGGGGGCGAGCGGCTCCGCCAACTCGATCACCAACGCCGGTCCAGACATGACCGGAGCCTATGCGGAGCCGGCTGATGTCGTGGACCCCGGCCCTATCGTGCCGGGGTTCGTACCGGGCTTCCGGCGCGGACGTGCTGGGTGAGGAAGAGCGCCGCGCGGTCCAGAGCCTCGTCCGCTTCGTCGAGCATGCCGCCGGCGAACGACTGGAACACGTGGGGAACGCCGGCGGTGACGTCCAGAATGACGTCCACGCCGGCATCCCTTGCGCGTGCGGCAAGGCGGGTGGAGTCGTCCAGCAGGATCTCGTTGGTGCCGACCTGGATCAACATCGGGGGGAATCCGGTCAGGTCGGCGAGGACCGCGGGGCTGAGCAGGGGTTGGTGCGGGTCTGCTCCGGCGAGGTACATGGCCCCGGTGTGCTCCACGGACGCGCGGGTGAAGATCGGGTCGATGCCGTCCTTGGTTTCCATGCTCTCGCCGGTACGGGTGGCGTCGAGGCCCGGGGAGAATGCCACGATGCCGGCGGGCAGGGGCAGGTCGGCGTCGCGGGCGGCGAGGCAGGTGGTGACGGTGAGGCCGCCACCGGCGGAGTCCCCGGCGAACGCAATGGCCGAGGGGGAGATTCCGCTGTCCAGAAGGGCGCGGTAGGCGCTCAGGGTGTCATCGATCGCGGCCGGGAACGGGTGCTCGGGAGCGAGCCGGTAGTCCGCCGAATACGCCTCGAAGCCTGTCTTGGCCACGAGCTGTCCCGTCAGGCACAGGGCGGTTTCCGGTGAGCCGAACACCCAGCCGCCGCCGTGGAAGTACAGGATCGTCCCGGTCTTGGCGCCGTCGGCCGGCTCCACGTGGAGTGCGGGCCGGTCGCCGAGCGTCGTCGGTGTGTTGCGGATGCCGTCGGGTACGACCATCTGGTCCATCAGCGCCCTGAACCCGGCCCTCAGCACCTCGACGGGCTGCGGGCCCTCGGCCCGGGGCCGCCGCAGTATCGCGTCGACCCTGGCTCGCTGCTCCCTGCTCATGCGTCTCCTCCCGCCGAAGTACCTTCCAGTACACTATATGCCATGGCATATAAGTTGGGAGACGGTGTGATCGACCTCGTGAGCTTCTTCGACGACCTGGTCCGGTGCGAGACGCGTCTGTACAACGCCCTCAACGACCGTCTTCGTGAGCGGCACGGGATTGTCACCTCGCAGTTCGAGTTCCTGCGCTTCCTGCGCGACCACCCCGGCGCGCGGGTTGCGGACCTCGCGGCCGAGTTCGCCGTGGGCATCGGTGCGACCAGCAAGAGCGTCGACCGACTGGAGAAGAAGGGATGGGCCGTGCGGCAGCCGAACCCGTCCGACCGCCGCTCCTCCCTGCTGGCCCTCACCCCGGAGGGCACAAGACTCGTCGATGCGGCGGAGACGACCTTCACCGACGCTCTGACCGAGTTCGTCGGAAGCGCGCTCGACAGTTCCTCGGCACCCACCGTCGCGCGCGCACTCGCGAAGTTGCGCTCCGTCCTCCAGGGCGACCAGATCGGCACACCCACAGGGTGACGCCCGGATCCCGGCCCCGGCCCCGGGGTGCTGGTACCTCCCGCTCGCCCGCCGTCACTCGCACCGACGCCACGCAAGGGCAGGAAACAGCCTCCCCGGTGCCGTGCGCGAGGGCCGTTCAGTCCTGCCGCAGCAGCTCCCGCACGACGCCGTCCCAGTACAGGTGATCCCCCTCCGTGCCGGCGGGTACGACCGAGTAGGTCTTGGACAGCCACTCCTCGAACGGGGCGGCCGGGACGCGCAGCATGGCCGTGCCCTCGGTGTCGCTCAGCAGGATCCGGACCGACCCGGCGCCGCGTCGGGGGCGTTCGGGCCAGACGCGCACGTGGCCGATGCCGGACAACCCGCGCAGGCCCGCGTACAGCAGGTCACGTGCGAAGAGCCAGGGCGCGAGCACGTCGGCGCCGTCGGTGAAGTCCATGCGCACGGCGAGCGGATCGGCGGCGTCATAGGTGAAACGGACCGCGACGGGCAGAGCCTGCGTGGCGCTGACGACCAGGTGGATGGTCTGGTCGAGGTGCAGGCGTCCGGTACGCGGGTGGGGGCGCTCGTCGGTCGGGCGCATGGTGCCTCCCAGGGCGGGTGCGAAGTCGGCCGTGCCATGACGAGGTGGGTGCCGCCGCCCGCTCGGGGCTCGGCCACGGCACCCACCTCCCCCGGAACACCGCGATGGAACGCGCCCCGGGACACGTCGCCGGTTGCCCGGACAACGCGGCCGTATGCGGGGCCGTACGAGTGATCTACGCGTCATCCCTCGCTCGCGTCGGCCGACCGGTGCGTCACTCGCCCGGGTACGGGTGGCTTCACCGTGCCTGTCCGGCGTTGCCGGTACGCACATCGCCCCCGCGGGTCCTGAGCGGCACGTCCGTTTCGGTGAGCACGCGGTGTACGAAGCCGTAGGACCGACCGTGTGCCTCGGCTATGGCCCGGATCGACCGGCCCTCCTTGTACTCCCTGGCGAAGACTTCCGCCAGTTCCTTGCGGGCGCCACCGGTGATCCACTTTCCCTTGTGCATTCCCTGGTGCACGAAGATCTCCTTTCCAGAGGCAGGAGTGTGATCACTGGTGCCCACCTCGCCGCCTTCCATGTGGCAGTTGTCTGCCCACCGACTCGGCGGCGCGTCACTACAAGGATCCGCACTCGGCCCCAGTACGAGCGTGCGATCGGCTCCGCTCCCGAACGCCGCAGCCACACCCGGCGCTCGCCACCGCACCCGCGTCCCAGGCCGCTGCGGTTCAGCCCAGCGTGTCCATCAGAGCGGTGACATACGCATCCAGCCGCTCCTCCACGACTTGCGCCGTCAGCTCCGTCCTCCCCGCCTCCCGCCATGAACGCGCCACCGGCCGAACCTCTTCCGAGCACGCCAGTGCATCCCGCACCCGCCAGTACAGCCGGTCGCTCGCGGCCGCGGCAAGCACCCCACCGGCCTCCTCGTACGCCTCGGCGAACCGCTGACCCCACTCCGGGCCGTGCAGCAGCGCGAGATTGGTCGAGCAGTGCGCCACATCGAGATCCGCCGGACCCCACGAGGCCGCCGCCCAGTCGACGACCCCTGTGATCCGGGCGGCCGCCGGCCGTGAGGGCGGCACGTCGAACAGCACGTTGCCGGGCTGGAAGTCCCGGTGCAGGAACCGCCCTTCCCAGGGCGGCGCGGGCTTGCGGATCACGTCGATCGCCGCGGCCCAAGCCGCCGCGTCGGCGCCCTTCGGAACCACGACGGTGTCGGCGGTCGTCAACGTCACGTACTCCCGGGGCCGCTCGGCAGGCCGCAAGGCGTGGATCGCGACGAGTTGACGGGCCAGCAAGGGAACGCGCGTCTCCGCTCCCTCGTCGTCGAGGACCGCGCGGCCCGCCAGATGTGTCATCAGGAGCGACGGAAACTCGCAGTGCGCGGCGGTCGGATCGACGGCGACCAGTTCGGGCGCCGGCACGCCGGTCCCCGCGAGGAAGGCCAGGGCGCCGGCCTCCCTGCTCAGACAGTCCTCGGCGCGCGCCACATAGAACGGGTCGACGAAGGTCCGCAGCACCAGGTCACGGGTACGCCCGTCCCCCGTGCCGATGATGAGCCTGCGCATTTCCGCGGTGATGCCGCCGTACAGCACGACGGTTCCGACGATCCGCTCGCCGGCCTCCAGGTGCCGGCTCACCCAGGCCAGTGTCAACGGCCGGACAACCGCCGCCTCATCGTGGTCGGTCACCGGGCCACCTCAGCATCAGGCCGGCGGCATACGCAAAGGATTTCCTCCTCTCGTGTCAGGGCCGGTTCACCGGGGCGCGCAGGCGTCGTACGCGGGCAGGGGCCGGGCCGGTCGACTCGCGGTCGATGTACGTGGTGTGCAGGGTGTGCCGACGGGGGCGGGCGGTGGCTCCGTTGATGCGGCGGACGAGGATGTCCGCGGCCAGCCCGCCGAGCTCCTGCACGGGCTGGCTGACCACGCTGAGCCGGGGCCGGATGAGTGTGGTCCACTCCGCGTCGTCGAAGCCGATGACCGAGACGTCGCCGGGGATGCGGGCGTCGAGGTCGAGCAGGGCGTCCAGGGTGCCGAGCGTGGCCACGTTGTCGGTGGTGAACAGCGCGGTGGGGCGGTCGGCCGAGGTCATCAGCTCCAGTACGGCCGAGCGTGCCCAGGCCCGGTCGTAGCCGGTGTGCCGGATCAGTTCCGCCGAGCGCGGGATGCCGGCCGCGCGCAGGGCCTGGCGGTAGCCGGCGACGCGTTCCGTGGTCGTCCAGATGTCCGCGCCCGGCGCGAGGCCGGTGCCGTCGTCGTCGGGCATGGCGGAGGTGATCACCGCGATGCGGGTGTGTCCGGCGTCGGTGAACCGGGTCACCGCCGCCTTGACCGCTCCCCGGTTGTCGACGACCACGGTGTCCAGCGCGGCTCCGGTGAGGACACGGTCGAGCAGGACCACCGGGATGCCGGCCGAGACGGCCCGGGCGAGGTGTGCGTCGTCGGTGGCGGCCGGTGCCACCACGAGTCCGTCCACGCGGCGTTCGATGAACAGCTGGACCGCGGCCTTCTCCTTGTCGCTGTCCTCGTCGCTGTTGGCGAGGATGGCCTGCAGTCCCGCCTTGGCCGCGACGTCGGAGATGCCGCGCACCGCGCGGGCGAAGTAGGCGTTCTCCACGTCGGCGACGACCACCCCGAGGGTGTCGGTGCGGCCGCTGATCATGCTGCGGGCCACGGCGTTGGTGCTGTAGCCGAGCTCGGCGGCGGCGGCCAGCACCCGTTCCCGGGTGGCCGCGCTCGCCGAGCCGTACCCGCCGAGGACGCGTGCGGCCGTCGCCTGTCCCACGCCGGCGTGCCGGGCGACGTCCGGGATGGTCACGCGTCGCCGCGGCTGCGCTTCTGGAGGCATGTCCGGCTCTCTCCATGTCGGCCCGGCGAACTCCGGGCAACGGGGCGGTGGAATTCAGCGCCATTCAACCATTGACGCGAGACGTCGGGCCGTGGGTAAGGTACGACCGCGTTGGTAACGTTATCAATCTTCGCCGGAACGCGTCCGCCCGCCGTCTTCCGGACGCCCGTCCCCGCGCCCCGCCGGACGGCCGTCCGCTCCTCTCCCATCCGAACTCCGGAGGTCTCCGCGATGGCAACCGACACCCTTTCGCCGCCACCAGCCGCCGCAGGCCCGGCCATCACCCTCGTCGACGTGGTCAAGGACTTCGGCGGCGCGAGCGACGCAGCGGCGGTGCGCGGGGTGAACCTCGCCATCGCCGAGGGGGAGTTCTTCTCCCTGCTGGGGCCGTCCGGCTGCGGCAAGACCACCACCCTGCGGATGATCGCCGGGTTCGAGGAGCCGAGCAGCGGGCAGATCCTGCTGCACGGCCGGGACATGGTCGGCGTCGCGCCCAACAAGCGGGACATCAACATGGTGTTCCAGTCCTACGCGCTCTTCCCGCACCTGAGCGTCGCGGACAACGTGGCGTTCGGGCTGCGCCGCCGCCGTGTGGCCAGGGACGAGATCCACGACCGGGTCGACCGCATCCTGAGCACCGTCGAACTCGCCGACAAGGCCGACCGGCGGCCCCGGCAGCTCTCCGGCGGCCAGCAGCAGCGCGTGGCCCTGGCACGGGCCCTGGTCAACCGTCCACGCGCCCTGCTCCTGGACGAACCGCTCGGCGCGCTCGACCTGAAGCTGCGCCAGTCCATGCAGCTGGAGCTCAAGCGGATCCAGCGCGAGGTGGGTATCACCTTCGTCTACGTCACCCACGACCAGGCCGAGGCACTGACCATGTCGGACCGGATCGCGGTGATGAACGGCGGCCTGATCGAGCAGGTCGCTTCCCCGCAGGAGGTCTACGAGCGGCCCGCGACCGCGTTCGTCGCCGGCTTCATCGGCACCTCGAACCTGATCAGCGGGCGCCTGACCCGCACCGGCCCCGAGGGCGGGGTGATCGACCTCGGCGACGGACAGCGCATCACCGTCCCGGCGCCCGCCGCGCCCGGCGTCGGATCGAACGTCCAGGTCACCGTACGGCCGGAGAAGATCACCCTCACCGGCGGCCCGGCCGGCGCCGCCAGCCGCGTGCGCGGGACCGTGCGCGAGGTGGTGTACCTGGGCACCTCCACCAGCTACACGGTGACCACGAGCACCGGCGCGGAGATGACCGTCTTCCAGCCCAACGACGGCACCGCCGGCGTGGCACCGGCCCGCGGCGACACCGTCTGGCTGTCCTGGGCCACCGCCCACTCCTACCCGCTCGGCACCGCGCCCACCGCTCCCGCACCCGCCACCGCCGGCCGGGTCACCCCCGACTCCGGTTCCCTCACCCCGAGCTGACGACAGGTCGACCCACCATGCCCCTGCAGCCCACACCCTCCGCGCCGCGGCTGCGCGGACTGACCGAACGCCGCTGCTCCCGGCGCGGTCTGCTGCGCGCCGCGCTCGGCGCCGCCGCCCTGGCCCCGCTCGCCGCGTGCAGCGTGCCGGGCGCCCGCAAGCCCGTACCCCGCACGGCCGCCGAGATAGCCGCCGCCGTCGACGGCTTCTGGACCGGGAGGAAGAAGAAGGGCCGGCTCAGCTTCGCCAACTACACCCAGTACATCGACACCGACCCCGGGGACCAGAGCCGGCACCCCACCCTGGCGGCGTTCACCCGCGCGACCGGCATCAGGATCGCCTACGACGAGGTGATCGACGACAGCGCCTCCTGGTTCGGTAAAATCCAGCCGGAGTTCGCCTCCGGACAGGGCATCGGCTACGACCTCATGGTGGTCGGCGGCGACAGCTACCTCACCAAGTACATCGAACTCGGTTACCTCGCCCCGCTCGACCACAGCCGCCTGCCCCACTTCGCCAGGTACGGCGGGACCGCGTTCAAGAACTCCTCCTTCGACCCCGGCAACGTCTACACCGTGCCCTGGCAGTCCGGCATGACCGGCATCGGCTACGACCCGGCCAAGGTGGGCCGGAAGATCACCAGCTGGCAGGACCTGCTCGACCCGAAGCTCAGCGGCAAGATCGGCATGTGGAACGACGCCGTGCAGATGGGCAACATCGCCCTGCTCGCCATCGGCGTCGACCCGGAGAAGTCCACCCACGCCGACTGGCGCAAAGCCGCCGCCTGGCTGCGCAGGCAGCGCGACGCCGGCCTCGTGCGCTCCTACAGCACCACCACCTACCAGTCCTCCCTGCAA
The DNA here is from genome assembly GCF_043202415.1 of Streptomyces sp. NPDC048192. NCBI lineage: Bacteria > Bacillati > Actinomycetota > Actinomycetes > Kitasatosporales > Streptomycetaceae > Streptomyces > Streptomyces sp. NPDC048192. The sequence goes on from NZ_JBIDAL010000011.1 coordinate 123,013, forward strand.
CGCGGCGACCTGTACGCCTCGCTGGTGTACTCCGGTGACGTCTTCCAGGCCAACCAGAGCGGTTCACGGCTGGAGTTCGTCATCCCCGACGAGGGCGGACTGCTGTGGACCGACAACCTCTGCATCCCCTCGACGGCCGCCCACCCCGTCGACGCCCTGACCTACATGGACTACGTCTACCGGCCCGAGGTCGCGGCGAGGATCAGCGAGACGGTGCAGTTCGTCAGCCCCGTCCCCGACGCCCGGGCGGTCATCGCGCGCGACGCGGCCGCCGCCACCGGCAAGCGCCGGACCCTGCTCGACTCCCTGAGCACCAGCCCCCTGGTCTTCCCGACCAAGGCCGACGAATCCAAGCTGCGCCACCTGCGGGTGCTCGACGAAGCGGAGGAGAAGCAGTGGAACGCGCTGTTCGAACCGATCTACCAGTCCTGACCCGCCGCCGACGGCGCCCCCGCGCGGCGCTGGCCCCGTATCTGATGGTGCTGCCCGGCTGGCTGTGGCTGGCCGCCTTCTTCGTCACCCCCGTGATCGTCATGGTGTCGCTGTCCCTGCAGACCGGCGACTTCATCGACGGCTTCCGCCAGACCTTCCACTTCCACACCTACGCGGCCGTCGTGGAGACCTATCACGTCCAGCTCGTCCGCTCCCTCCTCTACGGCGCCGCGGCCACCCTCGGCTGCGCCCTCGTGGGTTACCCGGTGGCCTACTGGATCGCCTTCCGGGCCGGCCGGCACAAGTCGGTGTTCCTCTTCCTGCTCCTGCTGCCCTTCTTCGTCTCCTTCGTCATCCGCACCCAGTCCTGGAACGTGGTCCTGGCCGACAACGGCGTCCTGCTCGGCCCGCTCAAGCACCTGGGGCTGCTGCCCGCCGACTTCCACGTGCTGGCCACCCCGTACGCGGTGATCGGCGGACTCACCTACAACTTCCTGCCGTTCATGGTGCTGCCCGTGTACGTGGCCCTGGAGCGGGTGGACGCCAGGGTGATCGAGGCCTCCACCGACCTGTACGCCTCCCGGGCACAGACCTTCTGGCGGGTCGTCCTGCCCCTGTCCCTGCCCGGAGTCTTCGCCGGCGTGCTGCTGACCTTCGTGCCCGCCTCCGCCGACTACGTCAACGCCGGCATCCTCGGCGGCCCCTCGACCACCATGATCGGGAACATCATCCAGACCGAGTACTTCACCAACCTCGACTACCCGGCCGCCGCCGCCCTGTCCTTCGTCCTCATGGGCACCCTGCTGCTCGCCGTGTTCGCCTACGCCCGGGCCCTGGGCACCGAGGACGTGCTGGAGGTGGCCGCGCGATGACCACGCACACCGCCGCCCCCGCCCAGGACACCGCCGCCCGCCGGCAGCGCAGCGGCCGCCGCCCGCGCCGCCGTCCCACGCTCACCGTCTACACGTGGCTGGTGCTGGCCTGGCTGCTGCTGCCGATCGCCGTCATGGTCCTGTTCGGCTTCAACGACACCCACAGCAAGGTGAACTTCACCTGGCAGGGCTTCACCCTCACCTGGTACCGGCACCTGTTCGCCATCCCCAACCTGACCTCCGCGCTCGTCAACAGCCTCACCATCGCGCTGGTCGTCGCGGTGGCCGCCACCCTGCTGGGCACCCCGATCGGCCTGGCCCTGGGCCGCCACCGCTTCCGCGGCCGCGGCTCCGTGGACCTGCTGCTGTTCGCCGCCATCGCCGCCCCCGAAATCGCCCTCGGCGCCGCCCTGCTGTCACTGTTCATCGTCCTCGGCGTGCCCCGCGGCTACGGAACCGTCCTCATCGCCCACGTCGCCTTCTGCATCCCGTACGTCGCCATCACCGTACGGGCCCGCATGGCGGGACACGATCCGACGCTGGAGGAGGCCGCCCGTGACCTCGGAGCCGGACCCTGGACGGCGTTCCGGCTGGTGACCCTGCCGATGCTGCTGCCCGGCGTGGTCTCCGGCGCCCTGCTGTGCTTCGCCCTGTCCATCGACGACTACGTCGTCACCAGCTTCAACGCCGGCCGTACGGTCACCTTCCCGCTGTGGGTGTACAGCGCCAGCCGTACCGGCGTGCCCCCGCAGGTCAACGTGATGGGAACGCTGATCTTCGCCGGCGGCCTGATCATCGCCGGTGCGAACGTGCTGTTCGCCCGGCGCCGCGCGGCCTGACCCCGCCCCGCGCCCCCCAGGACACCGGCCCGGCCACGGCCGGTGCGGACCCAACCCCTCGAAGGAAACCATCACCGTGCTCTCTTTCAACGAAGCCGAGTTCGTCACCCAGACGGAAAGCCTCGTCGCGCTGCGCCCCGGGATCGAGGAGACCGTCGACCGTCTCCTGGACGAGGGGTACGACAACGTCCTCCTCGTGGGCGCCGGCGGCACCTACGCGCAGATGTGGCCCTACGAACACCTGGCCCGGCGCACCTCGGCGCTGCCCGTGCGGGCGGCCATCGCCGCGGAACTGGTCGTCTCCGGCGACACCCGGCTGGGCGAGCGCACCGCCGCCGTCTTCACCTCCGTCTCCGGCACCACCGAGGACAGCATCAAGGCCATCGACTACTGCAAGGAACGCGGCGCGCACACGATCGGCTTCACCGGCCACCCCGACAGCCCCGTCGCCCAGCGGGTCGACACCGCGCTGATCTCGGCGCCCAAGGCGTGGCCGTTCGACGTCCAGATGCTGCTGTTCATGGGCCGGCTGCTGTCCCGGCGCGGGGAGTTCCAGGGCTACGACCGCCTCGCCGGCGAACTCGCCGCCCTGCCGCGCGTCCTGGTGGAGGTCGCCCGCCAGGCCGAGCCGGTGGCCTCCGACTTCGCCGAGGCCCACAAGGACACCGACTACCACTTCCTCATCGGCGGCGGGAACCTGTGGGGGTTCACCTACCTGTACTCCATGTGCATCCTCGAGGAGATGCAGTGGCTGCGCACCACCCGCGTGCACAGCGCCGAGTTCTTCCACGGCTCGCTGGAGCTGCTGGAGGAGGACACCAGTGTGATCCTCTTCCAGGGCGAGGACGAGACCCGCCCGCTCACGGACCGGGCCGAGGCGTTCGCCCGGCGCGTCTCCAAGGACGTCACCGTCTTCGACACCCGCGACTACCCCCTGGACGGCATCAGCCCCGAGTTCCGCGGGCTGCTGGCGCCGCTGGTCATGGACACCGTGATGGACCGGGTCAGCAAACACCTGGAGCGGGTGCGCGACCACTCCCTGGACCTGCGCCGCTACTACCGCGTCATGGACTACTGACCGCGGTCCGCCCCACGCCCGTCCATCCGCACCGAGCGGGCGCCGCGCACCGGCGCGGCGCCCGCGCCCGTTGGAGACTTTGATGAACATCCTCGGCTTCGGCGACAACGTCGTGGACCGTTTCGTGGACCGCGGCATCGACTACCCCGGCGGCAACTGCGTCAACGTCGCCGTCTACGCCCGCCGCCTCGGCCTCGACGCCGCCTATCTGGGGGTGTTCGGCGACGACGACCTCGGCGCCTTCCTCCGTACGGCCGTGGCGGCCCAGGGCGTCACCGTGGAGCACAGCGTGGTGCGCCACGGCGAGTCCGGTGTCTCCACCCTCCATGTACGGGACGGCGACCGGGTCTTCCTCGGCTACAACGGCGGCGGCGTCACCGTACGCGAACCGCTGGTCCTCGACGACGACCTGCTGGCGTACGCGGCGTCGTTCTCGCTCGTGCACTCCAGCGTGTACTCGCGCACCGAAGGCGAACTGCCCAACCTCGCCGCAGCCGGCCCGCTGGTCAGCTTCGACCTCTCCGACGACGAGGAGTTCCGCGCCCCCGCCTACCTCGACCGCGTATGCCCCCACCTCGACCTGGCACTGCTGTCCTGCTCGGACCTGGACGAGACTGCCACCCTGCGTTTGCTGGAGGCGGTGGTGGCACGGGGAGCACGCATGGTCCTGGCCACCCGGGGTCTGGCCGGGGCCACCGTGTACGACGGCCGGACACTGGTGACCGCACCGGCGTACGCGGCGGACACCCGGTCCATGGCCGACACCATGGGCTGCGGCGACGCCTTCCTCGCCGGTTTCGCCGTGTCCCTGCTGAGGGACGGCTGGTCGCGCGGCACCCCGCCGTCCCGCCCCCGTCTCGAACGCGCCCTGGAACACGGCGCGCGGTCGGCCCACGACCAGTGCTTCGTCGAGGCCGCCTTCGGCCACGGCCGCCCCACGCCGGCACCGGCGCCCTCGGCCCCGCAGACACCGGCGGTCCCGGCACCGCTCGACCGGTGAGCACACGGACGAAACAGGGACGCGGTCCGCTCGTCTCAGGTGACCGGGCAGGGGGGTGTGGTGACCAGATGCCCCTGCTGGAGGAGCCGGGCCGGGCAAGGCGATGGCCCGGCGGGAATCGGCCCAACTGCGGTCGACCCCAACCGAGTTGACTCATCAGCGGCCCGCCCGCCGAGGGTCGCTCGAGCCCTAGGCTGCTGCCCCACTCGAGTATCAGCCGGAGGGGAACGTCGCGCCACGGTCCGAACAGCGATCAGGGCTCGTACACGCCTGCTGCCTGGTCGCACGCCACCGCTGTCGCTGCGCCCGCCCGCCCCGGACACAGCCCTGTCCGATCGGCGCCGCACCCGGCGTTCCCGGCTCAGGCGATCGCGACGCTCAGCCGGTGACCGGATCGTTCCGGCCCCGGACCCGATGAGGCCTGTCGCCGCTGCGGCCCCGCCGGTCACGCTGGGGAGCATGACCCGAGCACTGATCGTCATCGACGTCCAGGAGTCCTTCCGCGCCCGCCCGCTGTGGGAGACCATCTCGAACCCGAAGATCGCCGACCACGTCGACCGACTGGTCCGACTCGCCCGCCAGGCCGGGGACCTGGTGGTGTGGGTGCTGCATTCCGAGCCCGGCAGCGGCGATGTCTTCGACCCCGCCCTCGGCCATGTGCGGCTGATGGAGGAGCTGGAGCGCCGGGACACGGAACCGCTGATCCACAAGACCTCGCACAACGCCTTCACCACCACCAACCTGCAGCAACTCCTCACCGAGCGCGGTATCCAGGAGCTCACTGTCTGCGGCATCCGTACCGAGCAGTGCGTCGAGACCACCACCCGCGTCGCGAGCGACCTCGGCTACCGGGTCACCTTCGTCGTCGACGCCACCGCGACGAATCCCATCCCGCACCGTGATGCTCCCGCCGAGCAGAGCGTCGCCGAGCTGCTGGCGGACCCCCGCACCCTGAGCGCCGAGGAGATCATCAGGCGTACCGAGTACGCCCTTGCCGGACGCTTCGCCACCATCGCCACGGTGGGGCAGCTGGAGGCCTCGGCCGGACGTCGGGCATGATGACCGGATAGTGAGCCACATCGTCTTTCTCCTGGTGCCCGGAGTCCATCTGCTGGACCTCGCAGGCCCCGCGCAGGTCTTTTCCACGGCCTCCGACTTCGGGCACCCCTACACACTCAGCTACCTGTCCGAGGAGCCGCTCGTACCCACCGCCCAGGGCCTGCCCCTGGTGGCCGCTCTCGACTGGCCCGAGCTCGGCCCCGAGGACCTGATCGTGGTGCCCGGCTGGCGGGCGCCCACCCTCGCCGGCGGTCCCGCCATCGGCGCGTCCTCCCTGCAGTCTCTGCGGGACCATCACGCAGGGGCGGGACCGTGGCCAGCGTCTGCGCCGGAGCCGAGGCGCTCGGCCAAGCCGGCCTGCTCGACGGCCGCCGCTGCACCACCCACCACGATGTGCAGGACGAGCTCGCACGCCGCTACCCCAGGGCGACGGTCGTTCGCGACGTCCTGTACACCGCCGACGACCGGGTGGTCACCTCGGCCGGAATCGCCAGCGGCATCGACCTGGCCCTGCACCTGATCGCCACCCGGCACGGCCCCGCCGTCGCCGCTCAGGTGGCCCGGGACATGGTCGTCTACGCACGGCGCAACGGCCATGAACCGCAGGCCAGCGCAATGCTCCGGTACCGATCCCACCTCGACGACACGGTCCACCACGCCCAGGACCTGCTCGACGCCCGCTTCGACCAACCGTGGCCCCTGTCCGCTCTGGCATCGGCCGTGGGCGTGAGCGAACGCACCCTGACGCGTCTCTTCACCCGCGCCACCGGCGGCCTGACCCCCCTGCGCTATCAGCAAACCCTGCGTCTCGAACGCGCCGAGCACCTCATCAGCCACGGCGCCACAGTTGATGCCGCCGCCCGCGCGGTCGGTTTCGCGGACCCACGCATGCTGCGCCGCCTGCGAGCGGGCACACGGCGATAGACCGGGGGCTGTGGGCACCTTGCCCTCGGTAGCCGCCGGCGGCTTCGCTAGTCTGCGCCGGTGGCCGATGCTTCGCTGAGATTCACGATCGACGCCGATCACGGGCAGTTCTACATCCAGGACCTAGACCCTTATGAGGCGTGGATCGTCGAACACGCCACGGACCCGGACCTGGCACCCGCCGGCTGGACAGCGGAAGCGGTCCACCTCCACCGCATCGGCGTCGAACCGCACTCGATCTCCGTCGGCACAGCTCGGGACGACATGGTCGAGTCCTTGATCACCGTTCACGCTTCCGCGCCGACGACCGACCCGACGGCGGAGCACATCGTGGAGACCGACCTCGACGCCCCCACCGGTCAGCTCACCCTGTCCAGTCCGGGGACCGATCCTGCAGACGGGCCGCGCCTGACGGTGCCCGCCGGACTGCTACGTGTCCGGGTCTCCTACGTCCCGACCGCACCACCGCCGGTCGCCACCAGTGGAGGTCCCGGTGACCACTTCCTGTACCAGGTGGATCTCTGGCCCGCCGACCGGGCGTACGGACTCGTGATCGTCAAACAGGGGCCGGACATCTGGGCAGGGTAGGTCGCCCCCTGCTCGCCTGCCGGCCGAGCGCGCGGCAGCGCCACCGGCCCCCGAAAAGGGACCCCGTGCGCTGCCCCTCTGGTCCTCGCCGTACCCACTGGCTCACGTCAGCGATGCCGGACGCCTGCCTGGGCGCCGGGGGCGAGGGTCGGTTCGGTGACGGGTACGTCGCCGAGGGCCTGGTCGACCGCGGTCAGCAGGTCGTCGGAGAGCTGCACGCCGGAGGCGGCGGCGTTGGCGTGAACCTGCTCGGGGCGGGAGGCGCCCGTGATGGCGGAGGCGACCTCGGTGCGGCGCAGGACCCAGGCGAGGGCCAGGGTGGGCATGCTCATCCCGGCCTCCTCGGCGATGGGGACGAGGCGCTGGACGGCTTCGAGGGTGGCGTCGTTGTAGACGAGGTCCTTCGAGACCGCCATGTCCGCGGAGGCGAACCGGCTGCCCTCCGGGACCGGCTGCCCCGGCTTGTACTTCCCGGTCAGGACGCCCTGGGCGAGAGGGGACCAGACGATCTGGGAGATGCCGTTGGCCGCGCACAGGCCGAAGACTTCGGCCTCGGGGGCCTGCCAGAGCATGGAGTACTGCGGCTGGGAGGACACGAACAGGTCGGGGCCGGCGATGTCGATCGCGGCCTGGATCTGCTCGGGGGTCCACTCGCTGAAGCCGATGTAGCGGGCCTTGCCCTGCTGGACGACCTTCTGGAACGCCTCGACGGTGTCCTCGATCGGCACGGTGGGGTCGAAGCGGTGCGCCTGGTAGAGGTCGACGTAGTCGGTCTTGAGGCGGGTGAGAGAGGCGTCGATCTGCTTGGCGATCTGCGCGGGGGACAGACCCTGCTCGGCCGGATCGTCCGACATCGGGAAATAGACCTTGGTGGCCAGGATGTAGGAGTCGCGGGGGCGGGCGGAGAGGATCTCGCCCCAGGCCGCCTCGGCGGCTCCTCGCCCGTAGACGTTGGCGGTGTCGAAGAAGTTGATGCCCGCCTCGAACGCCGCCTCCGTACACGCGCGGGTCGCGTCCGCCTCGATGCCGCCGGAGTACGTGAGCCAGGATCCGAGCGAGATCTCCGAGACCTCGAGGTCCGAGCTGCCGAGCTTGCGGTACCGCATGGTTGCTCCCTGTTTCGGTGGGACGGACAGATGCCGACGTGCCGGTCTGCCGGCTGCCGGCCGCGGGTCGAGGCCGAAGGAGTCGGCGTCGGCCGGTTGATCATCGTCGGCAGCAGCATTGTGCCTCCGCCCGGAGCTTCGCGACGGCTCGACCACGCCCGGGCACGCGTCCCTGCGCGGGCCACCGGGTGCGCGTGAGCACAGTCCAGCCCAGCCGGCTCACCGAGCACCCGCGGCCCGAGTGAGGCGACGAACACCGGCGGTCAGAGCCGGCGCCAGCGCGCGTTGCACCAGGAGAAGACACCGAATGCGGCCAGCCCGAGCGCGATCGCGGCGAGCAGCCACGGGCCGGCCGGAAGGTCGCGGAAGGAACGCAGCGTGTCGTCCATGCCCTTCGCCCGGCCGGGCTGGTGGCGGACCGCCGCCGCGACGGCGAATCCGCCGGCCACGGCGAACACGACACCGCGCGCCGCCCCGCCCACCACACCGAAGAGGTCGGTCATCCGCCGGGCCCGCTGGGACATCGCGCTCGTCCGCAGATTCTCGCGGAACTTACGTCGTATGGCCCTTACCGAGATCCACAGACCGGCGACCACCACAACCGCACCGGCGATTCCCACGATCCACTGCCCGCCCGGCCAGCTCAACACCTTGGCGGTGACGTCGTGCGTACGCCGGTCGGAGGAGCCGCTTCCGCTGCCCCGGTCCCCGGCTGCGAAGGACAGCACGGAGAAGGACGCAAGGATGTAGAAGACGCAACGACCAGCCGCCGCCGCACGCTTGGACGGTTTGGCGCCCTTCGGCCCCGCCCCGCCGAACACCGCTTCCGACAGCCGCCACAGCGCCATGCCGGCGAGCGCGGCCCCCACGACCCACAGCAATGCCGCCCCGAAGGGCTTACCGGCCAGCTCCTCGAGGGCGCCACCACGGTCGGCCTGCCGCCCGCCGCCGTCGTCGCCCAGGGCGATCTGCAGGGCGATCACGCCCACGAGGAGGTAGATCAGTCCGCGGGCGGCGAAGCCGGCCCGCGCCGCCACGGCCATCGCCGTACCGTCCGCCGCACGGCGGGCCCGGCCCCGCCCCTTGAGTGCCCATGCCTGTGCATCCATACTTCGCCGATGCCCCGGGCTTCCAACCCGACACCTCGTGCTCGCCACGTCTGCCCTCGCACGGCCCTTCTACCCGGGCGCCATGCGTCTCCTGGGATTTCTGCTGTATCGGCCTCGGCTCAGCGACAGGTGTGTCATCGTGGTGCTGTCCGGCCCGCTGCTTTCCCCCGTAGCAGTGGGCCGGTCTCTTTTTCGTGCATACGCGAGTCCTCCGGGAGACACCTCCAGGAGGACCCACATGGGGCTTGCCTTCCGAACCCCACGTGCGGGTTCCCACCTGGCTGCGTGCATATCGCACGGACACCACGCGGTATGCCGGACGTCTGCGCTGCATCACTGCTCACCCGAGTGGTGCGGGTGACTACGGCGGCTGCGGCCGGCCCGCGCCGATGTCGACACTGGCCTCACAGCGTGCCGGCTGTGCTTCCGGGACCCGCCCGTGCCGTTCACGTCTCGTTGTCCCGCCAGCGGCCGCCCTGGGGGGCGTTGTCGTAGCGGGTGGAGCGGTCGGCGTTGCCCGTGAAGTCGTTGTCGGTGACGCGGCCGCCCTCCCAGTGGCCGTCGGCCGTGATCCACACGGCGTGACTCTGCGTACGCGGCTCCTGGTCGTCCCAGAACCGGTTGCCGTGTACGTGCGGTCGGGTCACCGGCGCCGCGGCGGTGAGACCGGCCCGGGGGGCGGGGGAGTCCGGCAGCCGGTAAGCGGTGCCCGGCGGGGGCGTGCCCTGGCTCCAGGCCGAGTCCGCGCCGGGCCGGCAGGGCGCCAGGACGAGCTCGGTGGCCGTGTTGCGCAGCACCATCGCACTCTGCCCGCCCGCCGTCACCCGCTTGCCCCGATGCCCGTCGACCGGCCAGCCGGCGTGCTCGTCGATCACCGACCGCGCCAGGTACCTCACCCCGTCGCCGCCTCCTGCCGCGTCCGGCGCGGCCCGGCGCCCGTTGTTGCGGAAGCGGTTGCCGAGGAGCGCCGGCTCCCGCAGCCCGGCGTCCACACGGACCCCGTCCAGGGCGTTGCCGCGGATGTCGTTGGACTCCAGCACGACGTCCACGGCCGGTTCCTGGTCGCCGCCCGCGAGATTGTGCTCCCAGTACCCGTACCGCCCGTTGTCGCTGATCCGGTTGCCGCGGAAGGCGTACGGCCCCGGCGTGTTGCCGAACCCGATCCCGTCCCGGACGTTCCCGTCGATGACGCACCCGGTGACGATCCCGCCGCGGCCGCCGATGCCCGAGGTGCCCTGCGCGGACACGTCGAACCCGGCCTCGTGGTTGCCGAGCATCGTGCAGTTCGCCACCAGCAGCCCGTCCGCGCCCCAGTCTGAGATGCCGAACCGGTTGTCCTCCACGTGGCAGGCGGTGATCCGGATGCCCCGCGGCGGCGTCCACTCCTCCTGCTGCAGCTCCAGGAAGATCCCGTTCGTGCCGTTGCCGGTCGCCGTGCACGCCGTCACCGTCAGCCGCTCCACGTTCCCCCAGCCGCCCACCCCGATCCCGATGCCCGCCCCGCCCATCTTCTCGCCGGGATCCTGCGCCCCGCATCGCTCTGCCAGCACCGCCTCGACGACGGTGTCCTGCAGGAAGTCGCAGCCGAAGCCGGTGGCGGCGGCGTCGTGCACATACAGGTCGGTGAAACGGCCGCGGAGCACGTACTGCAGCCCGATGCCCTTGGACAGCGGGTCGTACTCCTTCGTCCGTGCGCCCGAGGCGTCGATCTCGAAGTGTGCGAAGGCGACGTCGGCCAGATGGTTCTCGGGGCCCGCACCGTGCTTCTGCGCGGTGAACCACGCCAGCGGCACCGGATCGGACGGCCGCCCCGGATTGCCCAGCACGAAGCAGGTGGCGCCGCGCCCGGCACCGATCAGCGACACTCCGCTGCGCCACACCACGGGCTGGTCGAGGATCACATAGCGGCCTGGTGGGACCATGATCCGGCGTGGCAGCCCGTCCGTGGCGCAGGCCGCGCCGAGCTCGTCCACCAGGGCGGCGAGCGCCGGCTGGTCGTTGGTGGTGCCGTCGCCGGCCAGTCCGTATGTCTGTGCGTCGACCGTCAGAGGCGTGGACATGGACTCCTCCTCACCGCCGCGGGTGGCTGACGAGTACCGGAGTTCCGCCCCTCGCATGCATGCGCCCGAACTCGGCCACCGGCCGTGTCGGCGGCGCCAGGCGGGGTACTGCGGCGGAGGACCGGCCTCCGTACCCGGAGGCGCATGCAAGGGGACGGGAGACGACATGCGCGCGCGTGGAGAGGACGACCCGGCGTCCGGCGCGGACCGGATCGGTGACGCGGCGAACCGGCTGGCGCAGGACGCCGCGGACCTGGCACGCCGAGAGCTCCGGGCGGTCCAGGACGAGGCCATGGCCGGGCTGCGGAGGCTTACCGTGGGCGGCACGCTGCTCACGGGCGCGGGACTGTGCGGCATTCTGGCCGTCTCGGCGGTGCACGAGACCGTGCTCCGCGCCACCGAGAAGGTGCTGCCCAGGACGCGCGCCGCGGCCCTCCTCGCCGGCCTGTACACCGCGGCCGCCGTGGGCCTGGGCCTGACGGCACGCAACCGGATACGGGCCGCAGCCGAAGCCGCGGCGGAGGCGCTGGAGCGCGGGCATACGACAATGCCCACGACCACGGACGCGCTCGACCGAACGGCCCCGGAGCCCCCACCGGAAAGCCGCCCCAACGACTGACCGAACGGCCGGCCCTCGCTCATTGACTGGCCGGACTGCGCGATCCGCCGGAACAGGTCCGGCCAGGGCCGCTGGTCTTCACTGCCGAATCCGGCGTCCACTGTTTCGTTGGCGCGGACCACTTCTTGGCGAACGCCGCGACGGAAGGCTGCCGGGGGCTGAGACCGCTGGCGCCCACCTACGGATGTGCTGGTTGCCGCACTTCATTGCAGCGCAGCGGTTGGGGCATCGGCTGCCGATTTCGGTTCTCTGCTCAGCAGGCACGAGTTCATGTCGTCGGGATCTCCGATGGTCAGAGCCACCAGCAAGTGCTTATCGTTCCGGTAGAGGGCGAACGGCGTGCCTTCGTTCCGTATGGTGACTTCGAGTTCTACGTCAGTGCCGGACTTGTCGATTTCCCAGGTGCCATCCCCGCTGATCCTGTGCGTGACCTTCCCGTTGAGGTCCGCCTCGGTAGGGATGCCGGTGGCGGACGCCGATCCATCCCGACCCAAAGTCAACGTGGCCTTGCAGTCCGCGGCGTGCCAGGTGCCTATGAGCTGAGAGGCGTGGACGTCCTTCGCGGGCGGATAGCCACCCCATCCCATGCATGCGGAGACCGACAGTGCCATCGGGGCCGAGAACAGCGCCCACTTCCATGCCCGGCCGTTCATCGCCCGCCCCCTTCGTACTGGTGGCGTGATCTTACGCCTCTGACCAGGCTGGACAGCATGCGGTCTGCGCCTCACGACGAGCGTGGGCTGAGCCCGAGAGACCCTCCAAGGCGTGTTCGAATGCCTCGGCGTCTTTGTGCTGTGTGTGGCAATAGGCACGGCGGACACGCCGCGGCGCTCGCGGTGGCGCAGCTGGTCTCCAACGGTTTGTGCAAGCAACTCGCCGAACCGCACCGGAGGCTCAGCGAGTGCTTCTGGCACGACGAGGTGGATGACCACCCTGATTCGTCCTCGATCCCTTCGTCACGGTGGTCCTCGATCGGATGTAGTCCGGTGCCCACACCCAAGCGACCTCGCCACCGGAGCCGCTCTCTGCCTGGCCGCGCCCGGCTCCAGGCACCCCTGCGCCTGCCGCCCCGCCGCCGTCTGCGCAATGGCATGCCGCGGTGAAGACATCGCACAGAGGTGACCTAGTGAACGCACCATCTCGGCATGGCCGGATCTGCCTGTCCGCCGTCCGTTGCTGGCATCGATCCCGCCTGGTGGGCTACGTTGTGCACGATGACTACCGGGACGGCCTTGTGCCACACACGGATCGGTGACCCGGTGCTCCTCTGAGCGCCGTACGGGCCGGTGTCGGCCCGCTGTTGGAGCGAGAATCGAGCGCTGCCGCGCGCGCTCCGCCTCTGCCGTGTTGACCACAGCTCGAAACGTCAACCACGACAGGAGAACTCATGCCCACCAAGTCGCTGCACATTTCCACCGCGGACGGTCAGGCCGACGCCTTCGCCGCGTTCCCCAACGATGGCGGGCGGCACCCGGGGGTGCTGATGTACGCGGACGGCTTCGGAATCCGGCCCGTACTGCGGGAGATGGCCCACGAACTGGCCGGGCACGGATACTACGTGCTCGTCCCCAACCTCTTCTACCGGCACGGCCCGGCACCGGTGATCGAACTTCCCGAGCACATCGGAGAAGAGGCCCGGCCCCAGGTCATGGCCCAGTTGATGCCCTTGATCGAGGCGCACACCGCTGAACGTGTCCTTCGCGACGCCGACGCCTACCTGAGGTTCCTCACCACCCAGCCCGAGGTCGGCGCCGGACCAGTTGCGGTGACCGGCTACTGCATAGGCGGACTCCTGGCGGTGCGTACCGCCGCGGTCCACCCCGGCCAGGTGGCCGCCGTCGCCGCCTTCCACGGACCCGTGGGCGCCGATGGACCCGACCTCCTTTCCCAGCTCACTGCCCAGATCCACTTCGGCCACGCCGAAGGCGACCTGACACCCGAGGCTCTCGGACAGCTCAACCAGGCCTTGGACGCTGCAGGTGTCGGCTACACCTCCGAGATCTACCCCGGCACCGTCCACGGCTTCACGATGTCCGACACCGACGCCTTCAACCCCGCCGCGCTGCAGCGCCATTGGGACCGCCTGCTGTCCCTGCTCGACCGCACTCTGGACAACAGTTGAGGCTCCGGCTCGGAAGCCAAACCCCAACAAGCGTCACCCCGAGCGCACGCGCGGGGCGTGCTGTGGACGGTCAGCCCTCCTCTCTCACCGCCATTTCTCCGAGCAGGGACCAGTCGTCCTGCGGAATCGACGTGTTGATGATGCGCGGGGTTTCGGCGAGGTAGGGCGGCAGCGTCTTCTGGGCCGTCCGGAAATGCGCGGAACCGACGTGCTCCGCGCCGGCCTCGTCGTCGCGGAAGGCTTCCACGAGGACGTACTCGGCCGGGTCGTCGACGCTCCGCGACCAGTCGAACCAGAGACAGCCGGGTTCGGCGCGCGTCGCCCGGGTGAAGTCGGCAGTGATCTGCGGCCAGTGGTCCGCGTGCTCGGGGAGGACGCGGAATTTCGCGGTGATGAAGATCATCTCAGGCTCCTTGATAGCTATGGCCGGTTGCACGGCCGTCGTTCGCACGGCCGTGGTCTGCACGGCCGTAGTCTTCGCAATCCGGCCGCTGCTGAGGGCGCCGACGCGCCGTGGTCGTATGCCTTCCCACGAACACGGCGCGTCAGCCCCTCGGCGGCTCCTCATGCGGGCTGCTCCGTCATACGTCCTGTCCGCAGCGGCAGATCGCCGAGTGCTTGTGAGGCGTACGCAAGGAGGGCCCCTGCGACGAGTGAGATGAGCGTGCTCTGCCAGAGCGCGCCGTTGCCGAAGTAGCAGGCGGCTCCGACGAAGGCGCCGGGGATGAACGGCAGCGGGCTCCAGCGTGCCTGCACGCGCATGCCGAAAGCGCCGACGGTGACGCACACTCCGAGCATCACGGCGGAGCCGGGGGGCAAGGCGGGTGGCCGCCCAGAAGATGAGCCAGCCCCACGGCCGGCCGGTGACATTGGCTGCCAGGGTCTTGCCAGTCCGGCCGCTCCGCCGGCGTCGTAGAAGCAGGCCCACGCGGCGAACCCGACCCAGACGAAGGGGGCTCTGAGCCCGCCCAGCCCTGCGCAGCCGCCCGGACGACATCATGCCCCTCGCCCACCACTTCGCCCGCCGGTACCGCGGACACGGGGTCACCTTCACGCCCGCCGCCGAGCGCGCGCTCACCGCCTACGACTGGCCTGACCGACACCCGTCACCTTCCGGCCGAGGTCTTCACCGGCACCGTCCGGCGCCTGGGTCGCCCTGCAGGAACTCGAACGCGACGAGATCGTGCGCTGCCTGGCCGAACCGGGCATCACCGTGGCGCAGGCCGCGGAGCGACTCGGCATGAGCCGCGCGAGCGTCTACCGCAAAGTGGCGCGATACGGCATCGAGATGCCCGACCGTACGATCCCAAGCAGACCTGACGGTGTGCACCACAGCGCAGGATCGCCGCATCCTTCACCTACGACTGGGACCAGCGCTCCCAGTCGGTGCTCTCGGCATTCCGGACGTCCGACGTGCCTCAACGCTTCGTCGAGGCAACGGAGGGATCCAAGTTTGCACGTGACCGGCTTGCTCGTTGGGCTTCGGAGCAGGGCCGTCAGCTGATCTGTTCGGCCAGGGCGAGGATGATGCCGGACGGGCCGCGGAGGTAGCAGAGGCGGTAGATGTCCTTGTACTGCGCCACCTCGCCGATGAGTTCGGCGCCACGGCGGCGCAGGCGGGCAATGGTGTCGTCGATGTCGTCGACGGCGAACATGACCCGGTGCAGGCCCAGCGTGTTCGGCGGCGGGTTGTGCGCTGAGTCGCCGATCGCCGCGGGGGTGTGGTACTGCGCGAGTTCCAGTTTGCCGTGGCCGTCCGGGGTCCGCATCATCACGATGTCGCTGCGGACTCCGTCGAGACCGACGGACTGATCCGCGAAGAGACCCTCGATCTGCGCCCTGCCTTCGACCTCCATGCCCAGTTCGGTGAAGAAGGCAACGGCGGCGTCCAGGTCCTCGACAACGATGCCGACGTTGTCCATCCGCTGAAGCGTCATGACGGTTCTCCCTCTGCGTTGCGCGGCCCCGTGAGGCCACCGGTATACCGAGGACGGAGCCGGCGGCCCATTCTCGACACCCGGAAACGCGCTGAGTTCCGAAGATCCGCTTCTGGCCCGGCCTTGGGTGCCGGTCCTTGTTCTGCAGTGTGATGCAGGGCGGCGATGTAGCCGAGGCCGGCTTCGTTGACGAGCCTCAGGTGCCTAGTTCTGCAGCGTGCTGGGCGGGTGCGTTGGCTCCAGGCGTGGTGCCGGCGGCAGCGGAGCGGGCGCTTCCGTTTGCGGTGTGGCGCGGAACGCTTCGATCACGTAGGCGGCGAAGCGCCGGGAGGCCGTGATCCGGGTGGCTCGTGGGGCGTCTTGGAGGCCTCGGTGGGCCAGGAGCATGAGGACCAGGTCGTCGACGACGAAGCCGGGGCGCAGCCGGCCGGCCTTCTGGGCGCGGCGCGCGAGTTCGCCGACCGCACGCAGAGCCTGCTGCCGGTCGGCGGCGAAGTCCATGGCCTCGGGGAAGGCGGTCATGAAGGCGTCGGCGAATCCCCGGCTGTGGGCGTGGAGTTCGCAGATCCGCTCGATCAGACTCCGGAATCCGTGCCAGGGGTCCGGGTCCGCAAGGGCGTCGCGGACGGCGGCGCGGCAGGCCCGCCGCTGCTCGGCGAAGGTCTCCGCGATCAGTGCCTGCTTGGTCGGGAAGTGCCGGTACAGCGTGGCGGGGCCGACGCTCGCATGCCGGGCGACCTCGCGCATGGGCGCACTCAGGCCGTCCTCCCCGAAGACCGTGCGGGCGGCGTCCAGGATGCGGGCCCGGTTGTCACGGGCGTCGGAGCGCACGGTCCGAGGCAAAAGGTGGGTCATCGTTTCTCACTTTAGCCAGACGGAATGGGGCGTCCGTTACGGTCCGATGGCGGTGCTGCCCCTCCCGGGCCTGCCCTCCTGGCCTGCCCCTGTATGGCGCCGGTGATGCCCTGGCTGCCGGGGCCGGCTCGACGCAGGGCTGCAGCAGCCGCGACCGTCCCTTCCCCGACCTGAGGAGCAGCGATGAAAGCCGTCGTGATCAGGACGTTCGGAGACCCCGATGGATTGGAGGTGGTCGATGTGCCCGCGCCCGTTCCTGCCCCGGGGCAGGTGAAGATCGCCACAGAGGCGATCGGCGTGGGCGGTGTGGATGCCGTGATTCGCCGGGGAACGCTTGCCGGCTACGGCTTCCGGGAGGGTCATCTCCTGGGCAGCGAGGTCGCGGGAAGGGTCACTGCGGTGGGAGAGGGCGTGGACGCCGCGTGGATCGGGCGGCGGGTGTGGGCGTTCACCGGGTTGTCCGGTGGGTATGCCGAGCAGGCCGTCGCGGCGGTCGAGGACGTCCTTGCGCTGCCCGACGGTGTGACCGAAGCCGACGCCGTGACCCTCGGCGGCTCCGGCGTTGTTGCCCACTTCGCTCTGGAGCGGGCGCGTTTCAAGCCAGGCGAGACGATGCTCGTACGCGGCGCGGCGGGCAGTATCGGGATCACGGCGGTCCAGCTCGCGGCCAGCAACGGTGCGAGCGCGGTGGCGGTCACCACCTCGTCGGCACGGCGTGGTGCCCGGCTGCGGGACCTGGGCGCGACCCATGTCCTCGACCGCTTCGGCGAGGGCGGCGCGGACGCGCTGGCGGGCTTCGACGTGGTGGTCGATGTCGTGGGGGGTCCCCAGCTTCCCCATTTTCTGGACAGACTGAACTCCAACGGGCGGTATGTGGCTGTCGGTGTGGTCGGCGGGCAGCCGCCGGCGGACTTCGGGATGCGGTTGATGGACGCCTTCCGCAGGTCGTTGTCGTTCGCCACTTTCAGCTCGGACACCGTTCCCGGACCCGACCGGCAGGCCGTGCGGTCGTCCCAGTTCGCCGATGTGGCGCACGGCGACCTGCGCACGGTCGTGCACGAGGTGCTGCCCCTGGACCAGGCGGTGCTGGCCCACCGCAAGATGGACGCGGGGGAGGTGTTCGGCAGGGTGGTGCTGGCGCCCTGAGCCCGGCAGGGACCGGGGTTTGCGGCCCGGGTAACCGGTGATCAGCTACCGCCTGCCTGACCGCGCACTTCGCCGGCATCGGCTTCTGTTTGGCGGCTTCGGGGCACGGCGGCCTGGACTCCGTGGGGGTGCCGCCACCACGGCCATGGTGTGGGCTGGCACGCCCGGGACCGCTCGTCCGGTCGCGGCTGGCCTTGCCACGGGCGTATGAGATCTTTCCGGCGTTCTGCGGGGGAGGGGATTCGGTCGAGGTGACCAACACGTACGGCGAGACGGTGACGGCTTGGCCGTCACCGCATGGGGCCCGCATTTCTGCGCAGCTGACTCCGGCTGCTTCCCGCTGATTTGCTCCCTGCGTCGTTGGTCGCGCGTGGTCCGTGGTGCTCGTTGTGGCGGCCGGGCTTTGCAGGCTGCCGTGGGCGGAGGCGTTTTCAACGCTGAGAGGCTGGTTGGGTGGTCGGTGCCGGGGGTGTGGCGCTGCGGTACGTGGAGATGCCGACCGCGAGGAGCCAGTAGCTGAGGAGGGCGCCCATCAGGGCGGTGCTGCCCCAGCCGTTGGCTGCGTAGAAATGGGCTGGGGTGTTGCCGAAGAACAGGGACGGTACGAAGGCCAGGTTGACCGCGGCGAGGAACTGGGCGGAACGGCCGGTCCAGCGGGGGAGCAGGTTGGTCCGGGTGATTGCGTGGCCGGTGGCTGCCAGGAAGAGGGCGAGCAGCAGGCGGCCGGTCGATCCGTAGAGGATGTAGGTGCCGCTGACCGTGATGGTCGGGTCGATGGGGTGGTCGGCGGCGATGACCGCGCCGGCCTCCAGGCTGCTGGAGACCAAGGTGATCGTCGCGTACACCAGACCCGTGGCGAAGGCCGCCGTCCCGATCCACTCACAGGCCGGCTCGACCTGTTTGATCAGTTCCCGCAAGCCGGTGACGAACAAGATCAGTGCCGCCAGCGCGACGATGCCGATGAGCAGCCTGGCCAGCACATTGGAATCCGGCGGCGGGCCGGAGTAGATGAAGTACAGGGGTACTTCGACGATGAAGCCGGCTGCCGCCGCGATGCCGGCCAGTCCCGTCAGGCGCCTGGCGATGGTCTCGTTCATGTGGATCCCCCGATGTCCGTGTGATGCGTGCCGAGGTGGTGGTTCGCTCGTTGCCGAGGACGACCATCCTGCCGCGCACGCGGCTGCCCGTCGCTGGGCCTGGACACCGAAGGGGGGGTGGTCCTAAGGACACCTCCGGGTGGGTGTGGACATCCTGTCGTGGGCGCCTTGCCAGCGGGAGAATGCTGCCTTCGCCACTCACATCGGCATCGGCCACTTCCGGCTCGGCGTCAGACCGCGGGGTTGAGAGGGCGCCGGCCGCTTGTGAAGCGGTGCGCCACTGCTCCGTCACCTCGCACACGGGACGCAGCTGGAGGCGCCCTGACCGGGCGGCCGGCCTGCGATGTTCGCCACCGAGCAGGTCTCTGAGGACCGTGGCGGTCGGGCGCCATGGGTCCCCCTCGTACGGCCCTGTGACGGTCCTGGGGTCTACGGCAGCGCGCCTCGTGCTGCCGCCCATGCCTGCTCGAACTCCTCGGCCGGGATGACAGCGGCGGTGAACTCCTCCTGTTCGTTGATCTCCGCAAGCGGAGGCACAGGCACCTCTCCCAACATGGTGCTCGGGCTCCGTCGCGACTCGTCCGCCCAATCGAGCCGGCCGGCACGGAAGACCTCAACCTTGCGGGCCTCGTACCGGTCTTCGCCGATCTCGCTGAGGATCTCCACCGGCTCATCCGGGAAGTCGTGATGCCAGACGACCTTGAGGTACCACATGCTGTGCCTGCCTCCACGTTCGATGCACGCGCTACTCTCGGGACACTGTCCTTCTCCTCGCGCTCGGTCAGGATCTGGAAGAGGAGTTCGGCGCCGGGGCGGTAGAAGAGCCTCCGTCGCGCCTGCCACCAGCGCAGCCTGCCGTCGGTCCTTGTCGCGGCATGGCCTTGGCAGAGAGGACGGCGTCGGCGTTCTCTGGTAAGGGAACGGTGAGAACGGATAGGTGATCCCGATTTCGGCAGCAACTCGTCTACGCTTCAAGGGATTTGACGATCAGTAGGCCGGACGATGGTGCTTCCATTGCCGGCTATGTGGTGGTCGGAGTCGACCATCCCTACGACTCTGGTGAGGTGGAGTTCCCGGACGGCCGCGTGGTCGTCAACCGCCCCGACGACGCGAGCGACGAGGCCCGCACGGCAGCGGTCGAGGTGCGCGCAGCCGATCTGCGATTCGTCCTCGACCAGCTGACCGTGGTGGAGGAGGGCGGCAACCCCGACGCCGAGGGGCGTCCGCTCCCGCGCGGGCTGGGCGGGACGCTGGACCTCACGCGAGTCGGCGCTTTCGGGCACTCGCGGGGCGGCGCCGCGTCGGCGGCGGTGATGCATCTGGACGAGCGGGTGCGGGCCGGTGTCGATCTGGACGGCGCGCTGTACGGGCCGGTGGTCGAGCACGGTCTCGACCGGCCGTTCCTGCTGATGGACACAGCGGTTCACGACGGGTTGAACGAGGACGCGTCCTGGCCGCCGTTCTGGGCGCGCCTGAGCGATTGGCACCGCTGTCTGCGCCTCGCGGACGCCGACCACAACTGCTTCACCGACATTGTGGCCATCGCCCCGCAGCTGCCCGAACCGGTGCGTGACACGCTGCAGATCGGTGCGATTCCGGCAGACCGCGCGGTGGCTGCCGTACGGGCGACCATGCGGGCCTTCTTCGATCTCCAGCTGCGCGGCCGCCCGGACACCGGGCATCTGCTGTGGGGGGCCTCGCAGCGCTGTCCCGAGATCGAGTACATCGCCTGATAGCGACCAACACCGGACGCCTTTGAGGACGCCTCCCGCAGCAACGCCGTCGCATTCGGCCGCTCGCCCGTGGTCGCCGAGCAGGAGGTCACAAGACCGCACCGCAGCTCCAGGACGCCGGCCCCCACTTCGACGACCAGCCGCCCACTTGACCCTGCGCGCCGTGGCGGCGCGAGCCGGGCGGGTGCCGGGGCGGGCGGGGTGGGCGATGCTGAAGAGGTGCGGGGTGTCGTAGCCCGGTGGTGGAGCCCGGCGGCCTACGCCGCTTCGGGCCGCCGAGCCGTGCGGGTGTCGCTGGTCGCGGCGACGGGGTTCTACGTCTTCCGTTACGGCCTGGACCGCCCCGTGGCGGCGACCTACGCCCTGTTCGCCGCCATCGCGCTGGGCGGGCTGTCGCGGATCCCCGGCACCGGGCGGCAGCGGGCGGCCATGGAGCTGCGGGCGGTGCCCCTGTGCTGGGCCCTGGTGGTGATCGGCACCTACCTGTCGGTGCGTACCTGGAGCGCCGCCGTCGGCATGCTGGCGGTCGGCTTCACCCTGGCCTTCTCCGGCGTGGGCGGACCGCGCTGGGCGGGGACGGCACCGGGCCTGCAACTGCTCTACATCCTGCCCTCCTTCCCGCCCTACGATCCGGACTCGCTCGGCGACCGGCTGATCGGGACGAGCACCGGTGTGGCGCTGCTCGTCGCGGCGGAGGCGCTGCTCCTGACCGAGCCGACCCCTCCGCCCTACGAAAAGCGGGCCGCCGAGGCCGCGCGGACCGCCGCGCAGTGCGCTCGGCGCCTTGCCACACCGCCGTACGCCCTGACCGAAGCTGACCGGGCAACGGCACAACAGGCCGGTCAAGCGCTGCGGCCACTGCACGTGCCGGAGGCGGAGCGCCCGGCCGGACCGGGTAGACGGGATCGCGCCCTTGCGCACACCGGCCTCGCGACCCGCACGCTGCTGAGCCGGCTGGCAGGGCTGGGTCCAGACCGCGGCGAAGCGGACCCTGCGGTCACGGCAGTGCTGCGCGCGGTGGCGGAGCTGGCGGGGGCGACCGCCGGCTGTCTGCGGTCCGGGCCGTCGCCGGTGGCGCCCTACGAGGCGTTGGTCGCGGCGCGCGCACGCCTTTCGGCCGCATCGGCCGGGCCGTTCGGAGGCGGTGTGCCGGACCTCGCTCCGGCCGTGCTGCGCGGGCACGCCGCCGTGCTGGAGGTCGCCGACGCGGCGCTGGCCATGGGCGTCGCCGCCGATCTGGCCGTACGGGGCCGGCACGCCGAGGTGCCGGTCCCGCCGGGCCGCTTCTGGTACGCCACGATGTGGGCCCCGCTGCTGTGGTGGCACCGGCTGCGGGGGCACGTCGGGCGCCGGTCGGTGTTCTTCCAGAACGCGGTGCGCATCGCCCTCGCACTGACGGCAGCACGGCTCGTGGCCGGGGTGGACACCCTGCCCCACGGGTTCTGGGCCATGCTCGCGACGCTCACCCTCACCCGGACGACCCTGGACGAGACATGGCACACCATCCGCCTGGCGCTGGCGGGCACCCTCGCCGGCGCGCTGGTCACCGCAGGGACGCTGACCGTGGCCGGGACGGATACTGGCTTCTACGCGGTGCTGCTGCCGGTGTGGATGCTGATCGCGTTCGCCGTCGGGCCGGTCCGGGGCGTCGGCTGGGCGCAGGGCCTGTTCACCGTGCTCGTGGCGCTGGTCTTCGCGCAGCTCGCGCCGCCGACCTGGCACCTGGCGGAGGTGCGGGTGCTGGACGTGCTGGTCGGCAGTGCGATCGGCGCGGTCTTCGGGGTACTGGCGTGGCCGCGCGGCGCCCACGACGAGCTGCGCTACGCGGCCGCGGAGCTGCTGCGGAGGGCGGCGGAGATCGTCGTGGCGACCAGCGCCTCGGCCGCGCAGGGGACAGCGGCGGCCCCGCCGTGGGGAGCGCCGCCCGGTCACCGGTCGCTGCACCGCTCGGTCATCCTCGCGGAGTCCGCGTACGCCCAGTACCAGAGCGAGCCGCAGCGCTTCGGCGGCCGGGCCCGCACAGTGCCGCCCGCGGTGGACTGGCAGGCGACGCTGATGGCCGGCCATCACACCCTGTGGGGCTCGCAGAGGCTGCTCGAGCCGCCGCGCGCCGTGCTGGGCCCGGTGGCGGCGGAGGCACTCGCAGGGGTAGGGGAGCGTGTGGCGGGGCGGATGTTGCTGGTCTCGGCGGCGCTGGATCCCGGCGGTGACACGCCGAGCGCGCCCGTGCCGTCGATCGACGTCACCTTCGCGGAGCTCGCCGCCGAGCCACCGGACGCGCCGCGGCTGTACTACGCGATGGTGTCGTGGCTGGAGTCGCTGGCGACGGACCTGGCGCGGATCAGTTCCGGGCCGGGGAGGGCCGAGAGCGGTTAGGGCGGCTGACGTCCGCGTCAAGCGACGCAGGCCCCATCTCTAGGCAGTCACCCAGCTCGGGTACGCCCCGCGGCTGGACCAGGCGCCCGTGTGGGTGCGTGACCTGGCAAGGCGGAGGGCCGTAGGCACAAGCGGCAGGTCCCGACAGCGGTGGCGGTTGTCCTGCCGAGCCTCGACAATCGGAGTCGTCGGTCGATGCCACGTGGAGCTGTGGTCAGCCTGACCGTGGCGGTGCAGGTGGTGGTGTCGCGTACGGGGAGTGTCGGTCTCCCATGGGCTGCTCCCCCTCCGGCACGTCCATTGGCGTCGACAGACGCTGGCCGTGACCCGGCACAGGCAGGGTGTGTCCCAGGCCGAGTAATGCTTCGTCACTGATGCCGGGAGGATGAGTCGTGGCACTCACCGAGACGGATCTGCTCAAGATGGGCGACGCGGGTTTGGTGGAGCTGTTTCGTACCAGTCCGCCCGGTGACATTCCCCAGGGTCCGCTGGAGGGTACCGGGATCATCCGGTGGGGAGGCAGCTGGGCGGCTCAGCCGCTGGCCTGGCTGGTACGCATGACGCTGTGGCGGGGAAAGGTCTTCGACCCCGAAGGCTATCTCAGCAATCGGATGACCGCGTTCGATCTGCTGGCGATCGTGGCCCAGGTGTATACCGGGCCGAGCCTGATGGATGAACAGGACTGCATCGTCATCGACTACTCCAAGCTCTCACTGGTCGCTCGTGGCGTGCGCGACGAGATGCGCGAAGTCGAACCTGGGCTGTACCTGGGCGTGGTCTGGCTGCTGGGGACCCGGGTCGGCTGGTTCACGCTGAGAGTGCCTGAGAGGGGCGCCGGAACAGTCCGAGCCAAGGCGACTGGGGCCGAGGTCCCCGGCTGATCTTCGGGGTGGGGACCGTGCATGGGCGGCCCCTGTTTTCCCCCCGGCCAAGTACGGGGGACGGCTCATCAGCGCACTCCTCGCGAGGCGAAGCGGCGCATCCACATGTCCGCGCCCTGTCCGGTAACGCAGAGCAAAGGGACGATCATGAGCACCTCCCGCTTCGGGGTGTTGAGACTGGCGTCGGCCACCGCCGTCGCCGCATGCGCCGCTTTCGCCCTGCCGGGGGTGGCAGCGCCCGGCGCCGCGCCCGTCACCGTGCAAGGGACTGTGACCGGGGCGGGGAAGCCACTGTCAGGCTCTCCGGTCGTGCTCATGGCAGGGTCACGCTCCGGGGTCAAGAAGCTGGGTCAGGCCACGACCGACGCGCACGGCTCTTTTCGGATCACCTACCCCAAGCCTGCCGATGCGGTGGTGTATGTAGAGGCCGTGTCCGGACAGGCGCACCGGTTCCGGCTGCGCACGGTCGTCGGGTTCGGCACGGGTGGCGGGGTGTCGGAGCGGAGCGTGAGCAAGGTGACCGTCAACGAACTGACCACGGTCGCCGCGACGTACGCCCTCGCCCAGTTCAGCGACGAACGCGGCATCTCCGGACCCGCTCCCGGTCTGCAGAACGCCGCCGCTACCTCCTTCAGCCTCGCCGATCCGGCGACGGGAAAGGCCGGAGGGCCCCTCACCGGAGACAGCGCCAACAGCCAGACGCTGGCCACGCAGAGCACGCTCGCCAACCTCGTTTCCCTGTGCGTGACGGACAACGCGCGATGCGGCCAGTTGCTCCGACTGGCGACACCGTCCGGTGGGAGCAGACCGGCCGACACCGTGCAGGCCATCCTCAGCCTGGCCCACAACCCGACACAGTCACCGCGCGGTCTGCAGGCCTTGGCGCGCGCCGCGAACGTCTTCACGCCGTCGCTCAGCACGGCGCCCCAGTCCTGGATCCTGGCGGTGCGCCACACCGCCGACCAGCTCTACGCGCCAGGACGCATCGCCTTCGACGCCCGGGGCAACGTATGGGCGACCAACAACTGGAAGCCCGGAACACGCGACCCCAACTCCTACGTCACCGTGCAGGACCCGACCGGCCGGCCGGTCCTGGGCAGCCCCGTCAGCGGGGGCGGCATGAAGGCCGGCGCCTGGGGACTCGCGATCGATCATGACGGATCCGTGTGGGCGCCCAGCTACGGGGGCAACGCGATGTCGAAGTACTCCGCATCCGGCAAGCCGCTGTCACCCTCCGCGGGCTGGAAGAACGGCGACTTCGTCAAACCGCAGGGCGTCGCCGTCGACCAGCGCGGCAACGTATGGATCGCCAACTCCCACGGTCTCAAGGGCAAGCCGGGTGCAGGCAGCGTCGTTGTCTACCCGCACGGCGACCCGAGCAAGGCCATCACCATCACCGACAAGAGTCTCAACCACCCCTTCGCGGTCCAGATCGACGGCCAGGGAAGGGCCTGGGTCACCAACAGCCACCTCTCCTTCGAAGAGATCAGGCAATCGCGGCGGCCACGTAACGTCGGCGGAAGCGTCACCGTCATCGGCTCCGACTTCAAGCCGATCTCCTCCACCACCGGCTCATCGCTCCAAGCACCCGTCGGACTCGCCCTGGATTCCAAGGGCAACGCCTGGGTAGCCAACTTCTTCAGCAGCGCCATCACCGAGATCCGGCCGAACGGAACCGTCGCGGGGGTGCACCACCTGGCCAAGAAGGTGTTCCCCTGGTCGGTCGCCATCGACGGCCAGGACCGCGTATGGATCGCCGGCTTCGGCGACTCGTCCGTGTCACTCCTGTGCGGGGTGAACAGCGCAGCCTGTCCTCCCGGCGCGTCCGCCGGCACCGCGCTGTCCCCTGAACGGGGCTTCCAGAACAAAGCGATCCAGCACCTCACAGCAGTGCAGATCGACTCCTCCGGCAATGCCTGGGTGGCCAACAACTGGAGCAGGCTCGTCCCACCCACCGGCGGCGTGGGCCTGGTCGAACTCATCGGTGCAGCCATCCCGGTCTGTACCCCCCTCACCCCGCTGCCCGTGCGCCCGTCGTCGTCGGCCCCGACCGCGTGTCCGAAATAGCGTGCGGCAGGCTGACAGCGCCGACGTTGGTCCACGGAGTCAGCAATCAGCCAGAAGAAGATCCAGCCCCGCTCCCCGGGCCGCCGAGCGCAGCGATCAGCGCGGGACAGGCCTGCGCGGGGACTGAGCAGGGCAGTTCCGTGGGCGGTGCGGCGGTGCTGTCGTGACCGGAGTTGCAGACCCCTTCACCCCGGCCCGGGGAGCGTTTGCCGTTGTCGGATGTGCGTTGGTGAAAAGGGCGGAGAGCGGAGGGCGAACGACAAACCGAGGGGGACTTCTGAGGCGGGCCCGTCCCCGGAGTGCCGCACGGCAGGGACCCCTTGCAGAGCATGCGTTACTGCGTACCGCTTGACGGCGTTCGAAAAGAGGCCGCGATCTGCTGTGCGTACTGATCCTCGGGCCCGAAGGCCTGGACCGCTCGGTAGGCCTCCTGGGCCCGATTGGTCTCGCACAGCAGCCGGACAAGGACATACAGAGCGTCACGGTCACCATCTTTGGCGCGGCTGCGCAGAATCGCCTCCATTCCCTGATCGCGGAGCGATCTGTTGAGTCTCCGACGTGCATGGACATCCGTGAGGGCGAGCTCCGTGAGTTGGGGGAACCGTCCCGCACGGGCGAGCAGATCCATGTGCCACAGATGGTTGCCGTGCATGGAGTGGTCGGTGGAGAAGCACTCGGCGTGGGCGCTCACCAACGAGATGGCTGTATCCCAGTCCTGGACCTCTTCCGCTGTCCGCGCCTGCTCGAACCAGTCCACAGAGCGAGTATCGCGTAGCGCAGTCGCGTTCAGCGTGGCGGGGCAGCTGATGAAGGACTCTCCGCACGACAGCGCTCGGCCGGCCTCGGACCCTGGCGCCGCCGGGAAGGTTTGCCGGGGTCAGTTCTTCCCGGAACTGGTGCGGTGGGAGTTCGCGTAGACCACCCGTGCTCGGCCAGGTGTTGTCGTACCCCCTGTGTAGCGTCCAGGCCGGAGTCAGGCTCATGCTCTGCGGTTGACGGAGGCGCGCGGATGACGAGTACGACAGGCGAGGCCGTGGTGGCGGTCTCCCGGCACATCGACGCCCCGGCGGGGGAGATCTTCCGGATCCTGGCCGATCCCGGACGGCACCTGGATCTCGACGGCTCGGGGATGCTGCGCGGTGGTGTCTGCGACGCCGTGGTTTCGGGTGTCGGGGACGTCTTCGTGATGCGGATGCACTACGAGCGCTACGGCGATTACGAGATGATCAACCGCGTCGTCGAGTACGAGTCGGGCCGCCGGATCGGCTGGGAACCGAGGCCCGGTCGTGGGCACCCGGACGCCACCGCGTCCGGGGCCGCGTGGGGCCACAGGTGGATCTTCGACCTGCTCCCGGATGATGCGGGGGCGACGGTGGTGACCGAGATCTTCGACGGTTCGCGTATGCCGGAGGACAAACGCGCGGAAGTGGACAGCGGTCGCGCCTGGTGGCAGACGAAGATGGTGAGCACCCTGGACCGCCTCGCTGCACTGTGCGCCGCCCGGTGAACTCGGAACTCGAAGCCTTCAAGGGCGCCCTGGACCGTCAGCGTGAGCACGTCGTCGGGATCCTCGAAGGGCTCTCGGAGAAGGATCTGCGGCGGCCGGTCCTGCCCAGCGGCTAGGCGCGCCGGCGCAGGCCGCCACAGGCCCCTGGCCGTACTGTCGGACCCGGCTGCGAAGATCACACCCATGGATCTCGCTGAAGCTCTCGCCGGGCTCGACACCCACCCCTGGGCCTCGGTCTCGCATGCCTACGGCCCCGCCGAGGACCTGCCCCACCTGCTGCGCGCCCTCGCCGAGGGCGGCGGGGACGTCGGGGAGGAGGCGATCTCCGAGCTGTACTCGTGCATCCTCCACCAGGGCACGGTGTATTCCGCCAGTGTGGACGCCGTCCCGTACCTCGCGCGGATCGCCGCTGCCGACCGGCCTGGGACGACCGAAGTCCTGGGCCTCCTCGGCGGGCTGGCCGAGAGCGATGACGAATGGGAGATCGCGCCGGGCGCCGTCCGGGCCGCCGTCGCTGCCCAGATCCCGGTGCTGACACCGCTGCTGGCACATGAAGACGTGAACGTCCGCCTGCTCACTGCCTGGACGCTCGGCCACACCAGGGACACCCAGGTGGCCTCGGGGGCTCTGCGGAGACGATGGACGGCCGAGGCCGACCCCGGGGTCCGGGCCGAACTCCTCATCGCCCTCAGCCGGGTGGACAACTCCGGCGCCGTCGTGGAGGCCCGCGCACTGCTCGGCGCGGACACGCCGGCGCCACTGCGGCTGTCCGCGCTCCTCGTCACCCTGGCCGCCGGGGAGCCGTGGACAGACGCCCACCACGATGCCGCGCTCGGCCTGCTGCCCGCTCGTGCATTCACCGTCGACCGGTACAGCATGCACCACCGCGAGCCGCTTCACACGATCGTCGACAGCCTGCTGCGCCGCGGGACCGAGGCAGACCGCGAAGCCGCCTTCGCGCTGCTGGACACCGCCCTTCGGGACGACCGCCCCGAGGTGCGGACCGAGGCGCTCTCCGCGGCCGACCACGCCTGCTACCTCTCCCGCAGCGCCCCTCGGCGACTCGTCCCCACCCTCGCTTCCCTCGCCGCCGAGCACCCGGCGTCGACCCTGCTCGGCAAGCTCGGGCCGGCTGCCGCCGAGGCCGCGCCCGTCCTCGCCGATCTCGCCGCCCAACCCGACGACAAGGCGGCTGACCAGGCATTGGCCGTGCTCGTCCGGGTCGCGCCCCGGCAGGCCGCCCCGCTGCTGGCCCGGCACCTCGATCGGCGCCCCCGGGCGCTCGACGCCGCAAGCGACTTCCACGCGCCGACCTACCCCTTCCACCCGGCCCTGCTCGCCGCCGTCCGCGTACGACTGGCCGCAGACGGGCTCGGCAACAACGAGACCGCGCACCTGGTCCACCTCCTGCGCCAGTGGGGCCCGCAGGCCGCTGCCGCCCTGCCCGAGCTGTACACCGTGCTGTCCCGCTTCCCGTACGCGGCCACCGCCATCACCGCCGTGGCGGCGGCCGGCCCGCGGGCCGTACGCGAGCAGGCCGGTGCCGTGCTGCGGGCCGCTGCCGGGTCGCTGATGGTGGCGCGGGCCCACCACGAGCTCACCGGCGAGACCGACGTCCTGCTCGACGCCGTCGCCACGGCGCTCGGCGCCGGCCCGCATGAGGTGGCCGAGGCTGCCCAGGCCGCCGCCGCCCTCGGCGCGACGGCTGCCGCACTGCTCCCCGCCCTCCGGGCAGCCCTCGGCAAGGACCCCGAGCCGACCACACCGCAGCTGGACGGCGACATCGCGATCGCCACCGCCCTGTGGCAGATCGACGGCGCCGCCGAGGAGGCCGTCACGGTCTTGGCCTCCGTGCTGGACCGCACCACTGGCGGCCGGCCCTGGTACCGGTGGACCGTCGTCCGCGCCCTCCGCGCCACCGCCCTCCTCGGCGCGTCCGCCCGGCCCCTGATCCCCCGACTGGAACAACTGCTCGCCGACCCCGAGAAGGCCCCCGCCGCCGCCCTCGCCCTGCTCGCCATCAGCGACCCCGACGTCGTCGATCTCGGCCGCCTCGCCGAGGCCGCCCTCCACGCCGCCGAAACCGGAGCGGACGTCGCCGGCGCCTGCGAGGCTCTCCAAGCCCTCGGTGCCACCGCCCTGAACACTCAGCAGCGCCGGCGCGTCGCCGAACTCGCCGACGGGGACCGACGCATCGTCGGCTCAGGCGTCGCGAACAGCATCATCTGCGAAGACGAGCGGCTGCGCGCCATCCTGACCGCCATCTGATCCCGAGGCCGGGGCGGAGACGCAATCGATCGCCGCCCCGGCCCGCCCGGAAAGCATGCTGCAGGATGGACGTGGAGGCTGAGGTCGTTCGCCGCGCACAGGTGCAGCGCATCTCGGGCAGGGCGCCGTCCCGGCTGCGGCGCGCCGGCCGACTTCGTCGACGCGAACGGGGCATTTCGGCGTGATGTGATCGGGGACCGCAGGCCGAGTTGCGGCTCGGCGTCCCATGCCCGGAACCGCTCCACCTCGGTGAACTCCAGCTTCGCCGCGAGCCGCATCGAGCGGACGATGGCGGTCTGGATGGTGAGCGCCGCCGGTTCGCCGGGAAGCGCGCCGGCGAGACAACCGCCTGCCGACCTCTCGTGAGACTGAAGGGGTACGTCCAGGACGCAGGGCCAGCGGCTGCTGCCGGCCCGCCTGAGTCCGCAGGCCGGTCCAGGCGCCCGGTGGGCCACGCCGCGCACGTGCTGAGCGGCGCACTGCTCTCTCGGGCTACCGCTGAAGCCGCGCCTCAGCCTTGGCGCGGTACTTCTCGAACTTCTCCGGCCGGTAGCGTTGCTGCCACAGCACGTTCAGCACGGACAGGCCCATCAGGACCAGGACACCGAGTGCCCAAACGGTCGTCACCTGCCAACTGTGATGCGCGACAATGTTCGACAGCACCGTGAAAGCAAGGCAACTGGCCGACATCGACGCCTGCCGTATCCACCATCTTCGAGACATGCCCGCACCCTAAGCAGCCCCGCGGCGGACCAACGATCAAGGAGATGCAAAGCCTCACCCGTGGCCTCCCCGCGCCGATGTAGAGCTGCGGCACCGGCGCGCCACGGCCGAGAGCCCGTCGGACAGGCGGTGGTTCGTCGCGGCGACCTGCTGATGGGGACGCACAGTGGGGTGCGACGATGCAGGCATGCGGGAGTTGGGTCAGCTGATCGATGTCGAGGAACCGGCCTGGCCGGAACTCAAGGAGACACTGGATGCAAGTCCGGTGCCTGTCCAAGTGCTTGCAGTCGATAGCGATCTGGGGAGGGCATCGATTCTTCAGCTTCAGGTCACGGCCCGGTCGTACGTGGGTGCGATGGTGCTGCACTGCGGTGGTCTGCTGGTGGACGACGGATGGTTGCGCCTCTTCGGCAGCCCGGTGGAAGGGGCTGCGCACGGGGTGCCGGGTCTGGCTCGCGTGAATCAGTTCCCCGCCGGGTTCGACCCGGCCTGGCGGCCGGAGGCCGGTTTGGTGGTGGCACAGGATGTACTGGGCGGCGTCTTCGCTCTCAACGGTGCCGCTCCCACCGCTGCCGGCCAGCCGGGCGAGGTGGTCTACTTCGCCCCCGATTCCCTTCGCTGGGAGGCGTTGGGTGTCGGTTACTCGGCGTGGCTGGCCTGGCTGGTGTCCGGGGCGCTCGATGAGTTCTACGCCGATCTGCGCTGGCCCGGCTGGCGCGAGGAGGTCCGGGCACTCGACGGTCATCAGGGCCTGTCACTGTTCCCGCCGTTGTGGTCTGCGGAGGCGCACCAGGACATCTCCGCGACCAGCCGCCGCGCCGTACCCATGAGAGAGCTGCTCGGCGTTGCCCGGGACTCATGCCGGCAGTTCGACGGCGTTGATCCGGGCTTTCTCGGCGCCGTGTGAATCGGCCGCCCCGTCCAGGCGGAGATAGCGGGTCGAGGCGTCAGCGATCCGGGCGCGGTCAGAGAGCGGGTGCTCACCCAGCCGGCACGCTGTAGTACTCAGCCGGATCCACTCTTCGCTGCGGTGCGGGACGGGCCAGTTGCGGCCGGGCGGGCGCTGCCGGTGCCCGTGGGGGAGTGAGCCCTGCGTGCCGAACCTCCCAGGCAACCGGTCACCGCAGCCGTAGATGCCGGCAGCCCCGAATTAGAGCCGATTCTCGGCCGGGGCCATGACCCACCTCGTCAACGCCGCGACAGCCCTGGGCGAGGTGAGTGCTGCATCCGACCCCGAGCGGCCCGTTGGGCTTGCCGAGAGCCGGGCCATGCGCCTGCACACCAACCGGCATGGACCTGGACGAACTCAACGCCCCCACGTCCTGCTGATGTGCCCGCGCATCATGGCCGACGGCGGAGGTTCCCGCAGTAGCGGCCCGCCTCACACCATCGTCGCCGCCGCACAGGGTGGGAGCGGCGACACCGCACGGACCTTGCAATCCCTTCAGCGGCCTACCGCAGCAGCTCCGTCGCATACGGCCACCCGCCCGTGACCGCCGAGCCGATCGAACAGGCCCGCACCGCCGCCCAGGACGCCGGACCCTACTCCGACGACCTCAAGCGCAGCCGCCTGCCGTACCTTCAGTGCTCGCAGAGGGAGAATTCACGTTCGTAGATTTGCTCGTTGTGTTCGGCGATGAAGAACTTGCGTTCCCGCATGAGTTCTTCGCGGTAGGCCCTGGCCTGTTCCAGCGTCATGGTCGAGGTGGTGGACCAGGGTTGCTGGGGTGGCACATCGGAGGTCGAGACGATCTTCTCCGAGGGATCGACGAGGAAGAAAGCGAGGATTTTGCGATGCCCCGGGCGCGTGGGGTCCGCGAGGCCGAATGAGCCGACGCGGTGTTGCAGGATGTTCGGGAATGCCAGGCAGCGGCCTGCCGGGGTCGACGCCGATCCCAGCACCTGGTTCAGCGCATCCTCGTCCTCCAGGCCGTAGACCTCACGCACACCGTTGTCGTCGTTCTGTTCGTAGTGCGGGTCGTCGAGTGCCGCCCGGAAGCTCAGCCGGCTCTCGGTGATGTTCTCGCTGTCCCAGTAGTAGATGCCGGTCGAGACGATCCGCTCGTTCAGCATTCCCTCGACATGCCAGGAACCACCGGGGTACTCCGGCCTGTCGGGGGTGAGCTGAATGGTGGCGAGCTTGACGATGACCTGGAGACGGCGGCCGCGCAGGTCGACGCGGGCGGTGTCGTCGGGCGACTCGGGCGGGGTGAAGACGGGAGCGTCCGGGACGACCGGCCGGCGGTTCTCCCACCATTCGTCCTGGGCCTCTTCCCATGCGCGGACGGCTTCTGCGTAGGCCTCGTCATCGCTGTAGGACGCCTTGTCCGGATACTCCGGCTCCGAGTCGTACCACCCGTAGGGGTCGGCCTCGATGCGCAGGGGCCGCGGATGACGCAGGTCGGTGAGCACCTTCTCCCACAGCGGGAGGAAGCGTGCGAACAAGTCCGGCAGTACGGAGGCCAGTTCCTGATGCGTTTCGGGGTGGAGGTTATTGACGTACGAGCGGAAGCTGACATCGCCGTCGTCACTGACGTCCACGTCCGTGGGCAGCCACTGGAACCTCTCGGAGAACTCGTGCTTCGAGTAGCGGTCCGTCGGGTTCCGCCAAGCCTGCTCGGGTGCGCCGCTCACCTCTTTCACCAGGCAGAACAAGGAGGGATGAACCAGATCCAGCACTTGGCCGTCGGATCCGGGATGCCAGTCCTTCTCCGCGTCGGGGACCTCTTCCAGAACCCGAACCGCCTCACGCAGCCGGGACCTGAGCTCATCGTCGACCAAGGTGTCCGACTGCCACACCCCGTCGACGGCGGACACCTCGATGCCGGTTCGCCCATCGCGCAGCGCGGCGTAATGGGCGAGCTCGTCGACGACGTACCGGATCTGCGCTTCGGTGAGACCCTGGTCGATCGCTTCTCGCATCCATCTGGCGACGATGTCGGCGTCGTTCATCTTCTCGAACCACCACGGCTTTTCCCGGATGCGCGCGCTGCACTCCATCATCTCGAGTTCCCGCAGTGTTCGGGGCTGGGCGAAAGGTATGGAACGGGAAGTCTGAAAAGGCAGCGGGAAAGCGGACAGGCCGGTCAACTCTCTTGATCCTCCCAGTCGGTGTGTGGTGGCAGGAACGATACGTGAGCCCACTGACAGTGCAGGCGAGCACCTTCCCGGGGACCTCGGACAGCAGAGCGACCGTCCCGGCGATACGTTGGACCGTCGGTGTGACGCGGGGCGTGTTCGTGGAAGCTGTCGGCTGTGGGCCGGTCGCTGACCGACGGAACCCTCGGTCGGTCACTGCCTGTCCCCGTCTTGGTCGCTTTCGTTGCTGCTCTGCCCGTTGGCTCGGGGGAGGCGAGCGCAGGTCCCGATCGTCAGCTCGTCGAAGGCGGTCTCCACGCGTCTGGCGGCGCGGTCCTGTGCAGCACGTCAGCGAGCAGGTGTGCCGGCAGCCGGCGAAAGCCGAAACGGGGGCCTACGGATGCGGACCGCGGCGCACGCTTTCGGGGCGCCCACCACCGCGCCCCTGCGGCCGGCGCGCCGAACTCGGCTGCGGCCCGGCCGCCCGCACCGGCCCGCAGCGCAAGGCTGTTACCGGCTACTACCTCGCCTTTTCCTCCGACGAGATGCCCCTGCAGTTTGGACGGGGCGGCCCTGAAGCTCGGCGCATCGGCCTCGACAATCAGGCCCAGGCCCGCTCGGAGACGCCGGCCTGGCTCGGGCAGAACTCCGCGCCCTGAACGACGCCGAAGGGGCTGGATTCGGCCTTCCTCGCCTGCTCTCTCACGCCGTCCCGCGGCTTCGCGGACGCTGTCGAGCCCGCCGCGGTCCTGACCTGGCCAGCCTGCTACCTCCGGGTGCTCTCAGCGCGGCAGCCGCAGGGCGCGGGTGGCGCAGTACCGGCTGAGCAGGACTCCGAGCACGCCGAAGGCGGCCAGTGGCACGGCCAGGAGGAGCAGGGGGAGGTTCGCCGGTGTCCCCGAGACGTCCTCGGCGAGGGCGAGCCCGAGCATGAGGACGAACACGATCACCGCCGCGACGCTCGCCCACTGCCACCCCTTGCGCTGCCCGGCCCGCCGCAGGATCCGGGCTTCGATCTCGGGTCGCTGCTCGCCGGGCATGCCGTACCACCGGGCCTGCGAGCGCAGGGCGGCGACTTCGGCGTAGGGGTCGTCGAGTTGCCACTCGTTGATGTGCGGCAGCAGGAAGCGGCGGCCCTCGGTGTCGTACAGGTAGGCCGGCCACCCGGGCTGGGTACTCAGGGCGTGGCTGCCGGAAGGCTCGACGCGCAGGTCGTAGACGGCCGGCCAGGCCCAGGTACGTGTCCGCAGGGGGCCTTGCCGGGTGACTCCCGCGTCCGTCACCACGGTGCGCGCCCGCCACTCGGTCAGGACGCCCCAGACGCCGACCGCGACGAGGAGCGCCAGTGCGACGGGCGCCCACCACAGCGGTACGTCGTGGCGGGTGCGGATGATCTGCAACGCGGCATTGCCCACGAGGATGAAGGAGAGCAGCGCGGCGCGTTGAGGCCGTCTTCGTACTCTGCGGTACACCCGTGCCGAGCTGTCCTCGTCCATGGAGGCCCCCCTTTTCCGGCGCACCCGACGGTGCGCGAACGAGGAGAGGTTAGACCCCGGGTCCAGGCAGGTCACCGGGGGGGTCCGGCACACTGGGCGGGCGTGGACTGCCTGCGTGCGGCAGGGCGGACGTCGTGACGGAGGCGTTCAGCCCGTGCTGAGGCGCAGCGCGGTGCCGACGCGAGTGGTCTGATCCGCCTGCGCGAGGACCGGGCTGCCGCGGCGTTCACCTGAGCCGGAATGTCCCCGCGTTCCGCGGCGAGCTTGTCGTGGATCAGCGGTCCATTGCCGAGTGATTGCCGAGTGAACGAATTGAGTCGACCAGTAAGCCTGGCCGCATGCGACCAGGCTCATCGACCGTGCTCGGTATCAGATCGTGTCGCTGTTTCCGGGCGTGATGCGTCCACGCCATTCTCCGGACTCGCCGCCGCGCCGCTCGATGTACTGCTTGAAACGCTTCATGTCTCCCTGGACGCGCCGGTCCAGCATGCCGGTCATGTCGGCGGCCATTTCCGTTGCTCCGCTCGGCTCGACCTCCATGGCGAGTTCCACCCGGGTGTGCATGTCGTCGATGCGTTCGAAGCGGACTGTGCCCTTCTGACTCGTATCGCCCGTGGTGGTGCGCCACGTAATGCGGTCGTCGGGCAGCTGGTCGACGATTTCGGTGTCGAACTCTCGCCGGACCCCACCGATCTTGGTGGTCCAGTGGTTGTGGCGGTCATCCAGTTGCCTGACCTCCTCGACGCCTTCCATGAAGTCCGGGAACGTCTCGAACTGGGTCCACTGGTTGTAGGCGGTGCGAACAGGCACGTCCACGTCCACCGCTTTCTTGATCATGCTCATCAGTGCGCCTCCGTGGGTGCGATCCAGTGCAGGTGGCGAGTACCCGGTGCGCCACCACCCACCCACCCGGGCTCCTGACCCTTGCCGGCGTGGAGCCTGACCGGCCGGTGGCGCACTAGCGCATCGGCCGCATCGGACGGGCGGTAGGCCGGTAGGCCCTTCACAAGCGAGACCACGTGGCTGTCGCAGGGTCCTACGGCACTTGCTCCACTCGCACACGTGCCGTAGGCGAGGCCGGCCGATCACGCAGCCGCCCCGTCACACTCGCGGAGCTGGACGCCTGGCTGCCCGCCGCACTGGGTGACCGTGTACGCAGACGAGAAGGCCGCCCGTGACTGCCGCAACTGTGGTTCTGGGGTGCTCTCACTCCAGCCGCCGCATGCACCATTCCGGCGCGCCACGGCGTGCTCGTAGCCGCGGTGGCCGCTGCAGTGTTCGCCATGGCCGCTCGCGGAGCCGAACTGCTCGCGGGCGGCGGAGGAACCGCCGTGCTCGATGGCCGCCCCGGCGCTCATAGGCGCGCCGCGCCGCCGCGGGGCCTCAGGCGAGGCGGCGCAGTGCTTCGTCGTCTGTGCTGCCGGGCTCGGGGAAGTACACGTACAGCACGTGTCCCTCGGGGCCGGTGAGCGCGAAGGTCTCGAACTTGAGGCGGAGGACGCCGATGCCGGAGACGCGCAGTTGCTTCTCGCCCATCGTGCGCTCGTACACGTCGTGGGAGTCCCACAGCGTCCGGAACCTGTCACTGCGCTCGCGCATGTCCGCCACGAAGCCGTCGAGTTCTCCGCGGCGCTCGACGGCGGTGGCACGCAGACCGGCGACAGCCTGGAGGGCGATCTCGTCCCAGTCCGGATACACCGTGTGCGCCCTGGGGTCGAGGAAGGTGAACTCGATCAGGTTGTGCCCCGGGCTCCAGGCGGGGTGGACCCGGGCAGCGAGGGCGGTGCCGGCTAGGACGTCACGGCTGGGGCCGACGATGAACGCGGGCAGGTCGGCCCACCGCTCCAGGAGCTGCAGCACCCCGGGCCGCACAGCGCGGGCGGGCACGATCTCGCGTTCTGCCGGTTCCGGTGACGGCATCGCCAGGGACCACAGGTAGGACCGCTCGGTGTCGTCCAGGCGCAGCGCACGGGCCAGAGCCTGCAGGATCTCGGCGGAAGGGCGCCGGTCGCGGCCCTGCTCGATCCGGGTGTAGTAGGACGGGCTGAGCCCTGCGAGCAGCGCCAGTTCCTCGCGACGCAGCCCCTTCACCCGCCGTCGCTTGGTGTCGACGACCCCCACGGAGGCGGCGTCGATCCTCTCCCTGCGGCTGCGCAGGAAGGAACCGAGCTGATTGTCATCACGTGCCATCCGGATCAACGGTACCGCTCCTCACCGCGCTCGGCCGCCGCTGCGCCGCACGCGAAGCTGACCCTCCGAGAGCCCCCCTCAAGGGGGTGTGGCACGCGTTCCGGCTCACCACTTTCATGGAGGCATGCCGAACGACATGAACAAAACGAAGGTCTGGCTGATCACCGGATGCTCCAAAGGCCTGGGCCGCGCCTTGGCCGCACACGCCCTGGAGCGCGGTGACCGCGTAGCAGTCACGGCCCGCGACCGCGCAGCCGTGACCGATCTCACCGCAGGGTACGGCGAGCGCGCGCTGGCTCGGGATCTGGACGTCACCGACTCCGCGTCGGTGACTGCAGCGGTGCGGGAATGCGAACGAATATTCGGGCGCATCGACATCCTCGTCAACAACGCCGGCTACGGCTACCTCGCCGCCATCGAAGAGGGCGAGGACACCGCAGTACGCGCGCTGTACGACACCAACGTGCACGGCGTGGTGACCGTCCTCAAGGCCGTACTGCCCGGCATGC
Source organism: Streptomyces sp. NPDC048192 (assembly GCF_043202415.1). Classification (NCBI taxonomy): domain Bacteria; kingdom Bacillati; phylum Actinomycetota; class Actinomycetes; order Kitasatosporales; family Streptomycetaceae; genus Streptomyces; species Streptomyces sp. NPDC048192. Next base: position 160,684 of record NZ_JBIDAL010000011.1, read on the forward strand.
GGTCCCGCCGCGCGGGGCGCGTCATCAACATCTCCTCCTTCGGCGGTCTGGCCGCCTTCGCCGCGACCGGCTACTACCACGCCACGAAGTTCGCCCTGGAGGGTCTTTCGGAGTCGCTGGCCGCGGAACTCGCACCGCTCGGCATCGCGGTGACGATCGCCGAGCCGGGCGGTCTGCGTACCCAGTGGGCGGGCGAATCCATGCAGCAGTCCCCGATACGCCTGGACGACTACGAGCAGACCGCCGGCAGGCGTCGTGAGGCCACGCTGGCCGCCTCCGGCCGCCAGCCCGGCGACCCGGCTCGCGCCGCCGCGGCCATCGCCGCGACGGTGGACAGCGAAGTACCACCGCGTCGGCTGCTGCTCGGCTCCGACGCGCTCGCCGGAACACGCGCCCGCCTGGAACGGATGCGAGAGGAGATCGATGCGAACGAGGCACTGACCGTGAGCGTGGATAGGACCTGACCGCTGTGGACGGCTGCAACCAGGACACATGGGCGTGAGGGGCGTGTTCGCGCCCGTCGCTGCGCCAGGCACTGACGGGCGTCGAGCACGCGCGTGGTCGCCGGCTCGACGTAGGCAGCCGGAACCTTGTTCTCGAGGACCCCGGTGACGCGCTGTTCAGAGTTCCGCCGGAGTCCGGGACTGAGGCCAGCCGGCAGACCAGTGTCGCGCTGTCGCACGATGCGGCCGGACCGGAATGCTTTCCCAGACCACCTCGAAGATGGACCGGATCAGCGCAGGCCGGCGAAGAGGTCGTTCTCGGGCACAGCCGCGCCGGTGGTGTCGTGGACGCGTACGAAGGTTTCGACACCCATCAGTTCGGTGAACTTCATCTGGCCCATCTTGAGGAAGAAGATGTTCTCGCCCTGACTGGCGTGCGCGGCCAGCGCATCGAACTTCTGACCGCCGAACGCGGTGGTGTCCACCCAGGTGGTGATCTCCTCGTCCGGGAGCCCGATCTCGGCCATCGCGGCGGCCTCCGCGGGATCCGGCTCCTGCCAGTCCGCACCGAACTCCCGCATGACCTCCCCGAATCTCCGCATCATCGAGCGGGGCGCCGTCGTCCAGTACACCTTCCGTGCCGACTCGGTCATCGCCAGCGCCGCCATCGTGATGCGGTGCGCCTGGATGTGGTCGGGGTGGCCGTAGAAGCCGTTCTCGTCGTAGGTGACGACCACGTCGGGACGGTAGCGGCGCATGAGTTCCGCGAGCCGGGCGGCGCCCTCCTCCACTGGTGTCCGCCAGAAGGATCCGGGGACTTCGTTGGTCGGCCAGCCCATCATCCCGGAGTCGGCGTAGTCCAGGGTCTCCAGGTGACTGACGTTCAGAATCGCGCAACTCGACTCGAGTTCCTGCCTCCGCATCACCGCGACGGCCGCCGGGTCGTGCCCGGGATCACCCGGCTTGACACCTCCCGGTCCGTCACCGCACCTGCCGTCGGTACACGTCACAAGGACCGTGCGGATGCCTTCCGCTGCGTACCGCGCGAGAACACCTCCCGTTCCCGTGGCCTCGTCGTCGGGGTGGGCGTGTACCGCCATGAGCGTCAAGGGCCGGTCATTCACGAAACAGTCCTCCTGGGGTGTAAAGCGTCGGTCCGAGTCTGCACCAGGTGTACGAGTGGTCACCCCGATGCCCGCGCGGTGTCGGTTCCTCGGCAGGTGCAACAACGCCGCTGGCATCGGCTGTTCCCGCCGCGCAGGAGACGCGGCGGATGGCCCCCGGCAGGGCACGGCGACCGGGCGGAGCCAACCGCGTGCCGCCGGGTGCGGCGGTGGGACCATCCAGCCGAGGGCGGCACCGAACCGTCGCCGATTCCCATGGGCCTCGACGACGGCCGCACCAGTCTCGCCGCACGGGCCTGGGGATCTCAGCGTTCCCCGAACGGCCCATGCGTTCATGGGAGTTCAAGGTGGCGAACGCGTTGGCGATCACCTCCTCCTTGGGCAGGTGCCGTTGGAACGGGGTGATGATGCCGCCGGGCTGCAGGGCGCAGGGCACAGGACGAAGGCGCAGGACGAAGGCGCGGCCACCGACGTGCCGGCCGAGCTTGTCCAGCTGGACGGCGAACAGGACGTTGGCGGACTTGGCCTGCCCGCAGGCGCCCCACTTGTTGTAGCCCTGCCGCCAGTGGAGGCCCCGCAGGACGTCGTCGGCGGTGCTGACATAACGCGGAGCCCGAGCCACCGCGGGAGAAGAGCCCGTGCCGCAGACGCCCTGCCCCTGGGCTCGTGCGGTTCAGCGCGGGCCCCACCCGCACAGCGAGCTCGCTCCGGTCACGGTGTGTCATACACCCGGCGGAGTAGTCAGGACGACTCCCCCCGCACGATGTCCCGGGGTGGGCCATGGGCGATGCTGTGGGCTGTGACAGCTGATCTTCGCGCGCAGCGGCCACGCCGTACCCGGCTGCGGCGGTGGCTGCGGCGCGCCGCCCTGGGCTGTGCCGTCGTGCTGGCGGTCGCCACGGCGGCCTCATTCGTCTACAACTCCGTTACGGCCGGGCGCGCCGCGCCGCCGCGGGGCCTCAGGTACGTACAGGCCGCCGATATCCGCACACGCTTCAAGACCTGGGGCACGACGGGCCCGCCGGTCGTCCTGGTGCACGGCGCCTTCGAATCCGTGGACACCTGGTCGCGTCTCGCCCCGCTGCTCGCCCGGGACCACCGGGTGTACGCGCTCGACCTGACGGGCGACGGATACAGCGAGCGCCACGGTCCGTACACCGTCGACCATTTCACGCGGCAACTCCTCGGCTTCTTGGACGCCATGCACCTCGGCGGACCGGAGGAGCGCCCGCTGCTGGTGGGGCACTCCAGCGGTGCCGCCGTGGTCACCGAGGCGGCCCTGCGCGCCCCCGGCCGGCTGGGCGGTGTGATGCTCCTGGACGGCGACGCCCTCGACACGGGCGCCGGGCCGCCGCGGGCCTTCAAGTACGTGCTGATCGACCCGTACCGCACCAGCCTGCTGCGGATCGGCCTCGGTATCGACGCGGTGATCCGCAGCGTGTACGACGCCCAGTGCGGACCTGCCTGTCCGCGCCTGGACTCGGCCGGCCTGGATCAGTGGCGGCGCCCCCTGCAGGTGCCGGGCGCGGAGAAAGCGCTCTGGAGCATGCTGGCCGCCGGGGTGCCGGGCCTGCCCGCCGACCAGGTGGCCCGGTTCGCCGGAGTGCACATGCCCAAGTCGGTGGTGTTCGGCGCCCAGGACGACGTGTTCACCCGGCAGACACCGCAGGAGACCGCCCGACGCATCGGCGCACCGCCCGCGACCCTCATTCCAGGCGCCCGGCACCTGACGATGATCTCCAGCCCTCAGGCCGTCGCAAGGGCCGTGGACAGACTCACGGAGGCCTCGATCAGGTCATCCCGCTGACAGCCGATTGATCTGACCTCTGCCGCACCGCCTTTCTCCACTCGCCGGGCGCATGCATCCTGTTGCGGGCACGCCAGACGTCCTGCGCACCGGGCAGTGGAGCGGATGGCTCTCGAGTGAGTACGAGGGCCGCAGGGAGCCCTACCGCGGCCGCGACAGGGTCCGTCGCCAGCACGCCCTGCTGCGCTCCCTGACCACGTGACAGCTCCTCAGCCTTCAACGGTGTGATCACGACACCTGCTCGCGCCAGCGGACCGGAAGCGAGACCATTGCAGGTCGATTACCGTGAAGCGGCTGCGGTGAAGGGCCCGTAGACACGGCCCCTGCGCATCTCGTACTCGTCGACGCTGACCCCGGCGGGCCCGGTGGCTGGGGCTCCTGGAAAGCGTCGACCAGCCGCAGGACCGTATTGGTCGACGTTTGCGGCGGCCTCCGACGTTCGAGGCCGCCTTCGGCCCGGCCGTAGCACCGCCGCGGGGCGGGGTCTTGTGCCGACTCGTGATGTGCGGGACGGTTGGACGCCTCGCCGGTGGCGAGGACGCTGCCCATGCCGGGCAGGTCTCGGTCCTAACGGCCGGCCGTCGGCGTGGACGCCGGGCGCCACTCGCGGCGCAGGAGGCCGAAGACCCAGGAGTCGGAGACGTCGCCGTTGACGACGCAGTTCTCGCGGAGGGTGCCTTCGCGGACGAAGCCGAGCTTCTCCAGGACCCGGGCGGACGCCACGTTACGGGTGTCGGTCTCGGCCTGGACGCGGTTCAGGTCCAGGGTGTCGAACGCCCACCGCAGGACGGCGTGCGCGGTCTCGGTGCCGTAGCCGTGGCCCCATGCGGCGGCGTCGAAGACGTAGCCGAGGGACGCGCTGCGGAAGTCCGGGTTCCAGCTCGTCAGGCCGCACCAGCCGATGAATGCGCCGTCGCGGACGCGGTCGACGGCCACCCGCGCTCCCGTGCCTTGCTCCTCGATCTTCCGGCAGGTCGCGATGAAGCGCTGGGCGCGGGCCGGTTCGGTCCACGGCGGTGAGTCCCAGTAACGCAGTACGTGGGCGTTGCTGTGCAGCGTGTAGAGCGGGGCCGCGTCGGCGTCGGTGAACGGCCGCAGTCGCAGGCGGGCGGTGTGCAGCTCAGGGGTGGGCAATGTCATGCGGAGCATCCTGCCGCGTCACGCTCGCCTGCGACCATCCGTTTGTCCGGACGGTCGGGGGCGCGTACGTCCCTGGTGATGCCGGACGCGCCGCATGGGGCGGTGAGTTCGTACCGTGCCGGCATGGCGGGCAAAGGGCGGTCGTACTGGCACACCCTCGGGACGCCGACCGGCTTCATCCTGCCCCCCCGGGCCCCGGGCGGATCCAGGTAGGCCGTCGACTTCAGGTCCCTTCTACGAGCGTGGCTCGCCGCCCCCTCAAGCGTGTACCGGCCATCGGTATGAGGGGTGCGCGGCGGCTATCGGTGCGTGCGGAGTCCGTCGAGGATGAGCGCCAGCATCTGCGGAGCGCGGTCCTCCGGAGTGGTCGCGGCGCGCCAGAGTGCGCCGGTGAGCTGGAGGAAGTCGCCGGGGTCGGCGTCGGCGCGGATGCTTCCGTCCTGTTTGCCGGCGTCGAGGAGCTGGGCGAGGGCGGCGACGACAGGGCCGTAGGTCTGCTCGCTGACCGCCTGGTGCGCACCCGGGCTCAGGGCGTCGCCGAGGCCGTGCTTTCTGCGCATGGCCTCGACCAGGTCCATCGTCCAGTGGCGCAGTGCTTCCAGCGGCTCCAGCTTCCCCAGCAGGTCCGGCACGGTGCCGATGATGCGCTCGACCTCGTCCTGGTAGACGGCCAGGACGAGCGCTTCACGTGTGGGGAAGTTGCGGTACAGGGTGCCGGCGCCGACTCCGGCGAGCTGGGCGATCCGGTTCATCGACGTACTGCCGTCCGCGGTGAGCGCTTCGCGGGCGGCAGCGAGGATGCGCGCCCTGTTCTCACGGGCGTCGATACGGGCCACGGGACCTCACCTTGCTAAGTGGAGAACTCCACTACCGTTTCCGGAGAGCTCTCCACTTACTTTAGGGATCGACATGCGTTACATCAAGCTCGGCACGACCGGCCTCGACGTGTCCCAGGTCGCGATAGGCGCCATGACCTACGGCGAGCCCGACCGGGGCCACCCCGTCTGGTCGAAGGGCGAGCAGGAGGCGCGCCCGCTCATCAGGCACGCCCTGGAGGCGGGCATCAACTTCTTCGACACCGCCAACATGTACTCGAACGGTTCCAGCGAGGAGATTCTCGGCCGCGCGCTCAAGGACTTCGCCGACCGCGACGAGGTGGTGATCGCCACCAAGCTCCGCCATCCGATGCGGCCGGGACCGAACGGACGGGGGCTGTCGCGCAAGGCCGTCATGACCGAGGTCGACCATTCGCTGCGCCGCCTGGGCACGGACTACATCGACCTCTACCAGATCCACCGAAACGACCACACGACCCCGTGGGAGGAGACCCTCGAAGCGCTCAGTGACCTGGTGAAGGCCGGCAAGGTGCGCTATCTCGGTGCCTCGTCCATGCACGCCTGGGAGTTCGCGAAGGCCCTGCACCTGCAGAAACAGCACGGCTGGGCACGGTTCGTGTCCATGCAGCACCACTACAACCTGCTCGCCCGGGAAGAGGAGCGGGAGATGATCCCGCTGTGCCTGGACGAGGGCGTCGGCACGGTCGTCTGGTCGCCGCTGGCCCGCGGCCGCCTCGCCCGCGCCTGGGACGACACCCGCGCCACGGCGCGCTCCACGACCGACGCGGACTACGCGGACCTCCTCTACTCACCCGCGCAGGAAGAGTCCAACCGCGCCCTCATCGACGCGGTCGGACAGGTCGCGGACGCCCGTGGTGTTACCCGCGCGCAGGTCGCACTCGCCTGGCTGTGCCGTCAGCCGGTCGTCACCGCACCGCTGGTCGGGGCCAACTCCGTCCGGCAGATCGACGAGGCCGTGGCCTCCCTCGACATCGAGCTCACCGATGACGAGGTTCGCGCCCTGGAGTTGCCGTACACCCCCCGTTACGACTGGCAGGGCGTCTCCGACGAGGCCGAACTCGAGGCCATCCGCCGGCGCGTCCCCGGCATGGCCCTGGCATGAAACCCATCATCCGCTCCGGTACCGCCGCCCGCCTCGGCGCCCTCCTCATCCTCTTCGGCTCCCTGGTGTCCTGGACCGCCGAGTTCGTCACCGCCGCCGCGTGGCAGGACCCGCCGTACTCGCCCCTGTACAACCGGGTCAGCCATCTCGGCCTGACCGGCCCACCGCAGACCGCGTTCGGCCAGGCCGCCAACTCCCCCTCGGCGCCGTCATGGACACCGGTGGGGTGGTCTACGGCGTCCTCCTGATCGTCGGCGCATTCCTGCTGTTCGATCCGCGCAAGGGGGCCCGCCCGGCCGACATCGTGCTCCTCGCCGTCCTAGCGGACGCCGGGGTCTGCCTCGTCGGCATCTTCCAGGGCTCCCACGCGAACGTGGAAAACGGCCTGATCGTGTTCCACACACTCGGTGCGCAGGGCGTGATGCTCGCCGGAAACGGCATGGCGATCGCCGTCGGAGTCGGCGGAGCCCGCATCGGCCTCAGCAGGACCCGGTCCCTCGCCAGTACCGCGCTCGGCGCCACCGGCCTGATCGCGTTCATCCTCTACATGACCGATGTGTCCACCGGCTGGATGTGGAACGTGGGCATGTTCGAACGCGCCGTCATCTACCCGATCATGATCGGCCACGCCCTCCTCGGAAGCAGCGTGGCCGCCGCCCGGCGGCACCCCGCGACCCGCCCGCCGGCACCTCTTCACCCCCCCGCTCACGCATTGAGGAGACACACATGGCACAGGTGCTGGTCACCGGCGGCACAGGATTCATCGGAAGCTGGTGTGTCCGGGCCGCGCTCGACGCAGGGCACACCGTACGCACCACCGTCCGCGACCCGCGGCGCGAGCCGGAACTGCGCGCCCGGCTCCACACCGCCACCCCGTTCGACGACGACCGCCTCACCGTCGTACGCGCCGATCTCGAAGACCCCGACGGCTGGGGGGACGCCGTCACCGGCTGCGACTACGTCCTCCACGTCGCCTCGCCCACCCTGCGCCGCGCCCCGGCGCACGGCGACGAGCTGCTGGTCCCCGCACGCGAGGGCGCCCTGCGGGTGCTGCGCGCCGCTCGCGACGCCGACGTACGCCGGGTTGTTCTGACGAGCGCCTTCGGCGCCGTGGGCATCGGGCACCCACCGCGCGCGACCCCGTTCACCGAGGAGGACTGGACCAACCTCGACAGCGACATCCCGCCCTACCAGCGGTCCAAGACCCTCGCCGAGCGGGCCGCCTGGCAGTTCATCAGGGAAGAGGGCGACAAGCTGGAGCTGGCAGCGGTCCATCCCACGGGTGTCCTGGGACCGCTGCTCGGCCCCGACGACCCGCCCTCCCTGCGTCTCGTGCGGAGAATGCTGGAAGGACGGATGCCCGCCTGCCCGCCCTTCGGGATGGGATTCGTCGACGTACGCGACGTCGCCGACCTGCACTTGCGCGCCATGACGAACCCGGCGGCCGCCGGCGAACGCTTCCTGGCGACCGCCGGGCACAGCCTGCGCGTCATCGACATCGCGCGCATACTGCATGACCGCCTGGGCGAACGCGCCGCGAAGGCCCCCACCCGTGAACTGCCCGTATGGCTCACCCGTGCGCTCGGCGTCGTGAACCCGGAACTACGACTGCTCAGGCATCAGCTCGGCCGGGACCTCGACGCCACCAGCGCCAAGGCCGAGCAGCTCCTCGGCTGGCAGGCACGTCCCATCGAGGACACCATCGCGGACACCGCGGAAAGCCTCCTCACCCGCGCCATCGGCGCGTGACCGGCGCGACACCGGGCACAGGATGTTTGCGGTCGCCACCGCATCGCTGGTTTACCTCGCCTGGGCGGTACGCGTCACCGGCAGCGCGGACCGGAAAGTGCTGGTGCGCCCGTGACCTTCCCACGGCCCGGAGCCGGAACAGCCGGCCGCGGTGCTCGCCCTGATGTCCGCGTTGCAGGAGTCGGTGCCGAAGGCGAAGGCCTCCCGTGGCGAGGGCCGGGCCGGCGATGTGCACGAGCTGCCGACGCCTGAGCACACGGCGGCAGCGAAGAAGACCACGGCGAAGGGGACGGCGAGCCGTCGGTCACGCACCGCATGGGGGAGGCCGCTCGTCAGGTCGCAACCGGCCCGCAGACTGCTCGGGTCATCCTCGCCACCGCGGTGATGACCTGGTGTTGCCCGCCTGCAGCACAAGCCGTACCGCGCGGCTTGTGCTGCTCGCGACTGTTCCTGCCGGGATGATGCACAGCCCTACGGGCCGTAGTCAGACCAGGCCTCTGCTCTCTGCCCTCGGTTCGCTACAGGGCTATGTGTCGGCGCAGCGGGCTACGGCAGTGACCAGGGAACACGCGTCGGTTGACCAGCCGGGCGGACGTCTACAAGCTCGAAGCCATCCTCGTGGCGCACGAGATGCTGGACCTGGCCCAGGGCGGAGTCACGGACGAATCCGACCCACCCCTGTGTGGCCGTGTGTCGAAGAAGCCACCCGACGACGTCCATCGTCACTCCGAAGTCGTCCTCGTGGACGCAGGTCCGGACGGTCAGGGCCCACGGTTCGCTGCCGTCCAGGTTCGGCCTGTCCGTGGCACGGACCAGCAAGGAGACATCGGCACCGTCGAACGAGTGGCTCGCCGAGCCACCGGCGAAGGACTGCCAGGGGCCGCCCCACGACTCCCAATCGGTCGACTTCAACTCTGAGGGCATGTCCGCTTGCCCCAGGAGCCACCTCAGTTCCAGAAGTACCGGCTCGGGCAGGTCCGGCGGCAGGTCCACCGCCAGGTACAGGTCGTAGTAGTCACTCACATCGAGGAACCTAGCCCCAGCCGCCGACAGCACTCTGCGGGCCTGGCAGACCCCGGGGTGGAGCGAGGGGTGCTGGCCGCCCTGCTGCCGGCCGGCGCGCGGAACTCAGTGGCTGCTGCGCAGGCTCGCGGTCTCAAAGATCGCTGAACAGAGCCGAGGGGTGTGCAAGTGCCGCTCCCGCTTCCACCGGCCACGAGACAGGACACAGACCCCGTACGTCCGCCACCCCAACGTGCCTGAGCAACGGCCGGGTTGGGCGAAGAGCGGTGCTGCTTGGACATGTGGGAGAGCCGAGCCCTGTTCGGAGAGAGGCAGGATGAGGGGCCCCGGAGGTTGCCGCGTGGCGAGCAGGCCCAGGAGGGACGCCCGCAGGTCGTCATCCAGGTGCCGGTCGCCGTTGAAGCAGGGGCTGAACGGACCGGACGAGACTGGCACCGGTGCCCGATTGCGTCTGCTACCAGTGCATCCGGTCCCGCACGGTCGGCCGCATCCAGCGGGCTCCCGGTCACCACGCGCGTGACCAAGGTGTACGGCACGGGTGCCTCGCACTGCAACTACGTGCCGTTCGCCCCTCCTCTCACTCGCCGGCGAGCAAGTGGATCCCGGCCGCCGGGAACGCGCACGCGGAGGCCACCTGGATCGGCAAGCTGGAAGTCGTCGATTCTGGGTGGTCGGCGACCGAGCACATCTGGGCGGATGAGACCGGGTCCCGGGGCGGCTCGCCAAGTCCTGAAATGAGGAGTAGATCGAGCCGGTCACCTGCGCCTTCCACCTACCTGCCACGAGACGATCTCGGAGTCCGGATGACCGAAGACGGACTCGACGGCAACAACCCACACCGGGACGTCGACTTCACCGCGATCCCCCCAGTCGAACGGCCCGCCGACCGACGGAATCAGCCAGGTCGCGTGAGCCGGACAAGGGTCCGGTGCATGAGCTGGCCGGGTGTGTGTCGGCGAGCACCTCACGGAGCCCTGACGCAGCGTCCGAAGGCTGGTTGTGGGAGCCGGGGTTGAGGTCACGGCTGATCGCGGATCCGGGTGAGGTCACAGCATTCGGTCGACCAACCCGTCGATGTAGTCCGGGGTGAGCGGGCCCATGCCGAAGAGGACGCGGATGTACATGGGGGCCAGGATGTGGTCGAGCACGTCGAGCACGTCGGGTGGCTGCTCGCCACGGTCGCGGGCGCGATCGAGCATGGACTGCAGTTGGCGGGTGCGTTCGGCGCGGAGGTCGACACCGGCCTGTATGCCCTGTTGACCCCTGCTCGACAGGGCGACGGCCAGGTGCAGCACCGCCGGACCGTCGGGTCCGGTGATCTCGCGGGCCACTTGGGCCGCGTAAGTGCGCAGGTCGCCGGCCAGACTCCCGGTGTCGGGCATCGGTGACCGCGTGTTGAGCCGGGTGAGCGCCACGTCGGTGAGCAGGGTCTCCAGGTTCCCCCACCGGCGGTAGATGCTGCTGTCGGCCACGCCTGCGCGCGCTGCGACGTCGCCGACGGTGAAGTTGCCGTAGCCGCGCTCGCTGATCAGGTCGGTGACGGCCTGGTGCACCTGCGCGCCGACGCGGGCGCTGCGCCCGCCTGGCCGTCGGGCTCGCTGTCGCTCGTTCATGCCTCCCACATTAACGCAGTCGCGGCTTGCGTTTACGGTCGACCCTCCCTATAGTCACCTAACGCAGTCATTGGCTGCTTTAGAGGGGCTCAGGTGTATCGCCACCCGCGTCGACCGTGACCGGGAGCAACGACCGATTGAGGGGGATCCATGGCTGTATCGCATGCGACCGTAGGCAGTCGATCGAACCGGGCTGTGCTGCTCACCTGCCTGGGCCAGTTCATGGTCCTGCTCGACAACACGATTGTCGGAGCGGCGCTGCCAGACATGCAGCACCGGCTGCACACTCAGCTGACCGGTCTGCAGTGGATCGTCGACGCGTACGTACTGCTGGTCGCCATGCTGCTGCTGTCCGGCGGTGTCTTCGCCGACCGGTTCGGCCGCAAGCGGGTGTACCTGACCGGCGTGGCGGTGTTCACCGCGGCGTCGCTGCTGTGCAGCCTCGCGCCCTCGCTCGGCTGGCTGGTCGCCGGCAGGGTGCTACAGGGCATCGGGGCCGCAGCGCTGAGCCCTGCCTCGCTCGCCCTGCTCGCCGCCGCCCACCCCGTGCCGCAGGAACGAATGAAAGCGATCGGAATGTGGGCCGGATTCAGCGGAATCGGTCTGGCCGCAGGCCCCGTGGCCGGCGGCGTGCTGACAGAAGCCTTCGGCTGGTCCGCCATCTTCCTGGTCAATCTGCCCATCGGTGTCGTCCTGCTGCTGGTCGGCCTGCGCCACCTCGGCGAGTCCCGCAATCCGAGCGCCCCCGCGATCGACATCCCGGGCACGGTGCTGTCCGTTCTGGCGGTGGGCGTACTGACCTACGGCCTGATCGAGGGCGGTGCCCGCGGCTGGACCTCGCCGGTGATCCTGGGAAGCTTCGCCGCCGCAGCGATCCTCCTCGCCGCCTTCGCCGCCGTCGAAGCGCGCCGCTGCGCACCGATGCTGCCACTGCGGCTGTTCCGGCGGCGGCTGTTCACCGTGTCCAACACCGCCATGATCGTGGTGGGGTTCGCGCTCATGGGCTCGTCCTTCTTCTTCTCCCAGTTCTTCGTGTACGTCCAGGGCAGTTCGATCCTGCGCGCCGGCCTGCAGACCCTGCCGGTGTCCCTCGCCATGGTGATCGTCAGCCCGTACGCGGGCCGGCTCGCCGCCCGGTACGGCTTCCGCATCCTGGTCACCACCGGCCTGGCCCTGGCCGGCCTGGGACTGCTGGCGCTCGGTATGGTGCACGCCGACACCGGCTACGGGAACGTGTGGTGGCGGCTGGGACTCGCCGGCATCGGCTTCGCGCTGACCATGTCCCCACTGACAGGCGCCGCCATCCAGGCAGTCAGCCCCCAGGAAGGCGGCCTCGCATCGGGCATCAGCAGCACCACCCGGCAGATCGGCGCGGTACTCGGCGTGGCCGTACTCGGAGCCATCGTCCGCACCCGCCAATCCGGCGGCGCCTCCTTCGAGGCCGGCCTCGACAGCGCCTTCCTCGCTGCCGGCGCCGTCACTTTGGCCACCGCCGTGTTCACCGGCCTGTGGCTGGCGAGGTCCAAGCCCGTGGAAGGCCCCGCGGCGCCGCATGGTTCCAGCGATGCGGATGCAGTCACCCCCGCGAGCGAGGCATCCGTGAACAGCCGTTGACGGCGACAACCGCCTGGGCCGGGTAACTCGGTTGCGCGGCGAGGGCGTTGGCGTCATCATGCCGCTGCCGAGGACCTCTGGCGAAACCCGGGTCACCGATCCCAGCGGCGTGGTCGTCCGGTTCATCGAGTGGGTCATCCCGCCCAGCTCCGAGAACACCTGAAGCCAGGCCGGGCCAGGATGAACCGGCCCTGGCCCGGCGACGTCCCGCCAGTGGCGTATGCGACATCCCCCAACGACGCAAAGGACCCCGACCTTGTCCCCTGATCCGACCACTGTGCACCCGCTGCCCGCCCACGAACGCGTGGTGTTCCTCAACCCGCTGGTCACCTCACCGAACATCGCCGTGGGCGAGTACACGTATTACGACGACCCGGACGGCGCCACGGACTTCGAGCACCGCAACGTCCTCTACGCCTACGGGCCGGAGCGTCTCGTCATCGGCAAGTACTGCGCGATCGCCTCGGGAACCACGTTCCTGATGGCCGGCGCCGAACACCCGACGATGGGCGTGTCGACGTACCCGTTCACCATGTTCGGCGGCCGCTGGGCCGAGCAGACCCTCGACATCGTCACCGCCATGCCCAGCCGCGGCGACACGGTCGTCGGCAACGACGTCTGGTTCGGGTACCGGGCTACCGTCATGCCCGGTGTACGGATCGGTGACGGCGCCATCATCGCGGCCGGCGCCGTGGTCACCGCGGACGTCCGTACACGATCGTCGGCGGCAACCCTGCCAGACCGATCCGGCAGCGCTTCGACGACGCCGACGTCGAGCGGCTGCGCAGTGCGGCCTGGTGGGACTGGCCCGCCGACCTGGTCACCGAACACGCCCGCACCATCATGGCCGGAACCCCGGCCGACATCGCTCGCATCGCCACCGAGCACGGACAGGGGAAGTCCCTTTGAACCACGTGCCCCAGATGTCCGTCGAAGAGCACACAGTGGCCGAACCCGCGGCCGGACCGTACGCCCTCACCACGGGGCCGGACGGCGCCTTGTGGTTCACCCTCGTGCACAGCGGCCGGATCGGCCGCCTCGTCCCCGGCGAGGAGCCGACGAGCCACCGGCTCGACCCCGACAGCGGACCGACCGTCATCACCCCCGGCCCGGACGGCGGGCTGTGGTTCACCGAGTACCGGGCGGACCGGATCGGGCGGATCACCACCGACGGCGTGATCGACGAGTTCGGCGTGCCCGGCTCCGGTTGCGGGCCGTTCGGTATCGCGGCGGGACCCGACGGCGCGCTGTGGTTCACCGAGACCGCCGCCGACCGCATCGGCCGCATCACCGTCGACGGTCACCTCACCCGGTTTCCGCTGCCCGTCACCGGCGCGTTTCCCTCGGCGATCACCACCGGCGGTGACGGAGGGATGTGGTTCACCCTCAACCAGGCCAACGCCATCGGGCGGATCGGCATGGACGGTGCGGTCACTCTCCACCCCCTGCCGACCGCGGCGGCGGCGCCGGTCGGGATCGCCGCAGGCCACGATGGCGCGCTCTGGTTCGTCGAGATCGCCGCCGGGCAGATCGGACGGATCACTCCCGAGGGGCGGATCACCGAGTTCCCGTTGCCCGACCGCGCCGCCCGGCCGCACGCCGTCACCGTCGACGGACAGGGCACCGCGTGGTTCACCGAGTGGGGCGGCAACCGTGTCGGCAGGATCACCCCCGACGGCTCGGTCACGGCCTACGACCTGCCCACCCCTCGCTCCGAACCGCACGGCATCACCGTCGGTCCCGACGGCGCCCTGTGGATCGCCCTGGAGATCGGCTCACTCGCCCGCATCGCTCCACCGGACAGCTCCGCTTGAACAGTCCCTTGCCCTCCATGCCCAGGGACCCGCGGCCCGGCAGAAGTGTGTGTCGGGTGTGGTGACGGCCGCCTGCATGGCCTGGGTGGCCTGGAGTCAGCGGCGCCACTGGGCGTCGTGCTCGTCACCGGCAAGTTTGCGTGCTGTGTGCTCGACGGTGTCAGGGCGTGAGCTTGTGCTGGTGGCTGGCGCGCCATTCGGTCAGGAGGACGGTCGCGTCGTCGTCGAGTCGGCCGGCGTGGTAGTCGATGACGGCGCGCATCAGGCGCCGCAGTGTTTCGTGCAGGGTCTGGCGGTCGGAGTGGTAGCGGACGATGTAGTCGGTGAACCGGTCCAGGCCGAAAGGCCGTCCGTGCTTATCGCGGGTTTCCACGATGCCGTCGGTGTACAGCAGCAGACGGTCACCGGGCTGAAGCTGGTAGTGGCATTGGCGGAGGGGCAGACCAAGGCTGATGCCCATGGGACCGGCGGGCGGGCACTGCAGCTCGATGGCGCGGCGCTGGTCACGGATCAGCACGGGCAGGTGGTGGCCGCGGTTGACCCACCTCAGCGCACCGCTGTCGAGATCGAGGGTGGCCAGGATGCCGGTGACGTAGCGGCTGACGCCGAAGTGGCTGGTGAGGACGTCCTCCACCGCCCGGGTGGTGTCGGCCAGCGAGGCGCCCTGACGGCGGGCGTTGCGGCAGGTGGCCACGGCCAGGTTGGCGGTGATCCCTGCCCGGGTGTCGTGGCCCATGGCGTCGAAGACGGCCAGGTGCGCGGTCTGACCGGCGATGGCGTAGTCGAAGGCGTCGCCGCCCACCTCGTAGGCGGGCTCCACCAGGCCGCCGATGGTGACGTCGTGCCCGGCGAAGGCGGGTGGGGGCATCAGGTTCCACTGCATCTCCGCCGCCACGTTCATGTTCCGGGTGCGCACCAGGCGGGCGAAGGAGTCGCTGAAGGACCGCTTGCTCAGCAGCATCAGGGCTGTCACCGACGACACATCGCGCAGCAGACGCCGCGCGCTCTCTTCGTCCTGTGCCTCCACGTCCGCGCGTAGCACGCCGAGGCGTTCCACGCCGTCGGTGACCGGGGCCCACCACCGGCGTCGTTGGGGTTCGCGTTGTTCGGCCGGCTCCGGCAGCAGATCGACCTTCTGGTACGCCCGGCCCGGCAGCGTCCCTTCGATGCTCAGCTGCTCGCCGCCGTCACCGGCGTCCGGCCCCTGCCCGGTGATCTGCCGCAATACCGTCTCCTGGATGTCGACGGCATACAGTGCGAGATTCCTTGCTCCGAGGCGGTCGGCGTGCTCGGCGATCATGGCGGGCAGCTGCTCGAGAGTGGCCGTGTGACTGGCCGCGATCAAATCCAAGAGGACGCCTTGGCTGTCCGGGGAGTCATTCATCGCTCTGGGCCTCAGTCCCACGGGTGGACCGGCTGGGATGCCGCTGGCCCGCCCACGCGGCGGCGGCCGGCGCACCGTCTCCCGCCGCCTCGCATCGGGTTCTGTCCTGTCCAATGTTGGCCATCAACATCCCTTTCAGTTCCCTTGATACCGGGGCTCTCGGCAGCCAGCGACCGGGCGCGCACGCTATGCCGGGCGTCCTTCACCTGACTGTGCGCATCCCGCAGGTGGAGCAGGCTGTGCTTTCGCGCCGTATGCCCGGTGTCACCTTCCCTCTCCCGCGCAGCGGGCGTTCCAAACGCCCTGGCGGGACCCGCTGGATCGGTCGTGGCCAACGGTGCGGCACGGTTTGGTGCTCGGCCCGCCGTGTCCGCAGACCTGGCTTGCCGTCTCACGTAGCTTGCTGTTCTTCCCCTCCCGAGTGAGACCGGCGATCCGGAACACGCATGGGCCCTGCCGCGTGCGGGCGGCATCGCAGCAGGGCCCTTCCGCCATGGCTTCCTGCGGCCGGTCGCTGTCTCTCGCCGGCTGGTCCGTCGCGGCAAGTGTTCTGCACCCGGTCTGCGTGCAGCATCAGGATTCCGGCCGCGTCGCGCCTGTCCACCGGTCCACCAGCTGGGTCGCCGACGACGTGATGCACGTCGGCGTGTCCTTGACCGACGACCGCTGCCAGCAGCCGGCGCACTTCGCCTCGCTCACCGCGTCCGTCCGTGCGGTCGAGCAATCGCCCGGCCTGACGCCTGCTGAGAAGGAGGCTCCGTGCCGGTGTTCGCCGGGTACGCCCGTTCTTCGCGCCGGTCACTCCCTCGAACGCGTTCGTTACGATCGGCGTATGAGTGGGAGAAGAGAGCCGGTCAGTCGGCGGGAGCGTCCGGCGAAGCCCGCCCTGTCCCGGCGCTGGATCGTGGACACGGCCGTGCGGATCATGCGGGCCGAAGGGCTGGAGAAGGTGACGATGCGCCGTCTGGCGCAGGAGCTGGACACCGGCCCGGCCTCCCTGTACGTCTACGTCGCCAACACCGCCGAGCTGCACGCGGCCGTCCTGGACGCGCTGCTGGGCGAGGTGGACCTGAGCGGCGGTGGCGGCGGTGAGGACTGGCGGGACCAGCTCCGCGCGGTCATGACGTCGTACACCCTGGTCCTCTTCGCACACCCCCAGCTCGCCCGGTCCGCGCTCGTGGCCAGGCCGAGCGGCGAGAACTACCTGCGCCTGGTGGAACGGATCCTCGACCTGCTCGCGCGCAGCGGCGCCCCCCGCGCCCAGGTCGCCTGGGGCGTGGACAAGCTGCTCCAGGACGCCACGGCCACCGCCGCGGAGCAGTCGACGCACGAGCACGACCCCACCTCCGAAGACGACTGGAACGCCACCGTGCGCGCGCTGCACGCCGTCGACGAGGTCACGCACCCGGCGATCACCGCGCACATGCCGGATCTGATCGGCGGGACGGTCGAGGAGCGGATGCGCTGGAGCTTCGACGTCCTCGTCAACGGCATCACGGGCACGCCGGTGCCTCGCCGGGCCGACTGAGTCCCTTCCGGCGGCACGCCCAACGCGCCGCCGGGGGAGGGCCTTGGTGACAGGCAACCATGGACGAACTTGTTCGTTACGAACATGTTCGCTAGGTTAGGGAGCGGCCCGAGGGGATCGCTGCCAGGGATCGGTGCGACACCACTGCGCAGCCCCGTCGAGTCGGTGCCGGCGGCAACCCCTCGCCCGGTGCATACGGCGTCCCCCTTTCCGAGAAGAGGCCCACGATGAGCACCCCCCACTTTCCCGTCGCGATCGTCGGCGGCGGCCTCGGCGGTCTGACCGCCGCCCGTGTCCTGCACGTCAACGGCATCGAGCCGGCGATCTTCGATCTGGAGCCAGGTCCTCAGGCCCGTACGCAGGGCGGCATGCTCGACATCCACGAGGAGAACGGGCAGAAGGCGCTGCGCGCCGCCGGTCTGCACGACGACTTCCTCAAGATCGTGCACGAGGGCGGCCAGGCGATGCGCCTGCTCGGCCCCGACGGCACCGTCCACATCTCCAGCGAGGACGACGGCGACGGCGACCGCCCCGAGGTCGACCGCGGCGACCTGCGCGACCTGCTGCTGAACTCCCTGCCCGAGGGCACCGTCCGCTGGGGCCGCAAGGTCACAGGCACCCGTCCGCTGGGCGACGGCCGCCACGCGGTGACGTTCGCCGACGGATCGGTCGTCACCACCGACCTCCTCATCGGTGCCGACGGCGCCTGGTCGCGCGTCCGGCCGCTGCTCTCCGACGCCAAGCCCGCCTACACCGGCATCTCCTTCGGGGAGAGCGACCTGTACGAGGCCGACACCCGCCACCCGCACAGCGCCGCGATCATCGGCGGCGGCTTCTTCATGGCCCTGGGGCACGAGCGCGGTTTCCTCGCTCACCGCGAAACCGACGGCAGCCTGCACGTCTACACAGCGCTCAAGGCCGACGAGGGGTGGATCGACACGGTCGACTTCAGCGATCACGCCGCCGCCAAGGCCGCCGTCCTCGCCCACTTCGACGGCTGGGACGAGGGCCTGCGGGGCCTGGTCGCCGACGCGGAGACCATCACACCGCGCCGCATCCACGCCCTGCCCGTCGGCCACCGCTGGGACCGGGTGCCCGGTGTCACCCTGCTCGGCGACGCCGCCCACGTGATGTCCCCGTTCGCCGGTGAGGGCGCCAACCTCGCCATGTACGACGGCGCCGAACTCGCCCTCGCCCTCGCCGCCTACCCCGGCGACACCGAGTCCGCCCTGGCCGCGTACGAGGCGGCTCTCTTCCCGCGCAGCGAAGCCTCCGCCGCCGAGTCCGCCGCCAGTTTGGAGACCATGTTCGGCAAGGACGGCCTGGAGCAGATGATCGGGTTCTTCACCACTGGCCCCGCCGGGCAGTGAGGCCGTAGCCGCCCGCTGTCCGCTGTCCGCTGTCCGCTGTCCGCTGTCCGCTGTCCGCTGTCCGCTGTCCGCTGTCTGCCGTCCGCCTGCGCCATCCGCCGGTCCGCCCTCCGCCTGCGCCGTCCGCCGTCGCCGTTCACCGTTCGCCGACCGGCCCCGGCCCGTCGTCCAGCGCCAACCTCGCCCTGCTCGACACCGTCCGGCTGGCCACCGCCCTCACCGAAGCGATCACCGGTGACGGCAGCGACCTCGACGCAGCCGTCACCCCCTACGAGCAGGAGGTTTTCGAGCCCGGGAAGCACGACGACCGCGTGGGTCTTCGAGCGGCTCGGTTTCTGAGCGGACGAGCGTGTCTCGCAGGATCGGCGGCGGCCGGTGGGCAGGTACTGGTAGTAGTCGGCCGTGGCAGCAGACCTCTGGACCCCGGTGATTTCGATGGTCGGTGTGGCTGTAGGTGGCGCGTTGACGTATCTGACCCAGCGCACGACGCAGCGGGCAGCCGACCGGGCTGAAGAACAAAGAAGGGCTGCGGCCCAGGCGGAGGAGCGTCGTGCCGAGCAGATCAGGACCGTGCTGGAGTTCATCCGGTGCGCGCTGGAGGCCGAGGGCGTGGCGCATGCGCGGCCGCCTCGATGGGAGGTCGGTGATGACTGGTATGCGACGGCCAGGCCCGCGATGGACGGTCTTCGGATAGCGGAGAAGAGCATCGAATTGCTGTGTGCTCCTGCCCTTCACTCACCGACGACGGCCTACGCCCGCGCCCTGAATCAAGCGGTCTGGCAGGAGCGTGAGGAGGGGAACCCGGCCGAGCGCCTCGAGCCGTTCAAAGCGGAGTTTCTCGCTCTGGCACGCCGCAGCCTGACCTGACGTCGCAGGTCACAGCCACTCATTGGGCACAGCGACCAGGACAGTCGCCTCGTAGCGCACAGCCAGCCTCTCGTACCTCGTGGCCACGGACCGGTGCCTCTTGAGCGGGTTGATGCGGCATTCGACAGCGTGGCGGGCGCGGTAGTCGATCGGGTCGGACTTCGGTGGGTGGCCGCCGCGGCAGCCGCGCTTCTTGCGGTTCCGGGCCTGGTCGACCTCGTCTGGGGCGGTGCGGCGGACGCATGCCGCGACGTCGCAGGCAGGCGCGGTCCTTCCGGGAGGTGTACCCCTGTCCGCGCGGACTCGATTGGGTCGGGTGCGCGGCCGGCCCGGCCCGATGCGAGGCAAGCGGACCTTGTTCAGGGTGCTCGAACTGCGGGGAGTCGCCGCGCTGCCCCGCTGTGATGACGATCGACATCGGCTCTTGCCGCTGTTCGACGGCCAGATGCAGCTTCTTGGTGGTCAGGCCGCAGCGCGACCGTCCGAGTCCATGCTCAGCCGGTTCGACGGTGTGCCGCCGGGCGGCTCCTTCGGCTTGAGGTCCGGATTCGCGTTTGCCGACCGGATCACTCCGTCATGGGCAGGCACTCGGCGAGCAGGTCGACGACGTCCCGCCAAGCTCGCTGTGCGTGCTGAGGGTGGTAGCCGACGCCGGGCACCACGGTGTGATCGACCGGTGGGTGGTGGAAGGCGTGCAAGGCGCCGCCGTAGACCACGAGGCGCCAGTCGACGCCCGCGGCCTGCATCTCGGCAGTGAATGCGTCCCGTTGCGCGGGCGGCATGATCGGGTCTTCCGACCAGACCCCGGCCCAGACCGGGCAGTGAATGCGCGCCGTCTCGCCCGGACGGCCCGTGGTCAGTCCGTTGACTGTCGCGATCGCGCGCAGGTCGACGCCGTCGCGCCCGAGTTCCAGTGCGATGGCGCCCCCGGTGCCGTAGCCGACGGCGGCGATCCGGTCCGGGTCGGTCCGCGGCTCGGCGCGGAGCACGTCGAGCGCCGCGTGGCCGATGCCCCGCATCCGGTCGGGGTCAGCGAGCAGCGGCATGCAACGGGCCAGCATCTCCTCAGGGTCGCTCAGATAGCGCCCGCCGTGGAGGTCGAAGGCCAGGGCCACGTATCCCAGTTCGGCGAGCGCATCGGCCCGGTGGCGCTCGACGTCGCTGAGCCCCACTCCCTCGGGCCCGACCAGGACCGCGGGCCGGCGGCCGGCACCGGCCGGGAGCGCAAGATGCCCGATCATCGCCAGGCCGTCGGCCGCGTATTCGACCGTGCGCGTGGTAACCGTCGTCATGAGCTGGACTGTAGTGATTGTCGAGCCCGGTCGGACCGGGGTTCTGCGGCTGGCAGAAGGCAGGTCCCTGTCGCATTCCGGAACCATCCCGTCAGCGGTTCAGCTGAGCCATCAAGTCCCGGTTCGCGGCGCGTGCGGCGGCGAGGTCCTCGTCGCGCTCGGCGGGACCGGAGCGGAGGTCGAGGATCCGCTGCTCCAACTCGCCGATCCGGCGGGCGGGTGATGCGACGTCGGCGGAGGCACCGAGCCCGGAGGCTTTCCAGACGGCCTGTCCGGGCGCTTCGGACAGGCGTCGTTCGAGCCGGGTGATGTGCGCGGAGAGACGACCGTTGCGGGCGGTGAGGTTCGCGACGGTGGCCAGCAGCGACCGGCGGCTGACCTGGGTCCCGGCGGCAGCACCGGGCGGCGGTTCGGCTGCGCGGGCCAGGACGGCAGAGTGCAGGTCACAGCGGCGATGAATCGGGCCGCGGTGGACACCGGCCGCGCGGGCGACAGCGGAGACGGTGACCTCCTCACAGGTGGCGACGAGTTGGTCGAGGGGTTTGAAGACTCGGGCCCGGCGGTGTTCGGAGTCCGCGGCCCGTGCCTAGGCCAGATGGCCCGGTGACGCGGTCATGGGTCGCAGTCCGGCCGCAGGTTCGGATCGGGTGCCCGGACGCCGGGCATTCCGGGGAGACGGTTCGGGTCTTCCGCAGGGTGCGGGTGGCCTCCTGGATCTGTTCACGCTCGTGGTCCGTGAGCCCTTCGATATCGGTCTCGACATGGCGGATCAGGGTCCGGATGCGCTTGATCTCCTCCCGGACGGGCGATTCGGTGCGGGCCCAGTCGTCCAGTTCAGCCGCTGCGGCGAGGCCTTCGCGGTCTCGCAGCGGTGTGTCGAGGTAGGCCCGCAGCTCCGGCAGGGCCGGGCAGGGAAGTGCTCAGCAGTGGCTCCGGCAGCGTCCGCGCCACCGCCTATGCCTTCGACGCAGACCGCAGACCGCAGTCCGCAGTCCGCAGTCCGCAGTCCGCAGTCCGCGGACCAGCGGACCAGCGGACCAAAGGGCTGTTCCGCAGTCATCACTCGGGCCGGCCGGCCAGACTCAGGAGCCATGCGTGGCAGCGGCGTGGTCCGCTGCCTTCTGAACAACGGGGATCAGGTCTGCGGTCCGTTCGAGTTGGTCACGCTGAGAGCGCAGGTCGAGGGCGCCGAGTCGGGCTACGATGTGCCGGACGCTGGCGGTGACGTACTGTCCCAGGCGCTGGAGCACTTGGTCGGTCGAGCCGGTCACGACGGCCTGGATCCTCTCCAGTTCCCCCAGCGGCATGCCGTAGGCGGCCCGTGCGTAAGCCTCCAGCGCTCGGCGGCCGTTGTCGATGTCGTCGTCGATCCGTACCGTGACGAACAGTGCGGGGGTGATGTCGTCGGCTGCCCGCCCGGCGTCGGCCGCCGCTTGGCGGACATGGCGAAGGCCGGACGCGTAGTCGGCGGGGTCGGGCGGGTAGGGCAGCCACCCGTCGTACGTCCGGCCGGTTCGGGCCTGCGCCGCGGGGGTCGCGCCGCCTAGCCAGATGGGCGGGCCGCCGGCTTGGAACGGCCTGGTCGTGGGCGGGACGTCATCGAAGTGGAGGATGTCACCGTGGAAGGCGGTGGCGCCGTCCCACAGGGCCCGCCACAGCGCGACCGTCTCGTCCAGGCGGGCGAAGCGCCTTTCCCATGGCACCTCGGACAGCGTGTAGAGGGGCCGCCCGAAGCGGCCGGGGAAACCGGCGCCGACGGCCACGGTGAGCCGGCCCCCGGACAGTACGTCGATCGACCCGAGTGACTGCGCGGCCTGAATCGGCCGACGCAGGAACGGCATCAGCGCAGCCGTCCCCAGCGTCACGGCCTCGGTCGCCGGGGCGAGCGCGGCCAGCATCGTGAGTGCCTCGATGCGCGGGCTGATCAGAGAGTCGTTGACGAAGAGCGAGCAGAAGCCCAGGCGCTCGGCCTGGCGGCCGAAGGCGATCAGCTCGCGAGGGTCGTCAGCCGCGCCCCACTGGGCGGTTCCGGTCGGAAGCAGTACACCGATGTCCATGTCGGCGATGTTCACGACCGGCGCGGGAGGCGACAATTCCCTGCGGGGAATGGCCTGGGGCCCTCCGCCGCCAGTACAACAGGTCCGTGGACTTTCCTCGTGCGCTTCGCGAACGGCGTACCCGCCGTCATCTCAGCCAGCTGGACCTGGCACTTCGGGCGGGCACCACGCAGCGCCATCTCAGCTTCATCGAATCGGGCAGGTCCGTTCCCGGCCGGAGCATGGTCGTGCGCCTGGCCGAGTCGCTGGAACTGCCGCTGCGGGAGCGCAACGAGCTGCTGTTGGCCGCGGGTTACGCACCTGCCTACCCCGAGAGCTCACTCGACGACCCGGAGCTGGCTCCCGTACGCACGGCGATCGACCACATCCTCCGCGGGCACCTGCCGTATCCGGCGCTGGTCGTGGACCGTCGCGGCGACCTGATCGCCGCGAACACCGCATTCGACCTGATCACCGAGGGTGCGGCCCCCGAGCTGGTGGGCCCGGGCTCGAACGTTTACCGCCTCGCGCTGCACCCCGACGGCCTGGCTCCGCGCATCCTCAACCTCGCCGAATGGGCGCGCCACATCGTGGCACGCCTCGGCCACCTGGAAGAGCTGCGCGCCGAGCTCACCGGGTACGTTCCCCAACTGGACGTGTCCGCGGGGCTCCTGGGTTTCGCGGTCCCGCTCCACCTGCAGACCTCGTACGGTGAGCTGCGCCTGATGACGACCGTGACCACCTTCGCCACCGCCGTTGACATCACCCTTGCCGAGCTGAAGCTGGAGGCGTTCCTGCCGGCCGACGCGGCGACAGCCGAGGCACTTTCGGCGGCCGCCGGGCCGATGGGCGCCTGTGCTGCCGCGGATCAGGCCCCCGGCACCATGTAATCGGCCTTGAACCGGCCGTCGTTGTCACGAGATGCCGGAGAGAACCACTCGAAGGGCGACGACTGAGATCCCGTCCTTGAGCAGCTTCAGCCGAGGGAGGCGGCGAACCCACCGGCCTTCGCCTCTGTCGAGGACACGGTGAGTCTTCCTCGGTGGCTGACCTCCACCTGGTAGAACTCGGGCCCGCTCGGCACACCGGGGACGGCCACATGGAACACGCATGCCGCGTCGTGCGACCTGCCGACGCCCAGCGCCCCCTGCGCGATGACCTTGCCTGCGTTGTCGTACACCGTGACGGCGGCTCCGGCACCGATGTCGTCGTATCCCTCGTAACCGGTGCAGTCCTGGCTAGCGTCACCGGACGGCACGTTGTCGCCCGTCAGCGTGAGCGTGCCCTTCAACGTGAACGTCTTCACAGCGCTCGTCGCGCCGACAGACAGGCCCCACGCCAACCCGACGCCGGCCGCCCCGATGACCAGGCCGGCTACGCCGGTGACGAGAGGATGAGCCCAGCGTCTTCCTGACGTCGGTGCGTTCTCAGGCGAAGGTGGTGCAGCAGGGGGTTCGATCACGTCAGACATGACCCCGCCTACCTGTAGAAGACGGCCACGCCGCCGTGGTGGGAGCAGGCGCCCTGATGATGAGCGGCGTACGAGTAGGTGCCGTCGTTGCACAGTGCCGTGGCACCGTTCCCGGCACCGGCAGAGCCCCCCGACGAGCTGGAGCCGCCGCTCCCGGACGACCCCCCGCTCCCGGACGACCCGCCCGACGAACTCCCGCCGCTTCCCGAGTCTGCCGCGGCCGCGTGTGCCGTCACGGTGACCTTCACCTTGACGGTCTTCGTCGCCGTCACCGTCGGTGCAGGTTTCGGCTGCGCGGTTTCCGTCGCCGTCGCCGTGACCGTCACCGCCGGCTTCACCTTGTCCGCCGCGGGCTTCGCATCCGTCCCGCTGTTCTGGCCGTCGGCACCGGCGCCGATGCCGAGGAAGAAGGCGAAGCCGATCGCGGGCAGCACGTACCGCTTCCGCGCCCACTTCGGTGCTGTACGCACGGGCGGCTGTGGCGGTGGCGGTGGCATGTACGGGTAGCTCATGTGTCCCCCGAGGGTGAGTTGAGGGTAAGAAGCTAGCGGTAGATGTGATGTCTGTGTGAAGATTTCGTGTAGCTGTCATTCATTTGTGACCCAAGGAGGCAGGTGTACCGGGCGGCCGCGGACCCGGTACGCCGACACGGCCCGGGTGCCGGTCGATGCGAGTCGGGAGCCGGATTCACTGCGCCAGCCGCGCGCACCGCTGGACGGACTCCGCCTGCACAACGGGAGATTGACAGAGGTCAATGTCTACCGCGACTCGCTGGCGAGTCCCGTGGACAGGGCTGACACCGATGACGCGATGCGGTCGCTCCTTGCGGTGCGTGCAGGAGACTCGGCCGGCACCATCTCGACGGCCACCCGCGACAGGTGTTCCATCCATGGCTCTCACCGCTGGGCACGCCGGTCGGTCAGGTCCGCCAGCACATGAACCCCCGGATAAGTCTGGTCCAGGTACTCGGCTGCCTGTGCTCCATCGCCGCCTGCCGCCGCCCCCAACTGTGGGCGACGGAATCGATTGCGCCCTGCAGCAGGAGGTCAGCGCACCGGGCCAGCTGTGCGCGGGGTTCGCCGCCGCCAGCGAAGGAGCCACCGACAGATCTTCTGATCCCTCCCGACCGGTAGGGCATGCTGTTGCGGTGAGTGATCCTCAACCAGCGTGGCAGGAGTTTCTGAGCGGTCTGGACGTACCAGGCAAAGCGGCCCCGGAGTCGCTGCTTGCGCAGTTCAGCGTCCTCGGCGTGACTGATCCGATCGAGCTGATCAAGTCGGAGGTCTTGGAAAACGTTCCGCAGCTCGCGCGATTCGTGTTGCTGCGGAGCCTGTGGCAGGGCGCTATCGACGGCTGGAGCGAGCCGGCCTCACTCGATCAACTGCCCGCCGCGCAGCGCCTTCTTGTCGCGGGTGCGGACCGGGACGACCTTGTTCGGTTGGCCCGAGCCGTCGCCTACGAAGTGGTGTGCGCGACGCTCGACGAGTTGGATGCCGGTGGTGATGTGAACGTGTCGGGTGTGGAGGCCGGCTGGGTGGTCATGGAGTCGGGTGAAGAGGTCTCGGCGACTGGGCGGGCTCTGTCGGGCCTGCATGAAGACCTCCTGACCATGGATCCGAGCGGGCGCGACGGAGCTGACCTGTGGCAGTGAGGGCGGTGCTGCGGGCTGATTGCTACCGGTCGCGGCCGGGTGGGATGCCGGTCAACGCCCGCCTCACCGCACGGGCTTGGTCGCGCGAAGGCGTGTCGCATCTGGCTCAGGTCCTGTGGAGCGATCACGCAGGGTCGTGATGACCGGTGTCGGTAAGCGTGGTGCGCAGTTGCTGAATTTTCTCTCGCCAAGGGCCGGTGCGGTCGGTCTCGCCCCACAGCTCCAGCAGTTCGGACGGCTCGGTGATCACTCGGTCGAGTGCCTGGATCGCAAGATCCCGCAGTTCGGGTGAGAGCTGCGGCAGGGGACGCTGTGGGCCGTAGGCGGTGGTGACGGGCTCTCCAGTCGGGCATTGGGCGGCAACGAGGGCAGCGGCCGCGACAGCCTCGGCCGCTATGTCGCTGTCTAGATACCCCTGGGTGTCGATGGTGAGGACAAGAGCGAGGCGCACGATGCTCTCCCGCTCGGCTGCGGGGGCCTCGTCCAGTGTGTGCGAGAAGTCTGCGGCGGCGTCGTTGTCGAAGTGGCCCGTGTCCCAGGTGCCCATCGTGTCTCCTGATCGCTCGGATGTCCGAGCATCGTGTCAAAGGGCACTGACAGCGCTGATCGAGCAAGCAGGACTCGTCTTCTTCGGCGGGCACGCGCATGCCGGGCGTTACGCGACGTCCTTGCACCCGTCCGCAGTGAGATCGTCTGCGAGCTCGTTGATCGCGGAATACGTGAGTGGGCCCATGGCGATGATCCGTGCCTGGTTTCCGGCGTGCGCCACGTGCCACTGGTCAACGATGCAGGCCAGCGGCCGATCATCGTCGCTGCC
Source organism: Streptomyces sp. NPDC048192 (assembly GCF_043202415.1). Taxonomy (NCBI): domain Bacteria; kingdom Bacillati; phylum Actinomycetota; class Actinomycetes; order Kitasatosporales; family Streptomycetaceae; genus Streptomyces; species Streptomyces sp. NPDC048192. The sequence continues at coordinate 187,386 of NZ_JBIDAL010000011.1, forward strand.
CCGGCCCGTCCCAGGGGCCGCAACCGTGTCCACCGCAGCAGTGCCGGCAGCCCGGCATCCACGCCCTGCGTCGCCGGGTCGCCCACCGCGATGTTCGTACCGACGGCAGGCCGACACCGCGTGGGACGTGGTTGTTACTCACTTTCGGGTGAACGCCTTCGGGACGGTGGGGTGGCGCGGGTGGGCGGACGGCGGCCTCGTGCCCTTGTTTCCGGGGCCGCTCGACCCGAGATTTCGTCAACACGATGCATTCACGGCATAGATGGTCATTACAGCCGTGAGTTGCAGAAATCTGCTGAATCGGTAATGCAGTTCGCATTTCCTCCACATTGCGGGGGAGTGGCGTGCAGGGTGTGGGTGTGCGGCCGACCGGTCGCGCACCAGCACAACCCGCCCGGTTGGCCTGCGGCTTTCCTGTCCCGCGGTCGGCAGGGCGGCACTGTCGAAGGGGGACCTCTGTGTCCGTTTCTTCTTCCGTCCGTCGTCTGACCGCTGTCGCCGCCGTCGCGGGCGCTGCTCTGGGCGCGGTCGCGCTGCCGGCCTCGGCGGCCGACCACCACTCCGGCCACCCGCGGCATACGGTGGTGTACATCAGCGAGGTCCGCTACGACGTCCCGGGCCGTGACGACCGCTCGAACTGGACGTTGAACAAGGAGTGGGTGGACATCACCAACGCTACCCGTCACGGGGTGAACCTGGACGGCTGGACCCTCTCGGATGACGAGGGCCGCACCTACACCTTCCACCACGTGTGGCTCGAGGGGCGTGCCACGGTCCGGGTCCACACCGGCTATGGCCGTGACACCCGCACGGACGTCTACCAGGACCGGCGGCGCGAGGTGTGGGACGACCGCGGTGACACCGCGACCCTGCGCAACGACCACGGCCGGTTCATCGATGCCGTCTCCTGGGGATACGACCGCGACCACCGCGGCGACGACCGGGACCACTGGGGAGGCGACCGCGGTCACTGGGGAGGCCACCGTCGCTGACCTGCCGGCCGGGTACTGACACGGCTCGCGGAGCCGAAGCCGAAAACACGCAGGGTGCCTCCCTTCAGAATGGGGGCACCCTGCGTGCTCCCGTGGGACTACTTGGCCCAGTGGCGCAACGCCGTGGTGATGGGAGCAGGTGCCCTGGGAGTGCCGCGAGTACGACAGCGAGGCGTCGTTGCACTTGGCGGTCTCGTACTTGTCATGGGGCTTTTGGTGGTGCAGGTGCTGCACGGACGGCCGATGGCCCGCGCCGCACCTCGGCTGGTGACCCGGCGGGGATGGCGAGGAGAGTCCTGCGGGTGATGCGCAAGTCCTCCGCGGAGAGTTCGCCGAGGCGAGCGGTGAGCTGCCCGATGCGGGAGCGGATCTGGCCGGCCGGCTCGCCGAGTTCGGCCTCCCCGGGTCTCGGGCCCGGCCGCCGGGAGCCGGCGCGGCACCTGGCTCGCCGGCGCCCGGCCGACGCCAGGTGAGGTCGGTGTGCCGGTACGCGGCCACGAGAGCACGCGGCCCTCCCCGGAAGACCAGGGCCGTCCCCGTCGCGCGCCGTCAACGCCCCCTCTGCACACTGCGGCGACGATCGGCTGGTGCCGGCGGCCTCTACCGGCTGCGGCGGCGGCCCTTGGCGCGGCGCGGGTAGGGGAAGAGCCGCGGGCGGCGCTTGGCGGCCACGTCCTCGATCCAGCCGAAGAGCAGGATCGCCAGGCAGATCAGTGGCACCGCGATCACCAGCGGGGTCCACTGGCTCGCCAGCAGCCATTGCGCGTGATCATAGAAGAAGGCGTTGCTCCACAGAGGGTCGATCAGCGGCTCGGTCAGCACCAGCGCGAAGGAGTGCCACAGGTAGACGGTGACCGCGCGGGAGTTCAGCAGGCTGATCACGCCGTTGAACCGCTCCAGTGGTTTGGGCCACTGCTCCCAGGAGGGGCTCAGGTGGAGCAGCAGCATGACCGCGCCGAACGACCAGATCGCCTGGGCGACCGGCACCGCTTCCAGGTCGTGCCCCGTCCGGGGGTTGTCCATCGGGGACCGCATCAGCCACCAGTAGCCGAACATGAGGACCAGCGGTGCCAGGGACGGCACGACGTACTGCGGGATCCTGCGCAGCAGCCCCTCCTGGTGGGCCATGCCGAGCAGCCAGCAGGCTCCGAAGGTGGTGAAGTCGGTGGCGGCCTCCATCAGCCGGCCGGACTGCTCGACCAGGCCGGAGTTGATGAGGAACGCGAGCGCCAGCGGGACCAGCAGGGTGACCCAGGGCAGCTTGCGCATCGCCTTGAGCATGAGCGGCGACAGCAGCACGTACCAGAGGTAGGCGCGCAGGTACCACAGCGGCACGCAGATCTGCTCGGCCCAGGAACTCGGCAGGTGCCCGCCGAAGGTGTGCAGCGACGCCCCGAACGGCGGCTCGCTGAGCGGCAGGACCCAGTAGGCAAGGTCGCCCCACCACCAGTTGGGGTGGTGTGTGTCGGGCCTCCAGCCTTCCAGGAGCATCAGCGGCACCACGACCGCACCGAACAGCCACATCGGTGGCAGCAGGCGGCGCAGCCGGCCGCGGATCACGCTCAGCGCCGGCCGGCTGAGGGACCGCGCCATCAGCGACCCGGCCAGCGCGAACATGACGCCCATGGAGGGAAAGACGATCGGCAGCCAGGTCCAGCTGAAGTTGTGGTACACCACGACGCGGACCAGGGCGAGCGCCCGCAGCAGGTCGAGGTAGCGGTCACGGCCGGGCTTGCGCGCGGGCGCCGGTGCGGCCGCATCGGGCTGCGGGGCGCGCTGCGCGGGAAGCGCGGCAGGGTCCATCACCCGCAGGGTGACGGTCTCGGAGGAGTCCTGGATGCCGAAGGCACCCGGTTCCGCGGTACTCATGAAGACATCGCCCCCGTCGTGACGTCGAGACCCACCTCGCCGGTGCGCCGCAGCTTCTGCCAGCGCAACCGGCCCCCGGTCAGAGCGGTGATGGCGGACTGCATCAGCACCATGTACATGAGCACCCGGTAGACCACCTGCTGGGCCGGGAGGGTGATCAGATGCCACGCCTTCTCCCTGTCCAGGTGGAAGGACCACCAGGCGCAGACGGCCTGCAGGGCCATCACCGCGAACCAGGCGGCCAAGGTCTTGTACGCGTCGACGAAGACGACGCCGTAGACCATGCCGATGTCGATGGCGGGCGCGAGCAGCGGGGTGACCACCATGAACAGGGCGACGAACGGCAGGCCCACGCGGCCGAAGTGGCCGGCCGGGCCGCGCTCCAGCAGAGCGTGCCGGTGCTTCCACATCGCCTGCATGGTGCCGTAGCTCCAGCGGTAGCGCTGCGACCACAGCTGCTTCATGCTGACGGGCGCCTCGGTCCAGGCGCGGGCGTTCTCGGCGTACACGATCTTCCAGCCGGCCCGGTGCAGGCCCATGGTCACGTCGGTGTCCTCGGCGAGCGTGTCGTCGCTCATGCCGCCGACCTGCTGCAGTGCCGTACGGCGGAAGGCGCCCACGGCACCGGGGATGGTCGGCATGCAGTTGAGCACGTCGTACATGCGGCGGTCGAGGTTGAAGCCCATGACGTACTCGATGTGCTGCCAGGCGCCGATCAGTGTGTCGCGGTTGCCGACCTTGGCGTTGCCGGCCACCGCGCCGATCCGCGGGTCGCCGAAGGGCTGCACCAGCTCCCGGACGGTGGACGGTTCGAAGACCGTGTCGCCGTCCATCATGACGATCAGGTCGTAGGAGGCAGCGGCCACACCGGTGTTGAGGGCGACGGACTTCCCGCTGTTCGGCTGCCGGATCAGCCGGACCATCGGCAGGCCGAGTTCCTCCACGATGGCGGAGGTGTCGTCGGTCGATCCGTCGTCGACCACGATCACTTCGATGGGATGGTCGCTTCTGGCCAGTGACAGCAGCGTGTTGGTGATGCACTCCTGCTCGTTGTACGCGGGTACCACCACGGTGACCGGTTCGGTGACCGGCTCGCCCCAGGAGAAGTCCGGTTTGCGGGTGCGCCGCACATGGATCGCGGAGAGCACCAGCATCAACGCGAACCGCGCCATGACGAGGACGCCGACGACCGCGAGCAGACCGACCAGCCAGGGCATCAGCCACACCGAGAAGGTGGTGCACCACAGGAACGCCTTGCCGAGCCACAGGTTGTAGCTGGTGACCTGGGTGTTGGCGGAGCCGCTGCCGAGCGCCTCGCCGATGGTCTTGAAGGTGTATCCCTGGGACTTGAGCTTGTCGATGATGACCGGCAGCGCGGCCAGTGTCTGCGCCCGGTTGCCGCCCGCGTCGTGCAGCAGGATCATCTCGCCCTGGCCGGGCAGATCGGGCATGGCGGCCTTGACGATGGAATCGACGCCGGGGCGCTTCCAGTCGTCGGTGTCCTTGTCGATGAAGGCGGTCAGATATCCCTCCGCACCGGCCTGCTTCGTCACCGGCCACGACCAGTCGTCCAGCGCGTCGACGGTGGAGGAGTAGGGCGGGCGGAACAGGCTGGAGTGGATGCCGGCGACGCCGGCCAGTGCGAGCTGGGTCTCGCCCAGCTCCCAGGTGAGCCGGGTACCGGAGTGCAGCGCGAGGTCGGGGTGGGTGAAGGTGTGCACGCCGATCTCATGGCCGTCGGCCACGATCTGACGGATCAGCGCCGGATTGCGGGTGACCATCGATCCGGTGACGAAGAAGTCGGCGCGGACGTCCTCGTCCTTCAGCACCTTGAGGATCTTCGGCGTCCACTGGGCGGACGGCCCGTCGTCGAAGGAGAGGACGACGGTCTTGTCCGGGATCGTGTAGTTGACCGGCTTGCTGTTCTTGTCGCCGCGTGCGTCGACGATCGGGCCGCCCTCCAGCACGCTGGTCGGGACGGTGCCCTTGTCCACGGAAACGGCGATGCGCTCGTCGTGGAAGACCTCGTTGTTCGCCATGCCCCGCAGCACCATCAGCGCGAGCAGGGTCGCCAGTACGGTCACCGGCAGAAAGAAGCGCAGGGGCGGTGCGGCGAGTCGGCGCGGCCGGGCTATGGACTGCCGGGAGCGGTGACGGCGGGAGCGGGACATGGACTTCCTGGTCGGTCGCGTCGGGCTACTGCGCGGCGGCGGTCGCGGCACCTGACGCCGCCGTACCGGCCGCCGGTGTCGCGGTGTCTGACGGGGTGGCGTCGGGTGTGACCGCCGGAGCGGCGGCGGTCACGGCAGCCGACGCCGCCGTGCCGGCCGCCGGTGCGGTGACGGACGCGGGGGCGCCGGGTGTGGCCGCTGCGGCGGTGGTGCTCCTGGCCGCGCCGGGAGCCGCGGGCAGTGGCGCGTTCAGGTACTGGCTGGGCGGTGTGGTGTCCGCGGTGCCGGGGACGGTGAGCGCGGGTGCCTGCGACTGGGTTCCGACCAGGCCGGAGATCATCGCCACCACCAACCCGGTGCAGACCATGCCCAACAGCCAGCCGAGACCGCGCAGACGGCGGCCACGCAGACCGGTCTGGTCCACAAAGACGGGAGCCGCCTCGACCTCCGTGGAGGCACTGCTCATCGACAGCCTCGAGCTTCCTTCATCGGGTGACGACTGTCGGCTCGGTGCTACCGAAAAGGGACGAGTCGTGCAGAAAAGTGATCAATGCGTCAGGAGCAGGAGGTTATCCGACCCGTGCTCGATCATGTAACAAGAGTATTATGAAGATTCAATGAATGTCACGCGGGTCTCGTAGAGTTCGCGCAACGTCGCTTGCCCTCAGCCCGAACGGACCTTCACGCATGGCCACAGCCCGCCGCCGCAGCCGTCTGACGCTCGCCGCGATCCTGGCGGTCGCCGCCACGTTCCTCATGGGCGCCTGCGGCCTGGGAAGCGGGGGCAGCGCCGGAGCCGGCGGCCACAGCGCCCTGGCCAAGCACTTCCATGTCTCGTCCATGCTCAGGCCCTCCGGCCGCGCACTGGGTGTCGTCGACGACAAGACACCCTGGCAGTACGGCATCGTCACCACCTTCTCCAAGGAAGCGGGGCGAGCCCCCGACATCCGCGAGTACTACAGCTCCTGGGGCGACGACTTCGACACGGAGGGCAACGCCTTCCTGTGGCAGCACGGCCAGCTGCCCATGATGGCCCTGGTGCCCTCCGACATCTCGCTCGCCGACATCGCCAAGGGCAAGGAAGACGCCTACATCCGCCGGCTCGCGGGCCAGATCGCCGCCTACGACGGCCCGTTGGCCCTCTCCTTCGCCGGCGAGATGAACGGCCCGTGGAACTCCTGGGGCCCCCGGCACGCCAAGCCCGCCGACTTCGTCGCGTCGTGGAAGCACGTGCACGACATCTTCACCGCGCAGGGCGTCACCAACGTCATCTGGGTGTGGACCCCGCACGTGGTCGACTCGGGCACGACCGCCAAGCTGCGCCCCTACTACCCGGGCAGCGCCTACGTCGACTGGGTCGGCCTCATCGGGTACTACGGGCCGATCGACGGCACCGCCTTCTCCAGCCTGTTCACCCCCACCCTGCGCCAGATCGCGGGCTTCTCCAGCAAGCCGGTGCTGATCGCGGAGACCGGGGTCGCGCAGAGCGACCGGAAAGAGGCGCACATCCGCGACCTGTTCCAAGGCGCCGCGAAAGCCGGCGTCATCGGGCTCGTCTGGTACGACCAGCGCAAGGACTGGCCGGGCGGCAAGCAGTTGATGGACTGGCGGATCAGCACCTCGACGGGTGCGCTCGCCGCGTTCCAGGTGGAGTCGACCCGCAACGGCTTCGGTCACTCGTTCAAGAGCGGCTGATCCAGCGCGAGCAGGGAAGCGGGGCGCAAGCCCGTAGAAGACGACCTTTATCATCACGCACCAGTACGGATGGCGCATGCGGGTACGAGTGCCCGACCAGGGGAGATCAGGGAGATGACGACCGAATCGTCGCCGGGCCAAGGGGCTCCGCAGGAGGATCACGGCTGGGCCTTCCGGCCTCGTACACCGGCTGCCGGCCCGCGGCCCTACGGGGAGCGGCAGCAGACAGAGCCCGCCGGTCCGTGGGACAACCGCTCGCCGGCGGAGCCGAACGGCAGCTCCCCCGGCACGCGGTGGGACTCCACCATGCCCCTGCGGTTCCCCCAGCCCCGCGCCGGCGCCCACGAGGACATGCGCGAGCCGCGTCGCCCGACACCCTCGCCCACCCAGCCCAGCGACGAACCGACGGACCAGGCGCCCGGACACCCGTCCACGGCGAGCACCGTCCCCGCCCCGGCGGCCCCCCGCCGCCCCGGGCCTGCCACCGCGCAACCGCGACCCCTCGCAGCCCCGAACGGCAAACGAGCGAGGAGGACCAGGCTGACAGGCAGGGTCTCCCTCGCCCTTGCCGTCCTCCTCGCCGCCGGCGGAGCCGCCGCCGTCTGGCTCAAGCAGGGCGACGCCGCCGCCGTCGCCTCGAAGAACCTCACGCAGGCGTGGCAGATCCCGGCACCCGCCGCCGACGACGCGCTGGTCGGCAGCTGGCTCACCGACAAGCTGCTCATCCGGGCCGGTACCCGCGGCGGCCTGCGCGCCTACGACCTCACCGACGGCAAGGAAACGTGGCACGCCGCCACCTCCGCCACGGCCGCCGAGCGCGGCGCCGTGCCCTGCGCGATGTCCCCGACGCTCAGCGCCCAGGGCATCGGCACGGTCGCCTTCGGCAAGGACGGCAGCACCTGCACCTGGCTGGCCGGCGTCAAGGCGTCCACCGGAAAGGTCCTCTGGTCCATGCCGCTGACCGGCAAGAAGCACCGTGCGGCGGCCATCGCCGCAACCTACGTGCAGGGCAACGTCGCCACCGTCGTCAGCGAGAACTACCTCGGCGGTGTCGACGTCCGCACCGGCAGCCGCGTATGGGCCTACAAGGCCCGCGGTCACTACTGCAACGCCTACGACTGGGGCGCCGACGGCGTCGTGCTGGTGGACGACTTCTGCCTCGACCAGAAGAACAGGTTCACGCTCACCGCGTACGACGGCAGGACCGGAAAAGTGATCTGGCGCAAGTCCGAGAGCGCCCACTCGGACGTGACGCACGTCCTGTCCGGCTCGCCGCTGGTCGCCGCCGTGCACACCGCGCACCAGGACGCCGTGCGGGTCTTCGGCGCCACCGGGACCGGCCGGAAACTGGCCGTGGGCGACGACGAACTCACCAGCGGCAACAACACCGACGCCGACCACTCCGCCCGGCTCTACGGCAACGTTCTGGTCACCCCGGCCTCGGCCTCCGGCAGCACGGTGATCGACGGCTTCGACACCGTCACCGGCGCGAAACTCTGGACCCACCGCTCCGCCGTCCTCGCCGTCACCACGTCCGGCACGGACGGCAAGGTGTACGCCGTCACCACCTCGGGCACGCCGCAGCTCGTCACCATCGACCGGCGCACCGGCGACACCACCCCGGTCGCGGGTCTGCCCACGGGGACCGGCAAGTGGAGCTTCACCTCCGGCACGGTGTACGTCACCCCGGGCGGCGTGCTGGAACTCAACGCCCTCGGGTCGAACGGCGGCGTGCGGCTGTACCGGTAGGGCATCCGGCTGATCAGGCCGAGTGCTGCCAGGCGGGCGTCCAGGTCCGCGTATGCGCCCGCGCGCGGGTGCGCGCGCGCCGGTCTCCGGCCCCCGAACTCTCGCATACACCGCGTCCGGCCTGCGCGTTGTCACCTGCGGGCACTCTCCGCGCACTTATGGGTGTGGGCGATGCTGCTGGGGGCGTCGCGTGGAACTCCGACGGAGGGGACCGGAATGCCGGAGACCGTGATGGCATTGGCCTCGACGGCGCTGGTGCTGACCGGGCAGCTCGCCAAAAGGTGGATCGTCAGCCGGACCCGGGTCCGGCTGACGCAGCTCTACCAGCGGGGTGTCAACGAACGCGTCCGCCAGTTGCCCCCGGGCAGTGTGCTGGTCGAACGACGCTCCGAGGACGAGCTTCGGATCGAGATCGGCGGAGCGGGGGGAGCGGGTGGGGGGAGCCATGAGTGACCTGGAGAAACAGCAAGGCGTGGGGACGGCCCCTCCCGGCGCGGGCGCAGGGTGCGCGGCCGACCCGGCCGACCCGGCCGAACGATCGAGGGCCATGGTGCTCGAGACGGCCCATGGAGCCGACTTCACCCATTTCTACCGTGAGAACGTGGGGCGCCTCATCGCTCATGTGATGAAGCTCGGATCTCCCTACGAGGAGGCCGCCGACGTCGTACAGGAGGCGTTCATCGCGGCCCTGCCGCAGTGGGACGCGATCGCCAACAAGAAAGCCTGGCTGAGAACCGTGTGCACGCGTGTCCACGTCCGGTACGGCCGTGGACGCCGGCAGCAGATCGCGTCCGACGAAGTCGACTCGCCTCTCGACGACCGTTCCGTGGAACAGGTGGAGTACCGGGACATGCAGCGTCGCGTGCGCGAGGCCATCGCCCGCTTACCGCGGGCCCAGCGCGAGGTCATGGCCTGGGACCCCGAGGAGTCCACCGTGGCGGAGATCGCCGCGGCCCTCGGCACCACGGTCGCGGCGGTGAAGACCAACCGCAGCCGGGCCCGTGCCCGGCTGAAGGCGGAACTCGGCCTGAAGGAAGGGGATCGCGATGGCCACTGACGACAGCGACACCCGGCTCGACGCACTGCTGCGTTCCGCGTACGACGACGTAGCGGACGTCGTGGCCTCCCGACTGGATGTCGCACGCAGCCGAACGGAACTCCTGGCGGCCCTCCGCTCGGCTCGGTTCGATGATCGCGAGTGCGTTCCATCGGTGGACAACCCGCAGGCACAGGCGCTGTTGAGGCTCTTCGACCAGGTGGGTCGTGACCTCCGCGAGATCGACGGCTGGCTGCAGGAACGGCTCATGGACACCCGCAGCCGCGATCTGCTCCGCAACGCGGGGGACCAGGTGAGCCGTCTGTTCCAGGGCATCGCCCGCAGGACGCTGGGCGGACCGGACGCGTTCGATCTGCTGGCGCGGGCGCGAAGGCTGGCCCGCACCTTGGACAGCACCTTGCGTAAGACGGTCTTCGTCCGCGCCGACCAGCGCGGGCAACTGGACTTCGAGCCGATGGAGCGCTTGGAGGACGTGAGGAGAGAACTGGGCCGTGCGGAACCGCTCCTGCTGAAGCTGTACGCGGACGACGGGACGCCCACCGCCATCGGGGTCCTGGTGTGAGCCTTCTTCTGGTCCCGACGGGCCGCCTGGGGCACTCCCCGGAGTGCTGGCCGAGCTCCAGTGTGTCGAGGAGATTGGGGAAAGCCGGTGTCGGCCCGGTCCCAGTGATCGTCCGCCAGAGGGGGCGATCAGGAGGCCGAGGACGGCGCCAGCGAGGAGGGTGGGCTGCGTCCGGGCCTGGTCGTCACCCAGGCCGAGCTTGCGGAGGACTGTGGCGAGCCGGTCCGTGCACTCGATGATCAGGTCGCGCATGACGGGTCCGTAGCGGTGGGGGTACAGCACGCCGGCGCTCATGACCTCGCGGTAGAGAGGGGAGCGCGGCGCACAGGTCGGGATCACTGAACTGCCGCCGCAGCTCCTCCATGAAACGGCGCAGGCCTACGACGTTCGATGGCAGGCCGAGGGCCTGCGGCAAGGCGGGGGCGCGGAGGAGGGGGGACGGCGTTCCGTGGACGGCGAGGGACTCGGCGATCAGGCTGAATGGTTCTGTGACCGGCCCAGGAAGCCGATACCCTCCTCATCGTGGAGCAGGACTATCCCCTCGTTCGCGAGGTCTTCCCGGACCTGATCGCCGAGCTGGCCACCCTCCTGGCGGAGGCAGGGGAAGCCGGGTTGGCCGCCGGCGTGCGAGATGTTCGTCTGATCGGTGAGTGTGACTGCGGCGACGCCTTCTGCCAGAGCATCCGGACCGCAGAACACCCCCAAGGACAACCGTTCGGCGCGGGTCATCGCTGTGTGCCCCTCCTCTCCCCGGAAGGCGTCCTGGCCCTGGATGTCGTGGACGACCGGATCATGTACATCGAAATCATCGATCGGCCACGCATGCACCGCCGCAGGGCAAAGCCGTGACTGAGACACCCGCGTCGTCCACCACCAGGACCCCTTCGAGGAGTTTCCCAGGAACCTGTCGGGCAGCTCCAGCGCGCCATCCGCGCCGTCTTCGACTCCTGGAACGGCGAACGCGCCAACTGGGCCTGGAGTTCGACGCCGAGGCCGTGCGGACCCGGAAGTTGGGACGAGGACGACGTACTCCGCCTGGACTACGTCTGACAGCCATGGCCTACGGGCACGGCAACAACAGGAAGGTTCTGCGGCGTCGGTCTCGATGCGCATGTGACCGCCACCTGCCGGCTCCACCGGTCGTGATCACCGCGCATGGCGGGTGATCTTCGGGATACTTGCAGTTCATGAGGTTGCTGGCGGGATTGCGTGAGGTGGATCGGCGTCTGAGTCAGAGGCTTGCCGCCTGGACGGCGCCGGGCGTGCACCGGACGCTGTCGGCGGTGGAGGAGTGCGCGGAGAGCACCAAGCTGTGGTGCTCGGCGGCGGTGGTGATGGCTTGGGGTGGCGGCTGGCGCGGGCGGCGCGCGGCGGCCGCCGGTCTTGCGGCGCTGACGGTGGCGCAGCTGGTCTCCAACGGGCTGTGCAAGCAGTTGGCTGACCGGCCCCGGCCGCCCAAGGAGTGGATCCCGCATGACGAGGTCGAGGACCGTCCCGACTCCTCGTCGTTCCCCTCCGGGCACACCGCAGCCGCCGCGGCGTTCACCGCGGCCGTCTGGCCCACATGGCCTGTGGCGGGCATGGCGTGCGCGGTTCCGGCCGCCATGGTGGCGATCGAGCGTGTGCAGAGCGGCGCGCACTACCCCAGCGACGTCGTCGCCGGCGCCGCGATCGGCTTGGCCGCCGCCCGACTCGTCCGCCACAGCCTACGGTTGGCGCTGCGACGGGCAATGATCACACATCGTCAGCCCCAACGACATCACGCCGCAAAGGTCAGTAGGCGAGGGCTGAAGCAGCTCCGGCCGCGTTAACTGTCGCTGTCCTGGGCGGCCATGAAACCGCGATCTTGGATCACTGCGCCGTGCCGACGGCTCAGCGTGCGGTTCGGCTGCAACGGAGTTCGTCAGTGTCGACCGTGGTCAGCGCTACGCTCAGCGGCACGCCGGTGTCAGCAGCGGCGGCCAGCCGCTCGCGTACCTCGCGTGGTGTTCGAGGCCGCCAGCCGGGCCCGTCACAGCAGCCGGAGTGGAACGTGACGCCCGCGTTCAGTAGCGCAGTCAACGTCCGCCAGCCAGCGGTGTCCCTCCGCTTCGGCACAGCGAGGTCCTGGCCCGCATCGATCAACTCTCCACCGCAGCGCGGGCATCGGCTTGCCCGTGTGCCGCGCTTCTTGAACGAAGCACGGCAGGGCAGACACACGTAATGCCGGTTGCCAGTCCCCCCACGAAAGCACATCGCACCAGTATGGCAAGGCCACATTGCCCATCCCAGTGATTTAAGAGCGAGGCGACTGTCGGTGTTCCGATCGCGAGGAATGTTGGTCAACCCGGTGATTGCCGCGGCTGCCGTGCATCAGAACAAGTTCTCTTGGTAGCTCGAAGGACCAACGCGCCGACCGGGTAACTGCCCGGTGCCGCCGGGCGCGCAAAGGACCGCGGAGTCGGATGTCCTGTCAGAAGGCGTGAGTCTGGGCGGCGGCAAGGTGGCCCGCCATGGGAGATCTTCGTGTCCGGGCTGCCGCGGCAGCTGATCGTGCGGTGATCGTGGACGTGCTCACCTCGTCGTGGGGTGGCACGACCGTGGTGGCTCACGGGACGGTCTATGACGCGGCGGGCCTTCCGGCCCTGCTCGCCGAGCGGGACGGCCGGGTGGCGGGGCTGCTCACCTACACGCTCTCGGGCCAGGGGTTGGAGGTCGTCTCGCTGGATGCCGTGGTGCGGCATGTCGGGGTGGGCAGTGCGCTGCTGGCCGCTGCCGCCGAGGTCGCCCGGCAGGTCGGCGCCCGTCGGGTGTGGCTGGTCACCACGAACGACAACCTCGATGCGCTGCGGTTCTACCAGCGGCGCGGGATGCGGATCGTCGCTGTCGGCCCGGGCGCGGTGGACACCGCCCGGATCCTCAAGCCGTCGATCCCGACGACAGGCGAGTACGGCATCGCTCTGCATGACGTGCTGACGCTGGAGCTTCGGCTGTGACCAAACCGGCCGTCACAGCTACTCGTTGATCGCGGCTATGACGACGGTGGCCTCGTAGCGCACGATGAGCTTGTCGTACCTGGTGACGTCGGCCTGATGGCGCTTGAGACGGTTGATCCCGCACTCGACGGCATGCTGCTCGCGATAGTCGATCCTGCCGTACCGCTCCTGGACGTCCCGCCACAGTGTCCCGGCCCGGGTCCGCCAGCGTATGCCGTCGACCAGCTGCGTGCCGGCCGGGCCCTCGTGCAGGCCGGGGCCGTGGCCCGGCCGGGGCGGTGTGGGCGGCTTCATGACCGCGTTCCGGTCGGCGGTCATACGGGCGTCCCGCGCGGCGGCCTCCTCGGGATCGGTGAGGCAGATGACGCGGCCGAGGTCCATGGAGAACCGCACGAACTCCCCGGTGTGACGCGGATGTTCGGAGCCATTGGCGTCGAGGATCGGCGTGCACGGGCCAGCCCGCGTAGTACGGCGTCGAGCTTCCAGCCAGGTTCATCGCGTCGCGGGCACCCGCGCTCAGGCCCTGTCCGGCGAAGGGCGGTATCAGGTGGGCGGCGTCCCCGGTCACAAAGCCGCGTCGGACGGCATCACCCGCCCCGCGTTCCACGCCGGAGTTGGACGTCCATCACCACAGAGGTCCAGGCCTTCCCGCTGCGGATGTCTGTTGCCCGCTGTCGGCAAGGCCGGGGGTGCGCGCGGCGGGTCAGCACGCCGGTCCGTCTCCGTGTGCTTGCCCGGCGCCGGACGGGAGTTCCTGCTCGAACCAGACGACTTTCCCGGTGCTGACCCTCGTCGCGCCCCACCGGTCGGCGAGTTGGTCGACCAGCCACAGGCCGCGGCCGTTCTCGTCGCCGAGGCCGGCGTGTCGCATCCGCGGCACCTGCGGGCAGTCGTCGCCCACCTCGCAGCGCAGGACGTCGGTGCGCAGCACCCGCAGGCTGACGGGTTGGGTGGCGAACCGTACGGCGTTCGCCACTACTTCGCTGACCAGCAGTTCCGTGGTCTCCGCCAGTTCCGCGAGGCCCCAGCGCGCGAGCACCCGGCGCACCAGCCTGCGGGCCCGCCCGGCGGTCTGCGGCGTGGGGGCGAGGTACCAGTACGCCACGGCGCTCGGATGCAGACCCTCCAGGGTGGCCGCCAGCAACGCGATGTCGTCGTCGCGGTCGTCATCGCCCAGGGTGCCGAGCGCCCGGTCGCAGAGCGCTTCCAGATCCCGCCCGGTTTCACCGTGGGCGCCGTACAACCGCTTGAGGAGGCCTTCCATACCCGCCTGCAGGTCGCAAGAGCGGGATTCGACGAGCCCGTCGGTGTACAGCAGCAGCGTGGCTCCGGCGGGCGCGGGCAGCTCGGTGCTCTCGAACACGGAGCCGCCCACCCCGATCGGCACCCCGGCCGGAACCTCCAGCATCGCCGTGCTGCCGTCGGGATGGACGAGCACCGGTGGCGGATGGCCCGCGTTGGCCACGACCAGCCGCCCGCGCACCGGGTCGTACACGGCGTACAGGCACGTCGCCATGTGCTCGCTGCCCAACCGCTCCGCCTGCTCGTCGAGATGGTGCAGCACCTCCTCGGGCGGCAGGTCGAGACCGGCGAGGGTCTGCACGATGGTGCGCAGCTGCCCCATGATCGCGGCCGAGGTCACCGAATGGCCCATCACGTCGCCGATGACCAGCGCGATCCGGTTGCCGGGGAGCGGGATGGCGTCGTACCAGTCGCCGCCGACCTGCACCGTGCGGGATGCGGGCAGGTACCGGCTCGCCAGCCGCACGCCCGTCGCCTCGGGCAGTGACGGCGGCAGCATCGCGCGCTGCAGTACGTCGGCCACGGAGGCCTCCCTGCCGTACAGCACCGCCTTGTCGACGGCCAGCGCCGTATGGGTGGCGAGCTGGGAGGCGACGACCAGGTCGTCGTCGGTGAAGGCGGCGCGCCGCATGTCGCGCAGGAACATCACACAGCCCATGAGCCGGGTACGGCCCAGGAGCGGGGCCACGATCGCCCTTCGGCCGGGTGGCAGGTCTTCGCGTACGCCGGCGCCCGCCAGCAGCTGCGCCACCAGGTCGGCCATGGCCGGCTCGGTGAACCGCGGCCGGCCGGCCCCTAAGAGGTCCGCGAGCTGTGCGGCGGCGGTCGCCGGGACGGCCGACACCGTTGCGGGACGTCCCGGGCCCGCCGGACCGGCGTAGGTGTCCGGGCCGCTGCGGTCCGGTATGCGGCGCGGCCGTAGCACGCAGGCAGCGTCGGGCGGCTCGTCTCCGACCGGCAGCGGATCGGCCAGATAGACGTGAGCCCGGTCGGCGAAGACCGGCACGGCCGTCCCGACCAGTTCGCGCAGCGTCTCGTCGAGGTCCATGCCACGGGCGATGCGCCGGGTGGCCGTGTCGAGGTAGCCGAGTCGGCCGGACGGGTCACCGCCGGGTGCCCGTCCGAGCGCGGCCGACCGCCTGGCACCCCGCAGCCGGACCACGGTCGTGGGCTGGGGACGGGGGAGCGTCTCCCGGCCGGCGCGCGGCGGGTCATGGGGGCCGGACGGCACCGGAAAGGCCGACTGCTGCGGCGCATCGGCGTCCGGCCCGGGCCGTCTGCTTGGCCGGGGTTCGGGGGCGAGCGGGGTGGAGGACTGCGTCACGCGGGAGCTTCCCTTGCCGAGTTGCGTAGGTGTGCGGGCGGGCCGGTCAGTCCGCGCGACGGCAGCGCAGGAAGATGTGCTCCTCGGGCTCGACGTCCGCGCTGGCGGGGGCGTAGGCGTACGAGGTCTCGTCGAGGATCTCGAAGCCGGCCCGTTGGACCACTTGCCGCAGCTCGTCGCGGACGTATCCGGACACGCGGATGCGCCCGCCCAGGAAGGGCAGCGAGAAGTCGTCCAGGTCGGCCTCGACCATGGACAGGGCGAAGAGGCCACCGGGTTCGAGCAGGTGGCGCACGGTGCGCAGCGCGTACGGGATCTCCGCGCGAGGCAGCATGAGGAGGGAGAAGAACGCCGTGACCGCCTGGAAGCGACCCAGATCGAGCGGGCCACCGGGGCGCAGGTCGGCGACGTCCGCGTGGTGGAACTCCGCTTCGGGCACCCGTTGGCGAGCCAGTGCGAGCATGCCCGCGGAGATGTCGACGCCGACGACCTTCAGTCCCGCGTCGCTGAGCTGCCGGGCGGTGGGCAGGCCGGTGCCGCACCCGAGGTCCAGGACGCGCGCGCCGGCGGACAGGGAACCGGCCAGCCAGTCGGCCGCCGCGATCTGTCCCTCCTTGTGCGGGAACGCCTCGTCGTACCGTTCGCCGATGGCGTCGAAGGCCTCGGCCTGGCCCGTGCGGTCGAGCGTGAGGCTCTCGTATCCGGGCTCGGGGGTGGGGCTGCTCATTGGGTGTGTCTCCCCTTGCGGGATCGTGGTGCGATTGCGCCATGCGTCACATGGTCGTCCGATAGTGCAAACTACTGATCGGATGCGAGCGACGCACCGAGAAACGTGCAATTTCCCGCCCCGGCAAGCAAATCTGTTACGAGCTGCTGGAGCGCAGCGACGCGGCGGCCGGCAGCACGGCCGTCCGAGATGGCAACTGCTTCTGCCGGAACCTCTGTTGCCGTCCGATCGACCGCGGACGGACCTGTCGAGACGTCAGGAAGTCGACACTGCCTCGCGGCCTCCCGCACGGCCGCACCCCGACGGCCGGTGTGACGACGGTCGAGCCGGGCGGCCGGAAGAATCCGGTGCCGGCCGGGGCCGTACCGGTCCCGTGCTCGGTCAGGTCCGGTAGGCGGCCGTGGCGGTCCGGACGAAGGAAGCGATGAGCGGGTTGGCGTCATCCTTTCTCCAGGCCACCACCACCTCGCTCGGGGCCATGTCGGTCACCGGCACCACCGCCAGCCCCGCGGGCAGGTCGTGGCCCAGCGGCGCCATGCCCACCGTGCCGTTCCAGAGCACCGCCTGCAGGCACTCCTGGACGGCGCGGACGACGGGGCCCTCGCGGCGTTCGCCGCCGTTCCAGTACGCCTGCCAAGCGGGGTCGGTGCCCTCGGGGAAGCGGAACCAGCGGCGGCCGGAAAGGTCGGCCAGTTCCAGTCGGCCGCGGTGGGCGAGCGGGTCGTCGGCGTGCAGAACCGCCCCCACCGGGTCGGCGCGCAGCCCGTGCACGGCCAGGCCCGTTTCGTCGAAGGGCCTGCGGGTGAGGGCCACGTCGACCAGGTCGGCGCGCAGCCCGCAGGTGGGATCGGCCAGTTCCGCGTCCCGGACCCGTACCTCGATGCCCGGGTGCCGTCGCCGGTGAGCGGCGGCGAGCCGCACCGCGCCGGGGTCGGTGCCGTCGCCCAGGATGCCGACGGTGAGGGCGGTGGCACCGGCGGCCTCGGCGACGCGTGTGCGTGTCTGCTCGGCGCGGGCGAGCAGGGCCCGCGCCTGCTCCAGGAGCACCGCCCCGGCCGGGGTGAGGGTGACACCGGCCGCCGAGCGCTGCAGCAGCGTCGCTCCGAGGTCGGACTCCAGTTGCCTGATGGCCCGGCTCAGCGGCGGCTGGCTCATGTGCAGACGGTGGGCGGCCCGTCCGAAGTGGAGTTCCTCGGCGACGGCGACGAAATAGCGCAGCGTGCGAAGCTCCATGTCCGGGCACGATACCCGTCGGGTATGCCCGGTGCCGAAGCGGTCTTGGACGGACGCGGTGGCGGCGCGGTGAGATCGACGCATGAACGACGAACACACGACACCTGCCTTCGAGAAGAACTCTCCGGCGCCGGACCCCGCCGTGTCGGTGGTGGGACCGGAAGACGGCGAGGTGATCGTTCTCGGCACCACCCGCATGCGCGTCCTGGAGGACGGCAACAACACGGGGCACCGTCTCGGTATCGCGCACGCGGTGCTCGCCCCGCACACGGACGGCCCGCCGCAGCACCGCCACGCTCGGCACGACGAGGGGTTCTACGTCATCTCCGGCACGGTGACCTTCACGGTCGGCGAGGACAGCCACGAGGCGGGAGCGGGCACGCTGGTGATGGTGCCGCCAGGAGCACCGCACACCTTCGCCAACCTGACGGACGAACCGGCCGTCATGCTCAGCACGTTCACTCCGGACCTGTACGTGCAGTACTTCCGCGACCTTCGGGAAATGATCCTCAGCGGGCAGAAGCTGACCCCCGAGGCGAACGTCCGGGTGATGAGCCGATACGCCACCACGCCGGCGGGCCCGCCGGCCGGCGCTCACCGCGTCTGAGCACGGAGCAGAGCCCATGCACATCGCCTACTGGACGGTCGCAGGACTGCTTGCGTCGTTCTATCTCTACGCGGGAGGGATGAAACTGCTGCGCGCCCGGGAGGAGTTGCGGCCGATGATGGCCTGGGTGGACACCACGCCGATGCTCGCCGTCCGGGCCATCGGCGCGCTCGAGGTGCTCGGCGCGCTGGGGCTCCTGCTGCCTCCTCCCACCAGGGTCGCGCCGTGGCTCTCCCCGGCCGCTGCCGCCGGCTTCGTGCTCCTGCAGATCGGCGCCACCCGCGTCCACCTCCGCCGCGGCGACCGGCGGATCGAGCTCAACGCCGCGCTTCTCTTCACCGCAGCCGTGGTGGTCTGGCTGTCGACGATCTGGCTGTGACGCTCCCCATCCGAGCGCTCCCAACGCCGAAGCCAGCGCAGTCGGGCTACGACAGTGCGCTGCTCCGGTGCGAGGATCACGGTCGGACCGCCGCAGGACCGGCACGGGGTCAGCCGGAGGAGGTGACCGTCCCGGTGAAGTGCCGCGCGCAGGCCGCGTTCCGTCAGTTCCCGGCGCCGCCGCACGGCCGCGCCGGCGTCCCTGGTGTTGCGGTCCTTGACGCGTGCCGGGATCTCGGGGTGCGCGGGAAACCCAGCTTCGGTCTGCACGCCCTGACGCTGCCTCATGAGTGACGCAGGTCCCCGCGTACTCGGGCCACCGGCGTCAGCGTGTCGCCCGCCAGCTGTAGCGCCGCTCCGGCCGGCCCGCGGCGTCGTAGCGCAGGGACACCTCCGCGCTGCCTCGAGGCAGCGGCGGGCGCTGACCCGGGCTCATGACCGGCTTGCCGGACGCCCAGCGATCGAGGGCTGTTTGGAGACCAGCGCCCACATCTTCCGTTCGGGTGGCCCGCCGATCCTCCTTCGAGTGTGCTCTTCCGCTCGACTCCGGCGTCAATGAGGGCTGCATCCCCGATCTGGAGCTGCGGAAGCGGATCACCGCCGGTCGGCCAGGTGTCCCGCTGCTCCGACACTGCGTCATCTTTATGGGGTTGCTTCGACGACGCTACCCGCGACGGTGCGTCACCGGCGCACGGTGGCCGACCCCACCTCACGGAAATCTTGGCAGGGCCACGCTCCGTTCCAAGCCGACAGCGACCGGGCGTCCTTCAGCGCGATGCGTTGCGGGCCGGCCACCACGGGAAGGTCAGCCGCGGCTGCGTCGACAACGTCCTTGTCCGTTACCGTTGTCACCGTCATCCGTCTCATCCCCTCCTGGTACCGGCTTCTCAGCCCGGGCGCAGTCGCCGGCCGAGAAAGCCGAACCCGGCCTGCATCCGCAGATCATGCCGCCCAGGTCTGCGGCAAGCGGGGCCCGAGGGCACTGACGTGCGGCCGTCCTCCATCGCGCGGCGTGGGTGGTGGTGCTGGTATAGGTAGGGGGTGTCTGCGATCGAGACAGACGCTCATGATGCACGCTCCGTGGAGGGGAAGCGCGTGGATGTGCCGGTTGATACGGAAGGCCGCTCCGGCGCGCCCTCACATGGCGTGACCGGGCTGGAGGTCTACCCGCTGCCGGGACGTTGCGGTGTGCGTGTGGCCGGGGATGTCAACGCCGCCACGCGGCCGGTGTGGAGCGAGGTGCTCGATCGTCTTGTGCGGCAGGATGAGGACCTTGTGCACGTGGACATGTCCCAAGTGACCTTCATCGACGTGGCGGGAGTGACGGACCTGGCGATGGCCGCGCAGTCGCTTCGCGGCGGGAGGCGTATCGTGGTGCAGCAGCCGCCGCCCCACGTGCCGCGCGTACTGGAGTTCTTCTGGCCCGGCCTGGGCGGGATCGAGGTAGCACAGTGACCCGCCCCGTTACCGAGGCCGAGCGGTTCGAGCATCCAGCGCTGTTCTACCGCGGCGAGGACCAGTATCTGGCCGGCACGGTCCCCTTCGTGCAGGAGGGCCTGGCCGCAGGTGAGCCGGTCGCAGTGGCCGCCCCGCCGGATCGCCTTGAGGCGATCAAGGACGGACTGGGCGACCGCGCCGACCAGGTTCACTTCGTGGACATGACGCAGGCCGGCCGCAACCCCGGACGGATCATCCCCGGGGTGCTGCGCCGGTTCGCCGACGCCCATACCACCGGACGGGTGCGGATCATCGGTGAGCCGATCTGGCCCGGCCGCACCAGCATGGAGTACCCCGCGTGCGTGCAGCACGAGGCGCTCATCAACCCGGCCTTCACCGGGCGCGCGGTGACGATCCTTTGCCCGTACGACGCCGACCGGCTCGACGAGCAGGTACTGGAAGACGCCTGGATCACCCATCCCTTGGTCATTGACGAGGACGGCGGCAAGCCCTCGGCCGCCTACCAGTGGCAGGCAGTCGTCGCCCGCTACAACCAGGCGCTTCCCCTGCCGCCGCAGGCCGAGGCGTCCTCCTTCCACGGCAGCGGTGGACTGCCCGAGGTGCGTGAGTTCGCCGTGCTGTGCGCCAAGCGGCTGGGGCTGGACGGGCAGCGGCTGCAGGACCTGGAGCTGGCGGTGGCGGAGCTGACCACCAACAGCGTCGTCCACGGAGCCGGCGGCGGCACACTGCGGATCTGGAGCGAGGGTGAGCAGGTCGTATGCGAGGTGCACGACGCGGGCCGGCTGAGCGATCCGCTGGCCGGACGGCGCCCTCCAGCCCCGGAACGGCCCGGCGGGCGGGGCCTGCTGCTGATCAATCACGTCGCCGACCTGGTCCGCATCCACACCAGCCAGGCGGGCACCACCATCCGCTTCTACATCAGCCGCTGACCACCCTCCGTCGCTCAAGCGCGGCTTGCCGCACTGCTCGTTCTGTGGACGCTGTGAACCAAGACGACATATCCGCACACTACGGCGAGCAGGCGGCGTCAGGTCCCGTCGCCACGCAACATGGCCGCGATCTGGGCCGGCATCGACGCAGGCAAGACCCACCACCATTGCGTCGCGATCGACGACAGCGGCCGTCGGCTGCTGTCACGACGCGTCGCCAACGACGAACCCCAACTGCTCGAACTCCTTGCCGCCGTCGTGAAGCTGGGCGACGAGGTGACGTGGGGCAATGACCTCGCTGGCGGCGGAGCCGCCCTGGCCATCACGATTCTCCTCAACCACGACCAGTCGGTGCACTACATCTCCGGCAGGGCCGTCCACCGTGCCTCCGAGAGCTACCGCGGCGAGGGCAAAACCGACGCCAAGGACGCTGCGGTCATCGCAGACCAGGTCCGCGTCCGCCGCGACCTGCTGCCCTTACACGCCAACGACGACACCGTCACCGACCTCAAGATCCTCACGGGCCGACGCACGGACCTGGTCGCCGACCGCACGCGGACTGTCAACCGCCTCCGCGCCCAGCTGATGGGCATCTTCCCGGGGCTGGAACGGATGTTGGATGTGACCAACACCGGCCCACTCACCTTGCTGGTCGGCTACCAAACGCCTGCTGCCGTCCGCCGGATCGGCAGCAAACGACTGGAGACCTGGCTGCGCAATCGGCACGTACTTCGCGCCGACCGGCTCGCCGAGATCGCCGTCCAGGCCGCCGAGCGACAGCACACCAGCCTGCCCGGAGAGAAGCTGACCGCCCAGTTGGTGCACACGCTCGCGACGGAGGTGCTGGCCCTCAACCAGCGGGTAGGCGAGCTCGACAAGGCTGTCGAGGCACGGTTTCGCGACCACGCCGCCTTTGAGGTGATCACGAGCATGCCCGGTCTGGGCATCATCCTCGGAGCCGAGTTCCTGGCAGCCACCGGCGGCGACATGAGCCTCTTCGGCACCGCCGACCGCCTCGCCGGCTTCGGCGGTGTCGCTCCGGTGCCTCGCGACTCCGGGAAGATCAGCGGCAACCTGCGACGTCCACAGCGATACAACCGCCGTGTCCAACGGGTCTTCTACCTTCCGGAGTTGTTCAGCATCCGGCACTGCCCCGAGTCCCGCCGCTTTTACGATCGCAAGCGGACTGAGGGCAAGCATCACACTCAGGCTGTCCTCGCAGTCGCCCGCCGCCGCGTCAACGTCCTCTGGGCCCTCTTGCGTGACGGACGGTGCTATGAGGCGACCCCACCCACGGCGCTCGCGGCTTGACAGACCGCATTAGGAATCAGTGTCCTGAGCGCCCGCAGGCCAACCGCCGGGCCTGCTTTGCCGATCCTGCCTGGAACGCCGCCTACTGGGCGCGCATCGACCGCCTAGACGCCGCGCACCGACGAGCAGCGTGCCGCGATCCGAGTTGCTTTCCATGCGATTGCCAGCCCGGTGCGCGGGGGCGAAGAGCCCACGTGAGCGCGTACGACGATCTCGTCAACGACATCCAGTTCCGGGACCAGATCGAGGGCGGCGCGAAGCGCACCGTCCTGTGCGAGCCGTGCAGAGTTGAGGAGTGCGGGCCGCCGCCGGGGAACGCGGCCTCGGCCGCAGCATCTTGGTGCGGGCCAGCCCGGTCTGCGCGGTGGGCCAGCTGCTCGTCATCGACGACAACTCGATCGAGGCGAGCAACAGGGAGATGCAGCAGCGGATCACTCGCCCGATGTACCCCTGACCCACCGCATCGCGACGGCCCACCCGAAACTCGTCCGGGCGGGCCGCAGCACTGCAGATCAGGACAGCTGCCACTCCGCTGGCTGGTCCGCGAACCCAGAATCCATCGTGAAGTGGACCGTCGTCAGCTTCGAGCTCTTTGGCACCTCGAACACGATCCAGCCCAGCGCCGTACCGCCAGGCTTCAGCCGTACGCCTGCCGACATCGACGGGCCCGCGCTGATGTCCGCGATCGTCGCCTCGAACTGCTGTCCCTGGCTGTCCGCTACCTGCGCCCCGTTCGATGGACTGTCGCTGTAGGTGGCGGTGCCCGTGTTCTTGAGCCGGAACTGAACGCCGACGAACCGCTTCCCTGCGCCCGGTGCGCTGAACTCGTCGGCCGGCTTGCCAGGGTCCGCCATCTTCACGACCCGAGACGCCCCCTGAGAATGCTCAGCGTGTGAGCCGAGGGGTCCGACCGGACCAGTTGGACCCCTCACGGTCATCGAGGCCCGGCAGCACCGTAGTACATCGACGCACACCTGACCCGTGCCGCCACCGGCAACGGGCTGGCCTGGCGCAGGCGGACCCCGGCATCCCGACTGCGCCGGTGGGCCGGCCAACGCCGCCGTGACGCGGCCAATCACCTGCTGCGCGGCATCTGCTACGGCCTGGGCACCGGTGTCACCGGCCTCGCCTGGTGGCCAAAACTGCCGGGCGACGGTGCTCTGCTGATCGCCTGTGTGTACGGCGTCCGACTCCACGCCCTCAGCCGATTCCGGAGGCCGCCGTGTGCCCGCACACCGGCGGGGCTGCGCTCGCCCGAAGGTTCGGTGTGACTACCGGTGTGACCGCGACGCGGTCACACTCTTGTCTTCTGTCTTCGCTGGGACGGGCAAGCGCATCGTCTTGCGGCGCTCAGATCTGGTTGAGTCCGCCATCGACGAACAGCTCGGATCCGGTGACGAAGCTGCTCTCATTGCTGGCGAGGAACAGTGCGGCGGCTGCGGCCTCGTCCGGGTGCCCCATCCGGCCCAGCGGTATCTGGCTGGCGAAGGCGTCCCTCATCTTCGCGGCCTGTTCGGCGTCCGCAGCCAGGCCGGTGATGCCCGGCGTGACGATCGGGCCGGGCACCAGGGTGTTCACTCGGATTGCGCGGCCGCTGAGTTCGTTGGCCCAGGTGCGGGAGAAGGAGCGGACCGCGGCCTTGGACGCGGCGTACACGCCGAAGGCGGCGCCGCCTGAGGTGGCAGCAGTCGATCCGGTCAGGATCACCGAGGCGCCGTCGTTGAGCAGCGGAATTGCCTTCTGAACGGTGAAGAGCATGCCTCGCACGTTGGTGTTGAAGGTGGCGTCGAAGTGCTCCTCGGTGACCTGCTCAAGCGTGGCGAACTCACCGCCGCCCGCGTTGGCGAACAGTACGTCGATGGACCGGCCCCGCTCGGCGACAGCCGCGTAGAGGCGGTCGATGTCCGCGAGGTTCGCGACGTCGCCCCGGACGGCGGTGGCTTCCCCACCGATCTCGGCCAGCGCGGCGTCGAGAGCCTCCTGCCGACGGCCGGTGATGAACACATGCGCGCCCTCACGCGCGAATCGCCTGGCCGTGGCCAGTCCGATTCCGCTGTTGCCTCCGGTGACGACTGCCGTCTTCCCGTCAAGCTGTCCCATGATCGCTTATCCCTGTCCGGTGCAAACGCCAAAGGTCGTGCACCATGTGTCGCTGCAGTGTTACAGAGCCGGAGCGGACAGCCCCGGAGCACTTATGGACTGTACGGTAAAGAACCACGTTATGGACCGCTCGGGCAAAAACGTGACTGCATCCACACTGCCGAGCGAAGACGAGCCGGCCGACGCCGGTCCGCCCGCCGGGGCGTCGAGGCGCCGGGGGAGCCCTGGGCCACACACCCCGCTACCACCCAGCCTGTGCCTGTCCCCCTTGTGTGTCGCATGCACCCGGGCGCCCACGATCTGGACCGATGGGTCAAGAAAGACGTATGCTGCTGAACATGGGACGACCGCGGAATTTCGACGAGAACCAGGTTCTGGAGTCTGCGCGCGAGCAGTTCTGGAATCAGGGGTACGCGGCTACGTCGCTGCAGGACCTGACGGACGCCACCGGACTGGGCAAGGGGAGCCTGTACGGGGCCTTCGGCGACAAGCGGCAGCTGTTCCTGCACGTGCTGGACGGCTACCGTGACGAACAGCTCAACGGTGTCCGGGCGGTCCTGACCGGGCCCGGTACGGCCTTCGAACGCCTGACCCTGCTCATCGAGGGCGTGGCCAAGGGATTCACGGAGGACCCGCAGCGGCGCGGCTGCCTTCTGGTCAACAGCACGTCCGAGCTGCACAGCAATGATCCGGACGTCGTCTCCCGGGCCCGGACCAGCTACCAAGCGGTCGAAGATCTTCTGATCGCCTGCGTGAAGGAAGCCCAGGACGAGGGGACGGTCGAACCGGGGGCGGACGCCCAGGAGGTCGGGCGGCTGCTCCTTGCCGTCATGCAGGGCATCGAATTTCTCGCGAAGACCGGCATGGACGGCTCAGCTCTGCTGCAGATAAGCCAGGCCGCCCTCAAGCAGCTCTCCCGACACTGACCATCCTGCGGGCCGGCACCCTTCACAGGTGACGTGCCGACCGGCAGGGACCCGCGTGGGCCCGCTTGAGTCGGCTGCGAGCACGCGCATTACCTGCCCCCCGAGCACCCCCACGAGCGGCCCGGGCGCCCGCCCCGGCGCGGTTGACGGCCTGCCCCTTTCACCATGCCCTTGAGCAGGCACTCCGGCCGGGCGGCTGCGCCATCGACGGCGCCGCAACGCGGGCCGGACGACGCTCCGGCAGCCGGCGGCGCCGGCCCATTGCGCACGGGCACTGACGGCAAAGACTCCAGGCTACCCAAGTCCGCGCGGGACCTCGCTCGCGCCTCACTTCCGCACGCCGACGACGATTCGCCAACTGGTGCATTGACCCACTGACTGCGCAATGCACCTGAAGAGGACACAAATTCTTGACTGTACGGTCCATAAGGTCTACGTTTGGCCTACGACCCGCGGATTCGCTATTGCAAGTAGACGTCGGGTCGACGGCAGACGGGCACAGGCTGTTCCGCAGCACGGCACAGAGAAGCCGGGCGGAATGCGAGGGTTCTCGCGTGCCCCACCGCAAACGCCCGCACCCGGCCAACGAAAAGTGATCACCATGACCACCGCTGCCCAGCCGCCCTTCCCCTACAGCCTCCACAACGTGACGATTTCCGTCAGTGACCTCGACGCGTCGATCCAGTGGTGGAACCGGGTGTTCGGCCTCACCCTGCTGGCGAGGACCCGCTTCGACGCCATCGGAGCGGACGTCGCCTTCCTGGAGGGCCCCGGGTTCCGGCTCGAGCTCCTCCAGCCCGCGGACGGTGTGCGGATCCCCGAACTGACGGCAGAGCCCCCCGCCCACATCCGCCCGATCGGCAACAAGGCCCTGGTCTTCCGCGTCGAGGACCTCGCCGGCGTGACGCGCACCTTCCGTGACCTGGGCGTGACAACCGTCTGGGAGCAGATGGACCTCGGCGACGGCAGTATCTCGACCGCGATCCGCGACAACGACGGAAACCTCATCAACGTCTTCCAGCAGGGCGCAAGCCCGATCGGCTGACACGGCGAACCGATCGCCCAGGCCGTCGAGCCAGTTTCAGGCGCTCCGGACATGGTTGCCCGGGACATCCTTGAACCGTCCCTCCCGGGCGGCCAATTCACAGCGCCACTGGCCGGCAGTGTCCTGGGTCAACGGCAGCGCCGCCGTTGACCCAGGACCGGGGGAGGCGCTAACTACGCGCGAACTCAAGCAGGTCTCTGTTGAAGATCTCGGCGTACTTGGGCACCATCGCAAGGCCATGAGGTGCGCCCTCGTAGACCTTGTACTGCGCACCCTTGACGATCTTCGATGATTTGGCGCCCGCGGAGACGATGGGCACGATCTGGTCGTCGTCGCCGTGCACGATCAGTGTCGGCACATCGACCTTCTTCAGGTCCTCGGTCGTGTCCGTCTCGGAAAACGCCTTGACGCAGTCGTAGGCGCCCTTGATACCGACCGTCATGCTCCACAGCCAGAACTCGTCACGCGTTCCCTGGGAGACGGTCGAGCCCTCACGGTTGGCACCGTAGAACGGGGCACTGAGGTCCTTGTAGTACTGCGAGCGATCCGTGAGCACACCCTGGCGGATCTCGTCGAACACCTCGATCGGCAGGCCCTCGGGGTTGGCTTCCGTCTTCAGCATCAGCGGAGGGATGGCGCCGAGCAGGACCAGCTTGGCGACCCGTGCCGTACCGTGCCGGCCGATGTAGCGGGTGACCTCGCCGCCGCCGGTGGAGTGCCCGACCAGAATGACGTCGCGCAGGTCTTCGGCTTCGATGACCGCGGCCAGGTCGTCGGCGTAGGTGTCGAGGTCGTTGCCCTCCCAGGGCTGACCTGAACGTCCGCCCCCACGCCGGTCGTGAGCGATGGCACGGAATCCGTTGTCCACCATGAGCTTCATCTGAGGGTCCCAGGCATCGGCAGTGAGCGGCCAGCCGTGGGAGAAAACGACGGGCTGGCCCGAGCCCCAGTCCTTGTAGAAGATCTGCGTGCCGTCCTCGGCGGTGGCGAAGGGCATGGTTACGCTCCTCTCAATGTCCGCTCGCGGGCCCCTTACGTCACGCCCTCCGGAGATGTGACGTAGACGGCACCGCATTCGGTCAACATAAGCGCGGGGCACCGATTCAGCGCGTCCGGAAACACCGCTCCGGTACGAGCGGGACGGCCGTTGCCTGACAGGCGAGGAAGTGGTCTGTCTCGTACGGTGGTCCTTACATGCCGCGGGCACATCCACGGTCCGGAGAATTCACCGGTTACGCCACTCGAGTGAACTCCCAGGCACAGTCACCCACGCGCCCTGGACATCACCACCGGTGGCGGGCGGCAGCCATGAGATCAACCGTCGTTCTACTCATTGCCGGTCTCTTGGGTCGACGGGGGCTCCGCTCACGCTGCGAGACGCTCCAGGACCAGGTGACCGCTGGCGATGCCAGCTCCTGTGCCTGCTCCTCACCGAAGTTTTCCGGCAGCGGCTCGCGCTCGTCCGCGACGTCACCGATCTCGAATGCCGTCTCCCAGCGCCTGCCGACTGCCGAGAAAGCGACCTGGATCGGCCAGCATGTTCCGTCCGCCTCGACATCCGTGACAGTGCCAACGCCCCACGTGGGATCGGTCACCGTGCGGCCTTCCAGGGCGACGGCAGTGCGCCGGGCGGCGTCCGCGCTGGAGGAGGTCATGGACACAACGTACGGCTCAGCAGCGCTTGGCCACCCTGGGAAGAGACTCGTGATCAGGACGGAGATCTGGGTGTTGGCGTTCTGCTGCCAGGTACCGGTGTAGTGGGCGAGGGTGTTGGCGATCTCCTCGTCCACGTAGGGGTCCCAGTGCTTGGCGCGGATTTTGTTGAAGTCGAATCCTGGCCCTTGTCGTTGACCTGACCGCAGCGCAGCGGGACGCGCGCGAAGGGGACGTGAGGCGTGTACCACTTGACGATGTGGCCCTTGTCCTTGTCCTTAAAGGCGTTGGGGCTCAGCGTGGCGGGGTGCGCGCACGGGGAGACCACCGGAACGACAACTCCCTACTCTACGCAGCCTTGTTCACCCACGTACGGGGATTCGCGGGAGGTGGCCGGTTGCAGCCGTCCGGTGCCGGGGTGCCGTTCAGCAGAGCATGCCTCGGCCTCGGCAACCTGGTGCTTTCGACCGCGACTACTGGCAGGCCGACGCAAGGGTGGGCTGTAGCGGATGCGCCATTTAGTTTCAGGCGATACCATATCGAATGAAGTAGTCTGGCCCTATGGGCACTGATGTTCCTCACCGAACCGCCGCCTCCCATGCGACCGACCGCCCCGGGGATACGTCGCCTTTCGCTCTCGGTCTGCTGCTGCGCCGGGCGCACTGGCGCGCGGCCGCGGTGATGGGGGAGGCGCTTCGGCCACTCGGCATCGAGTTGCGACATTTCGCGGTACTGATCGAGCTGGTCAATCACGGGCCCACGGTGCAACGGGATCTGGTGGCGGCGACGGGGTCGGACAAGGCGGGAATCATGCGGGTCGTGGACGACCTGGAGCGGAAGGGCCTGGCCGTACGCAAAGCCGTTCCGGGGGACCGGCGGGTGCGGGCAGTGGAGATCACTCCTCAGGGGCTGGAGCTCTTCGATGCAGCCCACGTGGCGGCAGGTCCTCTGGCTGAGGGCCTGGTTGCGGAATTGGGACCCGGTGAGCCCGAGAAGTTGAAGGATCTGCTGACCCGGCTTGCTCATCCAGCAGACGGCAAGGCGTAAGCGCGCGGGCGCACCGGTAGTCGGCCGCATCGGCGCGCTTGCTCTCGCGCCGCTTCGTCGGCGAACCCGGTTGAGGGCTGTGGCCATCGTTGCAGGCCGGCCTGGCGACCGGCGGCCGACGGGGCTGTCGCCGACGGGGCCGGGTCGTCCGCGCTGGTGCCGCCCGCATACGTGGCCGGGGGTGCGCTCTTCGCCCTCACCAAGCACCGTCGTCTCGATGCTTGGTGAGGGCGACAGGCCGAGCACCGGCCGCCATCAGGACCCGCCCACCCACCTCCAGATGTCGCGCTACGGGCGCGGCCGGACAGGGCGCACGCGCCGTGGACGCCGTGTGACCTCCTGGGGTGGGGCATCACACGGCTTCCACAGCCCGGGAGTCGTAGAGGGCAGTTCTGTCGTGGCCGGTACGAATTCGTAGCCCTCGCGGGGGGTGCCCGGCGCGTAGGAGCCGCCGCGGCTGGCGACGACGATGACCGGGGTGCCCTGGGCAGTGGGGGTCTCACCCGCGGTGCGGCCGAGCAGGAGCACGCTGTCCAGCCACGCCTTGAGGGTCGAGGGAATCGAGAAGTTGTACATGGCCCGTCGATCAGGACGCCGTCCGCCTGCTCCAGTTCCTCGATGAGCTTGACTCGCGCGGCGAACGCGGCGGACTGCTCCAGGGTGCGCTCGGCGGGGGGCGGCGTAACCGGCGGACCGTGCGGCGGCGGTGATGTGCGGAACAGGGTCGGCGGCCGGGTCGCGGTAGATCACCGTGCCCTCCGGGTGCTGCTCCTCCCAGGTCTTGCGGAAGGCGGCCGTGACCGAACGGGACGAGGACGCCTCGCCGGGAACACGGACGAGTCGATGTGCAGCAGCGTGGCCATCGGTTTTCTTTCAGGAACGGCGCCCGAGGCGGGAGCCAGGGGCTGGGGGATCCGTGCTCGATGATAGTTGCACTCGATACGGTATCTAGTGATACTGTATTGAGTGTGATGAAGGTGAGCCGACGGGAGATGGAGGCGGTGATCATGGACGTCTACGAGGCGGTCACGAGCCGACGAGCAGTGCGCCGATTCACCGACCGACCCGTCCCGAGGAAGGCGCTGGAGCGGGTGCTGTCCGCCGCGGTCTGGGCGCCGTCCGGGTCGAACATCCAGCCGTGGCACGCCTACGTGCTGACCGGCGCACCGCTGGCCGAACTCAAGAAGCGTGCCGGCGAGCGTCTGGCGGAGGGTGACCCCTGGGACGCCCCGGAGTACGAGATGTATCCGCCCGAGCTGAAGTCTCCGTACCGCGAGCGCCGATCAGCCTTCGGTGAGCAGCGCTACGGCGCGCTCGGCATCGCGCGTGAGGACCTGGAGGCGCGCCAGCGGGCGGCCGCCGCGAACTGGGACTGCTTCGGGGCGCCCGCCGCCCTGTTCTGCTGCATCGACAAGGACATGGGTCCGCCCCAGTGGGCCGACGTCGGCATGTATCTGCAGACCGTCATGCTGCTGCTGCGCGCCGAAGGGCTGCACAGCTGCCCGCAGATGGCCTGGGCGAAGTACCACAAGAGCGTCGCGGAAGTCCTGTCACCTCCGGAGGGGCTCATGCTCATGTGCGGCATGTCCATCGGGTTCGAAGACGTCACAGCGGGTGACGCCCGGACAGGCCGGGCGCCGCTCGACGAGACGGTCACGTTCGTCGACGGTCTTTGACGCTCACCCCTCCTTGGTCGATCAACGACCGCTCCGTGTCGCCCCCACATAGGGGCCCATATGCGATATTGCACACATAATGCGGACGAAAGGCATGCCATGAAGATCGCAGTCATCGGCGGTACCGGACTGATCGGGTCGCAGGTCGTCAAGGACCTGAAGGCCGCCGGACACGAGGCGGTACCGCACTCGAAGTCCACCGGAGTCGACATCATCAGCGGCCAGGGACTGGACCAGGCGGTCGCGGGAGCCGACGTCGTCGTCAACCTGACGAACTCCCCGACCTTCGACGACGCCTCCCTGGCCTTCTTCCAGACCTCGATGGACAACCTCCTGGCCGCAGCCCACAACGGCGGCGTCGGCCACTTCGTCATCCTCTCGATCGTCGGCGTGGACCAGGTACCAGAGCTGGACTACTACCGCGCCAAGGCACTCCAGGAGAAGATCCTGGCGGCCGGGCCGATCCCCTACTCGATCGTCCGGGCGACGCAGTTCATGGAGTTCATGGACGCCGCCATGTCCTGGACCGCCGACGCCGATAGTGTCCGACTGCCCGCCACGCCCATCCAGCCGATCGCCTCCAAGGACGTGGCCGCCGCGGTGGCGGAGGTCGCAGCCGGCGCCCCGCTGAACGGCATCCGCAACATCGCCGGCCCCGAAGTCTTCACCCTGGACGAGCTGGGCCGGATCACCCTGTCCCGCAAGGGCGACAGCCGCACCGTCGTCACCGACCCCACCGCCGGCATGTTCGCCGTCGTCAAGGGCGACGTCCTCACCGACAAGAACGCCCACCTCGCCCCCACCCGCTACACCGACTGGCTCTCCTGACATCCCCCGCCTCGGTCCGTCCCAGCCTGGCAGGGTGGTCACCTTTGCGGGGGAGCGTTCCGCTACAGCCAACGGCTGCGATCTTTCGGGGGCCCGTCGGAATCCCCGGTCCTGGACTGTCAATGAGCAGACAGGTGGAGAAGGCGAGGGAGGCAGATGATCTTGGATGTCTATGAGGCGGTCACGAGCCGACGGGCGGTGCGCGCGTTCACCGACCGGCCCGTTCCCAGGCAGGTGCTGGAGCGAGTGCTGTCCGCCGCCGCTTGGGCGCCGTCTGGATCGAACCTCCAGCCGTGGCGCGCCTACGTGGTGACCGGTGAGCCGCTGGCCGAGCTCAAGAGGCGCGCCGGCGAGCGCGTGGCCGCAGCCGACCCCTGGGACGAGCGGGAGTACGAGATGTACCCGCCCGCACTGAAGTCTCCCTACTATGAGCGCCGATCCGCCTTCGGCCATGAGCGCTACAGCGCACTCGGTATCGAGCGCGAGGACTGGGAGGCACGCCAAAGGGCCGCGGCCGCGAACTGGGACTGCTTCGGTGCGCCCGCCGCCCTCTTCTGCTATATCGACCACGACATGGGCCGACCTCAATGGTCCGATGTCGGCATGTATCTGCAGACCGTCATGCTCTTGCTGCGGGCCGAGGGATTGCACAGCTGCCCGCAGATGGCCTGGTCGGTGTATCGCAAGACCGTCGCGGAGATCCTGTCACCCCCGGACGAGCTCATCCTCTTCTGCGGCATGTCGATCGGGTTCGAAGACGCCACGGCGGGTTACACCCGTACGGGCCGGGCGCCGATCGACGAGACCGTCACGTTCGTCGAGGGGTAGATTCGCGACTGCCTGACGATCAGGGTTGGCCAGGACGCCATCCTGACCGGCGGCGACGCCGGTTTCCTGACGGCCTTCTCTTCGGCCTTCGGCGTCGGCAACAGCCTCCGTCTTGGTGACGGCGGGGGAGTCCTGCTCTCCTGCCGCACGAACGGGACAGCTACGGCCGGTATCCCATGGGTTCCGCGGCCCGCCTCCGCAGCCGGCAATCCAACGCGGACAGCGCCCGCCGCTCCGCACACTGCGTCATCGGCACAGTGGTGGGCATGGCCGGCGCGGAGCCATGAGGCAGAGCCGACCGGCGTACCCGGAAATCGACAGGCCCGGGATATGGGGGGCGTGGGAGGCGGTGCGCCGGCTCCCGGATTGTGGCGGTTGCCGACGGAAGGCAGGGTGGTCTCGAGACGGGCTCACGGAGGTGTGGCGCATGTCGGAGAAGAACCCGGAGCACGGGACCGCCAATGAGGTCTCCCTGCCGCCCGAAGTCCAGTTGCTGCAGCAGGTCACTCCCCCCTTCTTTCCCGAAGGTGGTTCGGGCATGACCATTCTCGTCGAGTGGCCTCCCGGTCACCCCGGGCTCCCTCCGCATCGCCACTCGGGCCCGTCGTTCGGCTACGTGATGGAGGGCGCGCTCCGATTCGAGCTCGAGGGTGAGCCCGAGCGTGTGGTCGAGGCCGGTGGGACGTTCTGGGAGCCGGGCGGTGACGTGATCCACTATCAGGACGGCAACGCCCTGTCGGACGCACCGACCAGGTTCGTGGTGACCATGGTGTGCGCGCCAGGTCAGCCGATGCTCACGCTGGTCGGCGAGGAGGAGCTGAAGGAACGGTCGCACCTGCGCGCCCCGCGTCCCTCCGCAGGCTGACCCGCGAGATCGACAAGAGTCCGGAGTCCGGAACACCGATCCAGGTGCTCGGTGGAGTGGATGCCGTGCATCGACCGGTGCGCACCCGGCATCTGGTGCGCCATCTGGTGCAACTCAGTGTCCGAGACTCCCGGCCACGGTGCGGTCCGGGCTCCTGCAGGCGGTGCGCCTGCTGGTGGTCCTCGCACACCGGGTGCACTGCGTCGGCATCGCCCCGGTCGGCGTAGCGATCCACACGGGCGCGGGAGTCGTCGGCCGCCTTGGTGAAGGCGTCCTGGAGGCGGCCCAGCCGCTCGGCCGTGAGGTCGTCGGCTTCCACGTCCACGCGGGACTCCCTCAGGACCCCGCAGCGCCGCCAGGTCGATCATCTCCCGCATTCCGGGCATCCGGCTCTTGGTCGTCGTGGCTCCGGGCCGGCGGCCGGGAACGCGACCGGCTGCTCGGGCATCGCCGCGTGCCCCTCCGAGGTGTCCTGTACATCGGGGTTGCCGCTTCGCTGACGCGGGCGCCCGTTCGGGCGGGTACGGGGCCCGGAAGCACCTCGGCCACACGCGAGACACACTGACACCACAGAGCAGGCGGTTGGCGGAGGATTCCGGACCGCTCCCTACGCGCCCGCCTGTCCTCTCTGCGTTGCATCCCAGCGGTGATCGATCCGTTCGCTGACCAGTCGGGAGCCATGCTTGGCCTCTGAAGCACAGTACTCCCCGGATGAGACCGCTCTTCTGGTCGTCGACCCGTACAACTGTCCACCACTGCCTACCCGGGCGTCGACCGCACCGACACCACCCCGCCCTCCGGCGGCACGGCGACCTCGTCCTTCACCAATGCCCTCGAGCAGACCGCCAGGAGACCAAGCAGACCGACCCAGACACCGGCACTACCACGTTCGACAAGTACGACGACCTCGGCAACCTGCTGCAGGCCACCGACGCGCGCGGTCAGATCCTCTCCTACGCCTACGACAACCTGGACCGCAAAACCGCCGAATACTCAGGCGCCTGGTCCGCCACCCCGGACCCGAGCAAGGAACTCGCGTCCTTCAGCTACGACACCCTCGCCATGGGATGCCCCACCTCCTCGACCCGCTACGCCGGCAGGACCGTGCCCGGAGGGTAGCCCTCACCGAGGCAACGCCGCTGGTACGTAACCCGCAGTCACAGACGGCCACGAGGGCGCCCGGACGACGCGGCTGCCGCCGTACACGGCGGGCGATGCGGCGGCCGCCCCGGCCACGGTTCAGACGACGTGGCGGCCGCCGTCCACGGTGAGGACATCGCCGGTGGTGTACGCGGCCGTCGTCAGGTACTGGACGGCCTCGGCCACGTCCTCGGGGGAACCGACACGGCGCAGGGGCGTGTTGGCGGTGATCCAGTCGCGGGAGTTCTCCCACACCTCCTCGGCCTCGTCGTACCAGGGCGTGTCGATGAGGCCGGGGGCGACCGCGTTGACCCGGATGCGGGGACCGAGCTGCGTGGCGAGCAGACGGGTCAGGTGGTTGAGAGAGGCCTTGCTGACGGCGTAAGGGATCGAACTGCCCAGGGCGCGGGTGGCGGAGACCGAGGAGATGTTGACGATCACGGCGTCGTCCGACTGCTGGAGGTGAGGCACGGCGGCGGTGGTCAGCTGCCAGACGCCGAAGACGTTGACGTCGAAGATCTCGCGCCATGCGGCGGCGTCGGCGGTCTGGAGGTCGTCGAGCGGGATGAAGCGGGTGGCGCCGGCGTTGTTGACCAGGATGTCCAGGCGCCCGTAGGCGTCCACGGCGCTCTCGACGATCCGCCGGGCGTCCGACGCGTCGGCGACGTCCCCCTGCACGTAGACGGCGTCGGGTAGTTCGGCGGCGAGTTCCTTGCCGGCGGCGACACTGCGCGCCGAGTTGACGACGATCCGGATGTCCTCTGCGGCCAGCCGCCGGGCCACGGCGGCGCCGATCCCGGACGACGAACCGGTGATGAGGGCCACCCGACGCCCACTCATGCCCACTCCCATGCCCACTCCCTTACGAGATTGATCGTTGACGCGTTCGAGGCGCAGAGCTTAATCTATCGGCACACGGAATAAATATTCCGCTATACGGAATATGCTTCGGGGGAAGCGTGCGAATCCGGGCAGAGTGGCCCGATGCCGCTCTCACTCCGCGATGGCCTGCGACCTCAGTACATCCGGAGCGATTCCGTCGCTTCCGTGCCCGGGTCATGGGCGCGGGCCATTTGTCGAACTCCACGGGGGAGAGTCATGGGTGTGTCATCACCGACCCAGCCGGCACAGGCGGCCGGACACCATACGGAGCCGGTGCGAAGCGACACGCAGGGCGTGCATCGCCTGGTCGCCGACCGCGTGCGGGAGTCGCCCGAGGCGCCGGCCGTCCGGGAGGCGCTCACGGGACGTGAACTGACCTACCGGCAGCTGTGGGAGCGCGCCGGCCTCCTGGCCGCCCGCCTCGCCCAGCACGGCGTCGGGCCCGGCGACACCGTCGCCCTGGATCTGCCGCGCGGCGCCGACCTCGTCACCGCCCTGCTCGGTGTCGTACGCACCGGCGCCGCCTATCTGCCCCTTGACAGCCACGCACCGGCGGACCGGGTCACCGCCCTCCTCGAAGACGCCCGCGCCCGGGCCGTCGTGACCGGGCCGCCCGTCGGCGAGCGCCGCGAGACCACCGCCCTCGCCGGTGCCGTCCTGCTCACCGTGGCCGAGGCCGACACAGCCGCGCCCACCTCCGAGGCTTCGCATCCCGACGTGTCCACGGACGAGACGAAGCCGCTCTGCGTCGGCTACACCTCAGGCTCCACGGGGGAACCCAAAGGCGTGATCGTCCCGCACAGTGCCGTGCGGGATCTGGTCACGCACCCGGACCACCCCGGGGCCATCAGGCGCACCGACCGCGTCGGCCAGCTCGCCAACCCCGCCTTCGACGCCTTCACCTGGGAGGTCTGGGGCGCGCTCACCGCGGGTGCCCCCCTGATCGTGCTGCCCACCGTAGTCGAGACGCCCCTGGAGAACTGGACCCGCATCCTCGTCGCGGAAGGCGTCACCACCGCGCTGCTGACCACCTCGCTGTTCCACATGGTCGCTCGTGAGGCGCCCGGCGCCCTCGGATCGCTGCGCCAGCTCCTGGTCGGCGGCGAGCAGTTGGACCTTGCCGCCACCCGTCGTGTGCTGGCCGCCGAAGGGCCGCGGCAGCTTCTCAACATCTACGGCCCCACCGAGACCACGGTCTTCGTCACCGTGTTCGCCTGCACCGAGGAGTCCCTGGCCGGCCGCACCAGAATTCCGGTGGGCACTCCCGTACGCCGGGTCCGGCTGCACGTGCTCGACGACGCCCTGCGGCCCGTCGCACCGGGCGAAACCGGCGAACTCTGCGTGGCCGGGCCCTCGGTGACCAGCGGCTACCTCCACCGGCCGGAGCGCACCGCACGCTCCTACGTGACCCACCGCGCCGCCGACGGCACCGAGCAGCGGGTCTACCGCACCGGTGACCTGGCCCGGCTGCTGCCCGACGGGCAGTACGAGATCGTCGGGCGCACCGACCGGCAGGTGAAGCTGCGCGGCTTCCGGATCGAACTGGAGGAGATCGAGCAGGCCGCCGTGGCCACCGGGCACACCGAGGCCGCCTTCGTCGAGAAGCTCGGCGAGGGCCACACCGCCCGGCTCGCCGGCGCCTTCCTGGCGCCCCGCGCCACCGCCGCCGGCAGCACAGCCGATCCGGCCCGGGTGCTCGCCGAGGCACTGGCCGAACGCCTGCCGTCCTACATGCTCCCCTCTTCCTGGCTGGAGCTGGCGGAACTGCCCCTCGGCTCCACCGGCAAGGCCGACCGGGCCCGGATCAAGCAGCTCCTCACCGAGCACGTGACCGGCACCGCCCCGGCGTCCGCGACCGGGACACCGGCCGGCAGCACCGCAACCGCGCCCACCGGCCCCGCCGACCCCACCGCCTTCGCCGCGCCGGCCGCGCCCGCCGCCACCGTCGTCCCGGCGACCGGTACCGATGCCGTCACCGCCACCATCGCCGCCGTATGGGCCCAACTCCTCGGCCTGCCCGACCCGTCGGCCGTACGGGGTGCCGACGACTTCACCGGTCTGGGCGGCAACTCGATCCTCGCCGTACAGGCGGCCTTCCGCATCGGGGAACGGCTCGGCATCCCGGTCGAGCCGGTCGACGTCCTGCTCGCCGCCGATCTCGACGAACTCGCCGCACGGCTCCGCGAGGGCGGCGTCGCCACCGGCGTCTGACCGGCGAACCGCCGTCACATCACCGGCGACCGACCGGGCGCAGGCCCCGTCGCCGTCCAGCGAGCCCGGCAGCCGCCCCGCGGCCCGGGTCCGCCCCCAGCCCTGCCCCGACACCATGCCGCAGGACCCGTACGCCGTGCGCGGCACGCGTACGCCTGCCCGCAGGACCCGCAAGGAGATCCACCCATGGCGCCACCGCGCCCTGTCACACCCGTACCCCGGGCCGCAGACCTCGCCCCGCTGTCGCCCGCGCAGGAACGCCTCTGGTTCATCCACCAGTCGGCCCCCGACTCACCCGTCTACAACGTGCCCCTGCTCACCCGCTGGCACGAGCCCATCGACGTCCCGGCGCTCGCCCGGGCCCTGGAGGCCCTCACCCTCCGGCACGCCGTCCTGCGCACCACCTACGACCTGCGCGACGGCAGACCCGTGCAGGTCGTGCAACCACCGGGCCCGGTCGCGCTGGAGGCGCTGCCGACCAGCGCCCCGGACGCCGGTGAGATCGCGCGGCGGGCCCGCACGCCGTTCGATCTGAGCCGGGAAGAGCCGCTGCGCGCCACCGTCTGGCAGGACCCGGCCGGCGGTCCCGGCACACTGCTGCTGAACATCCATCACATCGCCGTGGACGGCTGGTCCCTGCCCGCCCTCTACGACGGCCTGGCCACCGCCTACGACCGTGCCCTGGCCGGCGCTGCGGACCTCGGCCTGCCCGAACCGCCGCTCAGTTACGCCGACTTCGCCGCCCGTGAAGCACAGACCGCGCACTCGCCACGGCTGGCCGAGCAGATCGCGGCGCGTGCCGAGATTCTCGCCCCGGTGGCGGGCGAGGACCTCACGCTCGGACCCTGCCCGCCACGGCAGCGCGGCGCCGACGAGGACCGGCCGGGCGCGCAGCACCGCTTCACCCTGGACGCCGAACTCGCTGCTGCTGTGGAGCAGTTGTCCCGGCAGCTCAGAGTCACCCCGTTCGTCGTCCTGTTCGCCGCCTTCCAGGCGGTCGTGCAGCGATGGAGCGGCCGGGACCGCTTCCTGCTGGGCACCGTGGCGGCCAACCGCACCGACCCGGCGCTGGAGCATCTCGTCGGCTTCTTCGTGAACACCGTGCCACTGCTGTGCGCCCCACGGCCCGAGGGTAGTTTCGCCGACCTGTGCACCGCCTCGCGCGGCGAGGCGCTTCGTATCCTGGCGCACCAGCGCCTGCCGTTCGACCGGCTGGCCGCCCTGCTCGGGCCCGAGGGCCTCGCCGACATCGGGTTCGTCCTGCAGAACGCCCCCGCACCGACCCGCGGCGGCCGCTGGGCGGCGCCCGAACTGCTGCCGACCGGCACCGCCAAGCAGGACCTGTCCTTCGTCCTGGAGTACGGGCAGGACGGCACCCTCGCCGGCACGGTCGAGTACGCCACCGACCGGTACACCGCCGCCACCGCCCGCTGCCTCGCCGAGTCCTACACCGCCCTGCTCACCGCAGCCCTGGCCCGCCCTGAAGCGCCGCTGAAGGCACTCCCGGTCACCGTGCGCGGCGCGGACGGCCTGCCGTACGGCGTCCTGGTGGGCGCCGATCCCGAGCCGTATCCGGCCGACACGGTCACCGGGGCGCTGGAGCGGGCGCTGGCCTGCGCCGACCCCGGCGCGGTCGCCGTCGAGTGCGCGGGAACCACCCTGACCTGGGGGGAACTGGCCCACTGGTCGGGCGCGGTGGCAGCCCGGCTGCGGGCCCTGGGGGCCGGGCGGGGCAGTGTCGTTCCCGTGCTGGCGGCGCGCGGCCCGGCCCTGGTCGCCGCCTGGGTGGGCACCTTGCGCGCCGGTGCGGCCTTCGCCCCGCTGGCCATGGAGACGCCCGCGGCACGCATCGCCCACATCCTCGAACGCACCGCCGCCCGCACCGCGCTCGTCTGCGCCGAGGGCGCCCGGCTCCTGGACGGCCTCGGTACCACCGTCACCCGCCAGGGCCTGGAGGAACTGCGGTCGCTGCCGCACACGTTCACCCCGCCGGCCGACGGGCCCGGTCCGGACGATCCGGCGGCCGTCATTCACACCTCGGGTACCAGCGGCCGCCCCAAGGGCGTCGTGCTGCCCCACCGGGGTCTGCTCGCCACCGCGCTGTGGTGGGGCCGCGACTGCGGCCTGGGCCCGGACGACCGGCTGCTGCTCACCGCGGGCACCGCCTTCGACCCGGCCGCCTACAACGTGGTCCAGTCCCTGCTCGCCGGTGCCCGGCTGGTCCTCGCCGACGACGTCGAGCGGCGGGACCCGCGCGCCCTGCTGCGCCTGGTACGCGGCCCGCGGGGCGCCACGGTGGCCGGTTCGGTGACCCCCAGCCTGCTGCACGCCATGCTGGAATCCGACCCCGCACCGGGCGAGGGCACCACACTGCGGATCCTGTACTGCGGGGGCGAGGCGCTGCCGCGCCGGCTGGCAGCCGACTGCGCCCGGCGCTGGGGCACCGGGGTCGTCAACGTGTACGGCCCCACCGAGGCCTCCTGCAACAGCACGTACGAACGCGTCGACCCCGCCGACGAGCGGGCACCGGCCATCGGCGTGCCGCTGCCCGGCATGCGCGCCTATCTCCTGGGCCCGCAGGGTGAGGAGCTGCCCCCGGGTGTCCCGGGCGAGCTGTACGTCGCGGGGCCCGGCGTGGCCCTCGGCTATCTCCGTGACCCCGCGCAGACCAGCGCCGCGTTCCTGCCGGACCCGCATGCCGCCCGCTTCAATGCGGGCCCCGACGCCCGGATGTACCGCACCGGGGATCTCGTCACGCTCCGCGAGGACAGCCGGCTGGTCTACCTGGGGCGCGTGGACGACCAGATGAAGATCCTCGGCAACCGGATCGAGCCCGGCGAGGTCACCCGGCTCCTCGAGGAGCACCCCGCCGTCTCGGCTGCCGCGGTCACCGCCGCGGGGACGCCCCCGGCCCTCGTCGCCTACGTGGAACTGGCCGGGCAGGCCACCGAACGGCTGCCCAGCCGTGAGGACCTGGTCCGCCCGCTGCTGCGCTGGCTGCCGCCGGCCGTCGTGCCCGCCGAGGTGTACGCCGTCGAGCACATGCCGCGCACCGTGAACGACAAGGTCGACTTCGCGGCCCTCGCCGCCCTGCGCGAGCGCCCGCTGCCCCGTGCCGCCGCTCTGGACCCCGCCGGACTCACCCCGGCGCAGCGGCGAGCCGCACAGCTGATGGCAGACGTGCTGTCCGCAGGGGAAGCCGGGCGGGACACAGCCGATGGGGCGCCGCTGACCGCCGACGCCGACTTCTTCACCGTGGGCGGCCATTCGCTGCTCGCCGTACGGATCGTCGCCGAGGCCGAACGGCGGCACGGCAGGACCGTACCGTTGCGCGCGTTCCTGTCCGATCCCACCGTGGCGGGCCTCGCCCGGGCCCTGGAGGCCGCCGAGGCCGCCCCCACCGGCGGCGACAGCGGCCCGGGTGCAGCCGTCGACGAGCACGCCGAGCATCCCGCGAGCCCCGTGCAGCAGCGCATGTGGTTCATGGACCGCGTCGGCGCCCTGCGCACCGCCTACCTCGCACCCGGAGTCGTCGAGATCACCGGTCCGGTCGATCGCCCCGCCCTGCGCGAGGCGTTCGCCCGGGCCCTGGCCCGCCATCCCGCGCTGCGCTCCCGGTTCCGCCTCGACACCAAGGCGCGTCGCGTTCTGTACCGCACCGACGGCTCGCCGCCACAGGTCGTCCTGACGGACGGCACCACCTGGGACTCGGCCGAACGCGAGGACCGGCTCGGCGCGTTGTGCTGGACGCCCTTCGACCTGGCGGCCGATGCGCCGGCGCGGGGAGCGGTCGTCGCTGTGGCGCCGGAGCGGACCCTGCTGGTGCACGCCGTCCATCACATCGTCTCCGACGGCTGGTCGCTCGGTCTGGTCCTGTCCGACGTGGCGGCGCTGTACCGCTGCCTGACCACCGGTGCGCCCGCCGAGCTGCCCGAGCCGGGGCATCCGGCGGCCGTCCCGGAACCGGCGGCCGACTCCGCCGAGGAACCGGTGGCCGCGCTGCGCGACGCTCCGACCGACATCGAGCTGCCGCACGACCGGCCCCGGACCAGGACCCAGAGCATCGAGGCGGACCTGTGCGAGACCGCGCTCGCCCCTGCGCAGGCCGACCGGCTGCGGGAGCTGGCGGGTGAGCTGCGCTGTACGACGTTCATGGTGGCCACCGCGCTGCTCGGGGCCGCGCTGGCCCGGCGGGGCGGTCAACGCGACTTCCTGTTCGCGTTCCCCTGGGCGGCCCGCGACGGCGCCGACCGGGCCCGTACCGTCGGCATGTTCGTCAACACCCTGGTCGTCCGCGCCGACCTGCGCTCCAACCCGAGCTGGCGCGAGCTCCTCGGCCGGGTGCGGGAGTCGGCCCTGACCGCCTACCGTCACGCCGGCACCCCGTTCGACGCGCTCGCCGCGGCGCTGCATCCCGCCCGCGATCTCAGCCGGCCCGCCGTCACCCCGGTCTACCTCACCGCGACGGACGGACCGCCCGTCCCGCCGGCCCTCGACGCGCGCACCCGGAGCCGGTATCTGACGCCTCCGCGGCTGAAGGCCAAGTACGAGCTGGAGCTGACCGTCACCGGCGGTCCCGGCCGCTTCGACCTCTCCCTCACCTACCTGACGGCCCTGTTCGACCGCGGCACCGCCGAGGGGCTGCTCACCGATCTGGCGCACGCCGCCGCCGACCTCATCGACGACTTGGAGAATCCCGTGCTCACCCACTCCCGGCCCACCCCCGAAACCGACCTCGCCGACCAGGTGGCCGCCGTGTGGTCCGAGGTGCTCGACGGCGCCGGCGTGGCCGGTGACGTCAACTTCTTCGACGCGGGCGGCGATTCGCTGCTGCTGATGGTCCTCATGGAACGGCTGTCCGAACTCACCGGCCGGGAGCTGGAGGCCGCCGACCTCTTCGAGCACAGCACGATCGACGCCCAGGTCGCCTTCCTGGGCGGCGCCGCCGCGGCATCCGTCACCGTGCCTCCCGCCGAGGCCGCGCCGGGCACCGTGCCCCCCGCCGAGCCGGGCTCCGCGCCGCTCGGCCGCCGAGGCCTCGGCGCCCTGATCGCCCGCGGCCGTGGTACCGGTGGCACCTCCGGCACGGACAGCGCCGCCGGTGACGCCGGGCGCCCGCAGGAGGGTTCGGTATGAGCGACGGTGCGATCGCCGTCATCGGCGTCGGCTGCCGTTTCCCGGACGCGTGGAACCCTCGCGCGTACTGGACGAACATCGCCGAAGGCCGCGTTTCCATCCGTGATCTGGACCCGGCGGCGCTGCGGGCGGCCGGTGTCGCCCAGGAGAGCCTGGACTCGCCCGAGTACGTGGCCCGGGCCGCCGGCATTCCGGGCGCCGCCGACTTCGCCGCGGACTTCTTCGGCTACTCCTCCGCCGAGGCCGCCGCCACAGACCCGCAGCAGCGCATCTTCCTCGAAGTGTGCTGGCAGGCCCTGGAATCCGCCGGCCACGCACCCACCGCCGGCCGCCTGGTGACCGGTGTCTTCGCCGGGGGCAGCCCCAGCACCTACATGGCGGCCCTGCAGGTCTCCCGGGCCTTTTCCGAGGGGGTGACGGGCGCCGTCGACGACATCGCCCTGCACCTCGGCGGGCTCGGTGACTTCCTGCCCTCGCGCGTCGCCTACAAGCTGGGGCTGCGCGGTCCGTCGATCGGTGTGCAGA
Source organism: Streptomyces sp. NPDC048192 (assembly GCF_043202415.1). Lineage (NCBI taxonomy): Bacteria > Bacillati > Actinomycetota > Actinomycetes > Kitasatosporales > Streptomycetaceae > Streptomyces > Streptomyces sp. NPDC048192. Next base: position 230,587 of record NZ_JBIDAL010000011.1, read on the forward strand.
CCGCCTGCTCCTCCTCGCTGACGGCCGTGCACTACGCCGTGCTGAGCCTGCTGGCCGGCGAGTGCGACATGGCGCTCGCGGGCGGCGCCTCGGTGAACGAGCCCCTGCTCGGCTACCGCCACCATGCGGGCGGACTGCAGTCCGCGGACGGTTACTGCCGCCCCTTCGACGCCCGTTCCACCGGCACCTCCTTCAGTTCCGGCGTCGGGGTCGTGGTGCTGCGCCGGCTCGCCGACGCGCTACGCGACGGCGACCCCGTCCTCGCCGTCGTGCACGGCACCGCCGTCGGCAACGACGGCTCGGCCCGCTCCGGTTTCACCGCACCCAGTCCCGCCGGCCTCGCGAACGTGGTCGCGGCCGCCCTGGACGTGGCGGGCGTCCGCGCCGACCAACTGCGCTACACCGAGGCGCACGGTTCCGGCACCCCGCTCGGTGACCAGATCGAACTGCGCGGACTCACCGCCGGTCTGCGGACGCACGGCGCGGCGTCCGCCGGTTTCTGCCGGCTCGGCTCGGTGAAGGCGAACATCGGGCACGCCGGGCCCGCGGCCGGGATCGCCGGCCTCATCAAGGCCGTCGAAGTGGCCCGGACCGGCGTCCTGCCGCCCCACCCGCTCTTCGAACGGCCCCGCAGTCCCGGCGTGCTCGCCGAGAGCCCGTTCCGGATCAGCGCCGAGGCCGGCGACGTCCCCCCGGACACGGCGTATGTGCTGGTCAACTCGATGGGCCTGGGCGGCACGAACGCCACGGCCGTCCTCGGACCGCCGCCCGCGCCGAACCGCCCGCCGGCCCCGAAGCGGGAAACCGTACGTCTGCTGCTGACTGCCCGCACCCATGACGAACTCGACGCGGTGGCCCAGGAGTTGGCCGAAGCGCTGACGCAGTCCGACGCCCCGGATCTGGCCGACGCCGCGCACACGCTGCGCGTGGGACGGGCGAGCCTGCCGTGCCGTCGGGTGGTCGACGTACCCGGGGACGATCCGTGGGCCGCTGCCGCGGCACTGCAGGTGCCCGCGCCCGCGGCCCTCGTCGCGGTGCTGCGCAAGGTCCTGCTGGTACCGCCCTCCGACGCCCCGGACCTGCCGGTCCCCGCGGCGCTCACGGCCGCGCTGCGCGGCCGTACCGAGATCCTCGCCCCGGGCCGCGCGGTGCCCGACGGCCGGTTCGCCATCCTCCTCGGACACGGCAAGCCGGCCGAGGACCGCCACGTCCTGCCCCTGGATCCGGCCGGTGACACGGACCGGCAGGCCGCACGGGTCGAGGACGCCGTCGTGGCGGCGTGGCTGCACGGCGCCGAGGTGGACTTCGAGGCGCTGGCCGGACCGCGCGGACGCCGGGTGCCGCTGCCGGCCTACCCCTTCACCCGGACCCGGCACTGGGCCCTGGACACCCTGCCGCCCCTGGCCGCCCCGCCCGCGCCGGCCGCCGAGCCGGCCCCGGCCCCGTTCACCACGGACACGGCGCCTCCGCCGGGCGCCGACCCCGTCGAGACCGAGCTGCTCTCGGTGTGGCGGCGGTTGATCGGCCATGCCGGGCTCGGCCTGGACGACCCCTTCGGTGCCCTCGGCGGCGACTCGCTCACCGCCCTGCGCCTGGAGGGCGCCGTGCACAAGGCGTTCGGCGTCGACGTCGACCTCTACCGGGCGGGCGGTGCCGAGGCGACCGTACGCCGGATGGCGGAACTCGTCCGCGGCGCCCGCACCGGCACTCCCGGCACCCGGGCCGAGTCCACCGGCACCCGAGCCGGCGCCGCTGACGCCCTCGGGGCCGACCTCGCCCTCGACCTCGGCCCCCTGCGGCCCGCCGGCTCCCGGCCTGCCGCCACGGACACGTTGCTGACCTCGGCCACCGGCTTCCTGGACACCTTCGTCCTGCACGAGCTGCTGCGCCGCGGCGGTGGACGGGTCCACTGCGTCGTACCCTGCGACGACGAGAGCGAGGGCCGCGCGCTGCTGCGGGAGCGGGCCCTGGCCTGCGCCCTGCCCGCCCCCGATCCCGACCGGGTCTCCGTGCTGCCCGCGGGCCCCGACGGCAGCCGCGACTGGACCGTTCACCACCCGCGGCTGGCCGAGCGCATCGCCGGGGTCGTGCACACTCCGGCGCCGTTCACCCTCACCGGTCCCTACGACGCCGTACGGGAGGACACCGTTGTGGTCCTGGCCCGTGTGCTGCGCTGGATGCGCCGCCACGGAGTCGACGACCTCGCCCTGATCTCCACCCTGGGCGCCTGTGGCTCCGCGCTCGGCGCCGACGCCCGTATCGAGGAGAGCAGACAGCAGCCGCTGCGACCCGGTATGCCCGGCGGCGCGGTCGCCGCATGGGTGGGCGAGCGCCTCGCCGAGCGCGCCGAGCAGGACGGCATGCGGGTACGGGTCTTCCGCACCGGGGTGCTCCTTGGGGCGCGCTCCACCGGGGCCTGCGATCCCGACCACCCGCTGTGGCGGCTGCTGGCCGGCGCGCTCGCGGTCGGCGTCCACCCCGGGGACGAGCGGCCCCTCGCGGTCAGCCCGGTCGATCTCGCGGCACGCGCCATCGCCGACCTGTCCCACTCTCCCGGCTCGGAGGGACGCGCCTACCACCTGGTGGGTGAGGAGACCGTGTCCGCCGCGCGGCTGTGCGACCTGCTCACCGAGGCGGGCCGGCCCATCCTGCCGGTGCCCGAACGCCGTTGGCAGCGCCAGGTCGCCCTGCACGCCCTGGACCGCGAGAACGAGGTCCTCGACCCGCTCGCGCCCCGCGGCCTGACCCGGCTGGTCCTCGGCGCGCCCGGCGTCGAGGCCCAGGCCTGGCGGCCCTGGCTGCACGCCGGGGACCACGACCCCGCCCCCACCTCCCACACTCTTCTGACCAGCCTGGAGTTCGCAGCAGCCCGCAGGGCCGGCTACGCCGAACTCCTCGGTACCGCCCAAGGATCCCGATGACCGAGCAGAACCACCTTGCCCTCGCGGACCTCACCCTGTACGACTGGTTCGCCCGTTCCCTGTCGGCGGGGCCGGACGCACCCGCCCTCGAGGTGCGCGGACGCGGCTACAGCTACGCCGAACTCGACGACCGTGCCCGAGCCGTCGCCGCCGCCCTGCTGCGGACCAACGGCGGCACGGCGCCCGCCCGGATCGCCCTGCTGGCCTCCCGCACCCTGACCGCGTTCGCGGGCTATCTGGCCGCACAGCGGCTCGGCGCCACCGTCACCCCGCTCAACCCCGGCTACCCGGCCGCCCGCAACCGTGCGGTACGCCGGCTGGCCCGCACCGACGTCCTGCTCGCCGACGAACCGGGCTCCGCCCAGCTCACCGATGAGACTCCCGAGGTGCAGGTGCTGCGCCTGACGGACGAGGAGACCGCGGCCCTGCCCGCCGGCCCCGCTCTGCCGGTACCGGCGAGCGGTCCGGACGACGTGGCCTACGTGCTGTTCACGTCCGGCTCCACCGGCCGCCCCAAGGGCGTGCCCATCAGGCACCGCAATCTGTCGCCCTACATCGCCCACAACATCGAGCGGTTCGGGATCGGCCCCGGCTGCCGCGTCTCGCACACCTTCGACCTCACCTTCGACCCGTCCGTCTTCGACCTGTTCGTCACCTGGGGCGGCGGCGCGACCCTGGTGGTGCCGCAACGCACTGAGCTGCTCGAACCGATCCGCTACGTCGAAGAACGGCAGATCACGCACTGGTTCTCGGTGCCCTCCGCGGTCTCCGTCGCCGCGAGCCTCGGCAAGCTGCCGGCCGGGCGGGCCACCGCGCTGCGGTACGGCGTCTTCATCGGCGAGCAGCTGACCTACCGCCAGGCCGAGCTGTGGGCGCGGGCGGCTCCGAAGGCGCGTATCGAGAATGTCTACGGGCCAACCGAACTCACCGTCGCCTGCACCGAGTTCCGTCTCCCCGAGGCCCCTGCCGACTGGCCCGCCACCAGCAACGGCACCGTGCCCATCGGGCCCGTCTACCCCTTCCTGGAGCATGTCGTCCTGGGTGAGGACGGGCGGCCCGCCGACGAGGGCGAGCTGTGCGTGCGCGGCCCCCAGCGCTTCGACGGCTATCTCGATCCGGCGGACGACCGGGGCCGTTTCCTCGCCTACGACCCCGCCGACGGCCGTCCCGCCGAGGTGTACCAGGGGCAGGAGCCTCTGACGGCGCGGCACTGGTACCGGACCGGTGACCGGGTGCGCCTGGAGCAGGGCACCCTGGTCCACCTCGGCCGGCTGGACAACCAGGTCAAGGTGCGCGGCTACCGCATCGAACTCGGCGAGATCGAGGCCGCGCTGCGCCACCATCCCGCGGTGGCCGACGCCGTGGTGCTGGCCGTGCCGGGCCCGGAGGAGACCGAACTCGTCGCCTGTCTGACCGGCGAGCCCGTCAAGCCGACCGACCTGATGCTGTGGCTGCGCCGACGGGTGCCCGTGCACATGGTGCCCCGCAGGTATGAGCACGTCGCCGCGCTCCCGCTGAACCCCAACGGCAAGACCGACCGGCCGGCCCTGGTCCAGCGGTACAGCGCCAGCGTGTCCGAAGGGGTCGGGTGACCACCGATGCGCCTCTTGCTGTCCCGTAGCTGGAACGCCGTCAGGCCGCCGTCGCTCGTGGTGCGGGTGCTGGCGGTCAGCAACCTGGCCCGCACCGTCGCCAACGGCTTCCTGCTCTCCGTCACCGTGCTGTTCTTCATGCGCGCCGTCGGCATCGACGCCGGACGTGTCGGTCTGGGGATGACCGTCGCCGCCGTCCTCGCCATGCTGGTCAGCATCCCGGCCGGCCAGCTCTCCGACCGGCTCGGCTCGCGCACCACCTCGGTCGCCTTCGGCGTCGCCCAGGGCATTGCCGTCGGCGCCTACGCGCTGGCCGGCGGGTTCACCGGGTTCCTGGTGGTCGTCGCCCTGTCGGCGATCGCCGACGCCGGTGGGGCGGCCGCGCGAGGGGCGCTCATCGCCGAGGCCCTGCAGCCCGCCGAGCGTGTGCGGGCCCGCGCCTACCTGCAGTCCGTCATCAACATCGGACTGTCGCTGGGCACGCTGGGCGGCGGTGTCGCGCTGGCCGCCGACTCCGGCACGCTGTACCGCTGGCTGCTCGCGGCGGCCGGCGCCCTGTTCGTGACGGCGGGACTGCTGTGCCTGCCGCTGCCCGCGGTCCGCGCCGCAGCGGCGGCGCCGGGCCGGGCCCGCGGTCATGTGCTCAGCGACGTCCCGTTCGTCGCGATCGCCGTGCTCAACGCCGTGCTCGTCCTCGGCACCGACGCCCTGCTCACCGTGACCCTGCCCATCTGGATCACCGAGCGCACCGACGCGCCCGTCTCCCTGTACGCCGGGCTGATCTTCGTCAACACCGCGATGTGCGTGCTCTTCCAGGTCCGGATGAGCAGGGGCACCGAGGACGTGCCCGGCGGCGGGCGGGCCATGCGCCGCTCGGGAGTCCTCCTCGCGGTGTGCTGTGCCTGTTTCGCGCTGTCGGCCGGACAGCCGGCCTGGGTCGCGGCGGTGTGCCTCGTGGCCGGCGCGGTGGTGCACGTGTGCGGCGAGATGCTGCACTCGGCGGGTTCCTGGGCTCTGTCCTACGAGCTGGCCCCGCCCGACGGGCACGGCCAGTACCAGGGGATGGTCAACCTCGCCCAGCGCGTCGGCGGCGCCGTCACCCCGGCCCTGACGACCACCGTGATCATCGGCTGGGGCCGGCCGGGCTGGCTGGTGTTCGGCGCGCTGCTGCTGGCCGGCGGACTCGCCACCCCCGCCGTGGCCCGCTGGGCCGAGCGCACCCGTCACGTCCCACCGGCAGAGCGGCCGGAGCCGGCGTCCGCCGCCGTGTCGCCCTGAGCCGCGCTCCCCGTACCCGAGAAGGATCCCGATGGACTTCAGCCTGTTCTACTTCGGCAACGACAGCACCACGTCCGACGACGGCAACCGTTACGAACTCGTCCTGGAGGGCGCTCGGTTCGCCGACCGGAACGACTTCACCGCCGTGTGGACGCCCGAACGTCACTTCCACCCCTTCGGCGGCCTCTACCCCAACCCCGCCGTCACCTCGGCCGCCGTCGCCGCCGTCACCAGCCGGGTCGCCATCCGCGCCGGCAGTGTCGTCGCACCGTTGCACCATCCGCTGCGGATCGCCGAGGAGTGGGCGGTGGTGGACCAGATCTCCGGTGGCCGGGTGGGCCTCGCCCTCGCCTCCGGCTGGCACGCGGCCGACTTCGCCCTGCGCCCGGAGAACTACGCCGGACGGCGCCAGGTACTGCTCGACACCCTCCGACAGGTCCGCGAGCTGTGGGGCGGCGCCGAGATGGAGGTGACGGACGGCACCGGCGCCCCGTGCCGGGTGCGCTCCTATCCGCGCCCCGTCCAGCGGGACCTGCCGGTGTGGATCACCAGCGCGGGCGGCGTCGACACCTTCCGCAGCGCCGGGGCCCTGGGCGCCGGGGTACTGACCCATCTTCTCGGACAGGACATCGACGACCTGGCCGGAAAGATCGCCGCCTACCGGGAGGCGTTCGCCGCACGCCCGGACGCGGCGGGCGGCACCGGCCATGTCACCGTGATGGTCCACACCTACCTCGATCACGACGAGGACACGACCCGCGCTCTCGTCCGCGCCCCCCTGACCGCGTATCTGCGCACGTCGGTCGGATTGCTGCTCGGCTCCCAGGCGCACGGCAGCGCCCGCCGCCTCGACCCGGCGAAGCTCCGCGACCGGGACCTTGACTTCCTGGCCGCCCGTGCTTTCGACCGCTACTACGACGACGGTGCCCTCCTCGGCACCGTCCCCAAGGCCGCGCGTGTCGTCGAACGGCTCGCTGCCCTCGGCGTGGACGAGATCGCCTGCCTCATCGACTTCGGGCTGCCCACCAAGACCGTCCTGGACGGCCTGCACACGCTGGACGAGCTGCGGAGGCTGACCGCATGACCACCCGGACCCCGCTGCCGGCCGGACCGCCCACGCGCACAGCGACCGAAAAGGATCCGGACCGGCGCTTCCGGCGCGCCGCGGCCCGCTTCCCCACCGGTGTCACCGTCGTGACGGCCCTGGCCGCCGACGGCCAGCCGCACGGCACCACGGTCAACTCCTTCACCACCGTCTCGCTCGACCCCCGCCTGATTCTGATCGCTCTCGGCCGCCGGTCCCGACTGCACGAGGTGATCCTCGCAGGGTCGGACTTCGCCGTGAGCGTGCTGGCCGGCACCCAGCAGGAGGACGCCCGTCGGTTCGCTGATCCGGCCCGGCCCCCGGGCGCCGCCGGATTCGCGGGTCGCGCCTGGCGCCCGGCCACGCACTGTGGCGCACCGGTCCTGCTGGATGCCGTCGCCTACTTCGACTGCGCGGTGCACGCGGCCCATCCCACGGGCGACCACACCCTCCTCGTGGGCCGCGTCCAGGACTTCGGCGTCCTCGGTCACACCCCCGCCCTGCTCTTCGCCGACAGCCGCCTCGGTCCCGTGAAGGAGTTGCCGTGACCTGCGTCCATCTGTTCCCCGGCCAGGGGTCTCAGCGCGTCGGCATGGGAGGCGCGGCCCTCTTCGACCGCTTCCCGGAGCAGGTGGCCGAGGCGGACGACATCCTCGGCTTCTCGGTCCGCGAACTCTGCCTGACCGACCCGGAACGGCGGCTCGGCCGCACCGAGTTCACCCAGCCGGCCGTGTACGTCGTGGGGGCCCTCGGGTACGCGACGGCCCGCGCCGACGGCCTGCCCGCCCCGGACGCCGCCGCCGGCCACAGCCTCGGGGAGATCACCGCCCTGCACACGGCCGGTGTGCTCGGCTTCGGCGACGGGCTGCGGCTGGTCGTCGCCCGGGCCCGTGCCATGGCCCGGGTCACCGACGGCGCCATGGCCGCGGTGCTCGGCATGGACGAGGCCGTCATCCGGCTGCTGCTGCGCCGGGCGGGGCTGGAGGCGGTGGAGGTGGCGAACCTGAACACGGCCGACCAGACGGTGGTGGCCGGGCCCGCGGCCAAGGTGGAGTCGGCCTCCGCGCTCCTCAGCGAGGCGGGTGCCACGGCGGTCCGCCGCCTCGATGTCTCGGGCCCTTTCCACACCAGCCACATGAGCGCGGCGGCACGGGAGTTCGCCGGGTTCCTTGACGGTTTCCCGCTCGCCGAGCCGGCCTTCCCTGTCTACGCCAACCGCACCGCACAGCCGTACACCCACGCCGACCTCCCCCGCCTGCTGGCCGAACAGATCGACCACCCCGTGCTGTGGCACCGCACGGTCCGGACGCTGCTGGCCGCGGACCCGGACACCGAGTTCGTGGAAATCGGCGGTGGCACCGTACTCACCCGCATGATCCGCGCCCTGCGCAGGGAAAGGCCCCTTCGATGACCACCGCGCTGTCCGCCGTGATCCGCCCCCGCCCGGTCGACGACCCGGCGCTGCGCCTGTTCGTCCTGCACCACGCGGGCGGCTCCCACCTCGCGTACACCGGCTGGGTGCCGCACTTCCCCGACGACTGGGACGTGTGCCTGGTCGAGGCGCCGGGGCGCGGCCCGCTCAGCTCGGTGCCCCTGTGCACCAGCGTGCCAGAACTGGCCGCCTACCTCCTGACGGACCTGCGCCCGTACCTGGACGCGCCGTTCGCCTTCTTCGGTCACAGCCTGGGCGCCCTGACCGCTTACGAGACGACACTCCAGCTGCGCGAACAGAACCTGACCGGTCCGGCATGGCTCGGCCTGTCCGCGTGCGAGGCCCCCTTCAGCGAGCAGCCCGTCTTCGGGGGCGCCCCGTTGCACACCCTGCCCGGCGCCGAACTGAGGGTGGCACTGCACTCCATGGGGGGACTGCCGCGGCCCATCCTGGAGGACGACGACGTGTGGGCCATCTACGAACCCCGGCTGCGCGCCGACTTCCGCATGGTGGAGACCTGGCGGCCGCGCCCCTCCAACCGCTCACGCATTGCCGTGCCCTGCTCGCTGTTCGGTGGCCTGGACGACCACGTGGTCAGCAGGGAACAACTGCTCGCCTGGGCAGAGGGCACGGACGACCTGCTGGGCGAGCACTTTTTTCCGGGAGCGCATTTCTACTGGGACGGGCAGGTCCCGGCGGTGGCGGCGCAGATCGTGGAGGAGGTGGACGCCGCGGTACCGGGGCTGGTCGCCTGGTGAACGGGGCTGGGATGCGGACGACGCCTCTCAACGACTGGTGCGTTAGCTGCGTGCGGACGCCCGGCGGGAGAATCGCGAAGGGCGTGCGGTCAGACGATCCGGCCCACTCCACCGAACGCGATCCACTCGTGGGTGAGCAGGCGCGGCGCGACCTCGGTGTCCGGGCGCCAGGTGGAGACCTCCGCCAGGCCGGGCTCCAGGACCTCCAGCCCCTCGAAGAGTTCGGCGACGTCCTTCTCTTCGCGCACGCGGCCCCAGTGGCCCTGCGTGGCCTGGTCCATGAAGTCGGTGACGAAGGTGCGCACCTCGGGGTCTCCGCTGACCAGCTGGTACACCACCAGGAAGCTGCCGGCACGAGGCGCCGCGCGATCCGGCGGGCCACCGCGAGCGGCCCGTCGGTGCCGCTGTCTGGGATGCAGTGGAAGACGGAGTTGAACAGCACGGCGACGGGCTCGGAGAAGTCGGTCAGGCGCCGTGTGTCGGGGTGGCCGAAGATCTTGTCCGTGTCGCGCAGGCCGGCGTGGAGGTGGAGCAGGCAGCAACTCGAGACCGCCGAACGGGAGGACTGGGCTTGATCCGCTTTGACGGACATCGAAGATCAGGGGCTTCGGTCCCAGAAGGATGATGTCCATCATGGAGAGCACGGGGAAGAAGAAGCCGCGTCCTCGCCGCTCGTTCACGCCGGAGTTCAAGGCCGAGATCGTCGAGTTGTGCCGACGCGGGGACCGCTCGGTCGGCCAGGTCGCCAAGGACTTCGACCTGACCGAGACCGCGGTGCGTGACTGGGTCGAGCAGGCCGAGGTCGATGCCGGTGAGCGCGATGGCCTGACCAGCAGCGAGCGCGAAGAACTGGCCCAGCTTCGGCGGGAGAACCGCCGGCTGCGGGAGGACGTGGAGATCCTCAAGCGGGCCACGGCTTTCTTCGCGAAGGAGACCCGGTGACGGTGCACCCGTTCATCGAGGCGGAGAAGCAGGCAGGTCACAGCGTCAAGCGCGCGTGTGAACTGCTCAAGGTCTCCCGTGCCGCCTTCTACGCCCGCCGCGCCAGCACCCCCGGGCCCCGGGCCGTGCAGGACGCGGAGCTCACCGAGCAGATCACCACGGTCCACGCCCGGTCCAATGGCACCTACGGAGCCCCGCGCAGCCACGCCGTCCTCAAGCGTGAGGGGACGAGCTGCGGCCGCAGACGCATCGCCCGGCTGATGCGGGCCGCCGGGCTCGCCGGCCGGCACCGTAGACGACGACACCGCACCACGATCCCCGACCCGCACCCGGCCACCCGCCCGGACCTGGTCCTGCGCGACTTCCGGCCCGACCCGACCGCGGTCGGCACCCGCTGGTGCGGCGACATCACCTACATCCCCACCGACGAGGGCTGGCTCTACCTGGCCACCGTCATCGACATCGCCTCCCGACGGGTGGTCGGCTGGGCCACCGCCGACCACCCGCGCACCGAACTGGTCGCCGACGCACTGCGAGCCGCCTGCCACCAGTGCCGCCCCGCAGGTTCCGTGATCTTCCACTCCGTCCGGGCAATACACCAGCCATGAACTCGCCCTGCTGGCAGACCACTTGGGTGTCAGGCTATCCGTTGGCCGCACCGGCCAGTGCTGGGACAACGCGCTGGCCGAGTCGTTCTTCGCCACCCTCAAGAACGAACTCAACGACGACCGCCCCTGGCCGAGCCGGGCCGCCGCCCACACCGCGATCTTCGAGTGGATCGAGGGCTGGTACAACTTGCACCGACTGCACAGCAGCCTCGGCTACCGCAGTCCTGCCGCCTACGAGGCCGCCTCAGCGGCCTGACCACCACACCGATGGTGTCCGTCAAAGCGGAACAAGCTCAGAGCTCGGCCATGGAGCCTGTGCCGACTCCGATCACGCTGACGTCGTTCGGCTACCTCCACGTGCCGACCGACGCCCCGCGCCGCCCACCGCCGACCGCATCACGTTGCCGCGCTGCAACGACCGGAGCTCGTGACGAAAGTTTCGGTATCAGAGGAGCGTCTGCTGTTCCGTTCAAATCTGCCTACATTCATAGTAGTTGATCGTCGGAAACGGTTGAGTAGCAAGATGTCTCCTCTGAACAGGTGCTATACCTTCGCCTGCGGACTGTCTGCCGCTAGAACGTTTCGAAACTTCTACCGAAACTGTTGACACCCGGGGGTGGCGGTCCAAACTGTTCGCCAGCGCCGGTGCTCAGTCGCCGGCGATCCGGGCCGCAGGCTGACCCGGTTTCCGGCCGCATTGCTGTTGGCGGCCGGAAGTGTCATGCCCATGCCCTGGGCGACGGTGACGGCCACGGGGCGATGGCGCGCGGCACCCCCACCCCCGCACGAGGAGGAACACTCCATGAAGACGCTGACTCACGAGAAGCGCCGCAGACGCGGCCTCGTGGCCGCCCTCCGAGGGCTTGTTGCCACGGCGGCAGCGGTCGTGGTGGCCTTCGCGCTGCCCGGCGCGGCCCAGGCCGACACGACCATCAGCTCGAACAGCACCGGTACCAACAACGGCTACTTCTACTCGTTCTGGGAGCAGTCCAGCGGCGCCACCATGACCCTGGGGTCGGGCGGAAACTACAGCCTGACCTGGAACACGGGCTCGCAGAACGTCGTCGCCGGCAAGGGCTGGAACCCGGGCAACTCCGCCAACCCCGTCACCTACTCGGGCACATGGAACTGCAACGGCAACTGCTACCTGTCGCTGTACGGCTGGTTCCAGAACCCGCTGGTCGAGTGGTACATCGTCGACAACTACGGCAGCTACAACCCGAGCACGGGCGCGACCAAGCTGGGCTCGGTCAGCAGCGACGGCAGCACGTACGACCTGTACAAGACGACCCGTACCAACGCTCCGTCCATCGAGGGCAACAACTCGACGTTCGACCAGTACTGGGCGATCCGCCAGGCCAAGCGCACCGGCGGCACCATCACCGTGTCGAACATCTTCAACGCCTGGAAGAGCCACGGTCTGACCCTCGGCACCCCTAACTACGAGATCCTGGCCACCGAGGGCTACCAGAGCAGCGGCAGCTCCAACATCACCGTCGGCAGCAGCAGCGGCGGGAGCACCGGTGGCGGCACCACTCCGCCTCCGAGCGGTGGCGGCTGCACCGTGAACGTCACGGCCGGTGACTCCTGGAGCGACCGGTACAACCTCAACGTCTCGGTCTCCGGCTCCAGCGCCTGGAAGGTGACAGCCAACGTCCCGTACCCCGAGAAGGTCAGCGCGACCTGGAACGTCAACGCGTCCTACCCCGACGCTCAGACGCTTGTCGCCACGCCCAACGGCAACGGCAACAACTGGGGCCTGACGATCATGAAGAACGGCAGCACCACCTGGCCGACGTTCTCCTGCAGCACCAGCTGAACCACCGCTGCTGCGCCGTTGAACCGGCAATGACCGATGCGGCAGCGAGGGGTGGGTGCCGGGACACCGCTACCCACCCCTTCGCGCGCGGCTTAACGCTCGGAGGGGGGCTTGTTGGTGTATCGAGGGCTTGCTGGCCTGGTGTGTTGTGGGTTCGTTGAGAGTGGCGCCGGGGGGCGCCGCGGCTGTGCCGGCCCGTGCGCAAGAGACGTTGGCCAACCCCGATGCGCTCTACGCCGGTTGTGTGATTCCGGCTGTGGCGGCTGGGGTAGCCTGTCGGCCGTGTTCGTGGCGTTCCCGCCGCGCCGCCTGCGGCGGGGCGCCACGTACTGCGCGAGGCCATCGGTGACGAACTGGACCGGCCGGTGTCCTGACGTGTGGGAAGTAATCGGTTCGCGTCTTGGTGGAGCCGCCTCCTACGCTGCGCGTCATGGCAAAAGCACCCGTTCTCACACCCCAGGCGGACGACTTCCCCCGCTGGTACCAGGACCTGGTCAGCAAGGCCGAACTGGCCGACAACGGGCCGGTGCGCGGCACCATGGTCATCAGACCGTACGGATACGGCCTGTGGGAGCGGATGCAGCAGGAGGTGGACGCCCGGATCAAGGCGGCCGGCGCGCAGAACGCGTACTTTCCGCTCTTCATCCCGCAGTCGTACCTGACGAAGGAGGCCGAGCACGTCGAGGGCTTCGCGCCCGAACTGGCCGTAGTCACTCATGGCGGCGGCAAGGAGCTGGAAGAGCCCGTCGTCGTCCGCCCCACGTCTGAGACGATCGTCAACGAATACTTCTCCAAGTGGGTGCAGAGCTACCGCGACCTTCCGCTGTTGATCAACCAGTGGGCGAACGTGGTCCGCTGGGAGCTGAGGCCGCGGGTGTTCCTTCGTACGACGGAATTCCTGTGGCAGGAAGGCCACACGGCACACGCCACCTACGAGGACGCCCGGGACTACGCCGCACACATCCACCAGGAGGTGTACGCCGACTTCTTGGAGAACGTCCTCGCCATGGATGTCGTACCGGGTCGCAAGACGGTCAGGGAGCGGTTCGCCGGCGCGATCAACACGCTCACCCTGGAAGGCATGATGGGCGACGGCAAGGCCCTCCAGCTGACCACAAGCCACGAACTGGGCCAGAACTTCGCCAAGGCGTTCCAGACGCGCTACCTGTCGAAGGACGGCCGTGAGGAATACGTCTGGCAGACGTCGTGGGGTTCGACGACCCGGATGGTCGGCGCACTGGTGATGATGCATGGCGACGATGACGGCCTTCGCATCCCGCCGCGTCTGGCCCCGGTGCAGGTGGTCATCGTGGCCGTCAAGGGCGACGACGCGGTCCTGGACACGGTCCGCGGGATCGGTGACCGGCTGAAGGCGGCTGGTATCCGCGTACACGTCGACGACCGCATCGACACGCCGTTCGGCCGCCGCGCGGTCGACTGGGAGCTCAAGGGGGTGCCCGTACGCATCGAGGTCGGACCACGTGACGTGGAGAACGGGACTGCCGTGCTGGTCCGCCGCGTAGCGGGAAGCAAGGAGCCGATGCCGATCGGAGCACTGTCGGAGATCCTGCCCACGGTGCTGGAGGACGACCAGGCGCTTCTGCTGGCGCAGGCCCGTAAGCGTCGCAACGACCGCACCGTCGAGGTGACCACGGTCGAGGAGGCTGCGGAGGCGGCGAGCACCGGCTGGGCGCGCATTGCCTGGGAAACGCTGGGCGTGGAGGGTGAGGCCAAGCTCGCCGAACAGGGCGTCACCGTGCGGTGCCTGGTCGCCGCAGACGGCTCCGTTCCCGGGAGCGACGACCAGCCTGGCAACATCGCCGTCGTGGCACGCGCCTACTGACCCTCTCGAGTTCAGCCCAGTTCGCAGCGATCGAGTGCAGCACGAACCCGGTTGAGCCCCTCCACTCTCCAGCGGTCCCGGTCGGGCATCTGGTCATTTCGGCGCCAGCGCCAGGCCGAGAACATCGCCCAGTTCAGGGCGCGGCACTGGTGAATGAGGTCGTGGTCAGCCCCCGGATAGTGCTTTCCCACGTCCTCAGGGGCATGGGCGAGGTCGAACTCAATGGGCCCACGGCAGCACGTGGCGAGGTCTACGAACAGTGGGCCTCTCTTCGTGTTCAGGAGGTTGCCCGGATGCGGCTCGCCGTGCAACAGCTGGTCGCCGGCCTTCCCGATGCTGGCTGCGGCGCTGAGGCCACTGAGTGTGTTGCTGAGGAATTCCCGGTCAGCATCGGGCAGTTCAGGGGACTGCTCGCGGTCGTTCACTTCGCTCAGCGCCCCAGCGACTCGATCGGTGAAATGCGGTGCGTCCAGATCGATCTGCCGCAGAGCGGCGTGGTGCTGCATGAGTACGTCTGCGTAGTCGGCCGGCGCGATCTGTGATCCCACAGGCTCGTAGTAGGTCCAGAGCGAGATGACGAAGGCATCACGCACATGGACTCGGGGCTCGACCCGAGGCTCAGGCTCAGCCACCGGAGCGCCGACGTCGGCGAGACGGCGAGCAACCTCTACTTCGAACTCAGAAGCAGCCAGATGCTCGTAAGGCGCGACCCGAGCCAGAACACCGCACGGGATCAGGCGCAGCACGACGCGGTCCGAGTTGTGGATGACGATCACATCGTCGACCTGGAAGCCCAGCTCCGAAGCGGTTGCCCGGCCTGCCTCAACTGCGCGACGGAGTTCCAGCGGCTCCATACCGTGCTCCCTCATTTCCGGGCCCACGAAGGGCCCGGGTCGAGGGTAGTTGAGCGCATCATCGGTCATTACCGGTTCGACGAGTTGTCGGTGCGCGCCGTCGGCGAGGCGTACGAGAACAGGTGGAACAACACCGGTCACCTGTTCACCGGCTCGGCGCCCGCCCGGCCGCCGCACCGACCGTGGCCGTCGAGGCAGAGCGGCCGGTACGCGAAGGGTGGACCGACCCAACTGCCGATCGGGGTAAGCCTGCAGCGCCGAGCACGGTCGCCGACGACGCGATCGCCGACGCCGACGCCACGCTGCGCCGCATCCGAGGCGAGATCGACGACGCGACCGGCGACCGCGACCCCGATCTCGAAGCGCAGGCGCGGGTGATCTTCGAGCACGGCGGGTTCGGGTTCACGCCGCCCGACCTCGGCGCCACGATCGCCGACGCGCAGGGCGGTGAACGTGAGGACCCGCGTCGGCCGATCGTGTTCGAGATCGTGCGCGGCGCCGGCCCGGACGGGATCGGGCCCGAGGCGATCCGCGATGTGATCGCCCGCCTGCACCCCGACCTTGAAGTGCCGCATGCCGCCACGATCGGCAAGTGGCTCGGCGCCGACCCGCGTGTGCACAAGCCGAAGTACGGCCGGTACGCCGTACGCCCCTCGAAGGGAGAAACCCCGTCATGAACCACACCGCCCGCCGCCGCACCGCGTTCGTGATCTGCAACCTCGCCGACCTGATCCCCGTGTGCGCGCTGCTCGCGCTCGTCGTCCTGGTCGCCGCCTGCCCCAGGAGTAGGGCTACGAAGATGACGCGGTGGCGGAGCAGCGGGACTCCCGCGCGTCCGGCCATGAGCCGCTTCTGGAGCTTCAGATCGGTGATGCGGCCCTCGTTGACACCGGAGTTGAACGGGGTGGTGATGCCTTGCACGACAGCCGCCTGGTACTCCCGGAGGGCCTTGGCCAGGCTGGCCAGTGCGGGAAGACGGGAGGTTGCGAGTTGGTCGAGCCAGTCCGGTAGCGGGTTGGCGTCGCGACTTTCGAGCATGGCGGCGAACTGACGCGCCAGGTCGTGGGTTCGGTGCAGCTCCGGGCAGTGCCCGAACAGCCGGCGCAGTGCCTCGGCTGCGTGCACGCTGCGGCGGGACGGCGTCATGGCGATCCACCGGGCGACTTCCCGGGGCGAGGGCGGCCGTTCGCGCGGGGTGCCGATCGGCAGGCCGCGCCGCAGCGACGCGATGGCCATCTTGACCCGTTGGTAGTGGCCGCGGTAGCCCTTGGCGACGATCTCTGGTGCAGCACCGCCGCGGTGTGCTCGCCTTCCTCCCACCGCTTCCGAAGGTAGTCCAGATATGGATCAAGGCTGGTGGCTCGGCGTGTCCGGGTGCGCCGAACGCAATCCTGCCAGGTGGCGGCCCGGGCGTATTTGCCCACGGTGCGCCGGTTCAGGACCAGCTCGCGGGCTGCGGCGCTGAGCGAGAGTCCGGTGTCGGTCACCGCGTGCACCGCCTCGAACAGGCGCTTCGCGTGGCGGCGGGCTGGGGTGTCGGCTGGTCGGACGGTTCGGCCGGGGTCGCTGGTGGCGGTGCCGGTTCGGGCTCTGGAACTGCGGCGGGCAGGCAGCCGCGGTGGGCGGCGGCGATGGCCGCGATTCGCTTCGACAGCCCCTGCCACAGATGGAAGCGGTCGCTGACCTGCACCGCGTTCGGGGCACGGTCGGCGATGCCTTGGCGGTAGACCAGCGAGCCGTCCCGGCAGCCCACCTTGACGCCGGGGAGCGTCCGCAGCCAGGCGGCCAGCTGCTCGGCGTCGCGCCCGGCCCACAGCTCGATCGGCAAGCCGACAGCGACATCGGCCAGCGTGCGGCCATAGCGACTGTGGACCCGCGCAGAACCGCGACCGCAGTCCGGACACGCCACTGTCACCTCGCGGGTGCAGGCGCTGATGCGAACCACGCCGCCCGCCACCCACACTCGTTCCACCCGCACCGCATCGAGGTGCGGAGACATGATCTGTACGAGGTCATCACACTCGCTGACAGTGCCGCCATCCGTGACGGAGCGTCACCGGCGCACGGTGGCACACCCCAGCTTCACGGAAATCTTGCCAGGGCCACGTTCACTTGTACGCGGACACGCCTATATCCGATCGTCGGCCTGTTCTTCGGAGCCATGCTCTGGCTCGGCGTCGCGGATGGGTGCGTGCTCACACGCTGAGCTTGTTCTCCCACCTCGCTCTCACTTACGGATCCACCGCCAGACCCGTCACGGGACCCATCAGACACTCCCAGCGACCTTGCTCATCGCCGACCTGGTCGGCCGTGGACCAGCCCTGCGCTCAGAGCGAACGGTCGAATGCGTCCTGATCGAGCTGAATCTGTGGCATGTGCATCTCCGCCCACTCTCGCAACTGTGACAGGGGTTGTGCCAACGACTTTCCGCGCGCGGTGAGCCCGTAGAACACCCGTGGCGGAACGGAAGGCTCGACCCGGCGGGTGACGAGGCCATCCCGCTCGAGCGACCTCAGGGTCTGCGTCAGCATCTTCTGGGAGATCCCGGTCAGGGCTCGCTTGAGTTCGGCGAAACGAAGTTCGCCATCGGTCTGGTCGAGGGTCAGGACGAGCATTGTCGTCCATTTCGTGCCGACCCGGTCGAGCAGCTGCCTGGTGGGGCAGGCTGCATCGAAGAGGTCGCCGCGGTGAGGGGTTACCCCGAGGTGACCAGGGTTCCGGGAAGTGCCTCCTTGAACGTCCACGGTCGGTCTCCTATGTTCGCCTGGTATCCGATAGTAACCGACTGGATGAGATGAGCGATGTTGACTGCCTACCTGGCGGACGCCCAAGCGCGGTACATCTCGGTGAACGACGTCCGCCTCGCGGTCGAGGTGGCGGGGGAGGGCCCCGCGGTCCTGCTGCTGCACGGTTTTCCGCACACGCGGGCGATCTGGTCCGAAGTCGCGCCGCTGCTGACGGCGGCCGGGCTTCGTGTCGTCGCGCCGGATCTACGCGGTCTGGGCGACAGCGACCGAGCGGCCGGCGGTTACCTGGCGACCGAGCTCGCCGGGGATCTGGTCGGGCTCCTCGACGCGCTTGACATCGACCGGGCGCACGTCGTCGGCATCGACCTCGGCACCGCACCGGCGTTCGCGCTGGCGGCGACCCACGCGCACCGCGTGTCCAGCCTGACGCTGAGTGAAGCGATGATCGGCACACTGCCCGGAGCCGAATCCTTCACGGCGAGCGGCGCCCCCTGGTGGTTCGGGCTCCACTCGGCTCCGGGCGGGTTCGCCGAGGACCTGCTGGAGGGACGGGAAGACCACTACATCCGGTTCTTCCTCGACGGCGGAAGCCGCCGCGGGCTCTCGGAGGCGCTGACCGCCCGGATCGTCGAGGCGTACCGTGGGCGGGAGTCCTTGCGGGCCGCTTTCGAGCATTACCGCGCGATGCCCGCGAACGCGGGCTGGATCTCCTCGTGGGTGACGCACAACGTGTTCACACTTCCGGTGCTCACGATCGGCGGAGGCGCAGTCGGCGAGTGCACCGCGCGTCAACTCGCCCCGTTTAGCGAGGACTTGACGGCTAGCCTGCTGCCCAACGCCGGCCACATCATTCCGATCGACGAGCCCGAAGAGTTTTCGGCACTGGTAGCGCAGCACGTCAAGTCGGCGGAGGCGCGATCATGACGAACAAGCGCACCGTCGTCCTCAGCCCGGTCGAACGTCCACACCGCACCGGCCTCGAAACCAGGCAGGCGACAGCATGACTGGTGAGCAACGCGAGCAGGTCCGCGAACTCAGGCGGAACTCGCCGCTCGACCTGGGTGGCGATCTCGACGTCCAACGGCCGCTGTTCGAACAGATCCTCAGCTCGCAACCGGTGCCCACCGACGCCATCGTCGAGAAGCTCGACCTGGCGGGTGTCGCCGCGCTGTCGGTCACGATCAGCGGTGCGCCGCAACCGGTCGGCACCGCGCTCTACTTCCACGGCGGCGCGTTCGCACTGGGTTCGGCGAACAGCTCCTTGGGCTTGGTGACCCAGATCGCCCGGCGATCGGGACTGCGGGTCGTCACCGTGGATTACCGGCTTGCGCCGGAGCACCCGGCACCGGCCGCGGCGACCGATGCCGCGACGTGTTATGAAGCGCTGCTGGACTCGGGTATCGGCGCCGACGAACTGATCGTGATCGGGGAGTCCGCCGGAGGCGGGGTGGCACTGAGACTGCTCACGTCACTGGTGGCGGGAAACCGGCCCGTACCGGCGGGCGCGGTGTTGCTGTCGCCCTGGATCGACTTGACCTTGTCCGGCGACTCGATGACAACGCGGGCGTCCGTAGACGTCGCGGTGAATCGGGAAGCGCTCGCCCGGCGCGTGCTCGACTACGCCGGCGAAGGTGCTACCGCGGCGCGGGAGCACAGCCCGCTGTTCGACGACCTGCACGGGTTGCCGCCCACTCTCCTGCAGGTCGGCACGCACGAAACACTGCTCGACGACTCCATCCGGCTCGCCTCCCGCCTGGCAGCCGCCGACGTCTCGGTCATCCTCGACATCACCGCGGAAGTGCCACACGTCTTCCAGGGCTTCGCGCCGATCCTGGACGAGGGCGCATTGGCGCTCGACCGCGCGGGCCAGTTCGTCCGAACCGCGCTGAAACAACCGGCACGCGATCTTCTGCCCGGCTGATCCCCGTCATGAGAACTTCCGCCGGCCACATGTCTCACGGCGACGAGCCAACCAGAAGGAGAGCATGACCGAAACGACCCGAGCCGTTGCGCGCGACGCACGGGGGCAGCCAGTACCAAGGTGATCTTCGCTGCGAGGGCGTGTTCTTGCTCGTGTCGCTGTCGGATCTCCAGCGGGAGCGCACTTCGTCGGCCAGGTCCTCGTCGACGCGCCGAAGGACGTCGTGCCGGCTCTGCAGGCGCTGCGCGATGAACAGGTGGAGTGCCGCGCGGTGGTGGACACCGTGGTGGCTCTGCACCGGTGACCGCACCACCGGTGCGGATGGATGCGCACTAGGGACTGTCCGGCGGGTTACCGCCGCAGCCATAGCCGGATAGCGGTGAGGGGGACCGACGCGGGTGGCTGAGCACCTGGTGATGGTGGCGGGGGTGGAGCACTGGCCCCGCCGGGCGGTGCGCGCCTACCGGGATGAGCGTCCGGGTCGTGGTTCGGCGCGGGCGGGAGGCCGGCCGAAGGGCAGCGGCGACCGGGTGCCCAGGGAGCAGCTGCACCAGCACGAGTGATGAAGCTATTTCCGGACAACCTTGGCGATGAAGCGCGCAAGCAACTCGGCATCCTTTTCCGGGCAGAAGAAACCCCCCAAGGATCCTATCTGCTCCTGCAGAGCCGCACCCGACCTGACGTGAACCTGCTCCCACCGGACTACGGTCAAGCAGACACCAGGCCACTCAACCCCCTGCTCGACGCACTCCGCCCCGGACTGCCAGTCCGCTACCGCATCGACGCCAACGCAGTACGCAAGCCCGGAAGAAAAACTCAAGAGCTCTACGGCCTCAAACCTGTTGTGGCGCTCACCGGTTCGGCTGCAGAGGAATGGTGGCGACGCCAAGCCGAACAATCAGGCCTGGAAGTCGACACGGTCCACGCCACGCGACTGATTGCAGCAAGTGGCCTAAAA
Organism: Streptomyces sp. NPDC048192; assembly: GCF_043202415.1. NCBI lineage: Bacteria > Bacillati > Actinomycetota > Actinomycetes > Kitasatosporales > Streptomycetaceae > Streptomyces > Streptomyces sp. NPDC048192. The sequence goes on from NZ_JBIDAL010000011.1 coordinate 251,344, forward strand.
GCTCAAGGTAAACAGCGTATCCACAACGCTCGGACCCGGTTCGAGGGCAACGCCCTCATCAGGGACCCCGATCTCTTGCGCCGTCGAGTCGAAGAAGGAATAGGCAGAGGCAAAGCCTACGGCTGCGGCCTCCTCAGCCTCGCCCCGGCCCCCGCCACGTGAGCGCGCCCAGACGGGGCGGCGACGCCCGCAAACGCCTCGCCGCCCCCACCCTGGCCATGCTGCCCCGCGTCGCGGACTGCCTGTCCTTCCTCTACATGGACATGGTCCGCATCGTCCAGGACGACACCGGCGTGTGCGCCCAGATCCCCACCGAGGACCGCCGCACCGACACCGTCTACATCCCCACCGCAGCCCTTACCTGCCTCCTGCTCGGCCCCGGCGTATCCATCACCACCCCAGCCCTGGCCACCCTCGCCCGCCACGGCACCAGCGTCGTCTGCACCGGCGCCGGCGTCGTGCGCACCTACGCCGCCATCCTGCCCGACTCCCTCACCACCCACTGGCTCGAACAGCAAGTCGCCGCCTGGAGCAACACCGAGCGCCGCCTTCAGACCGCCACCCGCATGTACGGCATCCGCTTCCACGACGACGTACCCCCCGGCACCACCCTCGCCCAGCTACGCGGCATGGAAGGCCAGCGGATGAAAGCCCTCTACCGCCTGCTGGCCCAACAACACGGCATCGGCCGCTTCCGCCGCAACTACCACCCCGACCAATGGCACGCCCAGGACCCCGTCAACCTCGCCCTGTCAGCCGCCAACACCTGCCTCTACGGCATCGTCCACGCCGCCCTGCTCGCCCTCGGCTGCTCACCCGCCCTCGGCTTCGTCCACACAGGCACCCAGCACGCCTTCGTCTACGACATCGCCGACCTCTACAAAGCCGACACCACCCTCCCCCTCGCCTTCGCCCTCCACCAATCCACCAACCCCGAACAAGAAGCACGCCGCCGCTTCCGCGAAGAACTCCGCCTCCTGCGCCTCCTGCCTCGCATCGTCAACGACATCCAGACACTGCTCACCCCCGGCGCCGAACCAAAAGACCGCTCCGAACGCAAAGACGCCGACATGGTCCACCTCTGGGACCCCCAAGCCGGCACCCTGCCCGCAGGCGTCAACTACGCCCTCGAAAGCGACAACTGATGCCGTCCATGGTCGTCATCGCCACCACCGCCGTCCCCGACCACCTACGCGGCGCCCTCACCCGCTGGACCAGCGAAGTAGTCCCCGGCATCTTCGTCGGCACCGTCTCCGCTAGAGTCCGTGACCAACTCTGGAACGCCGTCACCGACACCGTCACCGACGGCGCAGCCCTCCTCATCCACCCCGCCCCTAACGAACAGGGCTACGCCCTGCGCACCGCCGGCACCCCCCGACGCGTCCCCATGGATTTCGACGGCCTTACCCTTATCCGCATGACAGGACTACCGACGGCAAAGACATTGCAAAGCGGTCCTTGAGTCGCAGGTCAGGAAGTGTCCTCCCCGCCGACGCGGGGGTGTTCCGGTGCAGCAGGCCAAGGACGATCTGGCACGCGCGTCCTCCCCGCCGACGCGGGGGTGTTCCGTCGTACAAGGCCGACACGCAGCAGGTTATGGAGTCCTCCCCGCCGACGCGGGGGTGTTCCGGACGCCGAGCACCTGCTGAGCCTGGCCAACACGTCCTCCCCGCCGACGCGGGGGTGTTCCGAATGTGGAGCAGCCGGTAAGCCCAAACCGGGTGTCCTCCCCGCCGACGCGGGGGTGTTCCGCCAGGCAAACTGGGGGTCGGTCTCCCAACTGTGTCCTCCCCGCCGACGCGGGGGTGTTCCGCCCGACCGCGCGGCAGCGCTGCGCCCGCCGGGGTCCTCCCCGCCGACGCGGGGGTGTTCCGGCTCGACGTTCGTGCAGACGTACACGGTCACCGTCCTCCCCGCCGACGCGGGGGTGTTCCGGAGTTGAGGTCCGCGACCAGAACGTCCAGGCCGTCCTCCCCGCTGACGCGGGGGTGTTCCGCCGTTGACGACACGCAGCTGCGGCCGGCCGGCGTCCTCCCCGCCGACGCGGGGGTGTTCCGACGTCGATCTCGTCGTCCGGGCTGCGCGCCCTGTCCTCCCCGCCGACGCGGGGGTGTTTCGGCAATGAACCAGGCCAACACCAGCACGGAAAAGTCCTCCCCGCCGACGCGGGGGTGTTCCGAGCAGCGTGTCCGGGCTGAAGAACTCGATCACGTCCTCCCCGCCGACGCGGGGGTGTTCCGCACAGTGGGCGATCACCGACCAGTACACCGTCGTCCTCCCCGTTGACGCGGGGGTGTTCCGCAGTACGGTGCCCGCACCGGCCGCTTCTCCTGGTCCTCCCCGCCGACGCGGGGGTGTTCCGAAGGGTAACCAGAAGTTCGGTGCCGTCGACCTGTCCTCCCCGCCGGCGCGGGGGTGTTCCGATCGAGGTCAACTCGACCTCGCGCGGTGTCATGTCCTCCCCGCCGACACGGGGGTGTTCCGCCGATCGCCCGCGTGCTCGGCCTCTATGCGGAGCGGGTGATCACGCCGCGCGGCTCACCCGCCCTGGCGGTCCTGGAGCTGATGACCGCGCTGCGCCCGCCCACCCGCCCGGTCCGGGATCAGGCGACGGGAACTGGGTGCCTGTCCCAAACCCCGGCTCTGCTCGGAACAGAGCCGGTAGACTCGGCTCCCCCGGAAGCCGGCCCCGATCATCCGTGGTCGTCGAGGCCGGGTGGGATGGCGGCTTCCTTGACCTGCCGAGCGATGAGGACCGCCGCCTGCCGTTCGCGGTGGGCGTGGAGGTGAACGCACCGCTCCTTGCGGCCGCCTCCCGGCTGCCGGTGGGCCTGTCGGCGTCCGAACATGTCATGGACCCTGCGCGTGTGCGGAGTCGCCCCGCCCCCGCCGCGCAGCGGCCGGTGGCGTGCGCCTGCGCGGCCGGGTTGTTCCTACGGGCTGACCGGATCGAGGGGGTGGGGGCCGTTGTTGCGGACGTCGTTGACGGCCGCGGAGACCGGGCGTGCGTCGAGGCGGCCGTCGGCGGGCTGGCCGAGGAGAGCGCGCAGGTGGTCGGGGTCTTGGTGTGCGGGGTCGAGCCAGGCTTCGTAGTGGTCCTCGGTGAGCGCCAGTGGCATGCGCGGGTGTACGCGGCCGGCTGCGTCGGTGGCCTCGGTGGTGATGATGGTGCAGGTCATCAGCCAGGCGGCCGGGTCGTCGTCCTGGGGGACGGCAGGGTCGCGCCAGTACTCGTACAAGCCGGCGAGCGCCATCACCTGATCGTCTTCGGGGTGGATGAAGTACGGCTGCTTGCGCGCCTTGCCGGTGGCCGGGTCTGTACCGGGCTGCCACTCCTAGTAGTGCTTGGTCAGGTTGATATCGGTTCTGGCATGTTGCGGTGACAGGTGGGGCAGGCGCCGGTCCAGACCGCGAGGAGTAACTGCAGTTCGCGGGCGACCTTGTAGAGGCTCAGGCCGACGCCGTCTCTTTTGGGGACCGGGTGATGCGCTGGAGGGTGCAGAAGGCGTGCGCGACGGAGACCAGGGTGACGTGGTGGTGCCAGCCGCGCCAGGTGCGGCCTTCGAAGTGGGCCAGGCCCAGGGCCTGCTTCATCTCGCGATAGTCGTGCTCGATGCGCCAGCGCAGTTTCGCGGTGCGCACGAGGGTGGCCAGCGGGGTGTCGGCGGGCAGGTTGGACAGCCAGAACTGCACGGGTTCGGGCTCGGTGGCGGGCCATTCGGTCAGCAGCCAGCGCACCGGCAGCTCCGGGCCATCGGCGGCTTTTCGGATCTCGCGTCCGGCGGGCCTGATCCGCAGGGCCACGTGTTGATTGCCACTCGCGATGAGGACGTAGAGCTCCGGATCTGCCACTCAGGATGATGCTGTGGGCTTCGTCGGCTTCCCTGGATTGATCTTCGGGGTGCTGAGCGGCACCGTGATGATGGCGGCAGTCTTGCCGACGCTTCTCCGATATCGTAGTATCCGAAAGCATGAAGTCCGATTCCGCATCACCGGGTCGCTCGGCTCTGCTTGCGTTGCAGCGCGCGACCCACGCCACCTTGCAACTGATCGCCACCGAACTCGTCGACCTTGACCTGACCGCCTCCGAGATCAACGCGCTGGCCAACCTCGCCGACGACCGGGGCCGCACCGTGTCCCAGCTTGGTGCGGCGGTCGGTGCCCGCCCCACCACGTTGACCAGCGTGCTGGACCGGCTGGAGCGCCGCGGCCACATCACCCGCGGCACGCGCGCCGGAGACCGTCGCTCCGTGCTGATCGAACTCACCGATTCCGGGCGCGCGGCGGCCGCCGTCATCACCCAGACCCTGACCGAGGTCGAAAACCGCGCACTGGACGGCTTGCCCGCCGAGGCAGTCACCGGCTTCTACGCCGTTCTGGACGCCCTGGTGAAGGAGGGGTCATGACCGCACACGACCACGGCCCGCACTCCGGGCATGCGACACATCACGCCGGCCACGGCGCGGTGGAGGAGTCCTCGCCGTTCGCCGTGCTGATGGCGGAAGTGATGGCGAGCGCCGAGCGGTTCGGTCACCGCCAGCACGTCCAGCTGACCTGGCTGGCTGTCCGGCGGCATGGCACCGAGGCGGCGGTGGACCTGGTCAGCGACGGCATCCAGCAGACCGCCCGCTACGCGGGTGCACCGCAGAAGTACAACGCCACCGTCAGCCGGGCCTGGGTCGAACTGGTGGGCCACCATGCCGGGCAGGCGGACACCGCCGACTTCGACGCCTTCGCCGACCAGCACCCCGCGTTGCTCGACAAGAAGCTGCTCACCCGCTTCTACCGGTCTTCGACGCTGGCCGGCGACCCGGCCAGGGCCGGCTGGGTCGAACCGGACCTGGCTGCGTTCCCCTGGCGGCAAGCCGGAGCGTGAGCCGGGGCTCAACTCATCGGCCCCGTCTGTCGGCCTGGCCGGCCTGCGGGGGCTGGAGCTCGCATACAGGATCGGCAACGGCCCTCCCGTCTCGACTGACAGCGACGCCGGGAGGGCCGTTCGGCGCGCGGAGGCGCTCTTGATGACGGTGGGGGGCGGTGTCATCGGTTGTCGAACGGCGGCTGGTGGCAGGCGAGTTGTCCTGCCCGGATTGTGGCGGAACGCTGGCGAGGTGGGGCTGGGGCCGACCGCGCCGGCTGCGGGGCCGGTCCGGGATGGTGGAGGTGCGTCCGCGGCGGGCCAGGTGCCGGTCCTGCGAGGAGACGCACATCCTGCTCCCGGTGGTGTCGCTGGTCAGACGCGCGGACGTGGTCGAGGTCATCGGGGCCGGGCTGGAGCTGGCCGCAGCCGGGTGGGGAGCGCGGCGGATCGCCGAGCAGCTGGACAGGCCGACGACGACGGTCCGTGGGTGGCTGCGGTGCTGGTCGCGCCGGGCGGGCCAAACCGCTGCGGTGTTCACCGCGTGGCTGGTCGCGCTGGCGGACGACCCGGCCTCCGTGATGCCGGCTCCGGTGGGTTCGGTGATCGCGGACGCGGTCTGCGCGGTGACGGGGTTCGCGTTCGCGGCCCGGGCCAGGCTCGGGATGTTGAAGGTGCCTACCTGGTTGCTGGTGTCGGCGGCCTGTCACGGCCGGCTGTTGGCGCCGGGCTGGCCGCGTGTCTGACCTTTGAAACGATCAACACGAGCTGGCCCTGACGGAAGCGGTGGGCCCGGTTCCATCCTGGCGGCTGGCATGTCCCCAACCGCTCATGAGAGGGCGTCGGATGGCGTTGGTCGATGAGGAGGAGCGACGGCGGGCCGAGCGGGCCCACCAGGTCGCTTTGTTCCGTTACCAGTTGATCCGTGAGGCGGCCGATGCTGCCCTGAGCCCGCGGCAGCGCGGGGCGATGGTCCGGGCGATCGCCGCCCGAGTGCACACGGATCCGTTCGGGAAGCCGGTCAGGATCACGCGCGGGACGGTGGACCGCTGGCTCAAGCTCTGGCGCGAGGGCGGCTTCGACGCTCTGCTGCCCCCGACGAGGCAGGTCACTCCGCGCACGCCGGAGGAGGTGCTGGACCTGGCGGCCGCGCTCAAGCGGGAGAACCCGACCCGCTCGACCGCGCAGGTGGTGCGGATCCTGCAGCAGCACCTGGGCTGGGGGCCGTCCTACCGGACGGTCCATAGGCACCTTCAACGGCTGGAGCTGCTGACCCGCCCGGACGGGCAACCGCCGGAGGCCTTCGGCCGGTTCGAGGCAAGGCGCCCGAACGAACTCTGGGTCGGAGACGCACTGCACGGGCCGAAAATCGCAGGCCACAAGGCCTACCTCTTCGCCTTCGTGGACGACCATTCGCGGGCCGTGGTCGGCCACCGCTGGGGCGGGGCCGAGGACAGCGTCCGCCTCGCGGCCGCGCTCCGGCCGGCGCTCGCGGCCCGCGGCGTCCCCGAAGGCGTCTACGTCGACAATGGGTCCGCGTTCGTGGACTCCGCCCTGCTCAGGGCATGCGCAAGGCTAGGGATCAAGCTGATCCACTCCACCCCGGGGCGCCCGCAGGGCAGGGGAAAAATCGAACGATTCTTCCGCACTGTCCGGGAGCAGTTCCTGGTCGAGGTCGACACCGACAAGGTCGCCGACCTGCCGACTCTCAATCGCCTCTTCACTGCCTGGATCGAGCAGGTGTATCACCGGCGGGTCCACTCCGAGACCGGGATGCAGCCGCTGGAACGCTGGCTGGCCGGGGCACCGTTCCCCACACCGACGCCGGAGGATCTGCGGGAGGCTTTCCGCTGGTCCGAGCTCCGCCGCGTCGCCAAGACCGCGACGGTCTCCCTGCAGAACAACACCTACAACGTCGACGCGTCGCTGGTCGGGCGGCAGGTCGAGCTGGTCTTCGACCCCTTCGATCTAACCGATGTCGACGTCCGATTCGGCGGCCGCTCGTTCGGCAAGGCGACTCCACACCTGATCACCCGGCACGCGCACCAAAAGGCCAAGCCCGAGACCCCGGCCGCCCCGCCGCCGGCACCGACCGGGATCGACTACCTCCGCCTGATCGACACCGAACGCACAAAGGAACTCGGACAGCGAATCAACTACGAGGTGTTCCTGCCCGGCCAGGACCAGCCCACCCCCGCGGCCGACCTGAGCGAGGAAGGCCCGTGACCAGCCAGAACCCGGTTCAGGACCGATTGGATGAGCTCTGGGACACCGAGACCACGGCGCGGCGTCTGCTGGAGCGGACCCTGCACCTGGCCGGCCGCCGGCTCGAGCACCAGCGCGACGGCGGGCCCGCCCTGCAGCTGGCGGTCCGCTTCCACCGCCGGGCCACCCTGGCCGCGGCCGAACACGACGACACCATCGCCTACTTGCACAGGATGGACGGACGTTGATCGACAAACTGACCGCGCACTGGGGCTTCACCCGGATGCCGTTCGGCAAGGACCTGGCCCCGTCGATGCTGCACCGGCACTCCTCCCACGCGCAGGCCGTCGCCCGGATCACCTGGTGCATCAGCGAGCGGGCGCTGGGCGTGATCACGGGCGAGGTCGGCGCGGGCAAGACCGTGGCGATCCGCGCGTCCCTGGAGCAGGTGGACCGCTCCCGCCACAAGGTCATCTATCTGGCCAACCCCGCCGTCGGCGTCGCCGGGATCCACCACGCGATCGTCACCGCGCTCGGCGGCGTCCCCAAGCCGCACAAGTCCACCCTGATCCCGCAGGCCAGCGACCTGCTCGCGACCGAGAACAACGAACGCGGCCGTGTCCCCGTCCTGATCATCGAGGAAGCCCACCTGCTCGACCACGAGCAGCTGGAGGCGATCCGCATGCTGACCAACACCGAAATGGACTCCAAGAGCCCCCTGGCCTGCCTGCTGATCGGCCAACCGACCCTGCGGCACAAGATCAAGCTCGGCGTCCTGGCAGCGCTGGACCAGCGGATCCAGATCCGCTACAACCTGCCCCCGATGAGCATCGAGGAGACCGCGTCCTACATGGTCCACCACCTTCAACTCGCCGGCCGCACCGACACCCTGTTCACCGACGACGCGGTCACCCTCATCCACGACAGCGCCCGCGGCTATCCCAGAGCCGTCAACAACCTCGCCGTCCAGGCCCTGCTCTCCGCCTACGCCGAAGGCAAACCCATCGTCGACGAGACCAGCGCACGCGCCGCCGTCGCCGAAGTCACCGAGGAATGATGACCGCGCCCACCCTGGGCACCATCAGCACCCCAGTGACACCATGAAGATCAAAAAGCCCGCTGGACCCCCACCAGCGGGCTCTCTTCATCCCCGGACATCACCATCGTGAGTGGCAAACCCATCACGATTCTCAACGGCACCCAACACATAGGGCGGGAGGCGGACGGTGGTGAGCCAGTCGTGCTCGGCCTCGTACCTTTTCAGCCCGACCGCCAGGTGAGTGTTGAGATTGTCCCAGACCACCACGATCGGGCCGCCGAGCAGGATGTGTGCACGGACGAGCAGGTCGCGGTAGTCCTGCCAGGAGAAGCTTTTGCGTGCGCCTTTGAGGAGTAGGTGGTTGCGGGGCCGGTGGATGAGACGGCTTTCCACGCCTGGTTTGTAGCAGCACAGGGCGGCGACCGAGGTCCTGCGGCGGGAGCGGCCTCTCACTCGGATGACGGGGGTGTGTCCGCGCCCGCACCTGGTCCCGCCGCGGCCGCACCCCTGTGGTCCGCGTGCGGGGCCGCTCCCGCCGCCGCTCATCCGTCGCCGCCCTGGCCTGCTACAAACCCGGCGAACGCTCCCGTCTGATCTACCAGCCCTGCCCGGACACCCGGCCCGACGGACGCAAGAGCTTCTCCTGGAAGGACTACCGCGACCTGATCCAGACCGCGCACCAGCAGCTCGGCGGCCCGATCGTGCTGGTCTGGGACAACTTGAACACCCACCTGACCGCCGGGACGCGTCGGTACATCGCCGAGCGGGACTGGCTCACCGTCTTCCAACTCCCGCCCTATGCGCCGGACCTCAACCCGGTCGAGGGCATCTGGTCGGTGCTGCGGCGCACCACCACGGCGAACCGCGCGTTCGCCGACCCGCACGACCTGATCACCGCCATCCGGCGAGGCTTACGCCAGCTCCAGTACCGCCACGATGTCCTCGACGGCTGCCTCACCGGCACCGGACTCATTCCCGCCCCACCATGACGACATCACGCTTTGAAGGTCAGTAAGGAGCTGTTCGACAAGGGCCTGAATCCTTACGGGGAGCGGATGCGGCTCGTCGAGGTCACCGCGGTACTCGCCGACAGCGCCCCTTGCCACCTGGTGGGAGGTCGCGGCGTACGGTGGCCGGCTCGAGGGCGACCTTGACGACGACCGCGGGGGGCGGTTCTTCCGGTTGGACGACGCCCGGAACGAGTACCGGCGCCACGAGTACCAGTCGGAGCCGTACCGGCCGCGCCGCCAGCGGAGGACCGGTGCGATGCCGTGCCCGGCCGACGGGGCGAAGCACTGCGACAACTGCGGGGCGACGTCGACGGTCGGCGGCTGGATCGTGGCGTCACTCGGCCTGGCCTGCGACGTGGATTGCTATGACGCGATGTCCGACAGCACCGGGGCTCACGCCCTGCAGTACCACACCGCGCAGTAAAAACCTGGCGTTGGCCAGCGTGAGCGCTGTGCGAAAGAGTGGGCGGGGCGGAACCGATGCTAGCGGCTCCGCCCCGCTCAAGTATCAGCCCAGGAGGGGCACTGTGGGAAAGAACAAGCGGCGCATCACAGAACCGGCGCACGGGCCGGGGGTCCACTCAACGGCACCGGTGACGCGGATGCGAGCCCAGTCCGCGAAGCTGCTCGACCACCCCGTGATCATCCTCGTTCAGCCCGAGACGGTGGCGATCACCGCGGCCAGCGGGGAGCTGCTGTCGGCAGACGCCACGGAGACCGCGGTGAAGGCGGCTGGGGGCCAGACGCTTGCGCTGCCGCCGGACTTCTCCCGAGCGCCGGCCGGGGGCTGGGAGGGGAGGCTGACGCTCGGTACCGACGAGACATCTCATGTCGTCGGTGGGCCAAGTCGCGCTGCGAACGATCACGAGGCTGGGCCGCTCGTGCCTCCCGCACGGTCGGGTGGTCGAGACAGGCGGTAGCGTCCTCGGCATGCTGGACGGCCTTGACGTGTCGGTGGTGCTGCGAGGCGGGGTGCAAACTCGCTCGCAAGCGTGGGACTTCGTGCGCTGGTACGCCGACGCATGGACGGGGTGCCCCCTGCGGTTCGAAGCCGGATGTGGCGAGGACGAGTTGGTGGCTGCGGAGGCTGATCTGGGCTTCGAGCTTCCGGCTGCCCTGCGTGAGGGTTTTGCGCTCTTCGGCCGACGGGACGACCTGACCCGACAGCAGGACCCTCTGGTCCGGCCGACTGAGCTCTACGTCGATGACGCCTTGAACGGTGTTCTGATCTTCCGGCGCGAGAACCAGGACTGCGCGTACTGGGGGATTCCGCTGGACGAGATCGAGCAGGAGGATCCGCCGGTGGTGGTGGAATCACACGAGGGCTGGATTCCCTTCCTAGATCGGATGTCCTTGGCCTGGGTGGAACTCGTCCTGAGCGAGTCGCTCTTCGGGGCCCACAGCCTCTACGACGCCTGCGAGCTCCCGGACGCGCTGATACCGAACCTTCACGCTCGCTATGCGCGGGTGGACCTGCCTGACCATCCCATGTGGGCGAGCAAGGACGACTCGCCGGTGCGCTGGTATGCGGCTCCGGGCCGGCTGGTACGCCGGGACGGCATCGAGGACCAGTCCTGGATTCACGCGCGTGGACGCACGCCTGCCGATCTCGAAACCATTCGTGCAGAGCTCCCTGGGCCGTGGGTCTGCTGACCGCGCGCTCGTCAACGACGGGGGCTGGTGTTTCGTGCAGGTCGAACAGGTCGCTATGCGGCCAGCGCGAGCGAACGCCCGAAAGCACGCTCGGGGTCGTAAAGGGTGCGCGCTTGCAGGCAGTGGTAGAGGCAGCCCAGGAGCTTGTTGAACAGGTTTCGCAGGGCCGCGGTGTGCCGTTCACCGGTGTCCCGGCGGCGGTCGTAGTGGCTGCGTGGCTCTGCCGATCGCAGGGCAGCGAAGGCCCACATGTAGCCGACGGCGGCCAGACGCCGGTTCTTGACGGTACGAGCGACCACCACGCGGCTACGGCCTGATGCCCGCGTCACCGGTGCTGCACCGGCGTAGGCCTTGAGGGCCTTGGCATCGGTGAAACGCGTGCGGTCGTCGCCGATCTCGGCCAGCACCCGCGCACCGGACACAGACGCTCACTGGCCGTCGGGCCAGCTCGTCAACAGCTTGCCGGTCTTCTCGTCGGTGACGGTGACCCGCGGCTCGGGCATGCTGCCGTACTCGTCGATCCAGCGCCCGAACTTGTCCCGCGCGGTCGCTGCGCTCTCCCACCAGCCGTGCTGCACGGGCCGGCCGCCAGTGGTGAGGAGCAGGTGGTAGCGGCCGGCGCTGGTCATGCGAGGCGGATCCCTCTGGATTGGTGGGGCTCGCGGACGATGGCGCCCTTCGTCTCCAGCTCGACCAGCTGGTAGTGCACGGACGCCCGGGAGCGCATGCCGACGGCCTCGCCGATCTCGGCGACGGTCGGCGCCTCGCCGCGGTCGAGGATGGCCTGTCGGATGCAGCGCAGGATGCGCTCCTGGGCGTCGGTGAGGTGGTCTACGCGGTGCATACTCGGATTGGAGCATGTGTTCGAATTCTTGGGCAAGCGGAGACACGCGGAAGGAGCAGCAGGTGGACGACCGGATGTCCCGGCTCGACGCGCTCCGCTTCGCACGCCGCGTCCTCGAGCAGCACACCGCCCGCCAGCTCGCCGCCATCGACCAGTGGATCGCCGACGAAGAACGCCGCGAGACCGAGCAGCGCCAGGGCGAGGAGAACCGGCCGCCGGCGCCCGACTGGCTGCTGGAGGTCGGCCTGAACCGCGACCACGCCGTCTACGTGCACCGTGGCGACTGCTGGAACGCAGGCAAACGCAGCCGCGGCATGGAGGAAGCCGAGGCCCGCCAGGCGCTCGCGAACGGCGTCCCAGCGTGCCCGCACTGCCGACCGGACGCCGGCTGACCTACGACGCAGGCCCCCTGCGCGCAGTGCAGAGGGCCTGGCGTGGAGCTGTTTGCTCAACCCCGCTCTGTACGCGTAGCCACCACTACCAAGGTGAAACCCGCTGTCACCTGGGTGCGGCCGCAAAGGTGCGAGCTACTGGGCGCCAGGCGGCGGGCTGCCGGGGGCATCAGCCCTGGAATAGCGGCACATCGTCCACGACGAGGTCGCTGCGGATACGGACGTACCGGACGGGATGCCGCCACCGGCCTTCGTCGACCGCTGTGTCGGCGAGTACCTCGGCGACCAGGTCGGGCTGGACCGTGGTGAAGTCCAGGTCACCGCGGCCCCAGCCAGCGGAGAACCGCACTCCGTGCCATGGATGACCGGGTCCGCCTGGGCGCAGCAGGGCCCCGACGTCCCGGCGCGCCACGATCGGCAGCGGCGAGGTGCGCGCGACGAGCCGGAGGCGGCCGACCAGGTCGTAGCGGCCCAGCAGCAAGGTGGCCGGCACCTGCACGCTGCCTGTGATGCCGCCGATCACGCCTTCTGCTGTCTCTCTGGCCCGAACCTTGATCCAGCCTCGGCGGCCGGCCCAGTACGGCTGGGCGAGCCCTTTCACCACGACGCCCTCGATGCCGGCGGCGCCCCACGCCGGATCGAGCCAGTCCTCGCCCACGGTCCGGTCGGCCGTAGCCGGGCAGAGGGTGAACGGCGGGATGAGGACGCCATCGGCGAAGAGGCCCTCGAGGATCGCGCGGCGCTCGCGATAGGGCCGGTCCAGCAGGGTGTTCCCGCCGACCTCGAGGACGTCGAACACGATCAGGTGCGCCGGCTGCTCGGCAGCGGCCTGCGCCGCACCGCGGCCACGGCGCCGTGCCCGGGTCTGCAGGGCCCCGAAGTGCAGACGCCCGTCATGGACGACGACCAGCTCACCGTCGAGGACCAAGGGCTGGCCGAGGGCGAGCGCGGCGGCGGCCAGGTCGGGGAAAGCGGGGGTGAGGTCGGCGCCGTTGCGGGACTGGAGGAAGGCGTGGCCGGGCCGGGCGAAAAGAATCGTCCGATACCCGTCGGGCTTCTGCTCGTACGCGAGGCCACCCGGGAGGGCCCGGTCCGGCGGCAGCACGGACCAGGCCTCGGCGAGCATCGGCTCAATCGGCGGTGTCAGGGCCACAACCCACATGTACGCGCTGCTCACGAGGACCGCACGCGGACTCAGAGCGACGGCTCAGGCGACCGCCGCTGCCCGGGCAGGAAGCTACGGGTTCCGGAGGTGTCCCTAGCCAATCTGCCCGGGCTTCAACAAGGCCCCGCATCGATGCGTCGTAGTAGGACCCATAGGAATCCGGAGCCCATAGCGGATGGCTTAGGCGGCGTCTACCTCTTCAGGTCCATCCTGGCCTCCGTAACGAGCCACGAGGCAACGCTTGAAGGTGTCCACGTCGTCGTTCATGACCGCGGTCAAACCCCTGCACCTCGGCGTGCGCGTGCGCACCGTGACCGGTGTCCCCGGTCCGTTCGTGACCGGACTCCTGCCCGGCTGCGATCTGCCGCCGACAGCGCTCTTCCACCGCGCGCGTCTCCTCGGCTGATCCGTGTCGGGGCCCGGCACACCTGCCGGGCCCGCCGCATCGCACCGTGTCTGCTCGCCGGACCGGACTTGACGGACTTGCCCGCCGATGCGGCACGGTGCGTTCCACCGGGCCGGGGGAGCGGTGACCACCCCCGGTTCTCCCGGCCCGCCACCACCCCAACCCCACCTGACTGACGTGGAGTTACCTCATGTCCATAGCCCCGCTCGCGGTCGTGCTGCCCGCATCCCCGGTTCCGGCTCGCGCCGGCAACGCCAACGTCCGCGCCTGGCTCGCGCAGAACATCCACCCCGCCAGCCACCAGGCGCTCACCGCCGCTCCCGGCACCGGCTGCGGCACCTGCCTGTTCGCCTACCGCATCCCCTTGCCCGCCCCCCACCGAGAGGGCGCCACACGCGAGCACGTCAAGTGCTCCAAGGCCCCCGTCAGCCGCCGCGGACGCCAGGGCATCGACCTGCGCCCCGACACCCCCGCCTGCACCCTCCACTGCACCTACACCGACTGGCCGTTGGACCCCGAAGGCCACGACCAGAGCGCCGTCGACGCGATCGGCCACGGTCAGGATCACCCCGACGAGCGGGGGGTCTACGCGGTGTACCGGATCTTCGGCATCGACCTCGAGCACCAGCGCGCCTGGGTCGAACACCTCGCCGAGATGGTCCCAGGCGCCTTGGCCCCCGGCCATACACCGCGCACACCGCGGGGGCAGCGCTCACGCCCGGACAAGCCCCACCTGTACCGCTTCTGGACCGACCTGTCACGGCTGCACTCCGCAGTGATCCAGCATCCCACCGGCGCCGGTACCTGCGTTCACCAGCTCGTCCGCAACGGACGCCTGACGGGTTCTGCGCAGCCAGCCCGGTAACCGAAGGACACAGCATGGGACCTGGGGGAGCGTGTTTCCCTCATCCTTCGCGCCCCTCAAAGGGCGGAGGCTGCGCCCCTCCCACACGGCCGGCGGCCCGCCCCGCACCTGCGGTGGCGGGCCCGTGTCCGCGCCGTTGCCCTGCGCCGCCGCGTGCTGTTGCGCGCCTTGCCACCGCCCACTCTACGGTCCTGGCCGACGCCAGCCGGGGCCCCGACAGGTCCCGCAGCCACGCCCCGGGAAGGATCCCTCCGCCTGATGACCAGCAAAGCCACCGAACTCGCCAGCGCCGCACACCTCAGTCTGTGGAACGCCCCCTGGACCGTACGCCCCCACCCCGAGCCCCAGGGACGCCAGCACCCGTGGCTGTGGTCCTGCACCACAGCAAGGTGCGTGTTCTCCGGGGTCGGCGTCAGCGAGCCCGACGCCCACCAGCAGGCCGCCGACCACCACCTGCGCGCACACGACGAGCACCAGGGGAGGGCGTGAGCATGGACGGCGTCTGCCTCCTGGTCCCCGAAGCCATCAGACGGCTCGAGGCCGCAGGCTGGGAAGTCGAGATCACCAGCGACGGACTCCGCCTGACCAACGGCCCACTGACCCAGGTCATCATCTACCGCGACTCGCTGGCCAGTCTCGTGGACAGAGGCGACACCGACGACGCGGTTCGATCACTCCACCGAGACCAGTCGGCGCGCTGACCACCTATCCGTTGAGCCAGTCCCCCGGGAGCAGGGCCCGAACCGCGTCCAGTGCTTCCCCGGTCCGGGCCCTCACCGGCACACAGCCCTCCTCATCCCGCAGCAGCACGTCCGCGCCGAGAAACCATCGGGTGCCCTCGAAACCACTGGCCGGATAGGCCGGAAACGGCAGCTGCTCGCAGCTTTCCTCGAGGATCTGCGTGTATCCGGGATCGGGCTCGTACAGGAAGTCGCTCAAGTGCTCTGGCGCGTGCAGGGACTCGGCCAGCACCATCTCAACGGCCGTCCACGACAGGCGTTCCATCCACGGCTACCACCGCTGGGCCTGCCGGTCGGCGAGGTCCGCCAGCACATGAACCCCCGGATCAGCCTGGTCGAGATCCTCCAGCAGCACGCCCCAGGAACAGGCGCCCTGGTTCTCCTCCCTGAAGACCAGCGCCTGGCCGCGGGCGTCGATGTAGAGCTGGTCCGGGGGCAGCAGCCGGTCGTGGTTGCTCGTCAGATCCTCACGCCGCCCCAGCAGGTGGTACATCTCGCCGAGGGCGGCCGGCAGGCGTACGCCGAGACGTTCCTGTGCTGCCGCCAGGTCCTCCTCGCTGAAGCCGTCGCCGTCGCCGAGCGGCTCCACCCACGCGTGCGCGAAGCCGCGGATGAACCGCCACGCGCCTTCGCGGTCCACGCGTGCATCCTGAAGGCCTTGGCGAACATCGAACATCTGCGTCATGGCGCAGACCCTAGCCGCCGCCTCCGACACTCCCTCGGACCACACCCTTCGGTGCGCCCGGCCAGCGCGGCCAGCCCCGCCCCGTCCTGACACGCCCGGCGCACCGTGGTCCGCCGGCCCCCGGGCACCCGGCCCTGCACGAAGCCAGGGGAGTTCTGGGACCTTCCGATCCTGCCCGTGCCGCGCCATGCCGAGGCCGCGCCTGCCGCTTGGTGGGGGTTGCGTGCCTTGCCCCCGGCCGCTCCATGATTCCGGCCACACCCAGCCCGGCCCCATCCACGGTGAGCCGGGCCCGTGACCGAGGAAGGCACCCCATGCCCAAGCCGATCACACCCGCCCCGATACCCGCCGCGCCCCGCACCGCTGTCCAGCTCGCCCACCACGCCGAGCGGATGCGCGCCCAACTCGCGGACTTCTGGGGCAAGCCCATCCGCGGAGTGCCGCACGGCATGGACCTGTTGCACACCATGTACGTCACCGTGACCGGCGGCGACCTCACCCACGACGCCCTCGGCTTCTACCAGGCCCAGTGCACCAACTTCGCCGCCGCCTACCGCGCCAGCGACGTGTGGGTCGCGCCCCACAGCATGGGTGACCGCATCGCCGCTCACCCTTTTGCGAACCACCCCAGTGTCGTCGTCGGCAACCTCGAGGACGGCGCGCCCTCCCGCGACGGGCTCGTCTATCTCCCCGACCCCATCCACCTCGACGGCCTGCACCCCCTTTACGGCATCGCCTGGCACATGCAAGGCACCGGCAACGACCTCATCCTCGACGTGGAGACCATCACCGCGACCCGCCTGATCCCCACCCGCCTGCCGCCACTGCTCGCCGCCACCACCCCACTGCCCCGGACCCCGTACTGCCCCAACGGCGTTGCCACCCTCCACGACGGAACCCTCAGCGGCTACAGCAACTACCACCTCTTCGGCGCTCCCGGCCCGGCGACCACTCTCGCCCTGCTCCTGGCGTTCTGGGACCTGCGCCGCCCCACCACCGCCGCCGACAAGGAAAACACCTGGAGCGACGAGGACGCCGCCCACGAGGACATCGTGAGCGTCCCCCAGCACACCAGCACCGGCACCAAGACCACCGCCCGCAGCCGCAAGAACAAGCGCAGCAACCGGCCGCCCCGCAAGCGCCGCATCCGCATCATCCGCGAACCCGCCCACACCCCGGCCGACTCCCACCGCGCCCGCGCGGCCGAGGACAGCTCCGGGCCCAAGTGGAAGGACAACACGCTGCGCTGGGAGGTGCCGGAAAGGTGGCAGAACCGCTGCCCCAACCCTCACCAGCACCGCGCCATCATCGAAGCAGGCGGCGAATGCAAACCCGTACGCGTCCGCGTCAAGGAGCACACCAACGGACCCAAGGGCCGCGCCGTCGACCCCCGCCGCACGGTGCGGATCGTGCCCGACCGCCCTTAGCTGCACCTGACCCGCACCCCCACCGTCGACAGCCCACCCCCTAAGGCCGCCCGGGGGGTGGGCTGTTCACTGCTCCCGCCCCTGCAACCCCTGGCCCGGCTGCGGGGGTTGCGGGGATTGCTGTGTCCGGGGCCAGTGTGACTGAGGCAAGAGCGGCTCCCACCCCGCCGTCCGGCGAGGTGGTCGAGCCCCGGACCGTGCACCGCCCGGCCCGCCCGGCCCCACGCGGTCCACCCTCCCCGTGCCTCCCCTCAGAGGAATTGTCATGTCTGCGTCCAGTTTGGTTGTTGCCACCCGACACCCGGCCCCGGCCCCGGCCGCGCCCGCTCACCCCACGCCCTACGACGGCCCCCGCATCGCCGCCGCCGACTTCTTCACCCTGGCCCGCCACGGGCGCGCGGTGAGCGCGCCGCTGCCCTTCCGCGACGGCGACTGCGCGTTGTGCCCGCGCGGCACCGAGTGGATGCGCCACCTCGGCCGGTGGATCATCCCCGGACAGCCCGGCGGCCTGACCCTGCCGGACGAAGCGGTCACCGCCTGGTGGCAGACCCGGACACTGCCCGGCAGCCGGTTCGCGCTGGTCCACCGCCTCACCAGCGAAGAGACGCCCCTGATCGCCGGCGACCACTACACCAGCCGCTCTCACTGCCTGAGCGTGCACGACGGAGCGTTCACCTACCACGAGCCGGTCACCGGCGCCTGGCTGCGCTCGATCGCCTGGCAGGCCACCCGGACCCGCACCGTGAGCGTCCACCTCGAACTGCCCAGCGGCATCATCACCCTGCACTCCCGCATGGTCGGCGACGTGTTCTTCCACCCTGCCCCGGCCGTGCCCAACGCGGTCTGTGCCTGAACTCCCCGCCACCGTCCTGCTGCCGCCCGCCCTGCTGGTGCCCCAGCGGGGCCGGGCGGTGCCGCGCCCGGCGCTCTCCAGCCAGCCGCCACCCGCGCCCTCTCCTCCCCGTCGCCCCCCGTAGCCGGTACCCGGCCCGGTCACAAGGGTTTGCGGTTGCGGGACTTGGCCTGCCCCTGGGCAGTGTCGGTGATGCCGGAGGGACGCGCCCATATGGCGCCACCGCCACCCTCGACGGCGACATCCCCGACACCGTCGCCCAGCCCATCGCCGACGCCGTCGGCAGCCTCCACCGACACCGCTCGCCCTCCACGCCCCGTTCCCGCCGCGCCAGCGTACGGGAAACGGGCCCAGCGCCCCACCCAGGATGGGGCGCTGCTGCAGGCCCTGAGCACCGCCCACGGGGCGACCACCCGGCCCGCCCCGCAACGCCCCGCTGACGCGGCCGTTCGAGGTTGCGCCGCTAGCCCTGCCGCACTCCAAGCTGCGTCCCGCTGGTGAGCGCCCCACACCCACGCCTCACGTGCGATGCGGCCAACCGGCAGAGCCGGACGGCACGGTGCGCCACCTGCGCATCCCGGCACCCCTCAAGCGAACCCGCTCCCACACCCGCCGCCCGCATCGTGCGCGGCCATCCCACCCGACAGCCGAAGGAGCCACCGCCTGTGAACACGCCTGCCACCGACTCCGCCGACCTGGTGCGGATCACCCCGCTGACCCGCGCCGACCGCTCCGACTTCCTCTCCCTGCTCCAACTCGCCACCCCCACCGAACCCGTGCCCGTCGCGGTCGAGCAGACCACCTACCTGTCCGCGGGCCCCTACCCCTTCACCCACGGCCCGGGCATGTGCCTGACCGCCCGCACCCCCAACAGCCCCACCATCGTCGGCGCCCTGCTCGCATCCGTCTTCGACTGGGCCTTCCTCCACCCCCTGTGCACCGCATCCCCCCTGCTTTCCGAACTCCTCACCACAACCGTCCTCAGGATCAACGCCGTCGCCGTCCACCCCGACCACCGCGGCCACCACATCGCATCCACCCTCATCGACTCCGCCGAACGCCGCGCCCGCCGCGCCGGCTTCCGCCTCACCATCCTCGAGCACGAACGGCACCTCAACCTCAGCGCCTTCTACACCAAGCTCGGCTACACCGTGGCCGACCACCGGCTCATAGCCGTCGTCCCCGGCGCCGACCTGCTCGCCCAGGAACACCCGCGCAGGTACAAAACCGCCGTGAAACCACTCCTGCCCAGCGTCCGGGTCGTGCACGTCCCCGGAGCCCCGGCCCCGATCATCTCCGGCCTCTTCCCCGGCTGCGACGTCCCGCCGACCGCCCGCTTCCACAACGGCCACCTGACCGCCTAACCCAGACCACCCAGCCGCCCAGCCCGGCACCACAACACGGCCCCGCCCCGCGCCCCCCGGGGGCGGGGCCGCACTCATCTCCCACACTCTGCGCCCCGCACGGACCGACGGCCGGACCTGCCCACCCGCGCAACCAGGCACCGATACCCGCAGGACACAAACACCGAGCGCACCCCGCCCACTTGCGTTCCTCAAGCCCACCCAACGCAACAGACGAGACGCCCGGGAAGGCGTACATGCCCCAGCCGCCGGGCCCGGCAGCCAGTAGCCGAAGCACTACTAGCCGCAATCCGGCCCGAGGTCGATTCGCACCGCACCGCAGCAGCCCTCGTTTGCCGCGATGGCAGAACCAAGTCGCCCATAGTGGTCCGCGATTGCCTGCCATGACTCCTCCTGGAGCCACTCGGCCCGCGGCAACGGTTGCTGCGACCAAACGTCCGCCGGGCCGCCGTCGGCGCCGGGTTGTGGGTCGGTGGCGCGGTCGTCTGTCGGGTCAGGTGGCGTAGTTCGCTGGTGTACAGCTCGGCCGGGTCGAGTCCCATGCCGGTGAAGTGGCCTGCCAGTTCCAGGGAGAGGATGCCGTGCAGGCGGGTCCAGAAGAGCAGGGTGCGGCGGAGGGCGGCGGGGGAGGCGGGGTGGTCGGCAGCCCACTGGCGGTGTTCGGCGAGGTGGGCCTGGAGGCGGGCGTCGGGGTGGTCCTCGTCGGGGCTTGTGGCTGTGCCGGCCGACTGGGTGGCGTCGAGGAGGGTGTCCATGATCTGTGAGGCGATCATGGTGATGTCGTCGGGTGCGTGGTAGCCGGGGACGGGCGTGCCGTAGCCGAGGAAGTAGCGCTGGGGGTCCTCCAGGGCCCAGGTGCGCAGCGCGCGCCCGAGTCCGGCGAGATCGGTACCCGATGCGGCTGCGGCGCGGATGGCGTCGGCGAGACTGCGGTAGGCGTCGCGGATCAGTTCGGTGATCAGGTCGTCGCGGCTGGCGAAGTACCGGTAGAGCGCGGGGCCGCTCATGCCCATCTGTTTGGCGATGGCGTTCAAGGACAGTCCCGGTGCCCCGGCGGCGGCGATCTGCTCCCAGGCGCGTTCCTTGATCTCGGCGCGTAGCTGGGCGCGGTAGCGCTCGCGTGGGGACTACCATCTGCCGGTGCCGCGCGTACGACGGCCCACCCGCGTCGCTCATATCGGACGGATACTTCGGTCGCCTGTACGGCCGGGCCCCGGCGTTCCCGAACCGGTGAGCGAGGCAATCACACTCCAGGGAAGCCGAGTTGGGCGACATCGACGCCGGCACGGAAGACTGCAGCACCAGGGGCCTCCTGTTGCTCGGTTGGATTCGACACCCTCGAGCTGTGCAGGAGGCCCCGCTTTCATGCTCGGCCAACCAGAACATCACCTGACCGAGTCGACGATCTCGGACTCACGCCCACCAAGATCGATAGAGCAACAGCTTCTGAGGGATAGGGCGCTGGCGCCCGTTATCAGAAGAAGCCGCCGTCCACGGGCAGGGTGCGGCCGGTCATGTAGGCGGCGTCGTCGCTGGCGAGGAAGGCATAGCCCGCTGCGACTTCCTCCGGCTGAGCCAGGCGTCCGAGCGCTCCGTGTACCGTCAGCCACTGCTCCAGTCCGATTTTGTCCCGAAGCTGGGGGTGCTGGTAACTGGGTGCGTTCGCTGCGGCCATGTCGGTGGCCGTGCCGCCGGGGGCGATGGCGTTGATGGTGATGCCGCGCTGGCCGAGTTCGGCGGAGAGGTTGAGGACCATCGATTCCGTAGCGGCCTTGGAAGCGGCGTACAGGGTGTGCCCGAAGACCGCTCGGGAGGCGCTGACCGAAGAGGTGAGCACGATCCTGCCGCCGACATCCATGTGAGCGGCTGCCTCCTGGGCCGCGAACAGTTGGCCGCGGGTATTGATGGCGAAGACGTGGTCGAAGTCGGCTGGAGTGATGTTCTCCAGGGCGTCAAAGTGTTCGACGCCAGCGCACGACGCCAGAACATCGAGCCGGCCGAACTGATCCATGGCCTGCCGGAACAGGGCCCTGATCTGGTCGGGGTCGGCGACGTCCGCGCGCAGCGCGACGGCGCGGCCGCCGTTGTCGCTGACCATCGAGACGATGCCCTGCGCCGCCTGTTCATTGCCTCGGTAGCCGATCACGACAGCGGCGCCTTCTGCGGCCAGACGTTTCGCGACGGCCGCGCCGATGCCTCGGCTGCCACCGGTGACAACGGCGACTTTTCCTGCGAAGCGCGAACAGTGCACTGCAGTCATGGGATGTTCCTTCCCCTTGGTCAAGAGAGCCTTGCCGGGCGCAGGCATGCGCCTGGTGCAACCTGCACCGCGCGGTTTCGATCGGGCGTTTGCCAGCATCGAGGGTGGACCTGGGCATGGGCCTTGGATTGACGATTTCTGGAAATCCAAAACGAGTGATGTCGGCCGGGAGTCATCCTGGCGCAGCCGGATGTGGTGCTGGCCCTGGCGGAGGGTGTGTTCGACGTAGGCCGGGCTGCAGCAGCGATGAGCTGCTCATTCTTCAGGTTCGTGACCTCCCTCTTACGGCAGTTTGGACTTGGTCGAATCCATAGAGCTCGACGGACGCCGGCGCCACGGCGGGACGGTGCAGGCTTCCGCTAAACTTGACTCAGTCCAATCTGCTGGTTAGTTTGCTGCTACCGGAACTCAGCATGTCGGTTCGTTCGTACGGCGCTGCCTCCTGCGAGTTCCCGTGCCGCCTTCAACTGGCCTGCGGCATCCCTCATCACGGCATCACGGCGAAGCGCCGATATCAGCATTGGAGATGACCATGATTTGCTACGACTGCGCGCTGGAAAGGCGCGACGGCACGAACGTCGTCGGCGTTTGCGCACGCTGCGGCCTGGCGTCGTGCCAGGACCACGCGGCCGTCTTCCACTCCGACGTGTTCCACGCGTCCGGCATGGGCAGATCGGTGGGCCCGGCGAAGGCCCGGCGCTTCGTGTGCAACGTCTGTCACACGGCTGAAATCACTCGCTGACCGACCACTCGCAGCAGGTCCGCTTGCTGGAAGGGGTTGGCTTGCCACTCGCCCTGCTCCTGCCGGAGCTGCGCCAGGCGACCAAGGTACAAGATAGGAGAACCGCCCAAGTGAACGCTCCAGTTGAGTCCCGGCCCGGGACAGACGAACCACTCGCCGGGACATCGCGGAGTCGAAGGCATGGAGCTACCGGTAGCCGCTTCCTGATCCACGCCTTCGCCGTCCTCCTGGTCGGACTCAACATGCGGCCCGCCATCGTCGCCGTCTCACCGCTCCTGGACGACATCCGGGCATCAACAGGCATTTCCAACGCGGCAGCCGGAATCCTCTCCACCCTTCCGCTCGTGTGTTTCGGCATCTTCGCCCCGATGGCTCCGCGCCTCGCCCGGCATTTCGGCATGGAGCACACCCTGTTCGTCGTCCTGGTCGTGCTCCTGGGCGGCGTGGCGGTCAGGCTTGTTCCCAGCCTCCCCCCTCTTTTCCTCGGCACATTCCTCGTCGGCACGGCCGTTGCCATCGCCAATGTCGTCGTGACAGCCATCATCAAGCGGGACTTCCACCAGCACGTCGGACTGATGTCCGGACTGCACTCGACCATGCTCGTGGGTGGGGGTGCTCTGGCCGCCGGCCTCACGATTCCACTGCGCGACGCCCTCTCCAGCAACTGGACAAGAGGCCTCGCCGTCTGGGGTGTACTCGCCCTCCTCGCAATCGCGATCTGGGCGCCCCGACTGCGCCGAGCCACCGTCACGCCGGACCTGGCCGCAGCGCGGGAAGGCCAGGGAATCAGCGTCTGGCGAGACCGTCTGGCGTGGGCCGTTGCTCTCTTCTACGCCTTCCAGTCGCTGATCTACTACACCGCCACCACCTGGCTCCCCACCTTCTACACCTCTCACGGAGCTTCTGCGGCATACGCCGGATCACTGCTGTCTATCTGCTTCGGGTGCGCAATCGTCACTTCGCTCCTTGTACCGATCTGGGCTCAGCGTTCCGGCCGGCAGAGTTACCTGGCTTGGATCGGCAGCGCGCTGTGCGTCGTCGGCCTTCTCGGTCTCATCGTGGCTCCGACGGCAGCGCCACCGGTGTGGTCGGCCATCCTCGGTCTGGGGCTCGGTGCGGTGCTGAGCCTGGGCATCACGTTCATGTCGATGCGCGCCGAAGGGGCCCACGATGCAGGGCTGCTCTCCGCCATGTCCCAGTGCGTGGGCTATCTGGTCGCAGCTGCCGGGCCGGTCCTGTTCGGGTTCGCCAGGGACACCACCCACGCGTGGACCGTGGGCCTCATCGCATTGGTCGTCGCCGCTGTACCCATGGCAGTTGCGGGTGCCGCCGCAGGCCGGGGCGGTCACGTGACTTCCTGCTGAGGTGACGGACCGGCTGACCAGCCTGTGTACAAGAGCAGGCCTTAGGCTCACCTTGCAGTTCCCACGTGCCCGCGCACACGGGAAGGAACTGCGCCCTTTTGTGCGGCGCCATGCGCGGCCCATCCGAGTACTTCGTGTTCGGCTCGTTGCTGTGCAGTCGGGGCCGATCTGGTCCGGGCCCCTCGTCGCGGCCGGGTCCGCCACCGTGGTCGATGCGCTCATGGTTGACCCGCTCGCCGTTATCGCGGAGTTCGGCCGGGATCCCTGGGACGCCGCAGGTGCCGTCTGATGCGTGGTGTACGGCCCGTATCCAGGTGGCGAGGCCGGCGTCGGCCGCCTGCCGGACGGCTCGGTCCGCAGCCGTGCGGCGCCAGAAGGAGAAGCCCCGGCCCGGACCGAGCGCCGGCAGGTGTAGAGGTATCCCCACATTGGGTCCGCCTTCCCTCACAAGGAGCTCCGACCGTGACGCCCAAGGCTCTGGCGGACACGTGAAAAGTCCGGTTCCAGTCGACTCTGTATCCAGTTGCGGAGTCCGCCGGGCTGGGTTGGTGAGCCCCGTGCAGCACGGATGCACGATCTGTCGAAGGATGTGCAGGCTGCGACCCGCAAGTCGGCATCTGGTGCCGTAACGATTGACGATCATCGGCAATCGATCGTGCATTTGCCGTGCTGCCTGATTTGACTGCTTACAATCTTGGAGACCTCTGAACCAAGATCATGCCTGGCGTGGTGTCCGTCAACGCCGGGGCCCCATCGACTCGTTCAGCACATCGGATGAGCTGGCATGCCAGGGTCGTTTTCGCCCAGGGCCGGATCCTTGACCAACCGAAACAGGCGCCGTGAATCACACAGACGTGTCCGACACTGCTGCGCAGTTGCAACCGCACCCCGTGCGCAACTCCGTTTTCCTGCGTGCGTGCCGGAACGAATCCGTACCTCATACTCCGGTGTGGTTCATGCGGCAGGCCGGCCGCTCTCTTCCCGAGTACCGCAGAGTACGCGAGGGCATCCCCATGCTCGAGTCCTGCATGAAGCCCGAGCTGGTGAAGGAGATCACTCTGCAGCCTGTCCGTCGACACAAAGTGGACGCGGCCATCCTCTTCAGCGACATCGTCGTCCCCCTCAAGGCCATCGGTCTCGATGTGGACATCAAGCCCGGCATCGGCCCCGTGATCGCCAATCCGATCCGCACCAAGGAAGACCTCCGTCAACTGCGCACTTTGGAACCTGACGACGTTCCGTACATATCCCAGGCCGTGACCATGCTCGTCGAGGAACTCGGCGCCACTCCCTTGATCGGCTTCGCTGGGGCGCCCTTTACCGTCGCCAGCTACCTGATCGAGGGAGGTCCATCGAGGACGTACGAACGTACCAAGGCCATGATGTTCGGCGAACCCGAGTTGTGGTCGCACTTGCTGGAACGTCTTGCCGACATTACTGCAACCTTCCTCAGGATCCAGATCGAGGCCGGCGCTTCCGCGATCCAGGTTTTCGACTCCTGGGCAGGCACGTTGGCGCCCCGGGACTATCGCCAATCAGTCATGCCGGCCAGTCAGACAATTTTCCGGTCCGTCGCCCAGTACGACGTGCCCCGCATCCACTTCGGCGTCGGGAGTGGAGAGCTCCTGGGGCCCATGGGCGAAGCCGGCGCCGACGTAGTAGGAGTCGACTGGCGCGTACCTCTCGATGAAGCAGCCCGTCGCGTCCCGCCCCACACAGCGCTGCAGGGGAACCTGGATCCAGCTCTGCTCTTCGCTCCCACCCACGTGCTCCACCAAGAAGCGGACGGGGTACTCAACGCCGCCCACGCCGCCGGTGATCGCGGGCACATCTTCAATCTCGGCCACGGCGTTCCTCCGACAGTGGACCCTGATGTGCTGACACGGCTCGTGGCGCACGTACACGAGACCAGCACCCGCTCAGCGACATAGACGCAGGCACAGGGCTGCCAGGAGCCTCCATGCCGGACAAACTTCCCTCTTCCCGGGGTGGTCGTGAGAACACAAGCACTCTTCAAACCTCGGAAAGCATCGCCATGGGACCTAACGCAAGTCACGACAACAGCGCCGTTGAAAACGAGGACATCCCGTTCGACCGACTCCCCCGGATAGCCGTAGTGGGAGGGGGCATCACCGGACTTGCTGCCGCCGCATTTCTTAGCGGCGCGGCCGGCCGAGGTGGGCCGCGGGGCCAAGTGATGGTGCTGGAGCAGTCCGACCGCGTGGGTGGCAAGCTGCGCACAGGCGAGGTCGGCGGCATCAGTGTTGACCTGGGCGCAGAATCCATGGTGACCAGGCGCCCGGAGGCTTTGACGCTTGCGCGGCAGGTCGGACTGGCCGACGAACTCGAACCGCCGAGACCGGCTCGAGCCTCGATCTGGACATGCGGCAGGCTCCGTCCGATACCTACGGGCCAGCTCATGGGCGTCCCTGGTGATCTGGACGCTCTCGAGGAGTCGGGGATCCTCTCCGCAGCCGGCATGGAGCGCGCCCGGCTCGACCTGGACCTTCCGCGCACCGAGGTGGGCGCCGACATCGCCATAGGCGAGTTCGTCGCGGCCCAGGTCGGGCAGGAAGTAGTGGATCGGCTCGTTGACCCGCTTCTGGGGGGCGTCTACGCAGGCCAGGCCGACCAGATCTCGCTCGGCGCAGCCGTGCCTCAGCTTCTGCCCGTGGCCCGCACCCGGCGCTCGCTGGTGGAAGGCGTCCGCGAGCTCCAGGAGCGTGCCCGTGCCGCTGCGACAGGCACCCAGGCACCGGTGTTTCAAGGCATCCGCGGAGGACTCGGCCGGCTGCCCACGGCCGTCGCCGAGGCCGTTGTGGCTGCGGGAGCACAGATCCGTACCGGCACTAAGGTGAGATCGCTGCGCCGAACCGCAGACAGCTGGGTCATCGAGCTGGGCGACGGTGAGGGCGCGAACGAACTCACCTTCGACGCTGTGGTGCTGGCTGTGCCCGCACCCGCTGCGTCAGGCATCCTCGCGAAAATCGCGCCCGCCGCTGCAGCCGAGCTGAGCACGGTGGACCATGCGAGTGTGGCGTTGGTCAGCATGGCCTTCCAACGCGTCGACCTGTCCGAGGTGCCCAAGGGGAGCGGCTTCCTGGTCCCCTCAGTCGACGGACGCACGATCAAGGCCTCCACGTTCTCAAGTAATAAATGGAACTGGCTGGCTGAGTCCGCGCCACACCAGTTCGTGCTGCGGACCTCTGTTGGTCGCCATGGGGAAGAAGCCGTCCTCGATCTGACGGACGACGAACTTGTAGCTCGGTCTCTGACCGACCTCAAGGAAGCGGTGGGGCTCCAGGCCACGCCGTTCGCGACCGAGGTCACCCGCTGGTACCAGGGTCTGCCGCAGTACCCGGTGGGCCACCTGGACAAGGTAAATCGGATCCGTCAACACCTCAAGGCGTTGAATTCTCTGTCCATTTGCGGCGCAGCCTTCAATGGAGTAGGAATTCCGGCCTGCATTTCCAGTGCCGAGCAGGCCGTGGAGGACATCTCCGACGCACTCGCCGCGGTGAACGACAGCCGGCGACAATGACAATTTCAAGCCGCGGGAGCGATTTCAGTCGGGTCTGACGCCTTTCTTGGGGGCGATTCCTGAATTGCGAGTCCCCGGTCCAGTATAAAGACGGACAGGCCGGGTGTCGCCCAGACTGTCTGTGTGCTCATCGCGACCGCTTCACTGTGAATCAATACGAACCTTATTGGGCTGACGTCACGTTCTGCCCGCCTCTGACGGAGGAGATTTTGGTATTTAGCAAGCCGCCGGTGCGCAATTTTCTGATCGTTACATTCACCTTCAGTTGGGGCATGTGGGGAGTGGCCCTTCTGTGCCCGGGAAGCTACCTGGACCTGCCCGGTCTGCCGTTCTTCTTGCTGGGGAGCTTTGGTCCGATGATCGGGGCAGCTGTCATGAGGCGCTGGCGGCCCGCCCGGCCAGAGGCGGGGCCTGCAGTTCGCGGCAGTCTGCGTTGCACCGTCTCGCCGCTCGTGCTCGCGGTGTGCCTCGGGGCGGCCGGTTCGGTCATATCCTCGCTGGCCACGTGGACAACGGGCAGCGCCGGCATCAGTCTGCATGCGGGGCGCGCCGGCGTTTACGCATACCTCGGCAGTCCGCTGCTGTTCTTCGTCGCCACGCTCGTGATGGGCCCACTTTCGGAGGAGCCCGGCTGGCGCGGCTATCTGCAGCCGCACTTGC
Source organism: Streptomyces sp. NPDC048192 (assembly GCF_043202415.1). Taxonomy (NCBI): domain Bacteria; kingdom Bacillati; phylum Actinomycetota; class Actinomycetes; order Kitasatosporales; family Streptomycetaceae; genus Streptomyces; species Streptomyces sp. NPDC048192. The sequence goes on from NZ_JBIDAL010000011.1 coordinate 279,414, forward strand.
GCGAACACATGTCTCCATTGCGCATGTCGCTGGCCTTCGGGCCTTTGTGGGCACTATGGCATCTGCCATTGTTTTTCATCGACGGCACGTATCAGAACTCGCTCGGTGTTCTGAGCACGGGGGGACTCACCTTCCTTATCAGCACGACGGCGTTGACGGTGGCTGTGGCGTTTGCCTATGAACAGCTTGGCGGACTTCCCGCGGCCATTTGCGTGCACTTCATGTCTAATTTGCTGCCAGTCGTTCTAGGTCTTGCCTCGTCGGCTGCGCTTGCATGGGATGCCGTCGGGAAAATCCTCTTGGCACTCGTGCTGCTGCGAAGTTGGCACCGCATACGGCAGAGGCAGCCCATGACGGCGGTAGCCGGCGCTGCTGCTCATTGACGGGCAGCGCCGGCTACCACCGGACCGGTTGACGCCCGCTGTCCGTCCGAGCCCCCGGATGTGTTGGCGTGCCAGGCTCGGACTGCCGGTTCCCGGTCGGCGCTGCCATGACGCGACACAGGTCTTGCTCTGACGGTTGGCGACATCATCGCCCGACTCGGTGACCGGGCCAGCAGCGCCGGCCAGTCAGCCTGCAGCAGGGCGTGACGGTTGCTAAGCCGCTGGGCGGTGTCGGCCTCTGGTCGGTGAGTGCGACTCCTTGAGTCGGCGTGGCAGCCCGGGCCTTGGTATACCAGGGCAGGTCGCCGATTCGAGTCAGGTCGTCTTGGTTGCCTGCGTGCTCGGCGCCAGCGCCGTCGCCTTTCGACCACCGACTTCAGTGTCGGGCTCAGGCAGCCAGCGTGACAGCATTCCATATCCCACCGCCACCAGGGTTCCCAAGATGGCACAACCGGCCCACAGCCAGTCGGAGCCCCATCGATCGAGGACGACACCAGCGATCAGTGGTGCCGTGAGTGCCGATATCGTCCAGCACAGTGAGAACACTCCCTGGTACCTGCCTCTGCCGTGGAGGGGAGAGAGTCGCACCACGAGACTGGCTTGGGTGGGAGAGTTGATTATCTCTCCCAATGTCCAGACACCTACGGTAAAAGCGTATGCGCCAACGGAGCCTGCGAAGGCAGTGAGTCCGAACCCCCAGCCGGCGAGAAGCGACGAGACAGCCAACAGGCTGGTAGTGCCGCGATGCTGGATGAAATGGGACACAGGAATCTGCAGCAAGACGATCAGAACACCATTGGCGGCGATCGCCGTTCCGTAGTCGGAGCTGCTGAATCCTTCATGTCCCATGGTGATCGGCAAGGCGACTGTGCTCATTTTGAAAACCAGGGCGATCGCGAGTGCCAACCCGACGACACTCATGAAACGTCGGTCGCGAAGTACAGTGCCGAGACTGACAGCGGCGACTGCTTCCGGGGTGACCTTCTGCGAGACGGACGGTCGTGACTCAGGCACTTTGAAGAAGACCAGCACCGCGCAGGCGAGCGTCAGCGTTGCCTCCCCGAGGAAACCCGCCAGGTAGCTGTACTGTGCGACGAACCCTGCGGCTACCGAGGAAATCGCCACACCCAGGTTGATGGCCCAGTAGTTGAGAGAGAATGCGCGCATGCGATCCTCGGGGCGCACTATATCCGCCATCATCGCCTGTAGAGCGGGAGGCGTGGCATACGTGGCAGCACCGACGAGGAACGCGACCGCGGCTATGGCAGCAGGGCGGGTCATGAATCCGAGAAGAGCGACAGACAGTGCTGCCGTGGACTGGGCAAGCATCAGTGTGGGGCGCCGGCCCAGCCTGTCCGCGAGTACGCCCGAGGCCAATGTCGAGCCGACACCGCCCAGACCGTACAGGGCAGCAACCAGGCCAGCGTAGGAGGCCGAGTAGCCTCGCTCCACGGTGAGATAGATGGCGAGGAAGGTGGCGACGAAGGTGCCCAGTCGGTTGATCAGTGTGCCCGTCCACAGCCACCAGAAATCGCGAGGAAGGCCTGAGACGCTTTTCCTCGCGGCGCGTATTGGCGGACTGAAGCGCATTGATGTTCTCCACAACGGAACAGGTGGGGGGGTTGTAATGGTCGCGCCATGAGACGCCAGGGCCCGAATATTCAGGCCGCGTCGATGCCTGTCGGCGGTGTCCGCGCACCTGATAGGGGACGTGATTGTGGGCGCTGCCCTGCTCGCGCCTGCTTGTCGAAAGCTTTAGAAGCGTCGTTCCATGCCCACGGATGCGCCGGAAGTGGCTTTGAATCCGAACTTTTCGTAGAGGTGACGTGCGTCGCCGTCGGCGATGAGTGACACGTAAGCGCTGGCCGGTGCGCGTCGCTCGAGTTCGGTGGTAAGTGCCTGCATGATCCGCTTTCCAAGGCCGCGCCCCTGGTGCGGAGGCAGAACGCAGATGTCCACGATCTGAAAGAAGCAACCGCCGTCGCCGATGATCCGGCCCATGCCGACGGATTCGCCGTTGTAGCGAAGAGTGACTCCGTACCAGGTGTTGGGCAGGGCCGCGGCCGCGGCCTCGTGGGACTTGGCGCTGAGTCCCGTCGCTGTTCGCAAGGCCCGGTAGTCGGATACCGATGGCGCCTGCTCTACCAGGTCGTAGGCGCTGTCTTCGATGTGGGCGTTCATGTGCAGTCTCGTCCCTTGCTGTCGATGCCTCCTCCACCTCATGCAGGCGGGGGAGTGAATGTCAGTTACGCGTTTTCTCGCTCGACTCATCCAGCATGATGCTGTGACGGACGACCTCTGAATGGATTGACGGTTTCTCTGAATCGATTGACTTGGCACGTAAGTGCAGGTAGGGGCGGTGCCGCCCTCATGTATATAGCTCGGTTTGCCGCCGGGTACCGTACCCTCAGTGCGTGGGGCCGGGGCATCTTTACCTGCGCATCTAGAATGGATTCTCGTGAGCTTGAAGATCGCCATCGGCGGCCTGACCGCCGAGCACCTGGTATTTGCTCCCGCTCCTCTGCTGGAGTTGATGTCCGGCCTCCACGCGCTTGCCGAGCCGTCGCACCATCCAGAGCAGGAACGGTGGCGCGTCAGTGTTGCGGCCGAGATAAGTGCCGACGTCTCCGACCGTCTGACGGAGGCGGAGCTCTTGTGGAGCCCTACGGTTTCGGATGTGGCACTCCCCTTCGCCGCGTTGGCACATGCCCAAGGCCGGCCGGGGAGCACGCTGGCCGAGGACCTCGATCTGCTCGATCAGCTGTCTGACGAGCAATTCGTTGGTCATGCTCTGGAATCGGCGTGGGCAGTTCTGCCGCCTCGGCCGGCCGCCTCACCGCTCACGTCACCTGCCAGCAGGGACCAAGCCTTGGCCAGGGCGGCAGCACGCGGCACGCTGTACGCTCAGTTCGCGCGGCGGCTGCTCGATGACCCTTGGGCTGTTCGGGCATGGCTGCGCGAGCTCTTGGAGGCCTGTGCGCAGGAGTTCTTCTCAAGGGCGTGGCAACAGTTGCTGCCGCAACTGTCGGCCGAGTCGCGTCGGGCGCTTCACCTGCTGCAACAGAAGGGACTCGTGCAGGCGCTGTCTGATCTGTCGCCGGCCGTGTCCGTCAGTGCAGACGGCGGGGTAATCACAGTGGACAAGCTCGCTACGGGCCAGATCTCCGCCGTCGCCTCAACGGCGGCTCCTGGGGTGACCTTCGTTCCAACGGTTCTGGGGTCCCCTCATTTGTGGGTGCTCCATACGCCCGGTTGGCGCCCGGTGATTGTCTACCCGATGGCCCCGCCGGTCTTGTCGTCAGATCCGCTGGAACTGCTTGAGCGGCGCCTCGAGGTTCTGGCGCATCCCATCCGCCTGAGGATCTGCCGCAACCTCGCACATGCTCCGTCCACGACGAGCAAGCTGGCGCTCGACTACGGTTTGTCCGCGCCGGAGATTTCCCGTCACCTGGCCTTGCTGAAAGAGGCCGGGGTGGTCCATACGCAGCGCCGCGGTAAGTACATCCAGTACCACGTGGACCTGCAGGTTCTGGCGCGGCTGAGCAGTGATCTGCTGGATGCCGTCTTGCGTTGACCCTGCCGCTCCGAGTGACCGTGGGCATGGCCGACCGCGGGCATGACCACCACAAGTACCGTCGGCTGGCTGGTTTGGGACCTCGGCGTGAAAGCGCCGCTCACCCGGCCCGGCGCCCAGCATGGTCCCGGACTCGGAGTGTTCGCCCACTACAGCGGGAGTCGGCGGCGCGGCGTCACCTTCCAGGGTGACCACCGCAGAGTCCGGCTTGAAGGGAACGGCCTGCCGGATCATGTCCCGACGCCATCAGTCAGCCCCCAGCGCTGGGGCGTAGCGCGCACACGCCCACCTGCACTGCAAGAGGAGTTTTGAAATTCAACAAAGTGACAGTTTGGTCGCCCGGCTGACCCGGGCGAGGCCAAGAATCAGGCTCCGGTGATGGTCCGCCCCGGCATCGGCTCTGCCAGTTTGGCCCGCCATGTCGGCGCGCCGAAGGGGTCGGCGAAGTACTGCGTCTCGTGCACCACGTGCTGGTCAGCGAATTCCATGATGCTCACCGAGTACGACGGCACACCGTCGTAGGTGATGAGGCATTCGCTCACCCATAGATTCGCATGGCCGGTGATCCGCTGGACGGTGAAGTGTCGGTCCGCCGGGTGCCCGCCGCGTTGCGCCGAGATCGCCGCTCGGCCACGGAACCGCTCACCTGACTGCGGGTAGTCCAGGATCGCGTCCGTGGCGTAGATGGCGTGCTCGGCTTCGATGTCCCCGCGTTCCGAGGCCCGCCAATGCTCCTCGACCGCGGCCCGGATCCGGGAGTCAGCATCCATGGCACCGCCCTTCCGTAGCGGTGACAGCCTAGGCGCTTCGAGCCACGACCGGCCCCGGGGTCAGGCCGACCTGAGCTACGAGTCCTCCCGTTGGCCGAATCGGAGGGCGGTAGCTCTGCGACAGCGGCGCGAAGTGACCGCCATCCGGCTCACCTCATCTTTGATCCATTCTGTCAGGAGTCCTCAGAGGCGTTGAGGTATGCAACCCGTACAACAAAGGCCAAGAGTTGACTCTGTCCAAACTAGGGACTAGCTTGTTACTCATACAGCGGGGTTGACCACAGAAGCCCACGCCCGTCGCCCACGGCGCGAAGGGTATGCCGGTGCGGGGCAGCTAAGCCTTGTACACCGCGGGCCTGCCCCCTGAAGGAGATTTTGATGTACTGCTTCGACTGTGCCCGCAAGGGTGACGAAAGAAGGCCTGGCATAGGCACGTGCACCAACTGCGGATTGTTCGTCTGCGGCTCGCACGCCTACTTGCTTCCCCCGCCGGCTCGAAGGCCCGTGGGTCTGGTTCCGCAGACGCCGGTCTCCGCGCGCCGGCTCATCTGCAAGACCTGTCACGTCGGTTGATGCTGCGAGGGTACCAACGAGGCGGCCCGCGGCGGGGCCCCTCGAAGTTCGGATACCCGTCTGCCAGTGGGGCGTGACAGAGATCTCTGGCCGAAAGCCGCTGCGCCGCCCTCTGGCGCCTTGCGGGTCCGATGGATGCGAAGCCGGTCAACTGGCGATGGCCAATAGTCTGGTGCGGCGTCGGGCTCGCCAACAGTGGTGACAAGGAGAGCCAGCGCGGCAGTGCACACGGCCCGGACCCGAACTGATCTCAGCGCGGGCCCGGACCGTTGCATCGACCCCACAAGAGGTAGCAACTGACCAGGGGATGACGATTCCCGGAATCTAGAAACTATCGATACAAGCTGACTGCCCTAGTTGTAAGGGCACTTCGGAATACCGCATCTCAGTGAAAACGGCAGTTACACCTGTCGGTTTTCGGAACTGATCATCCATGCGTGCTGTTCGAGGGTATCGATAATCCCATGGAGAATGTCAGCCGTGGAAGGGTCTTCTGCGTCGATACCGTCATGCAGTCGCCTGATGGTCGCCGTTGCGGCATATAGCCGTGTCGTCATGAGGTCGACCACGGCTGCCACACTGAGTTCGCCTTCGGGGAACCGAGGCAGGCTCGTGGTGGCCGCCACCGTGTCGGAGCGTCCGTCCGGGACTGCGTGAAGGCTTCGCATGCGCTCCGCGATCGTGTCACCGGCTTCCCGGGCGTCATCGACCACCTGATCGAGCTGCTTGTGCAGGTCGCGGAAGTTGTGGCCGACCACGTTCCAGTGGGCCTGCTTGCCTTGGAGATGAAGTTCGACGAGTTCGACGAGGATCGCTTGCAGTGACTGCGCCATGTTCCTTGATGCGGTGAAACCAACGGCCGCTTCGTTCTCGGACAGCCTGGCGTTGGAGGAATCCACGTGTGATGTCATGCGAGTGCTGCTCCCTAGCAAGTTCCGGCGACTGAGGGTTGACGAGAAGCCTCACGGCCTGATCGCATTTTCGTCGGGTAATACAATAGTCACAGGGACAACACGGCACCTCTCTGCCGATTGCTGAATTTCGTCAATCGTTGGAGCGACGCTGCAACCGGTTCCAGATCGAGGATCATGGCGTCGTGCGCGTGGCTCACGTCCGGACGGGGCGGATGCGGTCTTCGGTTTGGCGCACGCGGTGGAACAGGCCTGGCCGCGTCGGCTGTCCCGCAACGCCATCCACCGGCACAGCGAAGGCGCCGACGGCTCCCCGCTAGGCGGAGGAGGCGACCTTGCGGGAGTCGAGCGTGAGCAGTAGCTGCGCCGCCTGCTTGGCCTGGCGGGCCGGTGTGGATGTGGCGGAGATGGCGGCGGTGGTTATGGCTCCCTCGGCCAGCAGGGCGATCTGGGTGCCGGTATCTGCTGCCGCTCCCGCAGCGGTCGCGAGTTGTTGCAGGTAGGCGTGGAAAGCGTCCTTGTGGTGACGGGCGGCCGCAGTGACCTGGGGTGAGGTGCCGCCGAGTTCTCCGAAGGAGTTGATGAAGGCGCACCCGTGGAAGTCGGACTGAGCGAACCAGTCCTCCAGCCAGTCGAAGACGGCGAGCAGCCGCTCGACCGGGGTTCCTGCGGCCGCGTCGACGTGGGTGACGAGGCTGTGGAGCCAGCGGGCGTCCCTGCGGGCCAGATAGGCCTCGACGAGGTCGCCCTTGGAGGGGAACAGCTGATACAGGCGCCGCAGCGTGACGCTCGCGGCGTCACGGACGGCGTCCATACCGACGGCTTGGATGCCTCGGGCGTAGAAGAGGTCTTCGGCGGCGTCGAGGATGCGCTCGCGTACCGGATCGGTGTCCACGGTTTCTGCCCCCTTGCGTGAGAACCATCGTTCTCATACTATCAGGACACGTGAGAACGATCGTTCTCGCTATCGCAGGACTTTCAGGAGGAGTGCGCCATGCCCGAGCAGCGCCCGCCGTTCCCGCCCTTCACCCAGGAAACAGCGATCAGTAAGGTCCGCCAGGCCGAAGACGGCTGGAACACCCGCGACCCGGAGAAGGTCGCCCTCGCCTACACGCCTGACTCACGCTGGCGCAACCGTGCGGAATTCGTCACCGGCCGCGAGGAGATCGTGAAGTTCCTGACCCGTAAGTGGAGCCGCGAACTGGACTACCGCCTCATCAAGGAGCTGTGGGCCTTCGGTGGGAACCGCATCGCGGTGCGGTTCGCCTACGAGTACCACGACGACTCCGGCCAGTGGTTCCGTGCCTACGGCAACGAGAACTGGGAGTTCGACGACAACGGCCTCATGCGCGTGCGCCACGCGAGCATCAACGACCTGCCCATCGCCGAAGAGGACCGCAAGTACCACTGGCCGCTGGGCCGCCGGCCCGAAGACCACCCCGGCCTGTCCGACCTCGGGCTGTGACCACCCACAAGGGAAACCCCGCCATGCCCGACCACGCCGCAGCCGCTCCCGTGCTGGAGCCGGCCGCAGCGGAGTTCGCCGCAGCCCCCGCCGACCCGCCGTACCTGTTCGGCCCGACCGGCTCGGTGCGCGCCCGGATCGTCAAGCCCGCCGGCACCACCGGCACCCTGCGGTGATCAGCGACATTCACGGGGCGGGACGGGGCTTGGGCAACGCCCACACCCACGACCGCCTGCTCCGCGAACTCGTCGCCGGCGCGGGGGCGGCGGTGGTCTTCCCCGAATCGACCTGTCGCCCGAGGCCCGCTACCCCATCGCCATCGAGCAGAACTACGCCGTCGCCCAGTGGATCGACCATGACGGCGCCACCAAGTGCATGGACGCCACCCGCATCGCCGTGGCCGGCGACAGCGTGGGCGGCAACATGACCGCCGTACTGACCCTCATGTCCAAGGAGCGCGGCGACGTGCCCCTGGTCCGACAGGTGCTGTTCTAGCTGTACTGCCAGGGACGTTGGTCAACTTGGTGATGGGTGGTTTGCCGCCGGTCGCGGTGTAGGGGCGGTGGTGATTGTAGTGATGGAGCCAGGCCTGCAGGGCTTTGCGGCGGGCCGACTCGCTGGCGTTGAAGCGTCCCAGTGCCCAGCCGTCCGCGAGGGTGCAGTGGAAGCGTTCGACCTTGCCGTTCGTCTGCGGCCGGTAGGGACGCGTCTTCGGCGTGATCACGAGCTCGTCGCAGGTGCGGGACCAGTGCCGAGAGCGGTAGGCCGCCGTTGTCGGTCAGGACCTGCTCGATGCTCACCCCGCGGGCGGCGAACCAGCTGACCACTTCGCTCAGGTCCGGCCCGTCCGGGCTGGACCTGAGCAAGGGGCACCGGTGGGCCTGACCGAGCCCCTTGGAGGCCCACCACCGGGGCGAGTCCAGCCGGTTCGGCGATGGGCGGCAACCCGGCGGAGAAGGTCTCCGTTGGGCTGCGCCCGGCTCGCCCAGAAGGCCGTGACAGACGATGGCCCCCACCCGAGGTCGGCGTACGGCCACGCTCGCGAGATGCTCTCGTCCGATCCCAACTGCAACGTCATAGCGGCTGTGTCATCTGACTCGTTCACTGCCCCGCTTCGTTAAGGTCGGAGATGATCCGAGCTAGCCGTCGCAGCTGTCCCGCCAACTCGGTCCGCTCAGCGAGACCGAACTCGGACAGCCCCCGGATCTGCCTGGCTCTTAGCCTTGCCCGGACCTCGCGCAGGCGCTCAGTGCCATGCGGCGTTAGCGAGATGAGCACCTGGCGCTCATCCGTCGTTGAGCGCTGGCGTTCGAGGATTCCCCTCGCCTCCAGCTGCTTCAGCATCCTGGTTGCCGTTGGAATGCTTACGGAGGCAGCCGTCGCCAGCCGGCCGACAGGCTGTGCTTCTTCGCTCAGCAACGGCTCGATGAGGGTCACTTGCGCGACGGAGAGCGCATCGACGCCGTCGCCGACCGCTGCACGTGCTCGTCGCATGGCATAGAACAGTGCGTCGGCGGCGCCAGCCAGCTCGGCGAGGCCTTGATCGTTGCCGGTCTCTTGATCCCTCTCAGGCATCCTTGCCCTCCTTCCCGTCATCATGTTAGCTTACTAATGAAATCATTAGCACGCTAAGTATTAGGAGGCTAGTGGTGAGTGCGCCGGACCGAATCGACGTACACCAGCACATCGTTCCGCCCGCCTGGGCCAGGGCGCTCGCGCAGCGAGGACTGGACTCGGGCGGCTGGGCCATTCCGGCCTGGAGCGCGGAATCCGCCATCGAAATGATGGATCAGCAAGGCATCAGCACGGGGATACTCTCCGTCACCTCGCCTGGCGTGTACCTCGCCGACGGGGAAACCCGCGAGGCCAAGAGCCTGGCGCGCGACGTCAACGAGTACGGGGCCCAGATGGCGCAGGAGCACCCCGGACGCATCGGGCACTTCGCTTCAGTCCCTCTGCCAGACCCCGACGCCGCCACGGAAGAAGCCGTACACGCGCTGGATGTCCTCGGCGCCGACGGAGTGGTTCTCATGTCCAACGCACGGGGGCGCTACCTCGGCGACCCCGACTTCGATCCACTGTGGGCTGAACTCGACCGGCGAAGCGCTGTCGTCTTCGTGCACCCGGCCCAGCCACCCATGAGCCTGCTGCCGGGCACACCGGCCCCCCTGGCCGATTACGTTTTCGACACCACGCGCACCGCCCTCAACCTGGTTCTGAACGGAACCATGAAGCGCTACACCAAGGTCAAGGTGATCCTCTCTCACGGAGGAGGGTTCCTCCCCTATGCCGCCTACCGGTTCTCGGGCCTGACCGCCACTGTGGTCGACCGCTCGCAGAACCCGGACGACATCATCCGCGACCTCAAGAGGTTCTACTTCGATACGGCTCTCTCAGCCAGCCCCAGCGCCCTCCCCGCGCTCCTGGCATTCGCCGAGCCCGGCCACATCCTCTACGGAAGCGACTGGCCCTTCGCCCCCAAGGAAGCCGGCACCTACTACAACCAGTACCTCGAGGCGTATCCGGATCTCAGCCCCGCGCAAATGCACGCAATCAACCGTGCGAACGCCGAGGCACTCTTCCCCCGCCTCCAGCGGTGACACCCCTACGACGCGCCATCACGAATACAGCGGTAGAGGTTCGGAGGACCGCGCAGCCCGGCGGCCCCTTTGGTCTCGGACGGCGATCCGCGAGGCAGCACCCGACCGCCCGGTTTAGCGCGTCGCCGTCGAGGCTGGCCAGCAGCTGGCGGACTGCCGTCGCGGCGGGCAGGGCCCGCTTGGGCTGAAGCGTTATCAGGCCGGGCACCGATCTGTTCTGGCACGCGGGCTGGGGCATCGGCGATCCACTCGCCGACAGCGAGCAGCGAGATCGCTCCGGGCAGCGGGCACACGCCGTCAGTGCGAGCACCACTGCCAGGTGGTGGCGCACGCCGCGCGGGTCACGCGGTCCGGCATCTCGGCCAGGTCTCCGGCAGGCGCAGGGCATCCTCGGATAGGGCCTCTGGATGGCCGCCCAGCCGGCCAAGGGCGAGTGGGATCAGCGCTAGTGCGTCGGCAGGTAGGATCTTCCACTCGGAAGACGAGGCGCCAAGAACTCCACGAGCCTCGTCGCCGCGCCTGTCACGTTCCAGGCCGCGCCGCCGCCCTGGCTGATCATCGCGAACCGGGCGTCACGCAACTACGCCGAAGTCCTGCCGACTGGGTTCGTTCCTGGTTTCCCTGTCGTAGTTCCCGTCACAACCGGGAGCCGCCCTCGGGCACGCCGGACGGGCGCACGCGCCCTTTGCCCCGCTTGAGCCGCTGGCGCGTGTGTATCGAGGCCCAGTGCCGTACAGCGCGATGGGTCTTGGCCGCTCCCCTCTGACGGGCACGAGCGACTTGGCGGCCTGCGTTCGGGGCCGTGCCGAGCTGGCCGAAGCGGTGACCGGCTGGGGCTCGCGGTCACCGGTCTTGCGCCTTCCGCACCCGGTCGGCGAGGAGGCCATTGACTCCGGGCGAGGGCACCCTTGGCGGATGCAGAAAGTCCCAGGTAGCCGTCACCCAAGAGTCGAGTTTTGACACTGTCCAAACTCGTGCGTAATGTTGGGGATGAGTGTCGGCAGCCTGAACGCCGGGGGGTGGGTACCCCTCGCGTAGTAGACATGCGTGCGTCACTCGGCCACAGGCGTGCCGATGAGGCTTGGCGCACCTGCATTGCGGCCGGCTGGCCCGCGGGCGGCGTCCGAATATTGAAGGAGTAGTACCGACATGGAACAGGACGCGGGCGAACTGCTCAAGCGCAAGGGGCTGCGCAGCACGTCGCAGCGTCGGGCTGTCCTGAGCGCGCTGCATGGCAGCCCGCACATGACCGCATCGGACCTAGAGGCCCGCATCGGCGTCGGCAAGGCGACTGCAGGCGGTCTGTCCCGGCAGGGCCTGTACAACGTGCTGGAGGATCTGACCAAGGCGCACCTGATCCGGTGTATCGAGCCCGCCGGTTCCCCGACCAGGTACGAACTGCGCGTGGGCGACAATCATCACCACCTGGTCTGCCGCAATTGCGGCCGGATCGAGGACGTCGACTGCGCCATCGGCGCAGCGCCGTGTCTCGATCCGGTGGAGGACAAGGGTTTCGCCATCGACGAGGCAGAGATCATCTGGTGGGGCCTGTGCACAGGGTGTCAGGCAGAGGTCTAGCACCACAGGCCACGCTTACTCGAGGTGCCGCAGCCGATCGGACGGCTGTGGCACCTCGTTTTTTGCCTCCCGAAGATTTGACTGAGTCAACTTTAGCTTCTAGTGTGGTTACCGCAGCTCACAGGCGGACCCCTGGTTCCTCCTGACGTCCGGCCAGCCCTCCTCTGCAGCGTGCACCGGAGGTTCGGATCGCTTGCCGCCTTTTCGACTGCGCGGCAGCTACGGCCCTGGACGGGCTACTGCACAGGTTTGGGTCGCTTGCCGCCTCTTCTTTGACCGTGTGGCACTACGACCCTGGACGGGCCGCTGCACAGGCCCTTCAGACCAAGCGAGGAAGCCGTCTATGTTCACCCCCCGAAAGGCCGGCAGGCAGGCCAGCCACGTCCCACCACTCAGCCGCAACACGGCTCCCGATTCGAGGAGCCATCGCGAAGTGGGGCTGTTCTCCTACGGCGCCCTTCAGGAGAGGCCGGTGCAGCAACTCATCCTGGGCAGGACCTTGGAGGGCAGGGCAGACCAGTTGCCTGGCTTCATCCTGACAGTCGCCGAACTCGGCGAAGAGGCAGCGCTCGTGTCAGGAACCTCCCGGCATCCGATGGCCACATTGGGTGCCACAGCAGGGGCGCACGTCTGCGGCACGCTCTATCGCGTCCTGCCCGCTGACCTGTCGGCTATCGACGCCCGCTGCGACATCTTGTTCCACCGCGTCACCCTCCTTCTGCGGTCCGGTGAGCAGGCATGGGTTTACGTGGACCGGCGATACCGTCCGCCGGCCCGGGCCGCCGCCCACCCGTCGACCGCGGCCGTCGCAGCCTGTGCGCGCCAGGCATCCACCGTCTAGGGACCAGCGCCGGTGTGGGACGCGCAGACACATCTGAGCTGCGTGCCACCGCCAGCCGCGACAAAATCCCCCATTCGTCCATGTTCCGACACCACTTCATCCAAGGAACCGCCGATGACCGCGTCCCACGAAAGTCGCCCCTACGATGCTTTGCTGCTTCTCTCCTTCGGGGGGCCCGAAGGCCCCGACGACGTGATGCCCTTCCTCGAGAACGTCACGCGGGGCCGGGGCATCCCCAAGGAGCGGCTCGCAGAGGTAGGCCAGCACTACTTCCTGTTCGGCGGAGTGAGCCCGATCAACGACCAGAATCGTGAGCTCTTGAGAGCCCTGCGCAAGGACTTCGCAGACAACGGTCTCGACCTGCCGGTCTTCTGGGGCAACCGCAACTGGGCCCCCTACCTCACCGACACCCTTCGCGACATGGTGCAGGCGGGACACCGGCGTGTGGCCGTCCTCGCCACGAGCGCGTACGCCTCCTACTCCGGCTGCCGTCAGTACCGTGAAGACCTCGCCGAGTCCCTCGCTGTTCTCGAAGCCGAGGGACTGTCCGCTCCGCGCATCGACAAGCTGCGTCACTACTTCAACCATCCCGGTTTCATCGAGCCCATGGTCGAGGGAATTCTGGATGCACTCGACCGCCTACCGGCCGCTACACGCCACAGTGCGCACATCGCCTTCACCACGCACTCTCTGCCTGTGGCGGCGGCCGATGCCTCCGGGCCCCCCGAATACCAGGGTCGACGAGGCAGCGGCGGTGCCTATGTCGCGCAGCACCTCGATGTCGCGCGGACGATCGCCCGCGCCGTACAGGAACGCACCGGCACCTATCGGCCCTGGGAGCTGATGTACCAGTCGCGCAGCGGGGCACCGCACATCCCGTGGCTGGAGCCCGACATCTGTGACCATCTCGCAGACCTGTACACCGCCGGCGTCGAGGCCGTCGTCATGGCGCCCATAGGCTTCCTGTCCGACCACATGGAAGTGAAGTTTGACCTCGACACCGAAGCGATGGACAAGGCGAACGAGCTCGGCCTGGCCGCTGTGCGATCCGCGACGGTCGGGGCAGACCCCCGCTTTGCCGCCGCCGTCAGGGAATTGCTGCTGGAGCGCGCGAAGGTGGAACGCGGAGAGGACCCGGGACGCGTTTGCTCGGTCGGCTCCCTCGGCCCAAGCCATCACGTGTGTCCTGCCGGCTGCTGCGCCACCCGCGAACCGCGTCCCGCAACGGCAGGGGTGGACTGAGCCGCCCTCACAGGTACCGGTCATGCTGTGCGTTCATTCCCTCCGGCAGCACCAGCGGCAGCGGCAGTACATGGCAAGGCGTCCGCCAACCCTGAACGCAAGGCGTGGAACCGCCTGACCCGGCGTTGCGAGTCGCTTTCCACCGTCGTTTCACAACGGCCGGACCAGGGGTGACTACGGCACTCACAACGATTGACGAAATTACTCAAGCGATGACGCAACAGCTCCCCGGAATCGCTATGGTCCCCCTATTCTCCCTGGTCAGAGGGCCTGCAAGTCGTTATTCGGGCAGCGCGGACACCTCCCCCTTCAGAATTGACACGGTCAATTCTGGTGGGCAGGATGAGGCCATGACCACGCCGGCCGACCTGCTCAGCCGGGCAGGGATTCAGAACACTGCTGCACACCGTGCGGTAGTCAGCATTTTGCAGAAGACACCCGCAATATCGGGCGCAGATATCCTCGTCACCCTCGCCTCCGATAGAGCCGACGCAACAGGCAGCCCCAGCACCGGCGAGTTGCAGCGTGTGCTCGCAGAACTGAGCGCAGCTGGTGTCGTCGGTCGCGTAAGCGCTGAGGGCGATGGCGACACCCACTACCACTTGATGCCCGCCTCAGGCCAAGCGCGGCTCGTGTGCAGGCGATGCGGCACAAGGGTCCAGGCAAGCATGGACACGGTCCACGCGCACCTTCCCGACCTGCACGGCACCGGCTTCAGCGCCGTCTTCGAGACGGACGTCATCTGGTGGGGGCTGTGCGAACGCTGCGTTCAACAGAACGCACAGGCTCAGCCCCAGTAAGACCACCGAGGAACCAGCGGCTCGTCCGAGCGCATCACGTAAGGAGCACTCCATGGCAGACAACACGGCGAACAGCCCACGGCCCGACGAGCGACCTGTCCTCACGAATCGTCAAGGTCATCCGGTGCACGACAACCAGAACCAGCGGACGATCGGTTCTCGTGGACCTGCGACGCTGGAGAACTACCAGTACCTGGAGAAGATCTCCCACTTCGACCGGGAGCGCGTACCGGAGCGAGTCGTGCATGCCCGGGGCGCGACGGCCTTCGGCTACTTCGAGGCATACGGGAAGGTCGGCGACGAGCCGATCTCGCGCTACACGCGGGCCAAGCTCTTCCAGGAGGCCGGCAAGCGGACGGATGTGGCGGTGCGGTTTTCGACGGTGGCCGGCGGCCGGGACTCCTCCGAGGTCGCGCGCGACCCGCGCGGGTTCGCCGTCAAGTTCTACACCGAGGACGGCAACTGGGACCTGGTGGGCAACAACATCGGGGTGTTCTTCATCCGCGACGCGATCAAGTTCCCCGACGTGATCCACTCTCAGAAGCCCGACCCTGTGACGTTCTACCGGCAGGACCCCAACCGGGTCTTCGACTTCGCAGCAGCCTCCCCCGAGTCACTGCTGATGTACACACTCATCTTCAGTCCCCGCGGGATCCCCTCCAGCTATCGCCACATGCAGGGCTTCGGCGTCAACACCTACAAGTGGGTGAACGCCAACGGGGACACGAAGCTGGTGAAGTACCACTGGTCACCCAAGCTGGGAGTGAAGTCTCTGACCGCGGCGCAGGCCGCTCAGATCCAGGCCCACGAGTTGGGCAGCCACACCAAGGATCTGTACGACGCCATCGCTCGTGGTGACTACCCCGAGTGGGAGCTGCGAGTTCAGATCATGGATGACCACGACCATCCCGAGCTGGACTGGGACCCACTGGACGACACCAAGGTGTGGCCGGAGAACGACTTCCCGCTCCTGCCCGTCGGCCGCCTCGTGCTGAACCGGGCACCGGAGAACTTCTTCGCCGAAAGCGAGCAAATCGCATTCGGCACCGGCGTCCTCGTTGACGGCCTGGACTTCTCCGACGACAAGATGCTGGTAGGACGGACCTTCGCCTACAGCGACACCCAGCGCTACCGCGTCGGCCCGAACTACCTCCAGCTCCCGGTCAACCAGCCCAAGAACGCCACCGTCAACACAAACCAGCGCGACGGTGCCATGACCTACCTGGTCGACTCCGGCGGCGCGGAGCCGTCCATCAACTACGAGCCCTCCGTGCGCGGCGGCCTGCGGGAGGCCGACTACCCCCACCCGGACAGGCAGGGCCCCGAGATCACCGGCCGCCTCACTCGCGCAAGGATCGAACGCACCAACGATTACCAGCAGGCCGGCGAGCGCTTCCTCCTGTCCGAGCCGTGGGAGCAGGACGACCTCGTCACCAACCTGGTCGACGCCCTGAGCCAGTGCGACCGCGTCGTGCAGGAACGCATGGTGTGGCACCTGTTCATGGCCGAAGACACCTACGGCCGCCGCGTCGGCGAGGGACTGAACATCACTGCCGACGACGTGCGCCACCTCGCACCGCTCCCTAGCCAGACCCTCACGGAGGAAGAACTCAAGCGGGCTGCGAACCTCGGCAACAACGGAACCCGTGACACCAAGGGCCTGATCATGACGCACTGCGTGCCCAACGACAACCAGATCGTCGCCATGTGAGGCACCTTTTAACCGGTACCGCCTGACCGGCTCAGTTCCGGCAGGCCGTACCCGACACACGGGTGAGCAATCGCGGCCTCCCTGCCGATCACCTGCAACGACGGTGAACCACCATCAACGGGGCGTGGCAGTGAACAAGCAGCTGACACGCCCCACTCGCCGGTTCCACGCCGCGCTCACTCGGAACAACACCACAGACAGGGGTCTTCGCATGTCCAATACAATTCCGCAGCATGCACAATTCGAACCTGGAGTCCTTGAGCTGACCTCGCGCCTCTTCGATCTGGCGCGTCACGGCGAAGCCGAAACCCTCGCCCGATACCTGGATGCTGGCGCTCCGGTCAATCTGACCAACGACAAGGGCAACACTCTGGTGATGCTCGCCGCGTACAACGGCCATCTACAAGCGGTGGCGGAGCTCCTCATGCGCGGCGCAGATCCTGACCGTCCTAACGACCGCGGCCAGACACCCCTGTCCGGCGCCGTTTTCAAAAACGAACTCGACATCATCGACTTGCTTCTGCACCACGGAGCTGACCCGCGCGCCGGTTCGCCATCAGCCCTGGAAACCGCACGCTTCTTCGCAAAGGACGAGACAACCAAACGGTTCGAAGAACACATCAGGGCGACAGCGGACCAGGCAACTCCTGCCGACATGCCGGAGTAAGGCCGGAAAGTCAGCTCACACCAGCGAGCAACGCACTGGAACCCTGGACGACCTGATTGACGATCCGCTCGGTCTCCCACCGGAACGACACAGCCGACGTCGCTACGTGCCTGCAACACATCCCCGCGCAGCTTCGACCAGGCACGCAGTGGGACGGTTTCGGTGCACCGGCCGGGGATCGACCAGGACGCGGAAGCCGATGCGCGGCCGGCTCAGCTCGCCGGGTTCCCCTGGGACAGTGGATCGCCGACGCCGCCGCTTCTACACCCGCGGCCGCCTGGACACCGACCGCATCACGCAGCTGGAGACGCTCGGCATGGTCTGGTCGCACAACGGCGTCGCGTGGGAGGAAGGGCTCGCCGCCCCTCGCGGGGCCATGACGATCTCGAGCCCATGCTGGCCGATGCGGGTCGGGGCCGGGCGAGAGGATCTGCGGTGGGGTGGGGTTGCTGTCCCAGACGGTCACTTCGATGGCGCCGCTCACGATCTCCAGGGTGAGCAGGCAGGGGCCGGGTGCGTAGTTGCGGGCGTTGGTGACCAGCACCTCGGTGTCGTCCTCCAGGTCGATCGTGTTCGCGACAGGGCCGTAGAGGAGGTCGGACGCGGCACTTACTGATCGTTTCAGAATGAGACGTGCAGGCCGGTCAGCTGTCAGCCGTCGAGGCGTTGGAGGATCTGGGTGAACTCGCCGTTCAGGATCAGACCG
>NZ_JBIDAL010000012.1:0-272882 GCF_043202415.1 Streptomyces sp. NPDC048192
ACACCACCTTTTCGATCATCTCGACTGGGGGCTCAAGTCATACCGGGGCCGAAGGCCGGGAGCCTCCTTGCGAGGCCATGAAGAAGGTAACGGGGCAGGCGCCGGGGCGGCTGGGCGGCCGCGGGCCGGTCTGGCCGGCGACGCGCGGCTGGCCTGGCGGTTGCTGCGGGGAACCGGGCGGCCGGAGTGGTGGCGGCTCGGACTGACCGCGGCCGGGGCCGCCCTGGCCGCCGGGTTCGCGCTGGCCGCCGTCGCCCTGGCCTCGCTGCACGGGCACTACCAAGTGTCCTTCGGCCACGGCCTGCTGGACGACCCCGGCGAGCGCTCCGGAGTGATCGCCGGCCTCCTGCTCCTCCTGCTGCCGGTGCTCGGGTTCCTCGGCCAGTGCGCGCGGATCGGCGCCGTGCGCCGTGACCGCCGGCTGGCCGGGCTGCGGCTGGCCGGGGCCACCCCGGCGCAGGTGCGCCGGATCGCCGCGCTGGAGACCGGGCCAGCCTGTCTGCTGGGCTCGGTCCTCGCCGGCGCGGTCGCGGTACCCGTGGTGCTGGGCGTGTGGAGCGGGCCCACCGGGTGGATGTGGGCCGGCTTCGCACTGGTCGTACTGGGAGTGCCCCTGCTCGGGGCGGCGGCGGGCGCGCTGGCCCTGCGCCGGGTGGTGGCCTCGCCGCTCGGCCGGGTGCGCCGGGTGCGGCCGGCCGGCGGACGCGGGCCGGGGCTGCTGTTCGCGGCCGGTGTACTGCTGGTGCTGCTGCTCGCGCTGTGGTCCGTGGCGAACGCCTCCGGAGCCGACCGCGGGTGGGCGCCCTTGGCGGTGTCCGGTCTGGTTCTGGCGGGCGGGGCGGGGGCGGTGTGGCTGGCCGGGGGCGCGGCCGGGGCGGCCGGGCGGCTGCTGGCGGGCCGGGCCCGTGGCGCGGCGGTGCTGATCGCCGCGGAACGGCTGCGCGACGACCCCTGGGCGGCGGCCCGCACCCATGCGGCGGTGCTGCTGGTCACGCTCGCCGGCACGGCCTTCGCCGGGGTCCGGCAGGCACTTCTGGCCGATCTGCGCGAGGCGAGCCGGGAGCACTCGCTCGCCATGGGCACGGCCTTCTACACCACGGGCATCGACCTGACGGGAGCCGCGCTCCTCGTCGCCCTTCTGATCACCCTCTCGGGGCTCGCCGTCGGCACCGCCGAGTCGGTGGCGAACCGCCGCGGCGGGCTGAGCGCACAGGTCGCCTCCGGGGTGCCGCGGGCGGTGCTCGGCCGGGCGCTGCTGCTGGAGACGGCCCTGCCGCTGGCCCCCGCGCTGGTGCCGGCGGGCGCGGCCGGCATGGCGGTCGGCGTCTGGTACGGCTCGCTGGTGCACGGCGGCCTGCCCACCGTGCCGTACACCGCGCTGCTGGTGCCGCCGGCCGTGTACGTGTGCTGCCTGCTGGCGGCGGCCGGTTCGCTGCCCCTGCTGCGCCGCTCGGCGGACCCGGCCCGGCTGCGCTACGCGTGAGCCGCCCGGCTCCGGGGACGCTCAGGGGGCTCCCGGAGCCGGCGGGTACGGGAAGGCCCGGATCTCGTCAGGCGGATATGCCGTCGATCCGGGCCAGGGCATCGTCCGCGCCGTACGGCTGCAAGTACGGCAGCCAGCGCGGGTCCCGGTGGCCGGTGCCGATGATGCGCCAGGCCAGGCCGGTCGGCGGAGCCGGCTTGTGCCGCAGCCGCCAGCCGAGTTCGACGAGGTGGCGGTCGGCCTTCACGTGGTTGCAGCGGCGGCAGGACGCCACCACGTTGTCCCAGACGTGCTTGCCCCCGCGGCTGCGCGGGATGACGTGGTCGACGCTGGTTGCGACGCCACCGCAGTACATGCACCGGCCTCCGTCGCGCGCGAAGAGCGCTCGGCGGGTGAGCGGAACGGGCCCCCGATAGGGAACCCGGACGAATCGCTTGAGCCGGACCACGCTGGGTGCGGGAACGGTGACGGATGCGCTGTGCATATAGGCGCCGGATTCCTCGAGGGAGACGGCCTTGTTCTCCAGGACGAGGACGAGCGCGCGGCGGAGCGGTACGACGCCGAGCGGCTCGTACGACGCGTTGAGGACCAGGACATGCGGCACGGGTGCCTCCTTGGGCGTCGGCGGCGCGTGGCTCGCGCCGGGACGATCTGCAGTCAGTCTCCCCTCATGCCTGGTGGCGGCGCCACCATGTCCCGGTAACGGGCTGGGAGTGTTTTCGACCACACCTCATTCATCCCCCGGATCACGCCCGGTTCAAGCCGGCGGGGTCCCTGCCTGTTCACGCCGGGGTGAGCCCCGTCTCTCCCGTACGCCTCCTTGGCGGATTCGCACGGGGCACACACAATGCCCCGTTAGTGTGGTGGCCCTGTCCGTCCGGTGACCTTTCCGTGACCTTGAAGACCTTGACCGCCCGCCGGCCGGACCGCGCAGCACCTGGAGGTACCTGCCGTGTCGTCCTTGCCCGCCGTCCTGCTGGCCGCCGGAGCGTCGCCGACCCCCTCACCCTCCGGCTCGACGGAACCGGCCGTCCCCTCGCTCCAGGACGCCCAGGAGAGCGCGACGAACGCGGCGAGCTGGGTCGAGCAGAACTGGTCGACGTGGCTCGCGATGGGGCTGCAGATCCTGCTGATCGTGGTCGTGGCGGTGGCGCTGCGCGCGGTGGTGCGGCGGGCGATCACCAAGCTGATCGACCGGATGGGCCGCGCCGCGCAGTCCGCGGAGGGCACGGCGCTCGGCGGGCTGCTGGTCAACGCCGAGCGGCGGCGGCAGCGGGCGGCGGCGATCGGGTCGGTGCTGCGGTCGGTGGCGAGCTTCCTGATCCTCGGCACGGCCGCGCTGATGGTGCTGGGCACCTTCAAGATCAACCTGGCGCCGCTGCTGGCGTCGGCCGGCGTGGCCGGCGTGGCGATCGGTTTCGGCGCGCGGAACCTGGTCACCGACTTCCTCTCCGGCGTGTTCATGATCCTCGAGGACCAGTACGGCGTCGGCGACGTGATCGACGCGGGCGTGGCCACCGGCGAGGTGATCGAGGTGGGGCTGCGCGTGACCAAGCTGCGCGGCGCGGACGGCGAGATCTGGTACGTCCGCAACGGCGAGGTCAAGCGGATCGGCAACCTCTCCCAGGGCTGGGCCACGGCCGGCGTCGACGTGACGGTGCGGGCGAGCGAGGACCTGGACCACGTCAAGGCCACGCTGGACGACGTCGCCGAGCACCTGAGCAAGGAAGAGCCCTGGAACGAGCTGCTGTGGGGCCCCGTCGAGGTCCTCGGGCTGGACTCGGTCCTGATCGACTCCATGGTCGTCCGGGTCTCCGCCAGGACCATGCCGGGCAAGTCCCTGACGGTCGAGCGGGAGCTGCGCTGGCGGATCAAGCGGGCGTTCGACCGGGCCAGCATCCGGATCGTGGGCGGCGCGACCTCCGTGGAGGACGCGGAGGACGCCCCGGACCCGACGGCCGCGGTGGCGGCCCCCTCGGTGTACGCCAACGCCGACTCGCCGCAGGTGGCGGCGACGGCCCCGCTCGCCCCGCGACGGCCGGCGACTCCGGGCAAGTAGCGAGCGGAACGGTTCAGCACACTCGTTCGAGTGAACAGGTGGGGCATCCCGGCGCGTGGTGCGCACGGGGTGCCCCATCGTTCCGCCGGGGCGCCCGGCGTGGGCTTAGCCTGGCATCAGTGCGACGAGGAGACGAGCGATGAGCGCCGAACCTCTCATGGAGCCGGTGATGACGCAGGACCCCATCGATCTGCTGATCGCGTTCGAGGAGGCGTCGGTGGCGCCGATTCGGCCCGAGTACGTCGAGGGGACGGTCATCGTGCCGCCGCAACCGGACTACAACCACAGCAATGGCGCCGTCAATCTCACGGTCCAGCTCACACGGCCGGACCCGACCTGGCGGGGATGGGCATGGGCTTTAGGGCCGCCCACCAGGACGGCAGCACGATGGCGCTGGTGATTCCCGACTTCTCCATCCTCCACCGGGAGCCGACCGAACCGGACAACTCCTATCGGTACCCGATCGACATGATCGCTCTGGTCGGCGAGGTCACCTCGTCCAACCACGCGGTGGACACAGGCGCCAAGCTCGCCACCTACGCCGCCGCCGGCATCCCCGTCCACGTCCTCATCGACCGCCACTCCAGGACGGCCCACTGCTACACGGACCCGGTCCTTCCCGGCGACGACCCCACCGAGGCGTACTACGACACCGACGACAAGGTCGACCTCGGCGAACCCCTGCACCTCCCCGCTCCGTACCCCGCCCTCGACACCACACCCTTCCTCCGGGACTGACCGAGCGCCGGACATTCCCCCGAGATAACGACTCCGTCTCCTCGGCGCCGCCGTCTCTTGACGCCCCCTTCGTCCTGGGCTTACGTTCCTCCCACGCCAATAGGAAAGTTTCCTAACAGTGATCTCCGGTCGGCCAGTGATCCAAGACTGGACGGTTCCGCCGGGTCACTGAAAAGCTGGGTGGCTGGAAAGGCAGGTGTCGACTCCATGGCAGGAACCGCCGGTACGCCGGGCACCCCGCGCGTGCTGCGCGCCATGAACGACCGTGCCGCCCTGGACCTGCTGCTGGAGCACGGGCCGCTGTCGCGCACCCGGATCGGCAAGCTCACCGGCCTGTCCAAGCCCACCGCCTCCCAGCTGCTGGCCCGCCTGGAGGCGGCCGGGCTGGTCCGGGTGACCGGCACCAGCGAGGGACGGCCAGGACCCAACGCCCAGCTGTACGCGGTCAACCCCCGCGCCGCGTACGCCGCGGGGCTCGACGTCACCCCCACCCGCATCCGCGCCGCGGTCGCCGACATCACCGGCCGCACGGTGGGCGAGTTCGAACTGCCCACACCGGGACGGCGGCCCGCGCAGCCCGTCGTCCAGCAGGTCACCGACGCCCTCGACGGCGCCGTCAAGGCCGCCGGTCTCGCGCGCGGCGACGTGCACCGGCTGGTCATCGGCACCCCGGGCGCCTTCGACCCCAACACCGGCCGGCTGCGCTACGCCTCCCATCTGCCCGGCTGGCACTCCCCCGCCCTGCTCGACGAACTCGCCGCCGCCCTGCCGATGCCGGTCGAGTACGAGAACGACGTCAACCTCGTCGCCCTCGCCGAACAGCGGCTCGGCGCGGCCCGGGGCCACGGCGACTTCGTGCTGCTGTGGAACCAGGAGGGCCTCGGCGCCGCCCTGGTCCTCGGCGGCCGGCTGCACCGGGGCTGGACCGGCGGCGCCGGCGAGGTCGGCTTCCTGCCGGTGCCGGGCACGCCCCTGGTGCGGCAGGTGACCAAGGCCAACAGCGGCGGCTACCAGGAGCTGGCCGGCTCCCAGGCCGTACCGAAGCTGGCCCGGGAACTCGGCATCGAGGACGTGCCGCCGGGGCCGTACCCGGACGTGGCCGCCGCCCTCGTCGCCCGCGCCGCCGACCACGCCACCGGCCCCTACCGGGAGCTGCTGCGCACCTACGCGACCCGGCTCGCCACCGGTCTCGCCTCGCTCGTCTCCGTCCTCGACCCCGAACTCGTCGTCCTGTCCGGCACCGCGCTGACGGCCGGCGGCGAGGTGCTGCGCGCCCTCGTCCAGGCCGAGCTGGCGGAACTGGCCGCGGCCCGCCCCCGGCTGGTCGTCGGCGACGTCCACGAACACCCGGTACTGCGCGGCGCGTTGGAGTCCGCGCTCGGCACCACCCGCGACGAGGTCTTCGACACCTCGCGCTAGGCCCCCCTCTCACCCACCCCGTCCCGCTGGGAGACCGCGCCATGCCCGAAGTCGTACCCTCAGCTGCCCGAAAAGCGGCTTTCGCCCTGACCACCTGTGCCGTCCTGCTCGCCGCCTCCGCCTGTACGGGGCAGTCCGGCTCCGGCGCCACGGACGACGCGTCGAAGGACACGACGATCAACTTCTGGCACGCCTGGAGCGCGCCGAACGAGGTGAAGGCCGTCAAGTCCCTGGTCGCCGGGTTCGAGAAGGCACACCCCAACATCCATGTGAACGTCGTCGGCAACATGACCGACGACAAGATCAACCAGGCGCTGCGGTCCGGCGGGGACAAGGCGCCGGACGTGATCTCCTCGTTCACCACCAACAATGTCGGCAAGTTCTGTTCCTCGGGCGCGCTGGTCGACCTCAACCCCTTCTTCAAGAAGGCCGGCATCGACCCGGAGAAGACGTTCCCGAAGCCGATGAACGAGTACACCCAGTTCGACGGCAACCGCTGCACGGTGCCGCTGCTCGGTGACGCGTACGGGCTCTACTACAACAAGACGGCGTTCGCGAAGGCCGGTATCGCCGGTCCGCCGAAGACCTGGTCCGAGTTCGAGGCCGACGCCAAGAAGCTGACCATTCCGCAGGGCGACGGCTACAAGCAGCTGGGATTCATGCCGGACTACCACGGCTGGGAATCCACCACCGAGCACTACTTCGCGCAGTTCTCGCCGACGTACTTCGACAAGGACGGCAAGTCCGACCTCGCCAGGGACCCGGCGTTCCAGCAGGGCTTCGCACTCCAGAAGCGGCTGGTGGACGAACTCGGCGGATTCCAGAAGCTGGAGAAGTTCCGGGCCACCCTCGGCGACGAATGGGGCCCCAGGCACCCCTTCCACACCGGCCAGGTCGCCATGCAGCTCGACGGCGAGTGGCGGCTCGGCATGGCCGAGCAGGCAAAGCCGAAGTTCGGCATCGGGGTCGCCCCCCTGCCCGTGCCCGACGACCAGGTGAACCAGTACGGCAAGGGCTACATCACTGGCACCATCGCGGGCATCGCCGCCACCAGCCACAAGCAGAACGCGGCCTGGGAGTTCGTCAAGTACGTCAGCACGAACACGGACGCGGTGGTCGGATTCGCCAACGACATCCACAACGTCCCCTCCACGCTGGCCGCGCTGAAATCCCCGAAGCTGAAGTACGACCCGCGGTTCAAGACGTTCCTGGACATCGCCGCCAACCCCTACTCCGCCACCACTCCCGCCTCCGTCAACGGCGGCCAGTACCTCGTGACGATCCAGCAGTTCGGCTACGACTACGAAAGCGGCAAGGTCACCGACCTGAAGGCCGGCCTGAGGAAGACGGCGGCACAGATCGACACCGACATCGCGCAGGCGAAGTAGCCGATGAGCACGGTCACCCTGGCGTCCAAGCGCCGCCGGTCGGCGCTGCGGACCCTCGCCTTCATGTCGCCCTGGCTGATCGGGTTCGCGGTGTTCTTCGCCTACCCGCTGGTCTCGACGGTCTATTTCTCCTTCATGCACTACGACGGCTTCAAGCCGCCGACGTGGAGCGGGGGCAAGAACTGGGCCTATGTCTTCGAGCACTACCCGCTGTTCTGGCCGGCCCTGCGCAACACCCTGTGGCTGGTGCTGGTGATGGTGACCCTCCGGGTCGTCTTCGGGCTCGGCGTCGGCCTGCTCATCACCAGGATCAAGACGGCGACGGGCGTCTTCCGCACCCTGTTCTACCTGCCCTACCTCGCCCCGCCGGTGGCGGCCACCATGGCCTTCGCCTTCCTGCTCAACCCCGGCACCGGCCCGGTGAACTCGATCCTGGACAAGGCCGGCATCCCGGCGCCGGGCTGGTTCAACGACCCCGCCTGGTCCAAGCCGGCCCTCACCCTGCTGGCGCTGTGGGGCATCGGCGACCTCATGGTGATCTTCATGGCCGCGCTGCTGGACGTGCCGGCCGAGCAGTACGAGGCGGCCGAGCTGGACGGCGCCTCGGCCTGGCAGCGGTTCCGGTACGTCACGCTGCCCAACATCTCCCCGATCGTGATGTTCGCCGTCGTCACCGGCGTGATCCAGACCATGCAGTACTACACGCAGCCGCTGATCGCCGGGAAGGTCGCCTCCGGGGTGATCCAGGGCGCCGGCACCCAGTTCGAGCCCGGCTACCCCGACAAGTCCACGCTCACCCTCCCCCAGCTCGTCTACAACCTCGGCTTCCAGCGCTTCGACTACGGCTCGGCCTGTGTGGTGGCGCTGGTGCTGTTCGCCCTGTCGATGGTGTTCACCGCCTTCCTGATGCGGCGCCGGGGCGGTCTCATCCAGGCAGGTGACTGACATGACCCAGGTACTGGACACACCGGTGGAACTGCGGGCCCCGGTCTCGCCCGCCGAGCGCACCGCCCGGCGCCGGGCCCTGCTGGAGTGGATCGCCGTCCACTCCCTCGGCGTCGCCGCCGCGCTGTTCTTCACCCTGCCCTTCGTGTTCGTCTTCCTGACCTCGCTGATGAGCGACAGCCAGGCGCTCAGCCGGGATCTGATCCCGCACACCTGGGAGTGGGGCAACTACCGGAAGGTCTTCGACACGCCGGGCTTCCTGACCTGGTGGAAGAACACGCTGATCTACGCGGGCCTGGGCACCGTGCTCACCGTGGTGTCGTCGCTCCCGGTGGCGTACGCGCTCGCCAAGTTCCGCTTCCGGGGCCGCAACCTGTCGCTCATGCTGGTGATCTCGATGATGATGCTGCCCCCGCAGGTGGTGATCATCCCGATGTACCTGTTCTGGGCGAAGCAGCTGGACCTGTCCGGCACGCTGTGGCCGCTGATCGTTCCGATGGCGTTCGGGGACGCGTTCTCCGTCTTCCTGCTGCGCCAGTTCCTGATGACGATCCCCAACGAGTACCTGGACGCGGCGAAGGTGGACGGCTGCGGGGACCTGAGGACCCTGCTGACGGTGGTCCTGCCGATGGCCCGGCCGGGCATCGCCGCCGTCGCCCTCTTCCAGTTCTTCTACGCCTGGAACGACTACTTCGGCCCGCAGATCTACGCGTCCGAGAACCCCGGCGCCTGGACCCTGTCCTACGGCCTGGAGTCCTTCAAGGGCGCCCACCACACCGACTGGAACCTCACCATGGCCGCGACCGTGCTGGTCATGGCCCCCGTGATCCTCGTGTTCTTCTTCGCCCAGCGGGCGTTCGTCGAGGGCGTCACCCTCACCGGAGTAAAGGGTTGATCCGACTGTGAAACTCACCGTGGTCGGCGGAGGCTCGACCTACACCCCCGAACTCGTCGACGGCTTCGCCCGCCTGAGGGACACCCTGCCCGTCGCAGAACTCGTCCTCGTGGACCCGGCCGCCGAACGCCTGGAGCTGGTGGGCGGCCTGGCCCGCCGCATCTTCGCCAAGCAGGGGCATCCGGGCCGGATCGTCACCACCGCCGACCTGGACGCGGCCGTGGACGGCGCCGACGCCGTGCTGCTCCAGCTGCGCGTCGGCGGGCAGGCGGCCCGCGAGCAGGACGAGACCTGGCCGCTCACCTGCGGCTGCGTCGGGCAGGAGACCACCGGCGCGGGCGGCCTCGCCAAGGCGCTGCGCACGGTCCCGGTCGTCCTGGACATCGCCGAACGGGTCCGCCGGGCCAGCCCGCGTGCCTGGATCATCGACTTCACCAACCCGGTCGGCATCGTCACCCGCGCCCTGCTCCAGGCCGGGCACCGGGCGGTCGGCCTGTGCAACGTGGCGATCGGCTTCCAGCGGAAGTTCGCCGGCCTGCTCGGTGTCGCCCCGGCGGATGTGCATCTGGCACATGTGGGCCTCAACCACCTGACGTGGGAGACCGGTGTGCATCTCGGCGGTCCGGAGGGCGAGAACGTCCTGCCGAAACTGCTCGCCGAACACGGCGACGCGATCGCCGGCGACCTGCGCCTGCCGCGCCCCCTGCTGGACCGGCTGGGCGTGGTCCCCTCCTACTACCTGCGCTACTACTACGCCCACGACGAAGTCGTGCGGGAACTGGGCACCAAGCCGTCCCGGGCCGCCGAAGTCGCCGCGATGGAGCGGGAGCTGCTGGCGATGTACGGCGATCCGGCCCTGGACGAGAAACCCGCGCTGCTCGCCAAGCGGGGCGGGGCCTACTACTCGGAGGCGGCCGTGGATCTGGCGGCGGCGCTGCTGGGCGGGGCGGGCAGCCCGTACCAGGTGGTCAACACCGTCAACAAGGGCACCCTGCCCTTCATCCCGGACGACGCGGTGATCGAGGTGCAGGCCGCGGTCGGCCCGTGCGGGCCGGTCCCGCTGCCGGTGCCGGACCTGGACCCGCTGTTCGCCGGGCTGGTCGCGAACGTGACCTCGTACGAGGAGCTGGCCCTCGAGGCGGCGCTGCGCGGCGGCCGCGACCGCGTCTTCCGCGCCCTGCTCGCCCACCCGCTGATCGGCCAGTACGCCCACGCCGAGGCCCTCGCCGACCAGCTGATCGCACACAACCGGGAGCACCTCGCGTGGGCCTGACCTCGACCGTGCTCGCGATCGACGCGGGCAACAGCAAGACCGACGTGGCCGTGGTCACCGCCGCCGGGGAGGTGCTGGCCACGGCCCGCGGCGGCGGCTTCCGCCCGCCCGCGGTGGGGGTGGCGGCGGCGCTGGACGCGCTGGCGGCCCCGGTCGCGCGGGCCTTCGCCGACGCGGGCGTCACCTCGGTCTCCCACGTCTCGGCCTGCCTGGCCAACGCCGATCTGCCGGTCGAGGAGGAGCAGTTGGCGGCGGCGCTGCGGGCGCGCGGCTGGGGCGGCTCGGTGGCGGTGCGCAACGACACCTTCGCGATCCTGCGGGCGGGCGTCGCCGAGCCGCGCGGGGTGGCGGTGGTGTGCGGGGCGGGCATCAACTGCGTCGGCATGCGCCCCGACGGCCGTACCGCGCGCTTCCCGGCGATCGGGCGGATCTCCGGCGACTGGGGCGGGGGCTGGGGGCTGGCGGAGGAGGCGCTGTGGTTCGCGGCCCGCGCGGAGGACGGCCGGGGCGAGCCGACCGCGCTCAGCCGCGACCTGCCCGCGCACTTCGGGCTGCCGACCATGTACGCGCTGATCGAGGCGCTGCACCTGGAGCGCATCGACCACGACCGCCGGCACGAGCTGACCCCGGTGCTGTTCGCGACGGCCGCCGGGGGCGACGCGGTGGCCCGCTCGATCGTGGCCCGGCTCGCACAGGAGGTCGCGGTGCTGGCCACGGTGGCGCTGACCCGGCTGGACCTGCTCGGCGAGGAGACGCCGGTGCTGCTCGGCGGGAGCGTCCTGACGGCCGGTCACGCCCTGCTGGACGACGGCGTCCGCGACCTGCTGTCGGCCCGCGCCCTCAAGGCCGACGTCCGCGTGGTCACGGCGAGCCCGGTGCTCGGCGCGGCCCTGCTGGGCCTGGACCGGCTGGGCGCGGGCGCGGAGGCGCAGGAGCGGGCGCGGGCGTACTGGGCGGGATAGCCGGTCCCGGCGGAACCGAACAGGTGCGCAGGGCGTTTTCAAGGACAGCGCACACTGCGATCCGATCAAGATCCAGTGAAGGCCGGTGCGGAGGCCGGTGCGTGCCGCGATACTGGGCGGCGGGGAATGGCCCTGGGGGAGGTCGAGTGACACACGCGCCGCAGAGCAGTACGGCACCACCGGCGGCGGGTCCCGGCCTGCCCGCCGCTCCCGGCATCCCCGCGCAGCCCGGCCGCCCCGGCCCGGCCGGCTCCCCCGCGCCGGTCACCCGGCGGACCGCGTTCGCCGAGGGCGTCGACCGGCTGCGGGGCGCGGCCACCACCGAGCCGGGCCGGCTGCGGATCATCGGGGCCGTACTGGCGCTGCTGGTCGTGGCGTTCGGCGCGGTCACCGCCTGGCAGGCCAGTGAGCGGGCGGCCGCCGCCGACGACGTGCTGCACCGCAGCCAGCCGCTCAGCTCCGGCGCGGCCGACATCTACCGGTCGCTGGCGGATGCCAACACGGCCGCGTCCAGCGCGTTCCTGGCGGGCGGTCAGGAGACGGCCGCCTCCCGGGACCGGTACGAGAAGGACATCCGGACCGCCGCCGGGGGCCTGGTCACGGCCGCCGCCAACGCCGAGCCGGGATCGGCGTCCGAGGCCACCATCGCGAAGCTGAACCGGCTGCTGCCCGAGTACAAGGGGCTCGTCGAGCGGGCGCGGACGTACAACCGGCAGGGCTATCCGGTCGGCGGCGCCTATCTGCGGTACGCCAACGAGAAGATGCAGAAGGAGATGCTCCCGGCCGCGGAGGATCTCTACACCACCGAGAACCGGCGGCTGGACGCCGACTACGGCGACGCCACGCCGTACCCGTGGCTCGCCATCGCGCTCGGCGTGCTCGCGCTCGCCGCGCTCGGCTGGGCCCAGCACCGCACGTACCGGCGCACCAACCGCGTCCTCAACCACGGCCTGGTCGCCGCCTCCGCCGCCACCACGATCGCCCTGCTGTGGCTCGTCGTCGGGCACACGGTGGCCCGCTCGGACCTGAACGGCTCCTACGACCACGGCGTCCGCTCCCTGAGCGTGCTGCACGACGCCCGGATCGCCTCCCTGAAGGCGCGCGGCAACGAGAACCTGAGCCTGGTGGCGCGCGGCGCCGAGACGGTCGCCGTCGGCGGGCGGACGTACGACGCGTACTACTACGACTTCGACAAGGACATGACCGTGCTCGGCAGCGGTCTGAGCCGCGCGGAGAAGCTCGCCGACGACAAGGGCGGCACCACGCCGGTGAAGGCCGCCGAGGGCAACATGGCGGTGTGGAAGCAGCGCCACGCCGCCGCCCGCACCGAGGACGAGAACGGCAACTACCAGCAGGCGCTGGACAAGGTCATCGGCGCCCAGGGCGCCACCGGCGAGTGCTTCGACAGCGTCGACCGCAACCTGGCCCAGGCGATCGGGCACGAGCAGGACGAGTTCGCGCGGGCCGCCGGCGACGGGCGGGACGCCATGACCGGGCTGCCGGTCGGCGCGGCCGTGCTCGCGGTGCTCGCCGCGGCCGGCGCGCTGGCCGGGGTCGGCCGCAGACTTTCGGAGTACCGGTGACAGGGGGCGTGACGATGTACGCGACGCGTCTGCGAGCCTCCCTGCGGGGCTGGGGCGGGGTCGGCGCGATGGCGGTGCTGTGCGCGCTGGCGCTGGGCCTGGTGCTGCTGCTGCCGTGCACCCAGCAGGCCCCGCCCCGGCCGCAGCGGTCCGGGCAGGCCGTCGCCGAGGGGGTGCAGGCCCGGGCGAGCGACTGCAAGGACTCCGAGGCGCAGAAGCAGACCCTGGCGCCGTCCGGCGCCGACGGGCCGACGATCGACGCGATCAAGTCCCGTACGGGCGCCAGGCGCAAGCTGATCGTCGGCGTCGACCAGAACAGCTACCACTGGGGCTACCGCAACCCCAACACCCCGGGCGCGGAGCTGGAGGGCTTCGACATCGACCTGGTGCACCGGATAGCCCAGGACATCCTCGGCGACCCGGACGCGGTGCAGTTCAAGGCGATCCCGACCAGCCAGCGGATCTCCGCGATCCAGGACGGGCGGGTGGACATGGTGGTGCGGACCATGACGATCACCTGTGACCGGCTGTCCCAGGTGGCGTTCTCCGCGCCCTACTTCAAGACCGGTCAGCAGGTCCTCGCGCCCAAGTCGTCGGCCGTCACCGGCTACAACGGCACCCTGGCGCACAAGAGGATCTGCACGGCGGCCGGTTCGACGGCGTACGCCAAGCTGGACGCCGACCGCAAGAGCGGCGCCCTGCCCGCCTCCGCCGACATCTCCACCACCGTCCCGAACCAGCTGGACTGCCTGGTGAGGCTGCAACTCGGCGAGGTGGACGCGGTGGTGACCGACGGCGCGCTCGCCGCCAGCCAGGCCGCGCAGGACCCGACGGTCGAACTGAAGGGCGGGGCGTTCACCACCGAGTACTACGGCGTGGCGATGAAGAAGGACGCCTCCGATCTGGTACGCCGGGTCAATCGCATTCTGGTGGGCTACCGTTCCGGCGGCTGGCAGGCGTCGTACGACAAGTGGCTGTCGGCGACACTGGGTAAGGACTCCTCGGCGTCCAAGCCGCCCGCCCCGCAGTATCTGCGCACGAGTTGAACGACATCCGACCGGAAACCCCCACAGCAGCGAGAGGTGATCGATGGGCGTCACGGACCCCGCCGGGCCGGTGATGGACCGGGACGAGGTGGACCGTGCGCTGGCGCGGCTCGGCCAGGAGCACGAGGCGATCGAGACCTCGCTGCTGGCGCTGCAGGACCACGCGGGCCGCAGACTCCTCGAGGGCGCCGAACTGACCGGGGTCACCAGGGAACGCTGGCAGGCCACGGAGACCCGGATCACCCGGCTGTGGGGGTACTTCGACGCCTACGCCGCCGCGCTGCGCACCGCCCGCGAGATCCGCGCCCGGCGCCGCTGGTCCAGCCGCGAGGACCTGGCGGAGCTGACCGGGCTGCTGCGCGGCGAGTCCGTCACCGTGGCCGGCGACGGCACGCTCAGCGAGTCGTTCACGCTGTCCGGCCTGGTCGACCGGATGAACGAGCTGTACGCGACGAGCCTGGACCTGGTCGTCGCCGCCGACGCGGTGTGGTCGGCGCTGCCCGCGCGGATCGATTTACTCGCCGCGGAGCTGCAGCGCACCCGCAAGCTCGCGCACTCCGTCGGCGTGCGCCCCGGCGAGCACCCGGCCGGTGACGACCTGGAGCGGATCACCCGCACGCTGACCAGGCTCAGGGAGGACGTCGTCTCCGACCCGCTGGCCTTCTGGGTGCCGGCCGCGGGGAGTTCGGCCCCCGGCGGCGGCCGTCCGGACACCACGGTGTACGACCGTGAGGCGCGCGCCCTGGAGGACGTGCGCCGGGAGATCGACGCCGTGCTGCAGGTCCGGCAGGACGCGGAGGCGCGGCTGATCCGGCTGCGGGACGTGCTCTCGCGCGCCGACCGCACCCTCGCCGAGGCCCGTGCCGCGCGCGGCGAGGTGCTGGCGAAGATCGCGGCGACCGAGGTGCCGGTGGTCAGCGGGCCGCCGACCGTGCTCCAGGAGCAGCTGGCGACGGCGGCCGAGTACCGCAGGCAGGGCCAGTGGCACCGGCTGTCCCCGCTGCTGGAGTCCCTGGAGCAGAGGGCGGAGGACGAACTGCTGCGCGCCCGCGAGCAGTTGACCGCCGTCACCGCCCCGCTCGCGGTCCGCGCCGAGCTGCGCGGCCGGCTCGACGCCTACAAGGCGAAGGTGGCCCGGCACGGCCTCGCGGAGGACCCGGTGCTGGTCGAGCGGTACGACGCGGCCCGGCGGATG
The DNA here is from genome assembly GCF_043202415.1 of Streptomyces sp. NPDC048192. Lineage (NCBI taxonomy): Bacteria > Bacillati > Actinomycetota > Actinomycetes > Kitasatosporales > Streptomycetaceae > Streptomyces > Streptomyces sp. NPDC048192. The sequence goes on from NZ_JBIDAL010000012.1 coordinate 14,987, forward strand.
CTGTGGAGCGCGCCCTGCGACCTGCGGGTGGCCGAACAGGCCGTGCTGCGCTACCAGAAGGCGGCGGCCGAACTGCTCGGCGCGGGCGCGCCCGAGGACCGTGAGGGGGACCAGTCATGAGCCGGCCGGGGCAGAGCTGTCAGCGTCCGGGCTGCGAGGGGTCGTACGAGGACGTCGGCGGCGGCGAGCTGTACTGCGACACCTGCGGCCTCGCGCCCGTCGTCGCCGGGGATCCCTCCTCCGGGGGCGGGATGGTCGGCTCGGCGCCCACCGGGGTGGCCAAGGGGGCGGTGGACAGCGGCGGTTCGCGTTCGTCGTCGCAGTCGTCGAAGTCGCGCCGCTCGGTGTCCGGGCGGCTCTCGCGGTCCCTGTCCGGCCGGTCCAGCGGCCGCTCGGTGTCGGTGCGCAGTTCGGGTTCGTCGTCGGGGACCTCGACACGCGGACGGCTCGGCGCCGGTCTGGTGCACGTGCCGCAGGTGCCGCGGCCCGATCCGCGCTCGATGGTGCTCGAGAACCCGGAGGTGCCGGAGCGCAAGCGGTTCTGCTCCCGCTCGGACTGCGGGGCGCCGGTGGGGCGGGCCCGCGGCGACCGCCCGGGCCGCACCGAGGGCTTCTGCACCAAGTGCGGGCATCCGTACTCCTTCGTGCCGAAGCTCAAGGCCGGGGACGTGGTGCACGGCCAGTACGAGGTCGCGGGCTGCCTCGCGCACGGCGGGCTCGGCTGGATCTACCTCGCCGTGGACCGGGCCGTCTCCGACCGCTGGGTGGTGCTCAAGGGCCTGCTGGACACCGGCGACCAGGACGCGATGGCCGCCGCGATCTCCGAGCGGCGCTTCCTCGCGGAGATCGAGCACGCCAACATCGTGCGGATCTACAACTTCGTGGAGCACCTGGACCAGCGCACCGGCTCCCTCGACGGCTACATCGTGATGGAGTACGTCGGCGGCAAGTCCCTGAAGGAGATCGCCAACGCCCGCCGGACACCGGACGGCAGACGCGATCCGCTGCCGGTGGAGCAGGCCTGCGCCTACGGCATCGAGGCCCTGGAGGCGCTGGGTCACCTGCACAGCCGCAACCTGCTGTACTGCGACTTCAAGGTCGACAACGCCATCCAGACCGAGGACCAGCTCAAGCTGATCGACATGGGCGCCGTGCGCCGCATGGACGACGACGAGTCGGCGATCTACGGCACGGTCGGCTACCAGGCGCCGGAGGTCGCCGAGGTGGGCCCCTCGGTGGCGAGCGACCTGTACACGGTGGCCCGCACGCTCGCGGTGCTGACCTTCGACTTCCAGGGCTACACGAACGTCTACGCCGACTCCCTGCCCGATCCGGACGGCATCGGCGTCTTCCGCCGCTACGAGTCCTTCTACCGGCTGCTGGTGCGCGCCACCGACCCCGACCCGGCCCGCCGGTTCGCCTCCGCGCAGGAGATGGCCGAGCAGCTGACGGGCGTGCTGCGCGAGGTGGTCGCGCTGCAGACCGGGCAGCCCCGGCCCGCCCTGTCGACCCTGTTCGGGCCCGAGGTGAAGGTCACGGACCGGGAGTTGTTCCCGCGGCTGGACGGCGACGTGTCCCGGCTGGGTGCGCGCCCGGTTGGCAGGTCGGCGCCCGCCGCGCCGGCCCTGCCCCCGCCCGCGCTCGTCAAGCCCGTCGACACGGCCGCCACCGCCCTCGCCCTGCCGGTCCCGCTGGTCGATCCGAACGACCCGAACGCCGGTTTCCTGGCGGGCCTGCTGGCCTCGGCGCCGGGCGAGCTGATCAGCGCGCTGGACGCGGCGCCCACGCGGACCGCGGAGACCCGGCTCAGGCAGGTCCGGGCCCGGCTGGAGAGCGGGGACCACCAGGCCGCGCTGACGAGCCTGGCCCAGCTGGAGGAGGAGCGGCCGGACGACTGGCGGGTGGTGTGGTACCGGGGCGTGGCCGCGCTGGTCACCGGCGACTTCGAGGGCGCCGCGCTCGCCTTCGACGCGGTCTACGACGCCTTCCCCGGCGAGGCCGCGCCCAAGCTGGCGCTCGGCCTGTGCGCGGAGGTGCTGGGCCAGCTGGACAACGCCGCCGAGTACTACCACCTGGTGTGGGCGACCGACCCCAGCTATGTGAGCGCCGCATTCGGGCTCGCCCGGGTGCAGCTCGCGGCCGGGAACCGGCGGGGCGCGGTGCGGACCCTGGAGTCGGTGCCGGAGTCCTCCATCCACTACACGGCCGCGCGGGTCGCCGCGGTCCGGGCGCGGCTCAGACAGCGCACGGCGACCCCCGGTGACGTGGCGTTCCCCGACGACCTGACGGCCGCCGCCCGGCAGGTCGAGGCGCTGGACGCGTACGGTCTGGACCCGGCCCGGCGCGAGCAGTTGTCGGCGGAAGTCCTCGGCTCGGCGCTGGACTGGATACTCTCCGGGGGCCAGGGCGCCTTGCCCGCGACCGGCGGACGGATGCTGCTGGGCAGCGGTCTGGACGAGCGCGGCCTGCGCTTCGGCCTGGAGCGCGCCTACCGCACGCTGGCCCGGCTGGCGCCCGGCGGCGAGGAGAGGATCGAACTGGTGGAACGGGCCAACCGTTACCGCCCCCGGACGTGGGTGTAGTCGATGTCGCAGATGCCCCAGCAGGCCGCACTGCCGAAGTGCCCGAGCTGCGCGGAGCCCGTGGAACCGGGCGACCTGTTCTGCGGAGCGTGCGGGCACGACCTGTCCGTCGTGCCCGCGCCGCCGCAGGACCATCCGACGCTCACCATCACCGGCTCCCCCGGCGACGGGGTGGACTGGCCCGCTCCCGAGCCGGGCAGCGCCGCGCCGGCGGTGCACCTCCCGGCCGACCTGCCCGGCACCGACTCCGGCGGCCGGCCGCTGCCCGAGCACGGGCCGGGAGCGGAGCCGGCCGCTTCCGGGGTGCGGTTCGACCGGCCCGCGGAGCCCGAGGAGTACCCGTTGCAGGCGCCGGACCCGCGCGTGGCAGAGACCCCGGCCGCGTCCGAGGAGCCCGCGCAGGTGTGCGTGGCCTGCCGGTCGGGCCGGGTGGACAGCGACGGCTACTGCGAGAACTGCGGGCACGCCCAGCCCCGGGAACGCGACCACATGGAACGGGAGTCGGGGCCGGTGGCCGCCGTCAGCGACCGGGGGCTGCGCCACCACCGCAACGAGGACGCCTTCGCCGTCGGCCACACCGCGCTGCCCGACGGCACCCCCGCCGCCGTCGCGATCGTCTGCGACGGCGTCTCCTCCGCGACCCGCCCCGACGACGCGTCGGCGGCGGCCTCCCAGGCGGCCGGCGACGCCCTGCTGGCCGCGCTGCCGCGCGGCACGCATCCGCAGACCGCCATGCACGAGGCGATCGTCGCCGCCGCGCAGGCCGTCAACGCGCTCGCCGAGGAGCCGGCGACGGCCCGCGAGCACGCCCCGCACCAGAACGCGCCGGCCTGCACGATCGTCGGCGCGGTGGTCACCTCGGGGCTGCTGGTCGTCGGCTGGGTCGGCGACAGCCGCGTCTACTGGGTGCCGGACGACCGCGGCGCGCCGCCGGCCCGGCTGACCGAGGACGACTCGTGGGCCGCGCAGATGGTCGCCGCGGGGCTGATGAGCGAGGCCGAGGCGTACGCCGACGAACGCGCGCACGCCATCACCGGCTGGCTCGGCGCGGACGCCTACGAACTGGAGCCGCACACCGCGTCGTTCAAGCCGGACCGGTCCGGTGTGGTGGTGGTGTGCACCGACGGCCTGTGGAACTACGCCGAGACGGCCGAGGAGATGAGCGAGGCCGTCCCGCCGGGCGCGGCCGAGCGCCCGCTGCACACCGCCCGGGTGCTGGTCGGCCACGCCCTGGACGGCGGGGGCCACGACAACGTAACAGTGGCGGTCCTGCCGTTCCCGGCGCCGCCGCAGGGGGCAGGATCGGCCTGAGGCACGGGCCGGAGGGGACCGGCCCTGCACAGTAGGCGCCCTGCGCTCGGCAGGGCGCTCGAGGGGGATGTGAGCAGTCATGGCCAATTTCTCGAAGCCGCACGTGCCGCAGTTCGCGATGGACGTGTACCAGAACGAGTACCTGCCGGAGGGCGGGCGCGAGGTCAACGCGATCGTCACGGTGACGGCCACCGGCGGCGGCACGATCGGCAGCGCCGCCTCGCGCCTGTACCCGAAGGGGCACGGCCCGTCCGCCGCGGTGGCGGTCATGGTGGACTGCTCCGGTTCCATGGACTACCCGCCGGCCAAGATGCGGGGCGCCCGGGACGCCACGGCCGCCGCGATCGACGCGCTGCGCGACGGCACGCACTTCGCGGTGATCGGCGGCACGCACGTGGCCAAGGAGGTCTACCCGGGCGGCGGGCGGCTCGCGGTCGCCGACGCCGGCACCCGCGCGCAGGCCAAGCAGGCGCTGCGGCAGCTCGGCGCGGGCGGCGGCACGGCCATCGGCACCTGGCTGCGGCTCGCCGACCGGCTGCTGAACTCGGTGGACGTCACCATCCGGCACGGCATCCTGCTCACCGACGGCCGCAACGAACACGAGTCCCCGCAGGATCTGAAGGCGACGCTGGACGCGTGCGCCGGACGGTTCACCTGTGACGCGCGGGGCGTGGGCACCGACTGGGAAGTGAAAGAAGTCACAGGGATCGCCTCGGCGCTGCTCGGCACCGCGGACATCGTCGCGGATCCGGCCCATCTGGCCGCCGACTTCACGGCGATGATGGAGACGGCGATGGGCAAGGAGGTCGCGGACGTCTCACTGAGAGTGTGGACGCCGGTCGGCACGACGATCCGGTTCGTCAAGCAAGTCGCGCCCACCGTCGAGGACTTGACCGGCCGCCGCACCGAGGCCGGGCCGCGCGCCGGGGACTATCCGACCGGGTCGTGGGGCGACGAGTCCCGCGACTACCACGTGTGTGTGGAGGTCCCCCCGGCCGGCCTGGGCCAGGAGATGCTGGCCGCGCGGGTCTCCCTCGTGGCGCCCCAACCGGACGGATCAGTGCAGAACCTGGGCGCGCAGGGGCTCGTACGGGCCGTGTGGACCGACGACATGGCGGCCTCCACCTCGATCAGTCCCCAGGTCGCCCACTACACCGGGCAGGCCGAACTGGCACAGGTCATCCAGCAGGGGCTCACTCTGCGCAAAGCGGGCGATTTCGATGGCGCAACGGCCAAACTGGGACGTGCCGTTCAGCTCGCCAACGCCTCCGGGAACGCCGATACTGCGAAACTGCTTGCGAAGGTGGTGGACGTGGTCGACGCCGCGACAGGTACTGTGCGGTTGAAGACGAAGGTCGCGGAGGCGGATGAGATGACTCTGGAGACCCGGTCCACAAAGACTGTTCGTGTAAAGAAGTGACCCTGGAAGCGTAGGAGAAGGGGAAGCGCCGACATGCCGACCTGCCCGAACGGACACCAGTCGGGTTCCGACGACTGGTGCGAGGTCTGCGGTCACCGCATGGCCGGTGCCGTACCTCCGCCCCCGCCGCCCCCGCCGCCGGGCGGTTACGGCTTCCCGCCCCCGCAGGGCACCCAGGCCGGTGGCGGACGCCCGCCGGCCTCCTCGGCCCCGGAGCCGGAGCTGTGCCCGCAGTGCCGTACGCCCCGCGAGGGCGGCGCGCCGTTCTGCGAGGAGTGCCGGTGGAACTTCCTCACCAACACGGCCACCTCGTACACCCCGGCCGCGCCGCGCCCGCCGCAGCCGCGGTTCCAGCCGCCGAGCGCGACGTACGGCGGCAATGACGGCTACGAGTACCAGGGCTCGCGGCCCTCGCAGATGAACCGTCCCGCCGAGCCGATCCCGTCCTTCGGCAGCGAGCCCTCGGGCCCGACCCCGTTCGGCGACCCCGACCGCCGCCCCTCCGGCCCGCCCACATCACCGGGCCCGTCCGGTTTCGGCGGCGGACCGGGTCAGGGTCCCGGCCAGGGGTCCGGCGGCCCTTCCGGTTTCGGCCAGGGTTCCGGCGGTCCTGGCGGCCCCGGCGACCCGTCCGGCTTCGGTGGACGTCCGGGGCAGAGCCAGGGCCAGGGGCCCGGCGGTCCGGGTGGGCCCGGCGGTCCTTCCGGCTTCAGCGGTGGCCCCGGCCAGGGTGCGAACGGCCCCGGCGGCCCCGGCGGCCCGTCCGGCTTCGGTGGACGTCCGGGGCAGAGCCAGGGCCAGGGGCCCGGCGGTCCGGGTGGGCCCGGCGGTCCTTCCGGCTTCGGCGGTGGCCCCGGCCAGGGTGCGAACGGCCCCGGCGGTCCCGGCGGCCCGTCCGGCTTCGGCGGCCCCGGTCAGGGGCAGGGCCAGGGTCAGGGTCAGGGGCCCGGTGGTCCCTCCGGCCCGCCGCCGTTCGGGCGCGAGCCCTCGGGTCCGGGCGGCTCCTTCGGCCGTGACGGCTCCGGTCCCGGCGGCCCCGGCGGGCCGTCCGGGTTCGGCGGCGACCCCTCGCGTCCCGTTCCGCCGCCGCCCGGCCCCGGTGCCGGTCCCGGCGGCGCCCCGCAGGCGTTCCAGCAGTCCGGTCCGCCCGCGCCGCCCGCGTTCCCGCGCGAGAGCGGCCGGCCCGCCGGCGGTCCGCCCTCCGGCGGCCCCTCGTTCGGCGGCGAGGACGACTGGGTGATCTCCCCGCCGTCGTCCGGCGGCCCCGGCGGCGGTCAGGGCGGCGGCCCCGGTGGCGGGTACGGCTATCCGCAGCCCGGCGCCACGCAGGCTCCGCCCGGACCGGGTGGCTTCCCGCAGCAGCGGGCCACCTGGACGGCGACCATCGGCCCGGACCGCGAGTACTTCATGGCGATGATGCAGCGCTCGGGCCCCGAGGCCGCGGGCCTGAACCTGCCCGCGTACTCGCCCGAGCAGCAGCGCACGCTCAGCGGCAACCAGGTCACCATCGGCCGCCGCCGGCACTCCACCGGCGACACCCCCGACATCGACCTGTCCGTGCCGCCGGAGGACCCGGGCGTCTCGCACCAGCACGCGGTGCTGGTGCAGCAGCCGGACGGCAGCTGGGCGGTCGTCGACCAGAACTCGACCAACGGCACCACCGTCAACATGTCCGACGAGCCGATCCAGCCGTTCGTGCCGGTGCCGCTGCAGGACGGCGACCGGGTGCACGTGGGCGCCTGGACGACGATCACCATCCGGCGCGGCTAGCCGGAGCCGGGGCACGGGCGGGAGTCAGGGCAGGGGCCAGGCGTACGGCCCCTCCGGCTCGTCCAGCCAGGCCCAGACGTGCTCGCCGCCGACCGTGACGCCGTACCGCTCGCGCTCCGGCATGCCCTCGCGCTCCCACAGCGCATAGGCCTCCTGCGGATCGAGGGCGCCCCGGGTCAGCGCGAGCAGGAAGCGGAACGACTCCTGCTCGCGTGCCCCGCCCGGCAGCCCGGCGAGCGAGATCCCGTCCGGCGCCCTGCGGCGCTCGCCGCGCAGCGGCACGAAGTAGGCGGCCGTCGGCAGGAAACGGCCCTCGCCCCCGGTCGCGTCCCGCACCGTCAGCGCGAGCAGGCCGGTGGCCAGCGGGGTGAGGATCCGGCCGCCGGGGCGGCACTGGGCGAGCCAGGCGCGCGGCACCGTGGACAGCTCGCAGGTGGCGACGATCCGGTCGAAGGGGGCGCGTTCGGGCACCCCGCGCGTGCCGTCGCCGGTGACGACGGCCGGGTGGTGGCCGGCCGCGGCGAGGTGCTGCCGTGCCGACTCGGTGATCTCCGGCTCCAGGTCGACGGTGGTGACGAGGCGGTCGTCGCCGAGCCGGTGGGCGAGCAGGGCCGCGTTGTAGCCGGTGCCCGCGCCCACTTCCAGGACCCGGTGGCCGTCCGCGACCTCCAGCGCGACCAGCATCCGCGCCATCAGGGAGGGCTGGCTGCTGGAGGAGACCAGCTCCCCGTCGCGCAGCCGGGTGACCAGCGGCACGTCCTCGTAGGCGCCGCGCACCCAGCGGGCCCGGGCCTCCGCGTCCGGGCTCTCGCCCCAGCGGCGCTCGTAGCCGTGCGGACCGGCGACGTAGTAGTACGGCACGAACAGGTGCCGGGGCACCGCCGCGAACGCCTCCCGCCACACCGGGTCCCCGGACCAGGCTCCCCCGGCGTCGATCTCCCGCACCAGTGCGGCCCGCGCGGCGGCGGCCAGACGCTCGGTCTCGGTGTCACAGGGGCCCATGGCTCCACAGTAGGGGCGGACCGGCCGCACGAGTCCTAAGCCTTGAGGCCTCGGTCCGCCGGTCTGAGACGATGGGAGCGTGAATGAGATTCGGCGCGGCACGCTTCAGGAGAAGACCTTCTACGAGCAGGTCGGCGGGGAGGAGACCTTCCGCCGGCTCGTCCACCGTTTCTACCAGGGAGTCGCCGAGGACCCGTTCCTGCGGGCGATGTACCCGGAGGAGGACCTGGGCCCGGCCGAGGAGCGGCTGGCGCTGTTCCTGATGCAGTACTGGGGCGGTCCCACCACCTACAGCGAGAACCGCGGCCATCCCCGGCTGCGGATGCGGCACGTGCCGTTCAAGGTGGACCGCGCGGCCCACGACGCGTGGCTGCGGCACATGCGGGTGGCGGTCGAGGAGCTCGGGCTGTCCGAGGAGCACGAGACGACGCTGTGGAACTACCTGACGTACGCCGCCGCGTCGATGGTCAACACCCCGGACTGACCGGCCCGCCGGTCCCGGACCGACCGGACCGCTGAATTTTCGGATTCCGGTCGCGCGCAGCCGTATCACGATCTGGTGTAGACCGCTCGACAACCGCTTACCCCCGGCCGTTCCGGTCTGTCAGCATCGCCCGAAGGGCGGGTACGGACGGACACTCACGGGGGCCGGGTGACGGGGCTTGTCTTCGCACGCGCGCGTGCGCACCGGCTGCTGCTGGGCGCCGCGGTGCTCACCGTCGTGCTGACCACGGCGGTGCTGGCGACGCTCACCGCGTACTCGGCGGCGATCGGCGACGCGGCGCTGCGCCATGTGCTGGCCGATCCCCGCAACGCCGCCGACACCGCGCTGATCGTCAAGGCGGACGTGCCGCCGGACCGGCGCGCCGCCGCCGACGCGGCCGTCCGCGCCGCCGCCCGGAAGACCTTCGACGGGCTGCCGGTCACGCTCAGGACCCTGCGCCGCTCCGGCCCCTACGCGCTGCCCCGCTCGCTGCAGCCGCCCGCGGCCCGGTCCGGCGACCCGGACCTGACCTACCTCGCCGCGCTGGACCGCACCCAGCTGCGGCTGACCGAGGGCCGCCTCCCGCGCCGTACCACAGGCGCGGTCGAGGTCGCGCTGCCACAGTCCGCGGCCCGGTCGCTGCGGCTGCGCCCCGGGGACCGGCTCACCCTGCCCGACCGGCTGGGCGGCCCGGCGGTGCGCGTGCGGATCACCGGGCTGTACCGCCCGGTCTCGGTGACGGCGCCGTACTGGCGGCTGGACGACCTGCTGGGCCGCGGCGCCAAGCAGTCCGGCTTCACCACGTACGGCCCGCTGCTCGCCGACCCCTCCGTCCTCACCGGCGGCCGGGTCAGCGCCGGCGCCACGGCGTGGCTGGCCTCGGCGGACTTCTCGGCGCTGACGACCGGGCGGACGGGCCGGCTGCGTACGGCGGCCCGGACCGGCAGCGCGCGCCTGCGCGAGCCGGCCACGCTGCCCGGTGCGACGATGGCGCAGACCTCGCTGCCCGACGTGCTGGACCGGATCGACCGCTCGCTGCTCGTCGCCCGCTCCACGCTGCTGATCGTCACGCTGCTGCTGGTCCTGCTCGCCGGGTATGCGCTGCTGCTGGTGGCCCGGCTGCTGAGCACCGAACGGGCCGGTGAGACCCGGCTGTTGCGGGCGCGCGGCGCCTCCCGCGCCCGGCTCGCCGCCCTGGCCGCCGCCGAGGCCCTGCTGCTGGCGCTGCCCGCCGCCGTCTGCGCGCCGCCGCTGTCCGGCCCGCTCACCGCCCTGCTCGCCGGGCACGGCCCGCTGGCCCGTCTCGGCCTGCGGCTGGATCTGCCCCCGGCCGGCCGCCCGGCCGTCTGGCTGGTCGCGGCCGCAGCGGCACTGGGCTGCGCGCTGGCGGTGACGGGGCCGGCGGTGGGGGGCGCCGGGGAGTGGGACCGAAGGGGCCGGGCGCGGTCCTTCCTGGCGCGCAGGCCCCAGCGGGCGCGCCGCCGCGGTGCCGCCCTGCCCGCGCCCCTGCGGGCCGGCGCCGACCTGGGTCTGCTCGCCGTCGCCGGAGCGGCCTACTGGCAGTTGGGCAGGCAGGGCTCGGGCGGGGTGTCCGCCGACCGGTCCGGGGCGCTCGGCGTCGATCCGCTGCTGGTGGCCGCGCCCGCGCTGGCGCTGCTCGCCGGGACCGTGCTGACGCTGCGGCTGCTGCCGCCGGTGGCGCGGTGCGCCGAGCGGTGGGCGACCGGCGGGCGCGGGCTGCCGGCGGCACTGGCCGGCTGGCAGTTCAGCCGGCGCACCGCGCGCGGCGCGGGCCCGGTGCTGCTGCTGGTCCTCGCCGTCGCGCTCGGCATGCTCGCGATCGGGCAGGCCGCGTCCTGGGGCCGCTCGCAGGACGACCAGGCCGACTTCCGCGCCGGGGCGCCGGTGCGGGTGGTGTCCGCCGGGGAGGGCGGGCCCGGCCGCACCGACCAGTACGCGCGGCTGCCGCACGTGCGCACGGCGGCCCCGGCGTTCCGGTTCTCCCAGCCGCTGTCCGGGGACCGTACGGCGACCGTGCTGGCGCTGGACACCGGGCGCGCGGCGGACGCGCTGCTACTGCGCCCCGACCTGGCCGACGAGCCGGTGCGGCCGCTGCTCGCCCCGCTCGCCCCGCGGGGCTCCCTGGCCGGGACCCGGGTGCCCGTCGGCACCGCCCGGCTGCGGCTGCCGGCGACCCTGCGCAGCTCGGCCGGGCCCGGACTCGTCGCCGACGTGACGGTGACGCTGGCGGACCGGTACGGGGTGCCGTACCGGCTGCCGTTCGGGCTGCTGCCCGCCGACGGCCGTCCGCACACGCTGACCGCCGACCTGAGCGCCGCGCCCGGCCCGCTGACCCTCACGGGACTCCAGCTGATCCTGCCCCAGCCCTACGAGCAGACCGAACACCGGCTCACGCTCGGCGACTTGACGGCGACGGACACCGGCGGGGCGACCCGTGCGCTCGCGCTGCCCGGCCGCTGGACGACCGCCGCGGAGGCCGGGGGCGACGACGTCGCGAGCGCGCCCACCAGCCCGACCCGCCCCCGGCTCACCGGCGCCCGCACCTTCACCTACCGCACCGGCTACCTCCCGGGCCACGACGTGTGGCGGACCGCCGTCGTCACGGTCCGGCTCGACGTGCCGCAGCGGGCGCCCGCCGCGGTGCCGGCCGTGGTCACCGACCGCTACCTCGCCTCGGCCGGCGCCCGGCTCGGGCAGCGCGTCGACCTGGCGGTCGGCGACCACACGCTGCCGGTGCGGATCGTCCGCACGGTGCGCGAGCTGCCCGCGAGCGCCGACCCCACGGCCACCGGCGCCCGCGACGGCGGTGCCGTCCTGCTCGACCTGCGCACCGTGAACCAGGTGCTGCAGGCCCGCGACGGCGACAGCGCGATGCCGAACGAGTGGTGGCTGGGCACCTCGCCGGGCGACGCGGCGGCGGTGGCCGCGGCCCTGCGGGCGCTGCCGGACGTGGATCCCGGGCAGGTGGTGGTGCGCGACGAGATCGCCGCCGAGCTGCGCGACGACCCCTTCGGCGCGGGGCCCACGGCCGCGTTCACGGCGGCGGCCGTGGTGGCGGCGGCGCTCGCGGCGGTCGGGTTCGCGGTGGGCGCGGCGGCCGCGCAGCGGGCCCGTGGCGCCGAGTTCGCCGTGCTGCGCGCGCTGGGGGCGCCCCGCCGGCAGCTGGCCCGCACGGTCGCCGCCGAACAGGCCGTCCTGGTGGGCCTCGCCCTCGCGGTGGGCCTGGGCCTGGGCACCGTGCTGGCCCGCGCCGTCCTGCCGCTGGTCGTCCTCACCGACGAGGCCACCCGCCCGGTGCCGCCCCTTCTGGTGCGGCTCCCGCCCGCCTCCGTGGGGTTGCTCCTCCTCGCGGTCGCGGCGATCCCGCTGACCCTCGCGGCCCTGCCGGCGCTGCGCCGGTCCGATCCGGCGCGGGCACTGCGCGAGCAGGGGGGTGAGTGAGATGGGGAACGCGCCGGGGCACACCTCCGCGCGGGAGGTCGCGCCGTGGGTGCGGACGCGGTTGCGGGCCGCGCCCGGTGCCGCCGTCGCGCTGGCGGTGCTGGTCGCGCTGGCCGCGTGTCTGGCGGCCGCCTTCCCGCGTGCGGTGGACCGGTACGAGGACGGCGGGCTGCGGCGCGCGTTCGCGCAGGCGCGCCCGGACCACACCACCGTGCAGGTGTTCGCGTCCCAGCCCGACTTCGGCCTGCCGGCCGCACAGCGGGCCGCGGCCATGCGCCCGCCCGCGCTGGAACGCCAGTACCGCAAGGTGCTCCCCATCGTGGACAGCCGGCTGACCGTCGACCGGGCGCAGTCGGCGTACGGCGTCGCCGGCAGTGTGAGCCCGCCGGTGCCGGACCCTTTCCTGCCCCGCCCGAGCGGACTGCCCGCCCGGGTCTCGCTGTTCGCGCCGAGCGGCCTGTCCGCGCACTCCCGGGTCCGCGCCGGGCGCATGCCGCGCACCGGCCGGCCGGTGACCGCGAGCACGCCCGAGGTGGAGGCCGCCGTCACCGCCGCCACCGCCAGGAGCCTGCACATCAAGGTCGGTTCGGTCATCCACGTGCCCGCCGCCGGCCGCCCCCCGCTCGCCGTCCGGGTCACCGGCATCCTCCTCCCGCGCGACCCCGCCGGCGCCTACTGGTCGACCGTGCCGCGGCTCGCCACCCCGGCCCTGGTGACGCTCCCCAGCCCCACCGGTGAGCCGCCGAAGTACTGGCTCGGCACCCTGCTGCTCCCCCCGGACGCAGGACCCGCGCTGCTCGGCACGACCGCCAACCCGTTCCGCTACTGGTACCTCGCCCCCGACCCCGACGCCCTGCGCGCGCACGACCTCGGCCGGCTCAGGTCGGCGGTGGCCGCCCTGGAGGCAGGCCCCGGTCTCCAGCGCGCCCGCGCCGTCACCGGCAGCCGCACCGGCGTCGGCACCGACCTGGACGAGACCCTCGCCTCCTTCGCCGGGCTGCGCTCCGGGATCGCCCCGCTGGTCTCCGTGGCCGCCGCCGGCGCCGGCACGGTCGTCGCCGTCGTCCTGCTGATGACGGGCGGCCTGGCCGCCGACCGGCGCCGCGGCGAACTCGCCCTGCTCCGCGCCCGCGGCGCCTCCCTGCCCGCGCTCGCCGGCCGGCTGCTGGCCGAGACCGCCGTGGTCGCCGTACCGGCGGGCGCGCTCGGCCTGGCCGCGGCCCTGCTCGCGGTCCCGGCGGGACGCACCCGGTACGCCGTGGCCGCGTCGGCCGCGGTCACCCTCCTCGCCTGCGCCGCGCTGCCGGTGCGCGCCGCCGTGGCGCACCGCGCGGTGCGGGCGACGGCCGACCGCGCGGACCTCGCGACCGCACGGCCGTCCCGGCGCCGTACCGTCGCCGAGCTGACCCTGCTCGTGCTGGCCGCCGCCGCGGTCACGGCGCTCAGGCGGCGCGGCGCGAGCACCGACCAGCTCCAGGCGCTCGCCCCGGTCCTGGTCGGCGTCATCGCCGCGCTGCTGCTGCTCCGCCTCTACCCGCTGCTGCTGCGCCGCCTGGCCGGCCCGGCGGCACGACTGCGCGGGGCCACCGGACACCTCGCCCTCGCCCGCGCGGGCCGCACCCAGGCGTCCGCGGTACTGCCGCTGCTGGCCCTGCTGACCGCGCTGACCACGGCGGCGTTCGGCGGCTCGGTGCTGGCGGGCGTGGCCGACGCCCGGGACCGGGCGGCACTGCTCACCGTCGGCGCCGACGCCCGCCTGGACTCCGACACCCCGCTCCCGGCCGCCGTGCCGGCCCGGGTGCGGGCCGTGGCCGGGGTGCGGGAGACGGCGCCGGTGAGCATCGACTACCAGGCCAAGCCGATGGACGGCCCGGGCTCGGTGCCGCTGGTGGGCGCCGACCCGGGGTCCTACGCGCCCCTGGCGTCCCGCACCGGCCTGGGCGCCTTCCCCGCCTCCGCGCTGCGGGCCCGCGCGGGCACGCTGGCGGCCGTGGCCTCCCCGTCCGTCGCCTCCCAGTACGGCACCCGGCGCCCCTTCCTGGTGCGGCTCTCGGACGGCGACACGGTGACCGTGCGTATCGCGCTGGTCCGGGACACCACCCCGGCGGTGTCCGGCGGCGACTTCCTCGTGGTGGACCGGGCGGGCCTGCCCTCCTCAGCCGGGCGGCCGACGGCCCTGCTGCTGACCGGCCGGCGCCTGGACGCCGGTGCGCTGCGGCGGGCCGCCCGCGGCTCGGCCGACGTCCACCTGCTGGCCGCGGAACGCGCCCGGTACGCCGACTCCCCGCTGCAGACCGGCGCCGAGCACGTGTACACGGCGGCCGTCGCCGCGGGCGCGGGCTTCGCCGTCCTGGCCCTGCTCCTGGCGCTGCTGCGCGCGGCCCCGGAACGCGCCGCGCTGCTGGCCCGGCTGCGCACCATGGGCCTGACCCGGGCGGAGGGCCGCCGCCTGCTGGTCCTGGAGTCCCTCCCGCAGGCCCTGCTCGCCGCGCTCGGCTCCGCGCTGACCGGCTGGGCCACCGTACGGCTCCTCTCCCCCGGCGTCGATCTGATGGCCATCGCCCTGCCCTCGGGCCAGTCCCCGCTCACCGAGGCCGAGCTGAAGCCGGACGCCTGGTCCCTGACGGTTCCGTCGTTGCTGGTCGTCCTGGTGACGGTGGGGATCGCGGCGCTGCAGGCGTGGTGGACGGGGCGCAGGGGATCGGTGACGGAACTGCGGGCGGGGGACGCCCGATGAACGAGCGCACCCGCCCCGCCCTCGCCCGGGCCACTCACTCAGGAGATCCCATGGCAACGCCCCCGAGCCTGTCCGACCTGGCCGACCGGGTCGAGGAAGGCCGCAACCGGCCCGCCTACGGCCACGACGCGCTGATCACCTGCGACCGCCTGGTCCGCATCTTCTCCACCGACGGCGTGGAGGTGCAGGCGCTGCAGGGCCTGGACCTCCTCGTCCGGGAGGGCGAGCTGATGGCCCTCGTCGGCGCCTCCGGCAGCGGCAAGTCCACGCTGATGAACATCCTCGCCGGCCTGGACACCCCCACCGCCGGCGCGGCCCGCGTCGCCGGACACGACCTGCTCGCCATGACCGCCCGGGACCGCCTGGCCTACCGCCGCACGACCGTCGGCTTCGTCTGGCAGCAGACCTCCCGCAACCTGCTCCCCTACCTCACCGCCGCCCAGAACGTCGCCCTGCCCCTGAACCTCTCCGGCGTCCGCGCCCGCCGCCGCGCCCGCGCCGAACGGGCCATGGAGCTGCTGGAGTTGCTGCAGGTGGCCGACTGCCGCGACCGCCACCCGCGGGAGATGTCCGGCGGCCAGCAGCAGCGCGTCGCGATCGCCGTGGCCCTCGCCAACGCGCCGGCGGTGCTGCTCGCCGACGAACCCACCGGCGAACTCGACTCCGGGACCGCCGCGCAGATCTTCGACGCGTTCCGCACGGCCAACGAGACCCTCGGCGCCACGATCGTGATCGTCACCCACGACCAGGCGGTGGCGGGCGAGGTCCGCCGCACGGTCGCCATCCGCGACGGCCGCACCTCCACCGAGGTGCTGCGGCGCAGCGAGATCGACGCCGCGACCGGCGACGAGAGGGTGGTGGCCCGGGAGTACGCCATGCTGGACCGCGCGGGCCGCCTCCAGCTGCCCGCCGACTACCTGCGCGCCCTGGACATGCGCGACCGCGTGGCCCTGGAACTGGAACCCGACCACATCGGGGTGTGGCCGGACGACACACGCCCGCCGCAGTGAGTATCAGCGCACGACGGTAAGTGTCAGCGCACGCTGACGCCGAGCGTGCCCAGGCCCGCGCGCCGTACGGCGACGGAGCCGTAGGGGGTGCGCAGCCTCAGCCAGGCCCCCGAGGAGTACAGCGCGGTGCCGGCCGGGTCGGCGCCCGGCCGCAGGAAGCCCAGCGACTGGGCCGCGTGCACGGCCCGCACCGGAAGCCCCGTCCGGCCGATCTCCCGGGACCAGATGTCCCGCCCGATCCGGTCCAGCTCCGCGCGGGTACGGCCGCCGGGCGCGAGCTCCTCCGTACGGGACCGGAACTCGGTGACCGCCGCCGCGACCGTCGCCCGCAGCGCGTCCGGGGCGGGCAGCCCCGGCTCGGCCCGCCAGCCGCCGCGCGGCGGCAGCACCCCGGCCCACGGCGGACCGGTGACCGCGGCCGGCACGGCGGCGGTGGCCCCGCGCTCGTCCACGGACTCCAGGAACTCGCCGGCCGAGACGGTCACGTCGAGCGTGGCGTCGAGTCCGTCCTCGTACGGCTTCTCCAGCCGTACGGCGCGCACGGCCAGCACCTCGAAGGACGGCGGGCGCCCGAAGACGGCGAGCGCGGTACCGGCCGCCTGCAGGCGCACCGCGGCTCCACGGTCGTAGTGGAGCAGCCGGGAGAGGAAGGCGGCGAGATCGGCCGCCTCCGTCTCGTCGGCCAGGTGCAGCACCGTCATGCGGCGACGGCCTCCTCGTCGTCGGCCGTGTCCCGGTACCCCTCCAGGAACGCGCGCTCCTCGGCGGTGATCCGGCGCGGCCGCTGCGCCTCGAAGTCGAACGGGACGATCACGGTGGACGCCCGCACGTACACGAGGTCGTCGTCCTTCACCTCGTAGGCGATGGTGAAGGACGCGGCCTTGATCTCGGTGACCCACAGCTCGATGTCCACCGGGTGGTGGCGGTGGACGAGCTGCCGCTTGTAGTCGATCTCATGGCGCGCCACGACCGACCCCTGCTTGAACTCCTTGTCCGGGCGGAACAGGAAGTCGATGCGGGCTTCCTCCAGGTAGCGGAGGAAGACGACGTTGTTCACGTGCCCGTACGCGTCCATGTCCGCCCAGCGCAGCGGGCAGCGGTAGATGTGGCGCAAGACCGATCAGCCCCGGGTCAGCTTCTTGTAGGTGGCGCGGTGCGGACGCGCGGCGTCCGGGCCGAGCCGCTCGATCTTGTTCTTCTCGTACGACTCGAAGTTGCCCTCGAACCAGAACCACTTCGAGTCGCCCTCGTAGGCGAGGATGTGCGTGGCGACGCGGTCGAGGAACCACCGGTCGTGCGAGACGACCACGGCACAGCCCGGGAACTCGAGCAGGGCGTTCTCGAGGCTGCTGAGAGTCTCGACGTCCAGGTCGTTCGTGGGCTCGTCGAGGAGCAGCAGGTTGCCGCCCTGCTTGAGGGTGAGCGCCAGGTTGAGCCGGTTGCGCTCACCACCGGACAGCACGCCGGCCGGCTTCTGCTGGTCCGGCCCCTTGAACCCGAACGCGGACACGTACGCCCGGCTCGGCATCTCGACCTGGCCGACGTTGATGTAGTCGAGCCCGTCGGACACGACCTCCCACAGCGTCTTCTTCGGGTCGATGTTGGCGCGGCCCTGGTCGACGTAGGAGATCTTGACGGTCTCGCCGACCTTGATGTCACCGGAGTCCGGCGTCTCGAGGCCCTGGATCATCTTGAACAGGGTGGTCTTGCCGGCGCCGTTCGGGCCGATGACACCGACGATGCCGTTGCGCGGCAGGGTGAAGCTCAGGTCCTCGACGAGGACCTTCTCGCCGAAGGCCTTGTTGAGCTTGTCGACCTCGACGACGACGTTGCCCAGGCGGGGGCCCGGCGGGATCTGGATCTCCTCGAAGTCCAGCTTCCGCATCTTCTCGGCCTCGGCGGCCATCTCCTCGTACCGCGCGAGACGGGCCTTGGACTTGGCCTGCCGCCCCTTGGCGTTGGAGCGCACCCACTCCAGCTCTTCCTTGAGCCGCTTCTGCCGCTTGGCGTCCTTCTGCCCCTCGACCTTCAGACGGGCGGCCTTGGTCTCCAGATAGGTGGAGTAGTTGCCCTGGTACGGGTAGGCACGGCCGCGGTCGAGCTCGAGGATCCACTCGGCGACGTTGTCCAGGAAGTACCGGTCGTGGGTGATCGCCACCACGGTGCCCGGGTACTTGGCGAGGTGCTGCTCCAGCCAGTTCACCGACTCGGCGTCGAGGTGGTTGGTGGGCTCGTCGAGCAGCAGCAGGTCGGGCTGCTCCAGCAGCAGCTTGCACAGCGCGACGCGGCGCTTCTCACCACCGGAGAGGTTGGTGACGGGCCAGTCGCCAGGAGGGCATCCGAGGGCGTCCATGGCCTGCTCCAGCTGGGCGTCCAGGTCCCAGGCCTCGGCGTGGTCCAGCTCCTCCTGGAGCTTGCCCATCTCCTCCAGCAGCGCGTCGGAGTAGTCGGTCGCCATCAGCTCGGCGATCTCGTTGAACCGGTCGAGCTTGCCCTTGATCTCGGCGACACCCTCCTGGACGTTCTCCAGGACGGTCTTCTCCTCGTTCAGCGGGGGCTCCTGGAGCAGGATGCCGACGCTGTAGCCCGGCGACAGGAAGGCATCGCCGTTGGACGGCTGCTCGATCCCCGCCATGATCTTCAGCACGGTCGACTTACCGGCACCGTTCGGCCCGACGACGCCGATCTTCGCTCCCGGCAGGAAGTTCAGGGTGACATCATCGAGGATCACCTTGTCGCCGTGCGCCTTGCGCGTCTTGCGCATGGTGTAAATGAACTCAGCCAAGAGAAACCGTCCGGCAGCTTGAAATCTGGCAGTGGGCAGATACACCCCATCTTGCCGTACGGCCACCCCTGGGCGGAAACCCGTTAGGCCCGGGGGCGCTGACCTGGGGTTTTACTGCTGCGGGCTGGGGCCCGCCCGTCACTGTCAGTCGCCGTCGGCCGGCCCCGGCACCCTCGCACGGCCCGGAGACGGCCCAGCGCGGCCCTCGCCTGTCGCCGCTGGTGATGTGGGGAGGCGGGGACGGCTGGCCGGGCGCTCGTCCCTGCGGCGGTTGGGCGACGATGGGGGCGAGGCGACGACGGACCCGTGAGTCAGGGGTTGCGCCGGCTCAGCCGCCGGGCTGTTCGCGTTTGCGGAGCAGGACCAGTACCGCCCCGCCGATCACCACGAACCCGATGGCCAGGCCCGCGATGAGCGGGGTGATCGCGGAGCCGCCCGTCGCGGCGAGGTCGGTGCCGGGGGCCATGGTGCCGCCGACCGAGGCGGGGGCGGGTTCGTTGTGGGCCTTGGCCGTCCGGGTGGTGAGGGCGCCTTGCGTCTTGCAGTCGAGGACGCCGGTGAAGCGCTGGCTGAAGCCGTGCGGGCCGGTAATCGTGAAGTCGTAGGCCTGGTCCTCCTGGAGCGGCACGGTCACCGTCCGGGAGGCGCCTGCCGGGATCGTGTGCTCGGCGCCCATCAGCTCGAAGGCATAGGGCCGGTCCCCCTTGTTGGCCACGAAGAGGTCGACGCCGCCCTTGGCGCAGTCCTTCCGGACCGAGACCGCCGGTATCGCACCCTCGGCCGCCCAGGTGGCGGTCGCCGTGGCGGAGACCGTGGACTCGCTGGAGCCGGCCAGGATCTGGGTCTGGCTGCGGCTGTCGGAGGTGAAGGCGCGTCCCACGGGCACCGTCGTCGACGCCTGCACGGTCAGCCGGGCCGTGCCTCCTTCGCTGTCGAGCCCCTGGGAGGAACCCTCCGCGCCGCTCCCGGCGGAGTCCTCCGGAACGTCGAAGTACAGCCGGCTGCCGTCCCGTGCGGAGGTCACCGCCTTGCCGGTGCTGTCGGTGATCCGCACCCCGCTGGTGGCCGCGTCCGGCGGCGGACTCACCGTGACGGCACCCGCGTTGGTGTGCACCGTCACCGGGCCGATCAGGGCTCCCGGCCGCCCGGAGACCGCCGGCGGGTCCAGCGTCAGCGAGGCCTGCGGTTCGCCCAGGTCGCGGGCGCTCTTCTGCAGGTAGTCGGCGAGCTTCTCGGCCTGCGGGTCGACGGCGTCCACCTTCGCGTGGTCGGAGTAGCGCCAGATGGCCACCTGGGTGCCGGCCGCCGCGTCCTGCTCGGTCAACGTGCCGGTGCCCGCCTGGCGGGCGAGCGCGGCGAGGTCGTTGACCTGGGGGTAGGAGTTCTGCAGGATCCAGCGGATTCTGCCGGCGTCCTTGTTGGCGCCCAGGGAGGTGCCGCTCCACGGCGTCTCCTCGTAGTGGGCGTCGCGCTGGGTGGGGTTGTGGAGGTCGACGCAGTACGTCTGGAGGGTGCCGCCGCCGTCGACGGACATCTCGAACAGGCCCGCCTCCACCCGCTGGTCGCCGCCGTCCTGGTGGATCACTGCCTCGCCGTAGGTCTTCAGACCGTTGATCGTGGCCGTCGCCCCGCCCCGGGTCTGCGGTGTCCCGTCGGTCCCGTCGGCCGCGGCCGTCCCGGCGCCGGAGAGCACACCCGCCGCCATGAGGCCGGTCACCGTCGTGACGGCGGCCAGGCGTGCCGCTCCGGTACGGCGGCGGAACCCAGAGAACGCAGCAAGCACAGAATTCCCCTTCGAGCAGGACCCGTTGGACGTGGGGGACGGTCCCACCAGCAGAATCGGCAGCCCCTAGGGGCACGTCCGGCATCCTAGGGATCAGCCGGAGCCTCTCCCGCCGGTCGGATGAACCGATGGGCGATCCGATCCGTAATCGTTATCGCCGGGACCGTCCATGAGCTGGGCATATCGACAAATCCACCGCTTCGTACGGGTGGTTCGGCCACGCTGTGCGACATCGGTCCGGTGACTCTGGTGGGCCGGCAACTCGGGTGCACAGCACATTCGCTGACTTCACGTCACCGCTGCTGGCTCCGGGGCCTGTTCGCGGGACCCCTCGCTCTCTGCGTCGGCTGGACGCGGTGTCTCCCAGTTAGGCTCGGGCCGGGGCGCCGTCGGCGCGGACTCCGGCCTGGCCGGGCGCTGGAAGGCGGCCGTACCGCGGCTGAGGTCGTGGCCGATCGCCATCGCGTCGATGTCGGCGGAGGCCCACTGCTGCTGCCCGTCGCGCACCTCCGTGCGCACCTTCAGCCGGCCCTGCACCAGCACCGGCTGGCCCAGCTCCACACAGGCCGCCACGTTCACCGCCAGCTGCCGATTGGCCCACACCGTGAAGAAGTTGGTGTGCCCGTCCGTCCAGGCGTTCTTCTCCCGGTCCCAGTAGCGCGAGGTCACCGCCAGCCGGAACCGGGCCGAGGGTCCCGCCGCCGTCTCCCGGTACAGCGGCCGGGTCGCCACGTTGCCTACCACGCAGACCATGGTCTCGTTCATGTTCTCGCTCCCCTCCCGCGCCCGGTGCCTTCCGGCGGCCGGGCACGACGTCTGAGACGTCCGGATCGTGTGTGTCCGCGTGCGGGTCCGTACGACCGGTCGCCGTACCTGTCCGCACCTCCGCGACGACCTCAGACTGCCCGTGCCGGGCCGGTTCCGCTGAGCGCTGTGGACAGGCCCCGAGCCTGTGAAAAACCTCGCCACCCGTGTGGGTGACACGGGCGCGCCACCGCCGGTGTCACCGGGACCGGGGACCGGGGGTCGGGGGCCGGGGCGAAAAAGGTGAGGGGCCTCGGACACCCGAGGCCCCTCACCGTACGGCTCTCAGCCCACCCCCGAGTCTCAGACCACCCCGAGTCTCAGACCACCCGAGTGGCCACCCGGACTCTCAGCCCACCCCCGTGCCGCTCCGTGCCACCCGCCCGTACTGCTCCCGCACCTCCCGGTAGCGCAGCAGCTCCGCCGCCACCGGCTCGAGCACCCTGGCCCGGCCGCAGCCGGCGGCTGCCTCCCGGAGTCTGCGTTCGGCCTCCTGCCCGTAGCGCCGGGCGGGCCCTCTCGCCGCCATCCGGCAGCCCCACTCGACGAGCGGCCCGCCGACGATCCCGCAGGCCATCAGCAGCACCGGCAGCCCGAGATTGGGTGCCATGACGCCGACGATCTGGCCGACCAGCCACAGACCGCCCATGACCTGCAGCAAGGTCATCGCCGCCTGCACCAGCACGGCCGCCGGCCACCAGCCGGGCCGCGGCGGCCGGCCCGGCGGCAGTCCCGCGCGTGCCACCAGCTCGTCCAGCGCCTCCGGGAGCCCCTGCGACCCGCGTACGGCGGCCTCGCGCACCGCCTGCGCCCACGGCGCCGGCAGCCCGGCCGAGGCCCGGTCGGCCACCGTACGGACCGCCTGTTCCACCCGCTGGCGCGCCGTGGCCTCCTCGTCGGCCGGGGCCGTGCGCACGGGGATGCGGCCGGTGGTGGACTCGCCGCGGAACCGGTACCAGCGCCACAGCCGCAGCCAGGGAGTGCCGCAGGCGCGGCCCGCGTTGCGCAGCCAGGCGCGCTCGGCGGCCTCGCCCGCCGCGGTGGCGCCCACCGCGTCCGCGAGCCGCGCGGCGAACTCCTCGCGCGCCTCCTCGCTCAGACCGACCCGCTGCCCGGTGGCGTACATCGGCCGCAGCCCGGTCGCGGCGGCGTCGACGTCGGCCGACACACGGCGGGCCGCGGCGCCGCGTTCCGCCACGAACTCGCCGAGGACCTCGCGCAGTTCGCCGATGCCGTCGCCGGTGAGCGCGGACAGCGCGAGCACCCTGGCGCCGGGTTCGCCGTGCTCGCCGAGCGCGATGCCGTCCTCGTCCAGCAGCCGGCGCAGATCGTCGAGGACCTGGTCGGCGGCGTCTCCGGGCAGCCGGTCGACCTGGTTGAGGACGATGAACATGATCTCCGCGTGGCCGGCCATGGGACGCAGATAGCGCTCGTGCAGCACCGCGTCGGCGTACTTCTCCGGGTCGACCACCCAGATCACCGCGTCGACCAGCTTCAGGATCCGGTCGACCTGCTTGCGGTGCTCCACGGCGGCGGAGTCGTGGTCGGGCAGGTCGACCAGGACCAGCCCCCGCAACTGCGCCTCTGCCTCCGGGCTCTGCAGCGGACGGCGGCGCAGCCGGCCCGGGATGCCCAGCCGGTCGATGAGGCCGGCCGCGCCGTCGCTCCAACTGCACGCGATGGGCGCGGCGGTGGTGGGACGCCGTACGCCGGTCTCCGAAATGGGCACGCCGGCAAGGGCGTTGAACAGCTGCGACTTGCCGCTGCCGGTCGCGCCCGCGATGGCCACGACCGTGTGCCGGCCGGAGAGCTTGCGGCGGGCGGCCGCCTCGTCCAGGACCCGGCCCGCCTCGGCGAGGGTACGGCTGTCCAGCCGGGTCCGGGACAGCCCGACCAGCTCGCGCAGGGCGTCCAGCCGGGAGCGCAGCCGGCCGTCGTACGCCAGCGGGGCGGGTGGCTTGCCGGCGGGGCCGCGACTGCCGGTCTCCAGCACGGAGGCGCGTTCGGCGGCGAGGGCGGCAGCGGTGGCCTCCGTGACCCGCCGGGCGATCAGGCCGTCGTCCCAGGACTCGGTGGAGTCGGAGGAGTTGGGGGAGCCAGCCGAGTTGGGGGAGGTGGAGGACGCGAAGGGGGCCGATGACTTGGAGGAGGCCCGGGACCCGGGTTCCGCGGCGCCGGACGGTCTCGCGGGCCGGGGGGAGGCCGAGGGGCGGGAGGAGGAGTGCGACGGCTCAGGGGCCTTCGTGGAGCCGGGTGCTCCGGAGGCGGCGGCCGGGTCAGCGGTGGTGCGGGGGGCCGGGGCCGGGGTCGGCGTGAACGTAGGCGTGTACGGGAACCGCGGCAGCGGCGGAAGGGACGCGGGGGTGGGCCTGCCCGTCGGGGCCGGTCCGGCGATGGGGGCCGGTACGGCTTCGGCGCTGTTGCCACTGCCGCTGCCGGCCGCGGGGTGCGGGAGCGCGCGCGGCAGGTACGGCTGCCTACCGCGCCCGGTGTCCGCGCCGGCCCCCCGCTGCCGGGCCACACCCTCACCGTCGCCCTCGTGCCTTCCGTGCCCCATGCCCGCGCCGCCCTCTCCCTCGTCGTCGTCCCGCACGCGCGCGTACCGCTCACCGGAAGACCTCGCGGGGTTCGCGGCGGCGTGACCGTCCTCCCCCCGCTCGGGGTCCGCGCGGCCGGCGTCATGGGCGCTGTCCCGCGCGGTGCCGCACATCGCCGCACGGCTGTCCTCCGCCGCCCCTGAGGCCGCCCCTGGGGCCGCGCCGGAACCGGGCTCACCCGCGCTGCTGCGGTAGCACCCGCACGCCTCGCCCTCTCCGGCACCCACCGCTCCGGCGGCCACCCGATCGTCGTATCCCTCGTACTCAACAAGCCCACTGCTGTTGCCGCTGCCGCCGCCGTCGCTGTCCCTGTCCCGGGCCTGGGCCCGGCCCTCTTCCCTGCCGTGGCTGTCCGGCTCCATGTCCCTCATGCGTCCGATGTGCCTGGTGTGGTCGGTGTGATCCGTGTGGTCCTGGTCAGTGACGGAGGTCACCGGTCACCTCTCCTTCTGCAGTACGGACAGCGCGGCGATGAGCTCCGCCTGGGGATCGGGCTGGATGTCGAGGGCGTCGAGCGGGGCGAGGCGCCGTTCGCGTTCGTTGTGCATGACGCGGTCCACGTGTTCGTTGAGCAGCCGCCCGGCCCGGTCGCGCAGCCGCAGCGCGCCGTGCGCGCCGATCCGTTCGGCGAGCCCCTCGCCCGCGGAGCGGGCGCGTCGTCCGCCGAGCAGCGCGGTGGCCACCAGGGCGGCGACGGCCTCGGCGTCGGGCATCACGGAGCGTTCCAGCACGCGCACCTCGTCCTCGGCGTACTCCTCCAGTTCGCGCCGCCAGCGCCGTACGGCGAGGCCGATACGGTGTTCGGAGCTCTCCAGGGCGGAGTGGCCGGCGGCGAGGGCCGGGTCGGCCCCGGCGGGCTCGCGCCGCCAGGCCTCGTCGACGCGCTCGTCGGCGGCGGTGACGGAGCACAGCAGCAGGGCGACCAGGCTCTCCACGAGGGCGTCGAGGAGCTCGCCGGGGGTGCAGTCCAGCGGGAAGGCCCGCCAGCGCTTGAGGGCGTCCCCGGCGAGTACGGCGCCGGACTGGAGCCGGCCGCGTACGCGCGCGTGCTCGCTGTCGTAGGCGGTCTCCACGGCGGAGGTGAGGCGGAGGGCGGCCGCGTACTGGGCCGCGGCGGCGCCGGCCAGCTCGGGCATGCGGACCTTGAGCGAGTCGAGGAGGCCCTGGACCGTACGGGCCACGACGTGCTCTCTGGCGGCAGGTTCCTGGGCGTGGTGGGTGAGCCACTCCTTCAGCGGGGCCACGGCGGTCGCGGGCAGCAGACCGGCGCCCCAGGCGGACTCGGGCAGCTCGGGCACCGTGAAGCGGGGTACGTCGCCGAGGCCGGCCTTGGCGAGCAGGGCGCCGTACTGCCGGGAGACCTCGGAGACGACCTGGTGGGGCACCCGGTCCAGGACGGTGACGAGGGTGGCGTCGTACTCCTTGGCGGTGCGCAGCAGGTGCCAGGGGACGGCGTCGGCGTAGCGGGCAGCCGTGGTGACCATGATCCAGATGTCGGCGGCGCAGATCAGTTCGGCGGCGAGGACACGGTTGTCGGCGATCAGGGAGTCGATGTCGGGGGCGTCGAGGAGGGCGAGACCGCGCGGGAGGGTGTCGGCGGTCTCGATGCGCAGCACGCGCGCGGGGGGTGCGCCGGAGGGCACGAGGTCGTCGGATTCCTCGTCGGGGGTCCACACGCGCGTGAAGTCGGGCAGCACGCGGATGCCGCCGAACCAGTGCTGATCCTCCGGATGGCAGACGAGGACGGGGGTCCGGGTCGTCGGCCGCAGGACGCCCGCTTCGCTCACCCGCCGTCCGACGAGGGAGTTCACGAGCGTCGACTTGCCGGCTCCGGTGGACCCGCCGACGACGGCCAGGAGCGGCGCCTCCGGTTCCCTCAGGCGGGGTACCAGGTAGTCGTCGAGCTGCGCGAGGAGTTCGTCGCGGTTGGCACGCGCGCGTGGCGCCCCCGGGAGGGGCAGCGGAAAGCGTGCGGCGGCGACACGGTCGCGCAGTGCGGAGAGTGTGTCGAGCAGCTGAGGCCGTACGTCCAAGGTCACCACATGCGAAGAATGCCCAATTTTAGGGGAATTCTGAAGCATATAGACATGTCTGCGCGCCGAGAGGACAGAAAGGGCGCAAGGGACGACTGGGACATGGGCACAGCCCAGGCATAACGAGTGCACAACACCCGGTGCGTCGGAGGCCAAAAGCGATGCACGATTCGTACCTGCCTGCGATTATCAGGACCGCTTCACCGAACCTCCACATCGAGCCACGGAGGCGAAGCGACAGGGTCGAGGAACAGGGAGCTTTATCCTTGGTCCGGCCACCAGGCCCCCGTAGCTCAGTGGATAGAGCAGGCGCCTTCTAAGCGCTTGGCCGCAGGTTCGAGTCCTGCCGGGGGCGCTCTGCCTCAGCCCTCCCCTCGGGAGGGCTCTTTGCTGGTCGGAGTAGGTGACACCGGGTACGGCCCGGCACCGGACGCCGCCTTCTGGTGAGCAAGGGCGGCACCCGCGGCCGTCCGGCTGTGGCCGGGGTTTCGTGAGCGGCCGTGTCGATGTGGCCGGTGGTGTCGGTGTTCCCGGGCGGGGAGAAGATCAGCCAATGCCGGCGGGGGCCGAGGGCGTGCTCAGCCGGTGTGGAGGGTTCGGAAGCGGTGGGGGGCCGCCGGGTCCCGATCGGCGACCTGGACCGGTGGCCACGCCCATTGCTGCACGCTGATGCCCGGCGTGCGGGTGAACCGGATCCGTCCGCGGGTGCCCTCGACTTCCGCATGCGGCCAGGATTCGGCGATGCGCGCCCGGTCCGTGCCGTGAGAGCGCAGGACGTCGGCGAGGACGGCGACCGTGTCGTAGCCCTCGAAGGCGACGAAGGAGGGCGCTTCGGTCAGCCGCTCGCGCAGGGCCGTGTCCACTCGTGCGCCGAGTGGTCCGAGGCGCTCGGGCAGGTAGCGCAGGAACGGGACCGCGGCGCCGTCGTCGCCCAGCAGCCTCGCCCACTCGGCGAACTCCGGCTGCCCGGCCGGAGCGCCGATCAGGATCTCGGCGAGGCGCTCGTCGCGGCGGACGGACCTGACGATCGGCACCGCCGGCTCCGGGTGGCCGACCAGCAGGAGGAGTGCTGTCGCGCGATGGGCGACGAGCGCGTCGCACACGGCAGCCGGTGCGAGCGCGCGCGTGTCGAGTTCGACGACCGTGCCGCCGCGTGGAGCCAGGTGGTCGCGCAGGATGCGGATCCCGGACGCCCAGTAGACGCTCGGCTGGGTCGCCACGGCGATCCGGGTGTGGCCCGCGCCGAGGAGGAAGTCCGCGTAGATCCGCCAGCCGTGGGACTGTGCCGGGGGCAGCCGCGCGACCCACCGCGTCGGCTCCTCGGTGAGCGCGTCGAGCACTGCCGACGAGCAGAGGAACGGCACACCGAGGGCGTCGGCCCGGGTGGCGGCGGCGCGGGCGACGACGCTGTGGTACTCCCCCGCCAGGGCGGCCACGCCCAGGCCGGCCAGTTCGTCCACGGCCGCCGCTGCCCTGTGCGGATCGGCCGCGGTGTCCCGGACCACCAGCTCGAGTGGCCTTCCGGCGATCCCGCCCCCGTCATTGACGTCGCGCACACCCAGCTCCAGCCCGGCGAGCAGGTGCCGGCCCGCCTCCACCCACCCGGGCCGGCTCAGCGGGACCAGGGCACCGATCCGCACGGCTGGTCCGTCGGCCTGCTCCGTGTCACGGGGCGATGGCGGCGACGTGTTCATGCGTTGACGTCTCCCGAGTGAGATGCGGGGTGCCCCGATGTGGCGGGCGTAGTGAGGACCGGTGGCGCCGAGCGTAGCCGAGCGAAGATCGACGCCGGACACATCTCAGCGACCGGCGGCCGTCGGCGGGAGGGCACCAAGGCAGTCACGCTCGACAGTTGCGCACGCCCCTCGAGCCCTCGCGGTTCCCGCTGACAACCGGCAGCGCGAGTTCTGCGCGCGGGACCGGTCGTCGGGCCGGCCCTCCCGGCCCACCGCACAAGCTGACGTTTCTGCTGGTCAACACGGCCGCTCCATGATCCGTTATTTCGGTGAAGGTGCCCCCCGATCCCGCACCGGTCCGGCAACGTGCCTGTGGTTCCCGGTACGTGTCACGAGATCACCAGAGGGGGACACCTTGCCCACACCGGCCTTCAAGCGCATCGTCACGGCTCTGGCCGCCTCATGCGCCCTGGTCCTCACCACCCCGGCAGGGGCCGAGGCCACGTCGATCGGAACGGCTCCTGTGCGCACCTTCGAGTACAGCGTCGGCGGTGTGACCGTGAAGGTGCCGACCGGCTGCATGTTCACGCACGTCATCCGAGGCAGCGGCAGGAGGATCACCTACCAGAACGCCGGCGTCGACTGTGCCTTCGTCGCGGCGCTGAGCAGCGGATTCTGCAACTGGCGCATCGACTTCACCTACGCCGACACCGACAACCGGGTCTACCGCAGGGTCACGCGGCCGGACGCACAGCGAGTGCAAGATCGACCCGATGCGCGGCAACTCTCCTCAGACGTTGCCTCGTTATGGCAAAGCGTGCGCCCACCTCTATGTCAACGGAGTGCGGCGCGTGAGCCAGTGTCACCACATCACCATGTGAGTTGGGCATGATGGAGCAACAGCAGTGGTCGGGCCGGCGTCGGGCGGGAGGGATCGTGTTCGTCGCGGGGCTTGTCCTCTCCCTGGCGTTCTTCGCCTTCTTCCCCGGTCTGCCTCATGTCATCGACTGGGGGGCCGTCCTCGTGGCGATCGGCGTCGGCGCGCTGGCGCGGTGGGGGTACCTGGGCTGGACGGCCAGGGCGGCGGAGAGGAGGGGCCGGGGGAACGGCGCCTGATCACCGCTCCACCGGCCCCACCGGTCCCATGGGCCCCACCAGTCCGTCTAGTCCCACCCTCGCCCTCACACCCTCACGCCGCCACTCCCGCACCCCCCTGCACCGCTTCCCTCTCCGCCCTGCTTGCCAGGGTGTTGACCGCGGTGTTGAAGCGCTGCAGGGAGGTGGGGTGGTCGGGGCCGAGGACGTAGTGCTTGAGGGTGTGGCGGGCGGGGGTCATCGGGTCGGGGTGGGGGGAGCGGACGGCGGTGAGGATGACGGGGAGGCGGGTGCAGGCGCGGTCCAGGAGGTAGGCGCCGCCCGCCGTGGTGTACGCGGCGCGGAACTCGGCGTCGGGCAGGTCGTGCGCGTTGGTCAGGACGTACGGCTTGAGGCTGGCCACGAAGTCGGCGACCACCGAGGAGACGTCGCTGATCAGCAGGTCGGCCTGGTTGAAGCAGTCGTACAGGGAGGGGAGTTGGCGGGTGATGACGTTGTGGCGGTACGGGCCGCGGCTCTCCCAGAAGACGCGGTGCCATTCCGCGCGCAGCTCCTGCCATTCGGCCGCCGCCGCCCGGTCGGGGACCCGTGACGTGCGCAGCTGCTCGGCGTCGTCGCCCCGGTGCCGGCCGGCGAGTTCGTCGAGCCGGGCCTGGATCTCCTTGAGCCGGGGACGCGCCGCGGCCTCCGCCGCCTCCGCGTCGGCGGCGCCGTGCCGCTCGTTGTCGGCGCGCAGCAGCTCGCGGATCGCCCGGTCGGCCGCCGCGGCCTCGGCCGAGCGCTTGCCGGTGAGGGGGTGGGGCTTGTAGATGACCCGTACGTTCTCCGCGAGCAGCTTCTCGATCAGCGGCACGCCCATCGGGATCAGCGAGGTGTGGCAGTCGTCGTCGCTCCAGCCCTCCCAGGTGGGGGCGTAGAGGACGACCGGGACCGGGCCGGGGGTGTGCTCGGCGTGCAGGCGGATCGGGGACAGCTGCGGGCGCCCCACCTCCACGATCGCGCTGTCGCTGATGGCGTGCCGCACCCGCTGGTACCGGTCCCGGCCCGCGCGTCCGGCCACCCATATCTCGTCGTACACCTTGCTGACCCGGTTGCTGCTGGCCAGCTTGTCGCTGTCGCCGTGCCCGATGAAGACGTGCTTGGCCTCGGCGAAGCGCAGCATGTGGACGTTCTTGCCCGCGTTGCCGGGGTAGAGCACGACGCGTACGCCGGACAGTTCCAGCTCGGCCAGGTCGTCCGCCCGCGGCACGCACACCACCGGTATGCAGGTGCGGCTCAGATGACGGAACGACGCCCGCTCGCGCAGGATGATCACCGGGCGCAGGTCCAGCTGCTCCAGCGTCTCGATCCACATGTTGACCTGGTACATGAAGTCACGGGACACGGCCGCGAAGCTGAAGTACAGGGCCACCTGCGGGCGGTATCCGGCCAGTTGGCGGTTGACCGCCGCGAACACCTCGTCACGGGCGGGCATGCGGCGCGCCCTGCGGTACTGGGTCAGGACGGCCAGCAGTGCCGCCCCGGTCGTCGCCAGCGTCAGCGCGAAGCCCGTCCAGGCCGCCCGCTCGGAGCCGGTGGCGGCCGCCACCAGGAGCCCGGCGTGCGCCGGCAGGTCGAGGTGGAGGAGCTTGCGCAGGTGGCGGCGGTAGAGGAGGGCCGGCGGCTGCGGCGGGACGGACAGCTCGCTCATGTCCAGGTTGCGCACCACCAGCGGCAGGACCCGGCGGCGCCGTACGGCGTGGTGTACGGCCGTGTAGCACATCATCATCGCGTAGTGGGCGCTGAAGACGGCGAGCCCGGCGACGAGCACCGCGTCCGGCGCGTCCAGCCGTGCGGCCAGCGCCAGCAGCATCACCGTACGCACCGCGAAGCGCATGGTGCGGTCCAGGTGCAGGGCCGCCAGGCGGCGCACGAAGGCCGGGGCGCGCAGGTGCAGCGCCTCGTCCGCCAGGTACGTCACGGCCGTCGCCGCCACGAAGCCCCACAGGGACGGCAGCAGGGCGACGACGGGCAGCGCGGCGAAGGACGCGCCGAGCAGGAGCGCGAGGAGCAGGTCGGTCGTCCCGCGTACGCGCAGGACTCCGCACAGCCGGCGGATCGTCATGGGCAGGGTTCCTCTTCCGGGGTGGCGCCTCCAGGGGCGGGCGCCGCTGTTCACCGGTTCGACGTAAGAGGAAGGTGAAGAGTTGTACATGGTCAGGAAAGAAGGAGTTCAGGTTCCGTTTGCCTGAAGTGGGTGGCTCGGGAGGCGCCGAAAGGGGCTTGGGTGCCGGTGGTTAGAGTCGGCGCCGGGAAGGGAGAGACGACGTGCGACTTCGCTGTGCGGTGCTGGACGACTTCCAGGGTGTGGCGACCGCGATGGCCGACTGGTCGGTGCTCGAGGACGAGGTCGAGGTCGTCGCGCTGCGCGAGCACCTCGACGGCGAGGACGCCCTCGCCGCGGCCCTCGCCGGCTACGACATCGTGGTCACCCTGCGCGAACGCGTCCCGTTCCCCGGCTCGCTGCTCGCCCGGCTGCCCCGGCTGCGGCTGCTCGTCGCGTCCGGGAGGCGCAACACCGTCATCGACTACGCCGCCGCCGAACGGCACGGCGTCACCGTGTGCGGCACCGACAGCTCCGGCATCCCGCCGGCCGAGCTGACCTGGGCGCTGCTGCTCGGGCTGGCCCGCGGCATCGTCGAGGAGAGCACCGCCCTGCGCACGGGCGGCCCCTGGCAGTCCACCGTCGGCGCCGACCTGCACGGCGCGCGGCTCGGTGTGCTCGGGCTGGGAAGGATCGGCGCCCGCGTGGCCCGGGTGGGGCTCGCCTTCGGCATGCGGGTCGGTGCGTGGAGCCCGCGCCTGACCGAGGAACGCGCCGCGGAGCACGGCGTCGAACCGGCCGCCTCCAAGGAGGAGTTGCTCGCCGAGTCCGACTTCGTCACCGTCCACGTCCCCGGCGGCGCCGGCACCCGCGACCTGATCGGCGCCGCCGAGCTCGCCCTGATGAAACCGACCGCGTATCTCGTCAACACCTCGCGCGCGTCGGTCGTCGACCAGGACGCGCTGCTGGCGGCGCTGCGCGAGGGCCGGATCGCGGGCGCCGGCGTCGACGTCTTCGACATCGAGCCACTGCCCGCCGGCCACCCGATGCGCACCGCGCCCCGCCTCCTCGCCACGCCCCACCTCGGTTATGTCTCGCGGGCCAACTACACGACGTACTACGGCCAGGCGATCGAGAACATCCGCGCCTACCTCGCCGGCTCCCCCGTACGACGGCTGCCCTGAGCCGGCGTCAGGGCGGCGGGGGCCGCGCCCGCGCCGTGCGCGGCGTACGGCCCCCTGCCTGGGGCAGAAGGGTGATCTCCGGAAGATCACCGTGACCGCCTCCGCGTGCCGCCGTTGAACGGGAGGTATGGCGGCTCTGTGCCGCCGCGCTTCCCGAGCAATCAGAAGGAGAACGTGATGTCTCGCATCGCGAAGGCAGCCGCCGTCGCTCTCGGCACCGGCGCCGTGGTGGCCGGCGGGGCCGGGCTGGCCATGGCCGACTCGGGCGCCCAGGCGGAGGCCGTCCGCTCCCCCGGCGTCGTCTCGGGCAACGTGGTCCAGGTCCCGGTCCACGTGCCGGTCAACGTCTGCGGCAACACCGTCGACGTCATCGCGCTGCTGAACCCGGCCTTCGGCAACACCTGCGCCAACCTCAGCAAGACGACCACCCCCGGCCACGGCGGCAGCGGCGGCAGCAGCGGCAGCTACGGCGGCTGACCCCGCCGCCCGCAGGCCGGAGCCCCGGCGCCGAGGGCGCCGGGGCTCTGCCATGTCCGGGGGCGCGTCGGGCCAGGGGCCATGCCCGGGGCCACGTCGTTCCAGAAGGTGCCGCCGTTCCCCGGTTGTGCCAGGAGGCGCCGGCGTTCCCCGGCCCTCCGGCCGCGCCTGCCGACGTGTCGGCGCGCACCCGCCCTCGCGTCATCCCCTACCGTGCCCCCGGTGTCCCCCGTGCCCCCGCGCCGGTTCGGCCCCGCTCCCCTCGGTCATGGCGCCCATCGGACCGGCGCCGCTGCCGGCCGGTGCCATGTCGCGCAGCCGCCGGCCGGGGCCGAGTTCGTCCACGGCCGCGCGGGTCGCCTCCAGCGGGGTGCGGTACGACGTGTAGTGGTCGACCATGCTCAGCCAGGTGCCGTCGGCCCGCCGCATCAGGTGCAGCGGGCGTCCGTCGACAGTGACCCGCCAGTCCTGCCCGCCCTGCTCTCGGCTCGCGGCCGGCGCGCCCTGGATGCGGCGGCCCCGGTAGGTCTCGTCGAAGGCCGCGCCGTCGGGGCCCCGCGTGGAGAGCGCGGGCCGGGAGGCGGCGGCGAGCGGGGCCACCGCCAGGGCGGCGGCGGAGCCGAGCAGCTTCCGCGCCAGCTGTCTCCGGGACGGCCCGACGGCCTGCGTCCCTCCTCGCCGCTCCGCGTCCCCCGCCACTGTGTCGACACCCACGCCCATCGTTCGCTCCCGAGTGCTCGGCCGCCTCTGATCGGATTCCGTGCTCGGTGACCCCGACCGGAGATGTCCGATCAGATGTCCCCACGGGCTAACCGCCTAGGGGCACGGAGGTCACCGGTGCAGGGCCATCCGGCGGTACGAGGGCAGGGGCGCGGGGCGTCGCGGCGTGGGGCGCGGGCTACCGGCCCGGGCCGCTGCCCAGGTCGGCGTCGGCGACCGTCTGCAGGACCGGGGCGAGGATGCCGAGTTCGGGCTGCTTCAGGGCGGGCAGGCCGAAGTGCTGCGGGTCGGGCCCGGTCAGGGGCGCGTCCGCGGTCACGCCGGGGCTGAGGGCGCGCAGGCCGGAGGCGGGGAGGTCGGCGCCGACGTGGTCGTAGCCGCTGCCGACGAGCCGCGGCAGCGGGGCCCGCACATGCGCGCCGGGCAGCGCGCCGCGCAGGGGCACCTGGGGGATGGTCCGCTCGGGCAGCAGGCGCCCGGTGACATAGCGCGGGCCCTCGGGCGCGCCCGAGGTCAGCAGCGGCACCTCCAGGCCGGCCTCGGGCATCGGCATGCCCAGGGCCGCGGAGGCGCCCTGCAGCGGCACCGGGACGGGCACCGAGCCGGTCGCCGCGGCGGGGCCGGCCGCGGTCCCCACGGCGGCAGCGGCGCCCGCGACGACGGCGGCAAGGGTTCCTCGGGTGGTCGGCTTCATGTCGGGTACGGTCCCTTCCAGGGTGCGGGGATGCGAGGTCCGTACCGGGTAACGAGCGGGAAAACGACCTCAGTTCACATTTCGCCCGGCTGCCGTAATAGTCCTCTCGTCACTCTTCGGCTGGTCCACAAGTCCCACCGGCGCCCACCCCGGGGTTCCGGGGCGTCAGCCGCGCAGACTGGTGGCCGGCAGGACGACGTGCGCCGCGGCGGTGAGGGTCTCCTCGGCGCCGGCGAACGCGGCCAGCGCATCGGCTTCGACGGGCTTGCCGGGCTCGCCCTCGGGCCAGGCGCGGGTGGTGAAGACCAGGTAGGCGTAGCCGCGCTGGGCGACCGCGGCGAGCCACTGCGGCGGCGCGTCGGCCTGGGCGACCAGCTGCGGCATCCGCAGCACGGCCTGACCGGCCTCGACCAGCAGGCTGACGGGGAGGCTGGGCCGGCTCGTGCCGTCGACGAGGTCGCCGCCCACGGGCAGCCCGTTGCGGGTCAGCAGCCGCTCGACGGCGACCGCGGTGGCCTCCGGTCCGCCTTCGGCGTCACCGAGGGAGTAGGCCAGCAGATAGGGCATGTCGGCGCCGTCGGGAGCCTCGCCGCTCCAGGGCAGGACGACGAGGGTGCCGAGGCCGGGGGTGCGGATTTCGGTGGGAGTTGAGGTCACCGCGCGACCATATCGGCGGATTTGCGGGCCTCCGGGCGGCTCCTCACCCTTCCGGGCGAGCGCCCGCGGGCGCTCCACACGATAGAGGGAAGCGGCCCGGAGAACGCCGGGGCCGGTGCCGCGGATGCGGTACCGGCCCCGGGTGCGCGGGCGGAGCGTCAGCTCTGCAGGGGCAGGCCGCCGAGCATCGGCTGGTGCTGGTTCAGCCGGCCGGCGGTGGCCTTGACCGTGCTGAGCACGGAGTTCTTGTTCTCGGTGTCGAGGGCGTTCGACTGGTGCCGCAGCGGCATCGCCTGGTCGAGGGTGATCGGACCCTTGGTGAGCTGGTTGACGGCGCCGTTGAGGCTGGTGGGCGTCACGTCGGCGGTGTTGTAGGCGAACGCGGGCGCGGCAACGCCGGCGAGGGCCACGGAACCGGCAACGACGGCGGCAGCCTTCAGGGACTTCATCGTGTTCCTTTCTTCGGCAACTCACGTCACCCCAGAGGATTCTGACGTCGTGCCTAACGAGGTCGGGCCGGACCGGAAACCCCGCGTGGACAAGACATATGAAATCCCCGACGCCCGCGGAACCGGTTCGTCAGGACGAGCTGAGGACGAGCCGAGGACAGGCCGGGGCAAGCCGGGACAAGCGCGCGGCCGCCGTGCCCGGGGACAGGCGCGGCGGCCGGCGCGGGGGAACGCTCCGGGCTCCGGTGTCACCCGGTCGTGGGCAGGCTCGGGAGCGAGGGGAGCGCGGTGAGGCTGGGAGCGGGCAGCGCGCCGCCGAGGAGGCCGCTCGTCAGCAGGCCGAGCAGGTCGTCGACGACCCCGCCGGCGGACGACAGGAGCTGGTCGAGCTCGGAGGTGACCGCCTTCACCAGCTTGTCGACGGCGGCGTCCAGCGCGGCGAGCAGGTCGTCGGTGGCGTCGCGGGCCGAGGGCGACGCGTGGACGGGCAGGTGCTTCGTCAGGGCGGCGGGGGCGGCCGCCGCAGCGGGCTTCGCGGCCGCGGGGGCCGTGACGGGCGCCGAGGGCTTGGCGGGGGTGGCCGGCGCCGTCGGGACGGACGGGGCCGCAGGCGTGCTGGGCTTGGCCGGCAGTGCGGGGGCGGTCGGGGTGGCGGCCGCCGGCTCGGCCGCCGTGGGAGCGGCCGGAGCGGACGGGGTGGCCGCGGGTGTCGGCGCGGCCGGTGCCGTCGGCGTGGCGGGGCCGGCCGGCTGGGCCTGGGCGGCGGCTCTGGCGACGGCCGCGTGGGCCGCGTCGGCGAGGGCCCGCGCCTGGTCGGCGGGCAGCCGGCCCTTGGTCAGCGACTCCTTGAGCAGGTCGACGACCGGCTGCAGGACGGAGCCGGTGTTGTCGAGGGCCCTGACCTGGGCGAGCAGCTTGTCCGCTCCGGGTACGGGCGAGCGCGAGGCGGCACGGTCGGGTTCTCCCGCCGAGTCGGCGGCGAGGGCCGCCGGACCGGTGATGCCGGCCAGGAGGGCGGCACAGAGGGCGGAGGAGGCGAGGCGCCGCGCGGGCAGACCAGGCATGGTGTTCCTTTCGGTGAACATCGGGACCTGAGCCCACCGTCCGTTCACCGATGACCTACCGCAACCGCTCGAACGCATGTGGTGATCCGTTCGGGCGAGCGCAGAACCGGCCGCCCACCCCCGGCGAAGGCGCGAGAGGGACGGCCGGCCGACGGAAGGCCTCCGACGTCAGCCGTTGGCGCACTTGTTGCCGAACGCCGGGTTCAGCAGGGCGATGACGTTGACGGTGTTACCGCAGACGTTGACGGGCACGTGGACCGGGACCTGGACGACATTGCCCGACAGGACTCCGGGGGAATTGGCGGCGAGGCCGTCCGCGTGCGAGTCGGCGGCGGCCACACCGGCACCGCCGGCGACGGCCGCGACGGCGGCGGAGGTCAGGACCAGACCCTTCGCGATACGCGACATGGAAAGGTGCTCCTTGGGATCGACACAACATCCGGGCGGATGCCCGGCGTTGTGTCAACGCGCGGCGGCGCCCGGGGTTGTGCGGCCAATGGAGTGACGGGAGCAAAGCGTCACTTTCACGATTCCGACACACTTGTCCTGTTTCTCCGGATTAATACGCATAGCCGGTAGAGTTGCGGATCTCCCCAGCACGTGCGAAAGGGCCCCACCGGTCATGCGCAAGTTCCTCGGTCCGCTGCGGTGCACGACGGCGGGCGCCCCGGGCCACGCCGGCCCGGCCGCACCTCCCTGCTTCCGCGCGCTCCCGCGCACGCTCTCCCCCGCCCTCCGGCGCACGCCGGTCGCACTGCGCGCCCCCGCCTGCTCCGCGGACGACGTGCGCAAACGGCGCGGCGGTGACCCTGCGGGCCCCCGGCTCGTTTCCAGGCCGGACGCGGCGTGGGCCGGCGCGCTCTTCGCCGCCGTGGACGCACGGGTGTGAGGCGCGTTCCCGACCGCCGTCCGAGCGCCCTTTTCATGCGAGGAAACCCGCGAATGCACCAGTCAGCACCCGACCCCCGGCCCCGGGTCCTGCACCTCGCACAACCCGTCGACGGCGGTGTCGCCCGGGTCGTACGGGACCTGGCCGAGGCCCAGCTCACGGCGGGCCTGCGCGTCTGCGTCGCCTGCCCCGGCGGCGAACTGGCCGCCTCACTGCGGGAGTCGGGCGCCGAGGTGCGGCCCTGGCGGGCCGGCCGGTCCCCCGGTCCCGGCCTGCCGGGCGAGGTACGGCGGCTCGCGCGTCTGATCGACGAGGTACGCCCCGAACTGGTGCACGCGCACAGCGCGAAGGCCGGTCTGGCCGGGCGGCTCGCCGTCCGCGGGCGCGTCCCGACCGTGTTCCAGCCGCACGCCTGGTCCTTCGAGGCCGTCGACGGACTCACCGCCGCCCTCGCCCGGCGCTGGGAGCGGTGGGGGGCGCGCTGGGCCGACCGGGTGGTGTGCGTCAGCGACGCCGAACGCCTGACCGGGCTGCGCGCCGGTGTGCGGGCCGCGTACACGGTCGTCCCGAACGGCATCGACACGGAACGCTTCGCGCCCGGGCCCCGGCCCCCGCTCCTCGCGGAGTCCGGCGCGCCCGTCGTGGTCTGCGTCGGCCGGCTCTGCCGCCAGAAGGGCCAGGACGTGCTGCTGCGCGCCTGGCCGCGGGTCCTCGGCAGGGTCGCGAACGCGCGGCTCGTGCTGGTCGGCGACGGCCCGGACCGGGAGACGTTACGGCGTCTCGCCCACTCCTCCGTGCGGTTCGCCGGGGCGGTGGCGGACCCCGTGCCCTGGTACCGCGCCGCCGACCTGGTCGTGCTGCCCTCGCGCTGGGAGGGCATGGCGCTCGCCCCGCTGGAGGCGCTCGGCTGCGGCAGGCCCGCCGTCCTCACCGACGTCGGCGGCGCCCGCGAGAGCCTGCCGCCCGCGCTCGCCGCGCACTGCCTGGTCCCGCCGGACGACCCCGCCGCGCTCGCCGGCGCCCTCGCCGCGCTGCTGTCCGACCCGCCGCTGCGCGCCGCCCTCGGCGAGCAGGGGCGCCGGCACGTGACGGCCACGCACGACGTGCGGCACACCACCGCGCGGATCACGGACCTCTACCGCGAACTGCTCGGCGGCGCCCGAGACACAGCACCGCGCGTGCCCTCCGAGTGCAGGGAGTCCATCCACTCGTGACTGCGGAAAGCACCGTACCCTCGCCCGGCGGGCAGCCCTGGGACCACGGTTTGTCGTCCGTCTCGGTGTTGCCGGCCCCCGCGGCCCGCGGCTTCCGGTTCCCGCTGCGCCGCCCGCCCGTCCGCCCGGCCTCGCCGCTGCCGCTGCTCGCGGCCGACCTGGCCGCCGCGCTGGCGGGCACCGCCGCGCTGGACGCCGTCCGCCGGCCGCTGCCGGCACTCGCGCTGGCGGCGCTCGCGCTGCTGCTGCGCCCGCGGACGCCGCGCCCGCTGACCGGCGTCCTCGACGAACTGCCCGCGCTGTGCGGCCGGATCACCGTGGCCTGGCTGGCGCTCGCCGCGCTGCTCGCCGCGTACGACCCCGGGTGGGCCCTCGGCGCCCGCACCCTGCTGCCGGGCTGGGCCCTGCACACGGCGGCGGCCTGCGCGGGCCGGGGCGTGGCGCACTGGCGGCGCCGGGTCGCGCTGCTGCGCCGCCCGCGCACCGCGCTGGTGATCGGGCCCGCCGCGACCGCGCAGCGGGTGGCCGCCGCGCTGCTGCGGCACCCGCGCTGCGGGGTGCGGCCGGTCGGCGTGGTGGCCGACCATCCGGCTCCCGGCGGTGCGCTGCCCGTGCTCGCCACCGGCGAGGAGGTGGAGCGGGCGCTGATCCGGGACGGGGTGCGGACGGTGCTCGCCGTGGACCCCGCCGTGCGCACCGCGCACGGCCCGCTGCTGCGGGGGCTCGCCGAGTCGGGCTGCACGGTGTGGGAACTGGACGCGGACCGCCCGGCGTACGAGGTGCGCGACCAGCTCGCCGGATTCGCCGTACGGCGGCTTGACCTCGGCGAGCGGCGGTGCGGCAGCCTCGGCAAGCGGCTGCTGGACGTGCTGGTCTCCGGGGCGCTGCTGGTGGCGGCCGGCCCGGTGCTGCTGGTGTGCGCGGTCGTGCTCCGGGTCACCGGCGGGCCCGGCGTGGTGTTCCGGCAGGAGCGGATCGGCAAGGACGGGCGCCCCTTCACCCTGCTGAAGTTCCGCACTCACCGCCCGGCCGACGAGCACGAGGCGGCCACCCGGTGGAGCGTGGCCGGGGAGAGCCGGATGAGCCCCTTCTGCCGCTTTCTGCGCCGGACCTCGCT
Organism: Streptomyces sp. NPDC048192; assembly: GCF_043202415.1. Classification (NCBI taxonomy): domain Bacteria; kingdom Bacillati; phylum Actinomycetota; class Actinomycetes; order Kitasatosporales; family Streptomycetaceae; genus Streptomyces; species Streptomyces sp. NPDC048192. The sequence goes on from NZ_JBIDAL010000012.1 coordinate 54,086, forward strand.
GGACGAGCTGCTCCAGCTGTGGAACGTCTTCCGCGGCGACATGAGCCTGGTCGGCCCGCGCCCGGAACGGCCGTACTTCGTCGCCCGGTTCAGCCAGGACCACCCGGGTTACGCGGCCCGGCACCGCATGCAGACCGGCATCACCGGGCTCGCCCAGATCCACGGGCTGCGCGGCGACACCTCCATCGAGGACCGGGCCCGTTTCGACAACGCCTACATCGACAACTGGTCGCTGTGGCAGGACGTCTGCATCCTGCTGCGCACCGCGGCCGCGCTCGTGCGCCCGACGGGGAGCTGACCGATGGTCCGCACACCGCTCCCGCGGCTGTCCGCGCTCCGGTCCCCCGTGCTGCCGGTGGTGGCCGTCGTCGCGCTGCTCGCGCTGCCGGTCCCGTCCGGCGGCGGCGCGGGCCCGGCCGACGCGCTGTCCGCGCTGGCCGTCGTCTTCTGCGCGGTGCGGCTGCTGCGCGACCGGCGCCGCCCGCTCAGCCGTACCGCGGCCGTGCTGCTCGCCCTGCCCGTGCCCGGGCTCGCGCTGGCCGCGGTGAACGCGGTGTCGCCGGGCGCCGGGATCGCCGGTCTCGGCCGCTATCTGCAGATCTTCGTCCTGGTCCCCGCGGCCGTGGTCCTGCTCGTCCGGGACCGGCGCGACCTGCGGCTGACGGCCTGGGCGTTCGTGGCGCTCGCGGTGTGGCAGGGCGCGGTCGGGGTGCACCAGTACCTCACCGGGACCGGCGCCTCGTACCAGGGCGAGGACATCCGCGCGGTCGGCACGTTCGGGCCGTCGGACGTGATGGACATGGCGACCGTGGTGTCCTTCGGGCTGGTGTGCGCGGTGGGTCTCGCGCTGGGCCGCGGCACCCGGCGCACGCGCCTCGCGGCCGCGGGCTGCGCCCTGGCGCTGCTGCTCCCGCTGGCTCTGTCCTTCAGCCGGGGCGCCTGGATCGCCACCGCCGTCACGCTCACCGTCCAGCTCGTGCTGTCCGGGCCGCGCCGGGCGCTGAAGACGGGCGCGGCGGCGGTCGCGGCGTGCGTGGTGCTGGTGGGCGGGTTCGGGGCGGGTACGGCGCTGCTGCGGGAGCGGATCGACAGCATCACGCAGGTCACCGACGCGCCCGACCAGTCGGTCACCGACCGGTACGCGATGTGGGCGGCGGCGCTCGGCATGTGGCGCGAGCACCCGCTGACCGGCGTCGGCCTGAAGGGCTTTCCCGAGTACCGGGACGCACACGCCTCCCTGGCGCTGTCCTCCGGCAGCGACACCGAGGGGGCGGGCGCCGCGTACCGCCGGGAGCCGCTGCTGTCCCCGCACAACATGTATCTGCTGGTCCTCGGCGAGCAGGGGCTGCCCGGGCTGCTCGGACTCGCGGGCGGCTGGCTCGCCCTGCTGGTGTGCGCCCTGCGCGGGCTGGTGCGCGTCCGCGCGGCCGGCGGCCGGGGCCTGGACTGCGCCCTGGTCGCCTGCGGGCTGCTGGTCTGGCAGCTCGTGGACTTCCTGTACGCCGACATCGGCGGCCCGTCGACCGTGCTGACCGCGGTGTGCCTCGGGATGGCCGGCTGGTGGGCGCTGGTCGGCGCGGACCGGCTCACCGCCGACGCGGGCGCGGGCGTGCCGGACTGCCCGGCCCCGGTCGCGGAGGAGGCGGCGCTGCGATGACGGTGGTGCACGCGGCGGGGCGCAGCCTGCCGTACGGCACGTGCGGTTCCGGGCCGTGCCGGGGGCGGCGGCCGGCGCGCCCCGAGCGCCGGAGGCCCCGGCGATGACGAGTCCGAGCACCGAGAACCTGCCGGGCGGCCCGGAGCCGGCCGTCCCGGCGGCACCGACCGCGCAGACGACCGGCGCGGTGGCACCGGGGTGGCATCCGCCCGCCGTACCGCCGACCCGGCTGCCCGCGGTGCCCCTCGAAGCGCCCCCCGAGGCCCCCGCCCCTCACCCCGACCACGCCCCGCCCTCCCCGCGTTTCCTCGCGCGGGCCGCGCTCGTCACCGCCTCGCTGTCGGTCGCGGGGTCGTTGCTGGGGCTGGTGCGGGACCAGTCGCTGGCGCGGCTGTTCGGCGCCGGGCGGGACACGGACGCCTTTCTGGTCGCATGGACCGTGCCGGAGTTCGCGGCGACGCTGCTCATCGAGGACGGGCTGGCGTTCGCGCTGGTCCCGGCGTTCAGCCGGGCGCTGGCCCGGCGCGCCCAGGGCGTCGGCGGGGATCCGGTGCGGTCGCTGGTCGCGGGCACGCTGCCGCGGCTGGCGCCGTTGTTCACGGCGGTGGGCGGGCTGCTGGCGCTGGCGGCGCCGCAGTTCGTCGCGGCACTCGCCCCGGGCCTGTCCGACGCGCGCCTCGCCGTGGACTGCACCCGGCTCACCGCGACCTGTGTGCTCAGCTTCGGCCTCGCCGGGTACTGCAGCGCGGCGCTGCGGGCCCATCGCCGGTTCCTGGCGCCGGCCGCGATCTACATCGTCTACAACCTCGGCATCGTCGCGGCGATGTACGCGTTCGGCGGCCATTGGGGCGTGCGCGCCGCCGCGTTCGGGGTCGCGGCGGGCGGGCTTCTCATGGTGCTCGTCCAACTTCCGTCACTGCTCCGGGTGCTGCGGTCCCGGCGGGACCCTGCGGGGGATCCGGCGCCCGGCCTGGCCGTCGAGCCGCGGGCGGTGGACGTACGGCTGATGGCGACCGTGCTGCTGTTCGCGCTGTGCCGGCAGTCGCAGGTGCTGATCGAGCGGTTCCTCGCCTCCGGCCTGCCCGCCGGGGCGATCTCCCACCTGAACTACGCGCAGAAGGTCGCGCAGATCCCCATGAGCCTGTCGCTGATGCTGTGCACGGTCACCTTCCCGGTGGTCGCGCGGGCGCTGGCCGAGGGCGACACCGAGCGGGCCCGGGCCCGGGTGGAACGGGACCTCGCGGTGGCCGCCACGCTGGTGCTGCTCGGCACGGCCGCCGTCGTGGCCTGTGCCCCGCAGCTGATCGGCCTGCTGTTCCAGCGCGGCGCGTTCACCGCGGCCGACACCGCGGCGACCGCCGGGGTGATGCGCGTCTACGCGATCGGGCTGCTCGGCCAGACGCTGACCGGCGTCCTGGTCCGTTCCTACTTCTCCGCGGGCCGCGCCGCCTGGTACCCGGTCGGCGCGATGGCCGCCGGGATCGCGGTGACGTCGTGCGTCGGCGCCCTGTCCCTCGGCTCCTGGGGCGTGACCGGGATCGCCGCCGCCAACGCCACCGGCATCACCGTCACCGCCGCCCTGCTGCTCGCCGGCATGCGGAGCCGCAGTGTGCCGGTCCGCACGCCGCTCGTGCTGCGGGAGCTGAGCCGGCCGCTGCGGGCCGCGGTGGTCGCCACCGTGTCCGGCGTCCTCGTGGCCGCGCTGCCCGCGACGCCGCTCGCCTCGCTCGCCGCCGGCGCCGCCACCGTGACCGCCGTGTTCGTGCTGCTCGCCTGCGTCCTGGGCGCCCAGGGCTGCACCCGCGTGCTCCGCCGTGTCCGCACCCTCACCCGAAGGCTGGCCCATGTCCTTCTGCGCTGAGACCGCCACCCCGCTCCGGCCGGGCAGACGGGGCCCGGTCCCGTGGATCGCCATGTACCACTCGGTCGCCGACTGCTCCGACGACCCGTACCGGGTCACGGTCGCCCCCGCCCGGCTGGAGCGGCAGCTGGGCTGGCTGCGCCGGCGGGGGCTGCGCGGGGTGTCGGTGGCCGAGCTGCTCGCCGCCCGGGCGCGGGGCGAGGGCCGCAACCTGGTGGGCCTCACCTTCGACGACGGATACGCCGACTTCCTGGACAACGCCCTTCCGCTGCTGTCGCGCTGGGGCTGCTCGGCCACCCTGTTCGTGCTGCCGGGCCGGCTCGGCGCCGACAACGCCTGGGACCCCGAGGGCCCGCGCAAGCCGCTGCTGACCGCCGAGGGCGTACGGCGCGCCGCCGGGGCGGGCGTCGAGATCGGCTCGCACGGCCTCACCCACACCGACCTCACCCGCGCCGACGACGCCGCGCTCAAGGAGGAGACCGCCGAGAGCCGGGCCCTGCTGGAGGAGCTGACCGGCGTCCCGGTCACCGGTTTCTGCTATCCGTACGGCAGGGTCGACGAGCGTGCCGTGGAGGCCGTGCGCGCGGCCGGGTACGGCTACGCCTGCGCCATCGACCCCGGGGAGCTGAACGGCCCGCACGTCCTGCCGCGCGTGCACGTCGGGCAGAACGACACCGCCGTACGGCTGTTCCTGAAGTACCGGCTGCACCGGCTGCGCCGCCGTCCCGTGGCGGGGCTGCGGTGAGGGCGCTGCACATCATCACGGGCCTCGGCGTGGGCGGGGCCGAGCAGCAACTGCGGTTGCTGCTGCGGCACTTGCCCGTCGACTGCGACGTGGTGACGCTGACCGGCCCCGGCCCGGTGGCCGACGGGATGCGGGCCGACGGGGTGCGGGTGACGCACCTCGGCATGCGCGGCAACCGCGACCTGGCCGCACTGCCCCGGCTGGCCCGGATCGTCCGCCGCGGCCGCTACGACCTCGTGCACACCCACCTGTACCGGGCCTGCCTGTACGGCCGTATCGCCGCCCGGCTGGCCGGGGTCCGCGCGGTCGTCGCCACCGAGCACTCCCTCGGCGACACCCGGATGGAGGGCCGGCCGCTCACCGCCGGGGTGCGCGGGCTGTACCTGCTGGGCGAGCGGCTGGGCCGGTCCACGGTCGCCGTCTCCCCGACGGTCGCCGCCCGGCTCGCCCGCTGGGGCGTGCCCGAGCCGCGGATCACGGTCGTGCCCAACGGCATCGACCTGGCCCGGTTCGCCTTCGACCCGGCGGCCCGGCGGCACACCCGCGACCGGCTCGGGCTGCCCGCCGGTGCGTTCGTCGTCGGCGCCGTCGGCCGCCTCGTCCCCGGCAAACGCTTCGACGTCCTGCTCGACGCCCTGCGCCGGCTGCCCGACTGCTACCGGCTGCTGCTGGTGGGCGGCGGACCCGAGGAGGGCGCGCTGCGCCGGGCCGCGCGGGAGGCGGGCATCGACGGGCGGGTGCTGTTCGCGGGCGAGCGGCCGTATCTCGGCGACGGCGCGTGCGGTCCGGATCTGCCCGCGCTGACCTCGGCGATGGACGTGCTGGCCGCGCCGTCCCCCGAGGAGGCGTTCGGGCTGGCGGTGGTGGAGGCGCTCGCCGCCGGGCTGCCGGTGCGCTACACCTCCTGCCCGGCCCTCGAGGACCTGCCGCCCGGGGCCGCCCCGGACGCCGTACGCGTCCCGTGCGACGCCGACGCCTACGCGGGCGCCCTCGCCCGGGTCCGCGCCGCCGGCCCCCGCCCGCGCACCCCCTGCGAGGCGGCCCGCCACTACTGCATCACCCGCAGCGCCGCCCGGCTCATGGACGTCTACGCGGCGGTGCTCACGGCCCCCCACACCCCCTTCGAAGTCCCCGTCCAGCAGGGAGCGAACCCCCCATGACCGACAACCACTGCACTGTCCGCCTCTTCCGCCTCCGCAGGCTCCCGGCCTGGTCGCTGGTGGCGGCCGGGGTCGTCGCGGGCGGTCTGCTCGGCGTCGAGTACGGCGTCGTCAAGCCGCCGACGTACACGGCCACCAGCTATGTCATCGCCGTGCCCACCGCCAAGTCCGACGCCGCCGCCGCGCAGGGCTTCGCGCAGGCCTACGGCCGGGCCGCCACCCAGCTCGCGGTGCTCGGCGACGCCCAGATGTGGGCCGGGGTGCCGGTGGACACCCTGCGCGAGAGCGTGCGCACCGCGACCTCGCCGGACTCCCCGATCCTGTCCGTCTCCGCGACCGCCACCCGCCCGGTGCAGGCCGCCGACATGGCCAACGCCGTGGCCGACGCGCTCACCCGGCACGCGGCCGACAGCGCGGACCAGACCCACGTCAAGCTGCTGCGGTTCGCCCGGGCGCTGAAGCCGTCCGCCCCGTCCTCGCCGTCCGTGGAGGTGACCGGCCTGGTCGGGGCGAGCGCGGGCGGGCTGGTCGGCGGGCTCGCGCTGCTGGCCCGGCCGCGGCGCCGCCCGGAGGAGGCCGCCCGGCCGGCCTCGGTCCCCGGCCCGGCCGTGGCCGCCGACGCGCACGGCCGGCTGTGACGGCCACCGAGACGGCGCGCCGCGCCCGTACCGCCGAACTCGTCACCGACGAGGCCGAGTTCGCCGCCCTGGCGCCGGCCTGGGAGCGGCTGTACGGGCGGTGCGCCGCCGCGACCCCGTTCCAGAGCCACGCCTGGCTGCACTCGTGGTGGCTGACGTACGGCCGGCCCGGCCGGCTCCGGGTGCTGCTGGTGCGCTCCGGTGGCGACCTGGTGGCCGCCGCGCCGCTGATGCTGGTCCACCGGCCGCTGCCGGCGCTGGTGCCGCTCGGCGGGGCGATCTCCGACTACGCGGACGTGCTGCTGGACGACGCCGACGCCGGGCCCGCGGCCGACGCGCTCACCGAGGCGCTGGCGGACGCGGCCCGCACGGCGCTGATCGACTTCCGTGAGGTGCGGCCGGGCGGCGCGGCGGAGCGGGTCTACGAGCGCTGGCGCGGCCCGCGCCGCGCGGTGGCCGGCTCGCTGTGCCTGGAGCTGCCCGCCGTGCCCCTGGACGACCTGGTGGCCCGGCTGCCGTCCGCCAAGGCCCAGCAGCGGGTGCGGGCGAAGCTGCGCAAGCTCGCATCGCTGGGCGTCACGCGGCGCACGGTGGGCGCGGAGGAGGCGGACGCGGCGCTCGGCCGGCTGCTGGAGCTGCACCGGTTGCAGTGGCAGGACCGGAAGGTGACGGCCGAGCATCTCCAGCCCCGGTTCCGCGAGCATCTGGTACGCGCGGTGGGCCCGATGATCCGCGCGGGCAGCGCGGCGGTCACCGAGTTCCTGATCGACGGCGAGGTGGTGGCCGTCGACCTGACCCTGCTCTCCCCCGCGCTGGCCGGCGGCTATCTGTACGGCGTCCACCCGTCCCTGCGGGAGCGCAAGGCGGACGTGGCGGTGATGCTGCTCGACGCCTGCGCGGAGCGGGCGCGCGGACGCGGCACGCTGAGCCTGCTGCGCGGCGACGAGCCGTACAAGCGCCACTGGCGTCCCGAACCGGTCGTGAACCGCCGTCTGCTGATGGCCCGCGGGAGCACCGCCCCGCTGCTGACGGCCGCACGGTTCGAGGCGGCCGCCCGGCTGCGGGGCAAGGAGGTGCTGCGCCGCTGGAGCGAACACCGGCGCGGCTAGCGGGTCCGCTACCACCCGTCGAAGCGCAGGCACAACCTGCCACCGAGCCAGTACTTGACCAGGTCGCCGAGGCTCGCCGGGGAGCACTGCGCGGGCGGCTTGGACGCGGCGGGCGCGGCCGGCTTCGCCGGGGGCGGCGGCGGGGCGGTGGCGGCCGGTTCCTCGGCGCGGTCGAACAGGGCGGTCCGGTAGATCCAGGCCGACCTGGGGTTCTCCGGGCACTGCCACACGCCGTGCGGGCAGTAGTCGGTCAGCGTGTTGTACAGCGGCTTGTGCGCGTCGATCCAGGCGAGCATGCCCCGCATGTACTGGGGGTCGTCGCCGTTGCGGAAGAGCCCCCATTCCGGGTACGAGACCGGCTTGCCGTGGGCTTTCGCGAAGTCGACGTGCTGCTGCAGGCCGTAGGGCTCCTTCACCTGCTGGTCGAACGACAGTCCGGCCGGCTGGTCGTAGGAGTCCATGCCGATGATGTCGACCGTGGCGTCGCCCGGATAACAGGCGGTCCACGGCACGGCGTCCTGGCCGCGGCTCGGCGCGAAGTCGAACCGGAACTTCTGGCCCGGCACCGCCCGCATGGCGGTGACGATCCTGTTCCAGTACCTCTTCCAGTTCTCCGGGTCGGGTGCGCAGCGGTGGGTGTAGGTGATGCCGTTCATCTCCCAGCCGAGCACGATCACCGTGTCCGGCACCTTCAGCGCCACGAGCCGCTCGGCCAGCGCCCTGAAGTGCTGGTCGAACGCGCCGGCCGCGCCCTGTCTCAGCAGCCACCGCACCGAGTCGTCGGACACCCCGTCCTCGTTGTGCTCCTGCATCGGCACGTTGAGCACGAGCATGCGGTCGGCCTTGGCCCGCCGCCACTGGGCCCATGCGTCGAGGAAGCCGGGCGGCCCCTCGATGTCCCGCCAGCTGTCGCCGGGCAGATAGGTGTGGGCGACCTTCAGCTCCGTCCCGCCGAGCCAGTTGCTCAGCTCCGCCATGCGCGCGATCCCGAGCGGCCCGGAGTCCAGGAACGCGCCGAACGGCGGTACGGCGGGCTCGGCGGGCGTGGGCGGCGACACGGCCGGGGCCGGGCCGGTGGGCGTGGGGATGCCCGGGGCGGGCGGAACGGGCGGAACGGACGGGGTGACCGGGACGGGCGTCGGGCCCGGTACCGGCGTCGGCTGCACGGCGGGGGCGGGGGGCGTCGGCGCGGCGGGGGCCGGAGGTGTCGGCGCGACAGCGGCGGGGGGTGTCGGCGCGGCCGGGACGGGCGGAGCGGCTGCCCGTACCGCTCCGGTGCCGGCGTACGCGTTCGCGGCGAGACCGGGACCGGCCGCCAGGGCGACCGACGCGACGGCCGTCACCGTCACGACGGCCAGCCGCCGGGACCGGGCCCCGCTGTGCTGTGCAGCCATGCCCGCTCCTTTCTCGTCACTGACAGGCAGTCATGTCCGTATGACTTCCGCCAGTCGGCCGGGGCTTTCAGGTGGCCCTTGCCCCCCGCGCGGGGGAACCGACGAGAAAGGAGAGAAAGAGGTGGCCGGAACGGGAAAGGCCGGCCCCGGAACGACGAATCCATGGATTCCCGGTCCGGAGCCGGCCAGACGCAGCCGGTGGCTGGTGCGGTGCCCGATCGTCAGTCGTTCGCGCAGGTGTTGCCGAACGCCGGGTTCAGCAGCGCGATGACGTTGACGGTGTTGCCGCAGACGTTGATCGGCACGTGGACCGGGACCTGGACCACGTTGCCCGACAGAACGCCCGGGGAGTTGACCGCGGCGCCCTCGGCACCGGCCGAGGCGAACGCGGGGGCGGCACCGCCCAGGGCCAGGACCGCGCCGGCGACGACGGCAGCGCTCTTCTTCATGGGATTTCCCTTCTCTGCGGTCATGCCCCTATGACGGCCGAAACCGAGCGAGCACAGCTTGAACGGCTCGCACCATGACCGGCAGGCTGTAGAACGAGGGACGGAGGACGGAGGAAACTGTGGAATGCGCGCCGTCCCGGAATTCACTCGAACGCCCGCGGACGCCCCGTCGGAATCGGCAGGACGACGGATCCGGGAAGGACCGGCGACCGGCGCGCGGCACACGAGAAACCGCCCGGGGAATGCCGCGCGCGTCGGCGCGGGCTTTCCCCGGGCGGTCGGCCGGGAATCGGCGGGCGGGCTACTTGCCGGTGTTGCCGGACAGGGCGTTGACGTCCGACAGGATGTGCGAGAGCGGCTCGTCGCCCTTGGCCTGGGTCGAGTTCTCGGTGCACTGCTGGTTCTGCGGCGCGGACAGGACCGGCACGTCCTGCACGGCGCCGACGGCGGCGAGGATGCCGAGGATCCCCTGGGCGTTCACCTTGGCAGGCAGCCCGACGCAGAGCTTGTTGAGGGAGCCCTGCACCAGGGTGGCCTGCGGGCTCATCTTGCCCTTGGTCACCTGGTTGCCGAACGACTCGTGGGCACCTTCGCCGCTCCGCGACGTGGTGCCGTGGCCGTCGTCGAGGGCAAGCGCCTGGGGGGCCACCGCCGCGGACGCACCGACGAAGGACGCGGCGACCGCCGCCGCGGCCATTGCCTTCTTCAGCATTTCGCTTTCCTTTCCTGGCTCTTCGCCAAGACACACGTGCATGCCCCCGTATCAACCAAGGCCCAGCCGATCGGTTGCGGGGAATCACCCTGATCTCCGGTTGCGCGTGGGCCATCGGAGTGAATTCCGGCAACCGGCCGGTGCGAGGCGCCGTTGAACCAGGGCGCTCCGGTGGACGGGGTTTCTTCAGAAGGGAACACATACGTGATCAAGAAGGTTCTGGCCTCCGCCGCGGTCGCCGTCTCCGTCGTCGGTGCCTCCGCCGCCGTGGCGTCACCGGCCCTGGCCATCGACGACCACCACGGCACCACCTCGTTCAGCGGCAACGGTGCCTCGCAGGCGTTCGGCAACTCCGCGACGTACGGCAACATGAGCCCGCAGCTCGCGCTGATCCAGGGTTCGTTCAACAAGCCCTGCATCGCCCTGCCGGCCAAGCTGAACGCGCAGGGGCTGGCCGGCCTCGGCGCCGTGGGCGTGCTGCAGGACGTGCCGGTCCTGTCGGCGCCGCAGAACCAGCAGTGCACCGAGAACTCGACCCAGGCCAAGGGCGACGAGCCGCTCTCGCACATCCTGGACGACCTCAACGTGCTGGCCGGCAACACCTCCAAGTGAGCCCGGGGCCGCACGGGCCCCGCATCCGGCGGGCCGCCGCGCCTGGGCGGCCCGCCTTCTCACGCCCCGCCCGACCGGCGAGGGGCGTTTATGAACTCATCACATTGCACTGCTCCAATCGGGGCAAAACCCGCAACTCCGGCGCATCTCCGGCCGTTGATGATCATGCAACTCCTCCCCGGAGTCCGCCTTTCGAAAGGGAACGAACATGAAGAAGCTGTGGGCAACCGCGGCTGTCGCCGCCTCCGTCGCCGGTCTCGCCGGGGTGGCGGCCCCCCAGGCCCTCGCCCTCGACGACGGCCACGGCACCACGTCGGTCAGCGGTGACAAGGCCAGCTCCGAGTTCGGCAACTCCGCCACGTTCGGCGACCAGAGCCCGCAGCTCTCGCTGGTCCAGGGCTCGCTCAACAAACCGTGCGTCGGCCTGCCGGCCAAGGCCAACCTGCAGGGGCTGGTCGGCGCCGTCGCCGTCGGTGTCGCCCAGGACGTGCCGATCCTGTCCGCGCCGCAGAACCAGCAGTGCACCGAGAACTCGACCCAGGCCAAGGGCGACGAGCCGCTCTCGCACATCCTGTCGGACATCAACGCCCTGTCCGGCAACAGCTGACCGGCCCCCTTCCCGCGCACGGCGGGTCACCGGTTCTCCCGGTGGCCCGCCGTCCGTGTGCGTCACCCCTTGTAGAGCCGCTCGATCTCCTCGGCGTAGGCCGCCGTCACCGCGTGCCGCTTGACCTTGAGCGACGGCGTCAGCAGTCCGTTCTCCTCGGTGAACTCGCCCTCGACGAGCGCGAAGGCGCGGATCGACTCCGCGCGCGAGACGGCCGCGTTGGCGTGGTCGACCGCCTTCTGCACCTCCGCGCGCAGCCGCTCGTCGCGCACCAGCTCGGCGGCCGGGGTGTCCGGCGGAAGCTTCCGCACCGCCAGCCAGTGGGCGACCGCCTCCGGGTCGAGGGTGATCAGCGCGGCGACGAAGGGGCGGTTGTCCCCGACGACCACGCACTGCCCCACCGGCGCGCGGCTGCGCAGCCGGTCCTCCAGCACGGCCGGGGAAACGTTCTTGCCGCCGGAGGTGACGAGGATGTCCTTCTTGCGGCCGGTGATGGTGAGATAGCCGTCCTCGTCCAGGGAGCCCAGGTCGCCGGTGGCGAACCAGTCGTCCGCCAGGACCGCGTCCGTGGCCTGGCGGTTGTTCCAGTACGACGCGAAGACCACCCCGCCCTTGACCAGCACCTCCCCGTCGTCGGCGAGACGTACGGCGACACCGGGCACCGGCAGGCCCACCGTGCCGGGGCGGGGGGCGAGCGGCGGCACGATGGTGGCGGCGGCCGTGGTCTCGGTCAGGCCGTAGCCCTCGTAGACGACGATGCCGGCCGAGTGGAAGAACAGGTTGAGGTCGCGGTCCAGCGGGGAGCCGCCGCTGATGGCGTACCGCATCCGGCCGCCCAGCTCCTTGCGGATGCGGCGGTAGACCAGCAGGTCGTACAGCGCCCAGGCGGCGTACAGGCGGGGTCCGGGGCCCTTGCCGGTGCCGAGGAACTTCCGCAGGGAGGCCTCGCCGAAGCGGACGGCGATGCGCTCGGCGCGGTCGAAGGAGGCGGCGCGGCCGATCTTCTCGGCGGTGGCGCGCCCGGTGTCGTGGATCTTCTCGAAGAGGTACGGCACGCCCACCAGGAAGGCGGGCCGGAACTCCTTGAGGGCGGGCCGCAGTTCGTCCGGTCTGACGCTGGGGAAGTGACCGGTCTCGATGCGGGCCAGCAGGCAGGCCAGCTGGAGGGTGCGGCCGAGGATGTGGGCGAGCGGCAGGAAGAGCAGGGTGGAGGCGGCCTCGCCGGTGACGGCCTGGAAGACCGGGTGCAGCAGTTCGACCGTGTTGGCGGCCTCGGCGTGCAGATTGGCGTGGGTGAGGACGCAGCCCTTGGGCCGGCCGGTGGTGCCGGACGTGTAGCAGACGGTCGCGATGGCGCCGGGGGTGAGCGCGGCGCGGCGGGCGGCGAGTTCCTCGTCGGGGACGTCGCGGCCGAGGGTGGTCAGGTCGGCGAGGGCTCCGGCGTCGAGCTCCCACAGGCGCGGCGGGCGGGCGTGACCCGCGGTGCCGGTGGTGACCGTGGCCGCGTTCCGGGCGGTCTCGGTGACGACGTACCGGGCGCCGGAGTCGCGGACGATCCACTCCAGTTGCTCGGCGGAGGAGGTGGGGTAGACGGGCACGGACTGGCCGCCGGCCGCCCAGACGGCGAAGTCCAGGACGGTCCACTCGTAGCGGGTCCGGGACATGAGCGCGACCCGGCCACCCGGTTCGAGGCCGGCCGCGATCAGCCCCTTGGCGACGGCGGCGACCGCGGCGGCGAACGCGGCCGCCGTCACCGGCCGCCAGGCCCCCTGGACGCGGCGCCGGAACAGCACCGCGTCCGGGGTCTCGGCCGCGTGCGCGAAGGGCAGGTCGGCCATGGAGCCGGTGGTCAGCGGGGGCGCGAGCGGGGCGGCACGGACCTCGCGGACCGTGCCGCCGGCGTCCCTGACGATCTCCACCGAGCCGCGCGCCGCCAGGTCGGTGCGCTGCCGTGCCCGCTTCAGATCCCTGCGTACGCCCATGGCGGCTCCCGGCTCGTGCCCTGCGAAGGTCCTTGCCGGGCCGCCAACTTACTCGTAAGTAAGGAAAGGTCAATGGGGTGCGCGCGACCTTGTACGGCTCACCCCTCCGGTTCGACGCGGCTCGCCTGGCGGATGGCGTCGGCGAGAGCCCGTACGTCCTGGTCCTCCGTCGTCGTCGCCAGCGCGGCGGCCCTGGTGGCGAGGCGGGACAGGCCCGGGGCGCCGGGGAGGGCGGGGCCGGCCCGCAGGCCGTCGGCGCGCAGGGCGTCGGCGAAATAGGCGGCGACCGCGGTGATCTGGAAGCGGGGGCTCGCCTCCCAGACGGAGCCGGCCAGGGCACCGGTCCCCAGCGCGCCGGAGGCCTCGTGGGGGGCGCGGGTGCGCGGGTCGAGCCAGCGGACGGTCGCGGTGGCGAGCCGGCCGTGGGCTCCGGGCCGGGTGTGCACGGCGTACAGCGCGGTCACGGTGTGGCCGGGGCCCACCTCGCCGCCGTCGACGTGGTCGTTGCGGAAGTCCTTGTCGGCGACCTTGCGGTCGTCGTAGCCGACGAGCCGGAAGGCGGTGACGGTGTGCGGGTCGAAGGCGACCTGGGCCTTGGCGTCGCGCGCGGTCAGCTCGATGTTCTGCGGGAGCTGCTCGCAGAACACCGTGCGGGCCTGCTCGGCGTCGGAGACGTAGACGGTGTGGCCGTCGCCCTTGTCGGCCAGGCGCTCCATGAGGGCGTCGCCGTAGTCGCTGCCGACGCCCACGCCGAAGAGGGTGATGCCGTGTTCGCGACGGGCGGCGTCGATGCGGCGCAGGATGGCGTCCGCGCTGGTGTCGCCTTCGTTGGCGAGGGCGTCGGAGACGAGGACGACCCGGTTGACGGCGCCCTTGCGCAGGCCCTCCACGGCGGTGGCGTATCCCCTCTCGACGCCCGCGCCGAGATCGGTGGAGGATTCGGGTTCCAGGCCGTCCACCGCCTCGTGGACCGCGCCGCGGTGGCCGCCGAGCCGGGTCATCGGCAGCACGGTCTCGGCGCTGTCGCTGAAGGTGACGACGGCCACCGAGTCGTCGTCGCGGAGCCGGTCCGTCATGGTGTTCAGGGACCGCTTGGCGAGGTCGAGGCGGCCGGGTTCGCCCATGGAGCCGGAGACGTCGACGACGAAGGTGAGGGCGGCGGGCGGGCGTTTCCCGGCGGGTTCGGCGGAGCGGGTGGCGAGCCCCACCCGGACCAGGGACCAGCCGGGCCGGCCGGTGCGGGCGCCGTCGACGGTCACCGTGAAGCCGTTGCCGTCCGGCCGCCGGTAGTCCTGGCGGAAGCTGTTGACGAACTCCTCGGGCCGGATGGTCGACGGGTCGGGCCTGCCGCCGTCGGCGAGAGTGCGGCGGGCGTAGCCGTAGGAGGCGGTGTCGACGTCGAGCGCGAAGGTGGACAGCTGCTCCGAGGACCGCTCGGGCCCCGTCCCGGTGACGCTCCGGCCCGGCCCGGCCGCCGGCTGCCCCGCGCTGTCGGCCCTGCCCACCGCGCCGTGCTGCCCCTCACCCGCGGAACACGCCGTCAGCACCAGCCCGGCGGCCAGCGCGACGGCGACCACGGACAACGGGCGAGACCTTCGAAACCGGGCCCACTTCCCGGACACGGACGCCGGCCACTGCGGGTTATGCGGCCCCGGCAGCGACGCGCGGGCACCGGGCTCAGGTACCGGCCCCGCGCCACCGCCCGACCGCGCGCCGTCCCCCGGTGCCGGCCAGGTCCCGGCCCCCGCGTCCGGTGCCGGCCCGGCGCCACCGCCCGACCGCGCGCCGTCCCCCGGTGCCGGCCAGGTCCCGGCCCCCGCGTCCGGTGTCGGCCTGGTGCCACCATCCGGCCGCGCGCCGCCCTCCGGTGCCGACCCGGTCCCGGACTCCAGCCGCGCCCCGAACCCCGGTGCCGGCCAGGCCCCGGACCCCGCGTCCGGTGCTGGCCCGGCGCCCTCCGATGCCGGCCAGCCCCCGGACTCCGGCCGCGCGCCACCCTCCGGCTCCGGCCAGACCCTGGCCCCCGACTCCAGTACCGACCCGGCGCCACCGCCCCGCCGCGCGCCACCCTCCGGCTCCGGCCAGGCCCCGGACCCCGACTCCAGTGCCGGCGCGGTATCACCATCCGGCCGCGCCCCGCGCCCCCGTGCCGGCCAGCCCCCGCGCCCCCGTGCCGGCCAGCCCCCGCACCCCGGTGCCGGCCAGGCCCCGGACCCCGCCTCCCGTCCGGGCGCGGAGCCCCCGGGTGTGGCCCGCTGTCCCCTGGGGGGCTCTGCCGATCGGTTCGGTGTGCGCCTTGCCGAGCTTTTCTCTGTCATCTCGCCAACCCCCTGAGCCAGTTGAGAACGAACCGCCGTCGCGCGACTCGTCTCGACTGTGACGGCGCTGGCGGGCGGAACGTGCGGGCCGGGGTGTTGCGGATGGGTCTCGAAGCGGGCACGGCGGCGGGCCGCCGAGACCGGTGGGTGACCCTCCGGTGACCTAGGACACGATGTCCTTGCGGGCGAAACCCCGGAAGGCCAGGGCGAACAGCACCAGGGCGTACGTTATGGAGATCGCGGTGCCCTGGATCATGCCGGACCACTCCGGCCGGGGCTGGACGGCGTCGGCCCAGGCGAACTGCCAGTGCGCGGGCAGGAAGTCGCGCCAGTGGCCCAGCGCGGTGACCGCGTCCAGGACGTTGCCGACGATGGTCAGGCCGACCGCGCCGCCCACCGCGCCGAGCGGTGCGTCGGTCTTCGTCGACAGCCAGAACGCCAGCCCCGCGGTGACCAGTTGGGACACGAAGATGTACGCCACGGTCACCGCGAGCCGCTGCACCGCCGTCCCGGTGTCCAGCGCGCCGCCCGTCGGTATCTGCAGCGGACCCCAGCCGTAGGCCGCGGTGCCGACCGCGAGGGCGACGACCGGGAGCAGGATCATCGCGGCGAGGCTCAGCCCGAGCGCCACGACCAGCTTGGACCACAGCAGCCGGACACGCGGCACGGGCGCGGCGAGCAGATAGCGCAGGGAGGACCAGCCGGCCTCGGAGGCGACAGTGTCCCCGCAGAACAGGGCGACCGGGATCACCAGCAGGAAGCCGGCCGAGACGAACAGGTTGACCGCGGCGAAGTTGGCGCCGGACGCGGTGGCCGTGTCCATCAGGGTGATCTCGCCGTTGCGGCCGGACGGGTCGCCGCCGATCGCGAAGGCGATCACCAGCACGAACGGCAGCAGGGCGAGGACGGCCCCCATGACCAGGGTGCGTCGCCGCTTGAGCTGCCGGACCAGCTCGACCCGCACGGGGAGCGTGCGGCCCGCCCGGTAACCGGAGGCGGTCTCGGTGAGCGTGCTCATGCTGAACCTCCGATCAGGGTGAGGAAGGCGTCTTCCAGTCGGCGGTGCGGGCCGACCGAGGCGACCGGCACCTCGAGCCGCACCAGCTCCGCGACCAGCCGCTCGGCCGTGCCGCCGGTCTCCAGCCGGATCAGCAGCCCGTCGTCGGTGCGCACGGCGGAGGCGACGCCGGGCAGCGCGGCCACCTTCTCCACGACCGGCTCCTCCACGGGCGTGGCGGTGCCGACGAGCAGCGTGTCGCCGGAGCCGACGATCTCCCCGACCGGGCCGGCCTGGACGAGCCGGCCGCGGTCCATCACCACCAGGTGGGTGCAGGTCTGCTCGACCTCGGCGAGGAGATGACTGGAGACGATCACCGTGCGTCCGGCGGCGGCGTAGCGGATCATCACCTCGCGCATCTCGCGGATCTGGGGCGGGTCGAGGCCGTTGGTGGGCTCGTCGAGGATGAGCAGGTCGGGCAGGCCGAGCATGGCCTGGGCGATGGCGAGACGCTGGCGCATGCCCTGCGAGTAGGTGCGCACCGCGCGGGCGAGCGCGTCGCCGAGCCCGGCGATCTCCAGCGCCTCGTCCAGGTGGGCGTCCTCGGGCGGGCGGCCGGTGGCCCGCCAGTACAGCTGGAGGTTCTCCCGGCCGGACAGGTGCGGCAGGAAGCCCGCGCCCTCCACGAAGGCGCCGACCCGGGAGAGCACGGGCGCGCCGGGGCGGACGGCGTGGCCGAAGACGCGGATCTCGCCGTCGTCCGGGGTGATCAGACCCATCAGCATGCGCAGGGTGGTGGTCTTGCCCGCGCCGTTGGGGCCGAGCAGGCCGAGGACCTGACCCTGCTCGACGCGGAAGGACAGCTCGCGCACCGCGTACCGGTCGGCGGACTTCGCGTACCGCTTGCTCAGGCCGCTGATCACCAGCGGGACGCCGGCCGTCGCGGAGTCGGGTGCGGGGGCGGCCGTGCGGCGGCGGGCGGTGAGCAGCAGGGCGAGGGCGAGCGCCGCGCCGGCCGCGGGGAGCCACCAGACCCAGGCGGGCAGGGGGGCCGTGGCCGTGGTGACGGAGGGGGCCGTAGGCACGCTCAGGGCGCCCTTGAGGGAGACGGTGTAGGTGGCGGGAGCGGCCGGTGAGGCGTAGCCGAGGTCGGTGGAGGCGAGGACCAGGCGGAGCCGGTGGCCCTTCTGCACCTGGTGGTCGATCGCCGGGAGGGTGACCGTGACGTCCTTGCCGGCCTTGGCACCGGTCACCCGGAAGGGGGCGACGAGCTGGGAGGGCAGCACCGGCCGGGCGCCGCCGGGGCCGACGTCGTAGACCTTGCCGAACAGGACGGCGTCGTCGCTGGTGGAGGCGATGTGGACGGTGGCGGTCGGGGTGCCGGTGACCTGCAGGTCGCGGGTGAGCGGCGCCGAGTCGAACTTCGCGTACTGCCCGGGGAAGTCGAGGGAGACACCGAGGCCGAGCGCGGACAGCTGGGTGAGACCGTCGGAGCCGCCGAGGCCGGGCAGCGCGGAGACGCCGGGCGGGCTGGCGCCGGCCGGGTTGGTGACGTGCTGGGCGCCGCCGGTGAGCGGGATGTCGCGCGGGTGGCCGCGCAGGCCGGGGTAGGCGCCGGCGCTCGCGCCGCGCAGCTGGGCGGTGCCGTCGGTGGAGTTCACGCCGCCGGTGCGGGTGATCCGGAAGGCCGGGCCGGTGGCGGCGCTCCGGTCGCCCTTCAGATACCGGTCGAACCAGGCACGCACGCGTGTCTGCACCCGGCCGGTCTCCATGTCGCCGCCGTCGTGGCCGCCCGCGATCCAGTCGACGTCCACGGGGGCGCCGTTCGCCCGGATCGCCTTCTCGGCGGCGTCGGACTGGGCCAGGGTGAACAGGGAGTCCGTCTGGCCCTGGAGCAGCAGGGTGGGCACCTTGATGCGGGCGCCGACGGCGGACGGCGAGCGTTCCTGGAGGAGCCGGCGGGCAGCCGCGTCCGGGGTGCCGGACTCCGCGACCCTGTCGTACATCCGGCACAGGTCCGGCTCGAAGCGGGCGCAGCCGCCGCCGGTGTTGAAGAAGACACCGGCCCACAGCTTCTTGAACACGCCGTCCGGGAACAGGGCGTCCGCAAGGTTCCAGTAGGTGATGGCCGGGGCGATGGCGTCGACCCGGTGGTCGTATCCGGCGGTGAGCAGGGAGACCGCGCCGCCGTAGGAGCCGCCGGCCATGCCGACGCGCGGGTCGCCCGGCTTGTCGAGCTGAACCTCGGGGCGCTTCGCCAGCCAGTCCAGGAGCCGGGAGACGTCGGCGACCTCGGCCTTCGGGTCGTTGAGCCCGATCTTCCCGGTCGACCTGCCGAAGCCGCGCGCGGACCAGGTCAGGACCGCGTACCCGTCGCGGGCGAGGTTTTCGGCCTGGGCGCGCATGTCGTCCTTGCTGCCGCCGAAGCCGTGCGCCAGCAGGACGGCCGGGTGCCGGCCGGGGCCGGCGGGGGTGAAGAACGAGGTGTCCAGACGGACGCCGTCGACCGCCATGACCTGGTCGGTGCGGTGCACCGGCGGCGTGTCGCCGGACGCGGCGGCCGTCCAGGTGCCGGCCCCGGCGAGCACCACGACGGCGGCCGCGCCGGCGAGCAGCCGGCGCGGCCCCTTGAGCAGTCCCCGCCATGAGGGCACCCGAAGATCCATGCCTCAACGGTACGGGCCGCCACCGACAACCGGGGGAGCCGCTGGGCCGAACCCCCGCCCCTTCCCGAGGAGTACGCGGCCTGTGCGGCGTACACCAGCCGTGGTACGAAGAGCCATGGAGATCCGGAAGGCCGGCACGGTCGCCGACGTCACCGCCGCCGCGCATCTGTTCGACCATCCGGTGCGCCCCGAGTGGGCGGAGCGTTTCCTCGGCACCGCCGGGCACCATCTGCTGCTGGCGTACGAGGAGGGCGCGGTGGCCGGCTTCGTCAGCGGTGTGGAGACCTGGCACCCCGACAAGGGCGCCGAGATGTTCCTGTACGAGCTGGCCGTCGGCGAGCCGTACCGGCGCCGGGGCATCGGGCGGGCGCTCGTCCTGCGCCTGGCCGCGCTGGCCCGGGAGCGGGGCTGCTACGGCATGTGGGTCGGCGTCGACGCCGGGAACGACGTCGCCCTTGCCGCGTATCGCAGTGCGGGCGGCAAGGGCGACGGGACGTGCACCGTGGTGACGTGGGACTTCTGAGGCGCTAGGCGGCCGCGTCCTCGGCCTGGACGTCCTCCGGCAGGGAGACCAGCCAGCGGGTCTCGCTGCGCGGGCGGAGGTAGAAGGCCCAGTAGAGGGTGGCGACGGCGGTGATGCCGCCGGTCCAGATCAGGTACGAGACGTCCTGCTCGACCAGGACGTAGACCAGTACGGCGATCAGCAGGACCGGCACCGCGGGCCACAGGGGCATGCGCCAGGCCGTGCGGCCGCGGTGCGCGCCGCGCCGGCAGAGCAGGGAGGCGATGGCGACCAGCAGGTACAGGCCGGTGACGGCGACGCCGGTGACGCCGTAGAGGGTGTCGAGGTTGACGAAGCAGAGGAAGGCGCCGGGGACGCCGACGACGAGGGTGGCGACCCAGGGGGAGCCGAACCGGCCGAGCTTGGCGAGGGCGTCGTTGACCGGCTGCGGCCAGGCCTTGTCGCGGGCGGAGGCGAACAGGACGCGGGAGTTCTGGATGACCATGACGATGCCCGCGTTGATGATCGCCAGGGCGACGCACAGGCTGACGAAGGTGCCGACGGCCGAGTTGCTCCAGGCGATGACCATGCTGGAGATGTCGCCGCCGGTCAGGGTCTTCAGGTCGCCGGCGCCCAGCGTGATCGCCACGACCGGGACGAGGATGACGACGCTGGAGATGGCGAGCGTGGCGAGGACGGTGCGGGCGACGCTGCGGCGCGGGTTCTCCAGCTCCTCGGAGAGGTAGATGGCGGTGGAGAAGCCCTGGGTGGCGAACAGGGCGATGGCGAGCCCGGACAGGACCATCATCGCCGTCACCGGGTTGACGTGGGCGTGCTCGCCGGCCACCTGCAGCGAACCGACGAGGCTGCCCGCGCCGCGGTGGGTGTGGGTGAAGCCGAGCAGGGCGACCACGCCGGCGGCGACGACCTCCAGGACCAGGAAGATGCCGGTGATCCAGGCGTTGGCGCGCAGGTCGAGCAGGCCGGCGAGGGTGGCCGCGATCATCACGCCGGCGCCCGTCATGGACGGGTCGAGGTGGACGATCGGGGCGAGGTAGTCGGCGGTGCCCATCGCGATGACCGGAGGGACGATCATCACCACGAGCAGCGACATCACGAAGGCCAGCCAGCCGGCGAGCCGTCCGGCGAGGGTGGAGACGATCGCGTACTCGCCGCCCGCGCTGGGGATGAGGGTGCCCAGCTCGGAGTAGCAGAAGGCCACGGGGATGCACAGGAGTGCGCCGATGGCGATGCAGAGCGCCGTCGCCGTGCCCAGGCTGGAGAACAGGTCGGGCACGATCACGAAGAGCGTGGAGGCGGGCGTGACGCAGGACAGCGTCAGCAGCGTGCCGCCGACGACACCGATGGAACGCTTCAGGCCCGGGGACGGGGCCGTCGCGGTGTCGGTCACGGACTTCTGGACGGTGTCGGTCATACGGCGATTCCGATCGACTGGTGAGACTGAGGGTGGGGTCGGGAGCGCTATCGCCTCCGGCGGATCGTCGTACGTGTCTGTCGCCCGCTCCCGGCGCCCATAGGGAACCCCGACGAAAACCGCCTCGTCAATGGGGGTTTGCCTACGGAATCCGCAGTTGCGGAGGGGTGTACGCCACATCGCTTTCCCAGGCCACGACGCCCTATTGGCGCATCCATCAAGCCCTTCACGACTGTGACCTTGCTTTCCAAGGTCATCTGCGCGTAACCCCTTCGTCATCCCTTTCATCCCGCGTGAACGGGAACCGCAGCTAAGGTGTCAAAAAAATGTCAGGCCGTCCGGAATCCGGACGGCCTGACGGGGCGGTCTTACGGGCGTCAGTGGTTGCGCGGGAAGCCCAGGTCCACGCCCGCCGGGGCGTCGGCCGGGTCGGGCCAGCGGGTGGTGACGACCTTGCCGCGGGTGTAGAAGTGCGTGCCGTCGTTGCCGTAGATGTGGTGGTCGCCGAAGAGCGAGTCCTTCCAGCCGCCGAAGGAGTGGTAGCCCACCGGCACCGGGATCGGGACGTTCACGCCGACCATGCCGGCCTCGATCTCCAGCTGGAAGCGGCGGGCCGCGCCGCCGTCCCGGGTGAAGATCGCGGTGCCGTTGCCGAACGGCGAGGCGTTGATGAGGGCGACACCCTCCTCGTACGTCTCCGCTCGCAGCACGCACAGCACCGGGCCGAAGATCTCGTCCTGGTAGGCCTTGGCGGTCGTGGGCACCTTGTCCAGCAGCGAGATGCCGATCCAGTGGCCGTCCTCGTAGCCCTCGACGGTGTAGCCGGTGCCGTCGAGCACCACCTCGCAGCCCTCGGCCGCGGCGCCCGCCACATAGGAGGCGACCTTGTCGCGGTGCGCCTTGGTGATCAGCGGGCCCATCTCGGACGCCGGGTCGGCGCCCGGACCGATCTTGATCTTCTCGGCGCGCTCGCGGATCTTCTCCACCAGCGTGTCGCCGATCGAGCCGACCGCGACGACGGCGGAGATGGCCATGCAGCGCTCGCCCGCCGAGCCGTAGGCGGCGCTCACGGCCGCGTCGGCCGCCGCGTCCAGGTCGGCGTCCGGCAGGACCAGCATGTGGTTCTTGGCGCCGCCCAGGGCCTGCACCCGCTTGCCGTTCGCGGCGGCGGTGGTGTGGATGTAGCGGGCGATCGGGGTCGAGCCGACGAAGGAGACCGCCTTGACGTCCGGGTGCTCCAGCAGGCGGTCCACGGCCACCTTGTCGCCGTGGACGACGTTGAAGACACCGTCCGGCAGACCCGCCTCGGCCAGCAGCTCGGCGAGCCGGACGGAGGCCGACGGGTCCTTCTCGCTCGGCTTCAGCACGAACGTGTTGCCGCACGCGATGGCGATCGGGAACATCCACATCGGGACCATCGCCGGGAAGTTGAACGGCGTGATGCCGGCGACGACCCCGAGCGGCTGCCGGATCGAGGAGACGTCGACGCGGGTGGCGACCTGCGTGGACAGCTCGCCCTTCAGCTGGACGGTGATGCCGCAGGCCAGGTCCACGATCTCCAGGCCGCGCGCGACCTCGCCGAGGGCGTCGGAGTGCACCTTGCCGTGCTCGGCGGTGATCAGCTCGGCGATCTCGTCGCGGTGGGCGTCCAGCAGCGCCCGGAACTTGAACAGGATCGAGGTGCGCTGGGCCAGCGAGGACTGGCCCCAGGTGGTGAAGGCGTCCTTGGCGGCGGCGACCGCCGCGTCCACCTCCTCCACCGACGCGAACGCGACCTTCGTGGTGACCGCGCCGGTCGCCGGGTCGGTGACCGGCCCGTACGTGCCCGACGCGCCCTCGGCGGTCTTCCCGCCGATCCAGTGGTTGACGATCTTCGTCATGCCCCAATACTCCTTGCTCACAGATGGCGGCGTCGGGTCGAGACGTGCCGTTCGTACAGCTCACGTGCCTTGACCGCGGACGGTCGGGTCGCGGTCTCGGCCACAGGAACATCCCACCAGGCCTGCGCCGGAGGCGCGCCCGACACAGTGTCGGACGTTTCGGTCTCCACGTAGACACATGTGGGAGTGTCGGCGGCGCGCGCCTCGGCGAGCGCCGCGCGCAGCTCCCGTACGGTCTTCGCGCGCAGCACCCGCATCCCCAGGCTGGCGGCGTTGGCGGCGAGGTCGACGGGCAGCGGGGCGCCCGTGTACGTCCCCTCGGCCGTCGGAAAGCGGTAGGCGGTGCCGAACCGCTCGCCGCCCACCGACTCCGAGAGCCCGCCGATGGACGCGTACCCGTGGTTCTGCACCAGCAGGACCTTGATCGCGACGCCCTCCTGCACGGCCGTCACGATCTCCGTCGGCATCATCAGATACGTGCCGTCGCCGACCAGCGCCCACACGTTCCGCTCCGGCGCGGCGAGCTTCACCCCGATGGCGGCCGGGATCTCGTAGCCCATGCAGGAGTAGCCGTACTCCAGGTGGTACTGGTCCACCGCCCGTGCCCGCCACAGCTTGTGCAGATCGCCGGGGAGCGAGCCGGCCGCGTTGATGATGATGTCCGACTCGTCCACCAGGGCGTCCAGGGCGCCGACGACCTGCGGCTGGGTGGGCCGTACGTCCGGCTCCTCGGCCTCGAAGCACGCGTCGACGCGCTGCTCCCAGCGCTCCTTGTCCTCGGTGTACTCCGTGACATAGGAGACGGCGACCCTGTGCCCGTGCATCACCAGCGCCTCGGTCAGCTCGCCCAGGCCGCTGCGGGCGTCGGCGACCAGCGCGAGCCCGGCCAGCTTGTGGCCGTCGAAGGCCGCGATGTTGAGGTTGAGGAAGCGGACGTCCGGGTTCTCGAAGAGGGTGCCGGAGGCGGTGGTGAAGTCCGTGTAGCGGGTGCCGACGCCGATCACCAGGTCCGCGGTGCGGGCCAGCTCGTCGGCGGTCGCGGTGCCGGTGTGGCCGATGCCGCCGACGTCCTGCGGATGGTCGTACCGCAGGGCGCCCTTGCCGGCCTGGGTGGAGGCGACCGGGATGCCGGTGGCCTCCGCGAACTCGGCGAGGGCCGTCTCGGCGCGGCTGTGGTGCACGCCGCCGCCCGCGATGATCAGGGGCCTGCGCGCGGCGCGGACCGCCCGGACCGCCTCCGCCAGCTCGGTCGGGTCCGCGCCCGGCCGCCGTACGGTCCACACCCGCTCGGCGAAGAACTCCTCCGGCCAGTCGAAGGCCTCCGCCTGCACGTCCTGCGGCAGGGCGAGGGTGACCGCGCCGGTCTCCACGGGGTCGGCGAGGACCCGCATGGCCTGCAGCGCGCTCGGGATCAGGGCCTCCGGGCGGGTGACGCGGTCGAAGTACCGCGACACCGGGCGCAGGGTGTCGTTGACCGACACGTCGCCCGCGTACGGCACCTCCAGCTGCTGCAGCACCGGATCGGCGGGGTGGGCGGCGAAGACGTCGCCCGGCAGCAGCAGCACCGGGAGGTGGTTGATGGTGGCGAGCGCGGCTCCGGTGACCAGGTTGGTGGCGCCGGGGCCGATCGACGTCGTCACCGCGTGCGTGGACAGGCGGTTCGACTGACGGGCGTAGCCGACGGCCGCGTGCACCATGGACTGCTCGTTGCGGCCCTGGTGGTACGGCATGACGTCCGCGTACTCGACCAGCGCCTGGCCGAGCCCCGCGACGTTGCCGTGGCCGAAGATGCCCCAGGTGGCGCCGATCAGCCGGCGCCGCTCGCCGTCGCGTTCGGTGTACTGGGCCGCCAGGAACCGGACCAGCGCCTGGGCGACGGTCAGCCGGGTCGTCGTCATCGGTACCCCTCCGTGTGGTCCGGGTGGAAGCAGATCCGCCACTCGCGGGTCTGCCCGGGGCCCGCCATGACGTTCAGGTAGTACATGTCGTGCCCGGGCTGGGCGATGGACGGGCCGTGCCAGCCGTCGGGGACGAGGACAGCGTCGCCGGAGCGGACCTCGGCGAGGACGTCCGCGCCGCCCGGACGGGAGGGGAAGACCCGCTGGTAGCCGAGGCCGTTCGGGCCGTCGATCTCGAAGTAGTAGATCTCCTCCAGCTCGGATTCCTCGCCCGGGCGGTGCTCGTCGTGCTTGTGCGGCGGGTACGACGACCAGTTGCCGCCCGGGGTGATGACCTCGACGGCGATCAGCCGGTCGCAGTCGAAGGAGTCCGCGGAGGCGAAGTTGCGCACCGTGCGGGCGCAGGTGCCGCTGCCCCGCTGTTCGACGGGGACCTCCGGCGCGGGGCCGTAGCGGGCGGGGAGTCGTCGCTCGCACTTCGCTCCTGCCAGGGCGAAGCGGCCTCCCGCGCCGGAGGCGATCTGGACCCGGGCGTCCCGGGGAACGTACGCGAAGTCGGAGACGTCCGCGAACACGCTCTTCCGGCCCAGGAGTTGGAACTCGTCGTGCTCCCCTGTCGCGGTCTCGATTTGTACGGTACATCCGCCTTCCAGCGGAAGCACGATCCACTCGCTGTCCCCGGTGGTGAACGTATGGCTGCCGCCGGGCGCCGGCTCGACCACGCGCAGGCTGCTGTATGTCCAGCCGGCCGACTCCGGGTCGATGTCGACGGCGTACCGGGCGTTCGCGCCGGCGCCCCTGGGCAGATGCAGATCGGTGCTGGTCATGCGGCCCTCACAGCAGTCCTACGGCGGTGTCCACGGCGGCGGCCACATCGCCGTCCGCCGGGTACAGCAGCGAGCGGCCGACCACCAGGCCGCGCACGGTGGGCAGTTGCAGCGCGCCGCGCCACTTCTCGTACGCGGCGACCTGGCTCTCGGGCGAGTCGCCGATGTCCCCGCCGAGCAGCACGGCCGGCAGCGTGGAGGTCTCCATGACCCGGGCCATGTCGTCGGGGTCGTCGGTGACCGGCACCTTCAGCCAGGTGTAGGCGGAGGAGCCGCCCAGGCCGGAGGCGATGGCGATGGAACGGGTCACCGCCTCGGCGGACAGGTCGTTGCGCACCCTGCCCTCCGGGGTGCGGCGGCTGATGAACGGTTCGACGAACACCGGCAGCCGGCGCGCGGCCATCTCGTCGATGGCGCGGGCGGTGGACTCCAGGGTGGTCAGGGAGCCGGGGTCGTCGTAGTCGATGCGCAGCAGCAGCTTGCCCGCGTCGAAGCCGAGCCGCTGGATGTCCTCGGGGCGGTGGCCGGTGAACCGGTCGTCCAGTTCGAAGCTGGCGCCCTGCAGTCCGCCCCGGTTCATGGAGCCCATGACCACCTTGTGGTCGAGAGCGCCGAGCAGGAGCAGGTCGTCCAGGATGTCGGCGGTGGCGAGGACGCCGTCGACGCCGGGCCGGGACAGCGCCAGACAGAGGCGCCCGAGCAGGTCGGCACGGTTGGCCATGGCGAGCTTGCGGTCGCCGACGCCGAGGGCGCCCCGGGCGGGGTGGTCGGCGGCGACGATCATCAGCCTGCCGTTCTCGCTCAGCAGGGGCCTGCGGGCACGACGGGCAGCCGCCTCGGCGATCGCCTCGGGGTGGCGGGTGCGGATGCGGACGAGCTCGGTGACGTCGATCCGGGGAGGAGTGACGGTGCTTTCGCCGGGCGCGGTGCCTTGGCGG
Source organism: Streptomyces sp. NPDC048192 (assembly GCF_043202415.1). Lineage (NCBI taxonomy): Bacteria > Bacillati > Actinomycetota > Actinomycetes > Kitasatosporales > Streptomycetaceae > Streptomyces > Streptomyces sp. NPDC048192. Next base: position 80,473 of record NZ_JBIDAL010000012.1, read on the forward strand.
GGCGCGGTGCCTTCGCCGGGCGCGGTGCCTTGGCGGGGCGCGGGGCTTTCCGGGCCGGTGCCTGCGCCGTCGCCCGTGTGGGTGCCCGTGACCCGGCCGGCCCTCACTGGACCGCTCCGGCGTCGAGCGCGGCGGCCACCTCGTCCGGGGTGGGCATCGCCGAGGAGCATTCCAGCCGGGAGGCGACGATGGCGCCGGCCGCGTTGGCGTGCCGCATGACCCTCTCCAGGTCCCAGCCTTCGAGGAGTCCGTGGCACAGGGATCCGCCGAAGGCGTCTCCGGCGCCGAGGCCGTTCAGGACGGTGACGGGCAGCGGCGGGACCTCCGCCGAGTCGCCCGAGGCACTGACCGCGAGGACACCCTTGGGTCCCTGCTTGACCACGGCGATCTCCACCCCGGCGGCGAGCAGCGCGCGGGCGGCGGCATGGGGCTCGCGCACTCCGGTCGCCACCTCGACCTCGTCCAGGTTGCCGACGGCGACCGTGGCGTGGCGCAGCGCCTCGGCGTAGAAGGGGCGCGCCGCGTCGGGGTCCCGCCAGAACATCGGGCGCCAGTCGAGGTCGAAGACCGTGATGCCGGACCTGGCCCGGTGGGCCAGGGCCGCGAGGGTCGCCGTACGGCTGGGCTCCTCGCTCAGGCCGGTGCCGGTCATCCAGAAGATGCGGGCGGCGCGGATCGCGTCCAGATCCAGCTCATGGGCGTCGATCTCCAGGTCGGGCGCCTTGGGCTGCCGGTAGAAGTAGAGGGGGAAGTCGTCCGGCGGGAAGACCTCGCAGAAGGTGACCGGGGTCGGCAGCCCCGGCACCGGGGTGACCCAGCGGTCGTCGACGCCGAAGCCGCGCAGCGCCTCGTGCAGATAGGCGCCGAACGGATCGTCGCCCGTACGGGTGATCACGGCGGTGCGCCGGCCGAGTCGGGCCGCGGCGACCGCGACGTTCGTCGCCGACCCGCCGAGGAACTTGCCGAACGACGACACCTGGGCGAGCGGGACACCGGTCTGCAGCGGGTAGAGGTCCACTCCGATCCGCCCCATGGTGATCAGGTCGTAGGCCATCGGCTTCCCTTCGTCATGGCTCTCCCCGGCTTTCTAGTCCCGCGCGCCGAGCCCTGTCAATGTTTTGTCCGGACATTCGGACCAGCTCTTGCGCGCGTCTTTGCGGCGGCTGTGTCACAAACACCTCTTTTGTGTCACGCGTGTCCCGGATGCGCGGGCTCCCCGTCACACCGCGTCGACAGCCCCTGTCCGCCGGCGGCCGGCGTCGTTCACCGGTCGCAGACTCGCTGATCGCCAGCGCAGCGCCCGGCTCCCCCGACGGCCGCCCCCGGCCGCCGCCGCGGCGCACGCAGGGAGGTGCACCACATGACCGACCAAAGGCTCTGGTCCTACAAGGAGATCGCGGCGCACATCAGGGTGCAGCCCGACACCGTACGGTCCTATCGCAAGCACGGGCTGCTGCCCCCGCCCGACCGCGTGGAGGGCGGCAAGCCGTACTGGTACGCCGAGACCGTCCACGCCTGGGTCGCCTCGCGGCCGGGCAACCGGGGCCGGCGCACCGACTGACCCGCCGCCGGGAAATCCGCTGTGCCCCACCGCCCGCGTGGGGCACAGTGCGGCCATGGACTTCTCCGTCAAACCCACGCTGACCGGCCGCACGACCGTCCTGCGGCCCTTCACGGAGGCCGACGCCGGGACCATGGGAGAGATCATCGCCGACCCCGAGGTCATCCGCTTCACGTTCGAGCCGTCCACCGAACTCACCCCGGAACGGCTCCGGTCCTGGTACGGCTCCCGGTCCGCCGCGCCCGACCGGCTCGACCTGGCCGTCACGGACCCCGGCACCGGGGAGGTCCTGGGCGAGGTCGTCCTGTATGCGTACGACCCGCACGCCCGCAGCTGCACGTTCCGCACCCTCATCGGCCCCCGGGGCCGCGGCCGGGGCGTCGGCACCGAGGCGACCCGGCTGATCGTCGGCCACGGCTTCGAGCGACTCGGCCTGCACCGGATCCAGTTGGAGGTGTACGCCGACAACGCGCGGGCGCGGCGGGTCTACGAGAAGGCCGGCTTCGTGGTCGAGGGCGTACGGCGCGAGGTGCAGCGGCGCGACGGCGCCTGGGCCGACGAGGTGATCATGTCGATCCTCGACCGGGAGTGGGCCGCGCTCAGCCCCACCGCCCCCGGTTCCGAGGCCCTCGGCTCCGGCTCCGTCAGCTCCGGCTCTCCCGGCTCCACGGCTCGATGACCGTGACCCCCGCGCCGGGTGCCGTGCCCATCGCCGCCAGGGCGGCAGGTGCCGCGCCCAGCGGGATGGCGGCCGTCACCAGGAGGTCGGGGCGCAGCACGCCGGAGCGGACCAGGCGGAGCATGTCGGGGTAGGCGTGGGCGGCCATGCCGTGGCTGCCGAGGAGTTCCAGCTCCAGGGCGATGGCGCGGGCCAGCGGGACGGGGGTGGTGCCGTCGGCCGAGGGCAGCAGCCCGACCTGGACGTGCCGGCCGCGACGGCGCAGGCCGTTCACGGAGTTCGCGCAGGTGGCGGGCGAGCCGAGGGCGTCGAGGGAGAGATGGGCGCCGCCGCCGGTCAGCTCGCGGACGGCGGCGGCCGGGTCGAGCACCCCGGTCGCGTCCAGGCACTCGGCGGCGCCGAACTTCCGCGCCAGGGCGAGGGCCTGGGCCGACACGTCGACGGCGACCACCCGGGCCCCGGCCGCCGCCGCGATCATCACCGCCGACAGCCCGACCCCGCCGCAGCCGTGCACCGCGACCCACTCCCCCGGCGCCACCCGGCCCTGCCGCACCACCGCGCGGAAGGCGGTGGCGAAGCGGCAGCCGAGGGCGGCGGCGGTGGCGTAGGCCATGTCGTCCGGGAGGGCGACCAGGTTGACGTCGGCGTGGCCGAGGGCGACGTACTCGGCGAAGGAGCCCCAGTGGTGGAATCCCGGCTGGGTCTGGCGTTCGCACACCTGCTGGTCGCCGGCGGCGCAGGCCGGGCAGGTGCCGCAGGCGCAGACGAACGGCACGGTGACCCGGTCGCCGGGCCGCCATCCGGTGACCCGGGAGCCCACCGACTCGACGACACCGGCGAGTTCATGTCCGGGCACGTGCGGCAGCGTGATGTCGGGGTCGTGGCCCATCCAGCCGTGCCAGTCGCTGCGGCACAGTCCGGTGGCCTCCACGCGGACGACGACGCCGTGCTCCTCGGGCTCCGGGTCGGGCACGTCCCGGACCTCGGCCGGCTCGCCGTACCGCTCGAACACCACCGCGCGCATCCGCACTCCTTTCGGGAACCTCCGCGAAGAGTAGAGGTCCCGGGACGGCCCACGCACCGCGGCCGGGCACCTCTCACCGGCGGTGGCCGTCGCCCTCGCCGAGTCCGAACCGGGCGTGGAAGCGCCGCAGCGGCGCCGGCGCCCACCAGGTCGCCCTCCCCGTCAGCCTCATGATCGCCGGGACCAGCAGGCTCCGGACCACCATCGCGTCCATCAGCACGGCCAGGGCGATGCCCAGGCCGAGCATCTTGGTGTCGGTGACCCGGGAGGTGCCGATGGCGACCATCACCACCGCGAGGATGACCGCCGCCGCGGTGATCAGACCGCCGGTGCGCTGGAGTCCGTGCCGGACGGCCGCATCGTGGTCGCCCGTGCGGTCGTACTCCTCCTTGATGCGGGACAGCAGGAACACGCCGTAGTCCATGGAGAGTCCGAAGGCCACGCAGAACATCAGCACGGGCAGGGTGGTCTCGATGGATCCGGAACCGGTGAAGCCGAGGGGGCCGGAGAGATGGCCGTCCTGGAAGACCCAGACCACCGCTCCGAACATCGCCGTCAGGCTCAGCGCGTTCAGGATCACCGCCTGGACCGGTATCAGCACACTGCCCGTCAGCAGGAAGACCAGCAGGAGGGTGACGACGGCGATGATCGCGGCCGCCCACGGCAGGCGCTTGGCTATCGCGTGCTTGGTGTCGACGAGGACGGCGGCCGTGCCGGTCACCTTGGTGCCGAACGGCGCCTTCAGTGCGCGTATGTCGCTCGCCAGGTGCTGGGCGGGTTCGTCGACGGCCTCGCCCCTGGGCTGCACCGTGAAGTAGGCGGCATCCCCCTCGACCAGCGGGCCGTCGACCCGGACCGCCTCGGGCAGGGCCGCGATCCGCTGCTTGTAGGCGGCGTACTGGGCGGCGGTGGCCCTGCCCTCGGCGAGAACCTCCAGGCCGCCGCCGGGGCTGCCCGGGAAGCCCTCGCGGATGTGCTGCTGCACGACGTGGGACTCGGCGGTCGCGGGCAGCTGGCGGTCGTCGGCGGTGCCGAACTTCACGCCCAGGAAGGGCAGTCCCAGGGTGACCAGCAGGACGGTGGTGCCCAGGGCGAAGAGGGGGGCGCGGCGCATGACCAGCCCTGCGGCACGGGCCCAGGCGGCCGCCTCGGCCGGCTTCCGATCTCGGCGCCGGCGGAACAGGCGGCGCAGGTCAAGGGAGTTGACCCGGTGGCCGAGCAGGACCAGCGCGGCCGGGAGCAGGATCAGGGCGGCGGCCGCGGCGAGCAGGACCACGGCGATGCCCGCGTAGGCGAAGGACCGCAGGAAGTACTGCGGGAAGACCATCATGGCGGCCAGGGACACCGCCACCGTCAGGGCGGAGAACAGGACCGTGCGGCCCGCTGTGCGCAGCGTCGTGCCGACCGCGGTCAGCGGGGCGGCGCCCGTGGACAGTTCCTCGCGGTAGCGGCGGACGATGAACAGGGCGTAGTCGATGGCGAGGCCCAGGCCGAGGGCCGTGGTCAGATTGAGCGCGAAGACCGAGACGTCGGTGAAGGCGGTCAGTCCGCGCAGGACGGCGCTGGTGCCGACGATGGCGACGATGCCGATGCCGAGCGGCAGCAGGGCGGCGATCGCGCTGCCGAAGACCATGACCAGCAGCACCAGCGTGATCGGCAGGGCGATCGTCTCGGCCCGGGTCAGGTCCTGCTTGATGATCGTCTGCATCTCGTGCCGCACCGCGACGATGCCGCCGATCCTCACCCGGACCGGGCCGTGCGCACCCCGGTAGCGGGGAGCGATGCGGTCGAGGGTTCTGCCGGTCGCGTTGTCGCCCCCGGTGATGCGGGCGGCGATCAGCGCCTCGTGGCCGTCCTCGGCGCGCAGGGCCGGTGATCTGCTCTGCCAGTAGGAGCCGACGCCGGTCACGCCCTTCTCCCGCGCCAGCCGGCCGGCCAGGTCTCGGGCCTCGGCGGCGACCGCCGGATCGTCGACCGAGGCGCGGCCCGCGTCGACCAGGAGCAGCAGGTTCGGCTGGGAGGACGGGAACTCGCGCTCCAACGCCTTGGTGGCGTAGGTCGACTCGGCCGCCGGGTCCTCCCAGCCGCCGCTGCCGAGGAGGTCCGCGACTCCGCTGCCGGCCAGCACGGCGAGCGCGGTGAGCACGAGGGCCAGCAGGAGGGTCAGGCGCGGGCGGGCGGTCACGATGGAGGTCCAGCGGCCGGGGCGGGCCGGCGCCTCGTCCGGCGCCCGCTGTGCCGTCCGCGGTGGCGTGTTGACTTCGGTCATGCTGCGGTGTCCCCTTCACCACGAGCCGTGCCTGCGCGGGAAGGCAGCACGGAGGAGTCGTTGCCATAAACTGGCAAACACGAGTCGTTGCTCGCGTTTCTCAAGAATGCGAGCGACCTCTCGCGTTTGTCAATCGCCTTGGGAGAGCTGGGGATAACGCGTGCCCGACACCTCGGAGACCACGGAGACCTCACAGGCCTCGAAGAAGGAGCAGCCGCGCCGCCGGCAGGCCCGCGGGGAGCGCCGTATCGTCCAGCTGCTCGAAGCGGCCGCCCGGGTCTTCTGCACCACCGGCTACACCGCCGCCAGCACCAACGCCATCGCCCGCGAGGCCGGCGTCTCGCCGGGCACGCTGTACCAGTTCTTCCCGAACAAGGAGGCGATCGCGATCGAGCTGGGCGACCGGCTCGTCCACGAGATGCGGGAGACCTACGGCCAGGCGCTGGCCCCGGTCGACCCCGCCACCCCGCTGGAGGTGGCCGTCGGCTCCGCCGTCGACCGGTTCATCGCCTTCAACACCGAGCGCCCGGTGTTCTTCGCGCTGCTGCACGGCCCCGACATCCCGGGCCGGATGGCCGAGGCGCACGACCAGCTGCACGCCACGATCGCCGGCCGCATCGAGGATCTGCTCGCCTCCCTCATGCCCGGTGCGTCCCCGGCCGACGTCACCCGCACGGCGCACGTGTGCCTCGCCGTCTACAAGTCGGGCCTGGAGCTGATCCTCGCCCACGAGGGCGCCGAGCGCGCGGCCTACGTCCAGGAGATCAAGGACGTGCTGATCCGCTATCTCCAGCCGCTGGTGGGCGACCGCCCGGGCCAGGGCTGACGCCGGGGTCAGCGGGAGTCGTCCCCCGGGGTGTTCCCATGCCCCCACCAGGCCACCCGGCCTGCGCCCCGCGGCGCGGCTGCCTAGAGTGCGGATGACCGCTCACATCGACTCCACTCCGCCCAGCCGTCGTCCGAGGGGACCCCTCGTGAGCCACTCCCCGCCTCCCGGCGCTCCCAGGGCCCGCATCCCCGGACCCCAGCAGCCGCCACCGCCGTACCCCCGGATCGCCGCGGGCCTTTGGCGGCGGTGTCTGGGCGCGGGGCTCGCGCTGTGGGTGTCGGCCGGGTGGCTCACGTACCAGACGCGGAACGGCACCCTGCTGCCGACGCTGATCCTGCTCGGCGGCTTTCTCGTGCCGGTCGTCTTCGTGCTGTGGGCGTACGAGCGGCACGTCCGCGACCTGGGCGTCAGCGCGATCCTCGGCTGCTTCCTGGCCGGCGGGACCCTCGGCGTGCTCGGCGCCTCACCGCCGGTGCCGTACCCGCCGCACCCCTCCCTCGGCGGGTTACTGGGCGTCGGCCTGCTCGAGGAAACGGCCAAGCTCGGCGCCCTGGTGTTCGTGCTGCGCCGGCAGCCGGGCATCCGGGGGATGCGCGCCGGACTGGTGCTCGGCGCGGCCGTCGGCTTCGGCTTCGCCGCCCCGGAGAGCGTGGCGCACGCCTTCGACGCGGCCGCCTCCCCCGACGGCGCCGGTCTGCGCGCGCTGCTTCAGACGGAGATCCCGCGCGAACTGCTCGCGCCGGCGGGGCACGGGCTGTGGACGGCGATCGCGGGCGGCGTGCTGCTGTCCCGGCGCCGGCTGACCGGGCGCTTCCGCATCACCGCGCCGGTCGTGGGCACCTGTCTCGGCGTCTGCCTGCTGCACGCGCTGGGGGACGCCACGCACGGCCTCGCCCTGTGGGGGGTGGCCCGGCTGACCGGCGGCGGCCCGTTCGCCCCGGAGCATCTCGTCCGGCCGGACGGCGTGCGGGAGCACCTGTTCACGCTGTTCTCGGTCGGCGGGCTCGCGCTGGTCGCGCTGGCCGGGGCCGCCTGGGTGCGGTCGCTGGCGCACCGGGACACCGCTTGGTGAGGTACCCCCTAGGGGTATAGTGTGGGGAGCGTGGGGTTCCCTCCGGGACCCCATCGGCCCCACATGCCTCGACGAGGAGTAACGACATGACCGCCCACACCGACACACCCGGCTCCGTGACCACCGTCTACAAGGTGACCGGCATGAGCTGTGGCCACTGCGAGGGCTCCGTCTCCGGTGAGATCTCCCAGATCCCCGGCGTCAGCTCGGTGAAGGCCGTCGCGTCCACCGGCGAGGTGACCGTGGTTTCCGAGGCCCCGCTCGACGACGAGGCCGTGCGCGCCGCCGTCGACGAGGCCGGCTTCGAGCTGGCCGGCAAGGCCTGAGCCTCGCTTCCAAGGGCTGACCGCCCCACCCCTCGTTCCCGACCGGGCCGTACCGACCAGCTGATACTGGCTCCGTGCGGCCCGGTCCGATGTCTGGAGTCCGGACATGACCAGCACCACCGCCACACCCCGGCACAACGGCGCCGGGACGGCCGGCGCCTCCGAGATCGAGCTGCTCATCGGCGGCATGACCTGCGCCTCCTGCGCCGCCCGGGTGGAGAAGAAGCTCAACCGGATGGAGGGCGTCAGCGCCACCGTCAACTTCGCCACCGAGAAGGCGCGGATCGCCTTCGGCGAGGGCGTACGGGTCGCCGACCTGATCGCCACCGTGGAGCGGACCGGCTACACCGCCGAGGAACCCGCGCCGCCCGAGCCCGAATCCGCGACGGCCGGCCCGCAGCCCCCCGAGCAGGACCCCGAACTGGGCGCCCTGCGCCACCGCCTGCTCGTCTCCGCGCTGCTCGCCGCGCCCGTGGTGCTGCTCGCGATGATCCCGGCGCTGCAGTTCGACAACTGGCAGTGGCTCTCCCTGACCCTCGCCGCACCGGTCGTCGTCTGGGGCGGTGCGCCGTTCCACCGGGCCGCCTGGACCAACCTCCGGCACGGCGCGGCCACCATGGACACGCTGGTCTCGGTCGGCACGCTGGCCGCGTTCGGCTGGTCGCTGTGGGCGCTGTTCCTCGGCGACGCGGGCAGGCCCGGCCTGCACGACGCGTTCCGGTTCACCGTCTCCCGGATGGACGGCGCCTCCACCGTCTACCTGGAGGTCGCCGCCGGAGTCGTCGCGCTGATCCTGCTCGGCCGCTATCTGGAGGCCCGCTCCAAGCGGCGCGCCGGCGCGGCCCTGAAGGCGCTGATGGAACTGGGCGCCAAGGACGTGGCCGTGCTGCGCGAGGGGCGCGAGGTGCGGGTGCCGGTGGCGGAGCTGGCCGTGGGCGACCGGTTCGTCGTACGGCCCGGCGAGAAGATCGCCACCGACGGCACCGTGGTCGAGGGCGTCTCCGCCGTGGACGCGTCCATGCTGACCGGCGAGTCGGTGCCGGTGGACGTCGGACCGGGCGACAAGGTCACCGGCGCCACCGTCAACGCGGGCGGCCGGCTGGTCGTGGAGGCCGGCCGGGTCGGCGCCGACACCCAGCTCGCCCGGATGGCGAAGCTGGTGGAGGACGCGCAGAACGGCAAGGCCGAGGTGCAGCGGCTCGCCGACCGGATCTCCGCGGTGTTCGTCCCGGTGGTCGTCCTGATCGCGCTCGGCACCTTCGGCGTCTGGCTGGGCGTCACCGGGGACACGGTCGCCGCGTTCACCGCCGCCGTCGCCGTCCTGATCATCGCCTGCCCCTGCGCGCTGGGCCTTGCCACGCCGACCGCGCTGATGGTGGGCACCGGGCGCGGCGCCCAGCTCGGCATCCTCATCAAGGGACCCGAGGTGCTGGAGTCCACGCGCCGTGTCGACACCGTCGTCCTCGACAAGACGGGCACCGTCACCACCGGCCGGATGACCCTGCAGGTGGTGTACGCCGCCGACGGCGAGGACGAGAAGGAGCTGCTGCGGCTCGCCGGCGCCCTGGAGCACGCCTCCGAGCACCCCGTCGCCCGCGCGATCGCCGCCGGCGCCGGGGAACGCCTCGGCGCGCTCCCGTCGGTCGAGCACTTCGAGAACGTGCCCGGGCGGGGCGCGCGCGGGCGCGTGGACGGGCGGGAGGTGGCCGTGGGGCGCCTGTACGACGAGCTGCCGCCGGACGTGGCACGCGCCGCGCACGAGGCCGAGCAGGAGGGCCGTACGGCCGTGGTGGCCGGCTGGGACGGGCGGGCCCGCGGGGTGCTCGCCGTCGCCGACGCGATCAAGGACAGCAGCGCCGAGGCGGTGCGCGGGCTGCGCGCCCTGGGGCTCAGGCCGGTCCTGCTCACCGGGGACAACCGCACGGTCGCCGAGGCGGTCGCGCAGGCCGTCGGCATCGACTCCGCCGACGTGTTCGCCGAGGTGCTCCCCGAGGACAAGGTCGAGGTCGTACGGCGGCTGCGGAGCGAGGGGCGGACCGTGGCGATGGTCGGCGACGGGGTGAACGACGCGGCCGCGCTCGCCACCGCCGACCTGGGCCTGGCGATGGGCACCGGGACGGACGCGGCGATCGAGGCCGGCGATCTGACCCTGGTGCGCGGGGATCTGCGGGTCGCGGCCGACGCGATCCGGCTGTCCCGGCGGACGCTGGCCACGATCAAGGGCAACCTGGTGTGGGCTTTCGGCTACAACGTGGCCGCGCTGCCGCTGGCCGCCGCCGGGCTGCTCAACCCGATGATCGCCGGGGCGGCGATGGCCTTCTCCTCGGTGTTCGTGGTGACCAACAGTCTGCGGCTGCGCCGCTTCCGCTGAAGTCCCCGGAAGTTACCGGCGGTTAGGGATGGCCGAAGTAAGAGACCCTCTAGAGTCCGGGACGAGCCTCACATAAGCTCTTCACAAGGCTCGCGCATCATCCTTACGCTTGAGCTCCGATCGGCGTATCGGGGCTCTTGCGCACCTAAGGGACATATGCAAGAGACGCAGATCACAGTGATGCGAACGTAACCATCGAAGGGGTTCGAAGGTCTAAGTTGGCGATGTCGGTTCGGCGTCTTGGGGGGCGTCAGCCGGCATCTGGGGATGTCTTGGGGGACTTCCTCAGAGATGCGTTGCCGGGGCACGTGCGCCGGGAAGCTTTGAGCGGCCCTCCCTGCGTGCGCTGTCCCGGCAGATCGCACCGCATCACTGGAGCAGGACGAGTTTTGCTCATTCTGCTCACGACAGCGATTCAGGCGCTGTCCTCTCCGAGCGCCCGGCCGGATCCCGTGGGGGGAATCCGCACCGGGACATGGGAAGGCGCCCTGGTCGTCGGCCCGTGGGGGGACCGGCGTCTCAGGGCGCCTTCCGCTTTGAGCACACAAGGCGGGTGAGCGCGCCCCCTAAGGGCGCGGGACCGCATGGCACATGCAGTCCCGCCGCGTGGGCGCGACAAGCCAGAGACCAGCCGCCAGCCTCCCACGCACCTTCAGGGGGCAGACTCCTGGGCGATCACCGACCAGGAGCACCTGCTCCAGCGAGGGGCACCCGAAAAACCTGCCCCCCCACCGGCAGGTGTCAGCGCTCCTCGACCGGCACGAAGTCGCGCTCGACCACGCCCGTGTAGATCTGGCGCGGGCGGCCGATGCGGGAGCCCGGCTCCTTGATCATCTCGGTCCACTGGGCGATCCAGCCCGGCAGGCGGCCGAGGGCGAACAGGACCGTGAACATCTCGGTCGGGAAGCCCATGGCCCGGTAGATCAGACCGGTGTAGAAGTCCACGTTCGGGTACAGCTTGCGCTCGACGAAGTAGTCGTCGGAGAGCGCGTGCTCCTCCAGCTTCAGGGCGATGTCGAGGAGCTCGTCCTCCTTGCCCAGCGCGGAGAGCACATCGTGCGCCGCCGCCTTGATGATCTTGGCGCGGGGGTCGAAGTTCTTGTAGACCCGGTGGCCGAAGCCCATCAGGCGGACGCCGTCCTCCTTGTTCTTCACCTTGCGGATGAAGGTGTCGACGTCGGAGCCGGAGTCCCGGATGCCCTCCAGCATCTCCAGCACGGACTGGTTGGCGCCGCCGTGCAGCGGGCCCCACAGCGCGCTGATGCCGGCCGAGATCGACGCGAACATGTTGGCCTGCGAGGAGCCGACCAGGCGGACCGTGGAGGTCGAGCAGTTCTGCTCGTGGTCGGCGTGCAGGATCAGCAGCTTGTCCAGCGCGGAGACGACGACCGGGTCGAGCTCGAACTCCTGCGCCGGGACCGAGAAGGTCATGCGCAGGAAGTTCTCGACGTAGCCGAGGTCGTTGCGCGGGTAGACGAACGGGTGGCCGATCGACTTCTTGTACGCGTAGGCCGCGATCGTCGGGAGCTTGGCGAGCAGCCGGATCGTGGAGAGGTTGCGCTGCGTCTCGTCGAACGGGTTGTGGCTGTCCTGGTAGAAGGTGGACAGCGCCGAGACGACCGAGGACAGCATGGCCATCGGGTGGGCGTCGCGCGGGAAGCCCTTGTAGAAGTTCTTGACGTCCTCGTGCAGCAGGGTGTGCCGTGTGATGTCGTTCTTGAACGTCGTCAGCTCGTCGACGGTGGGCAGCTCGCCGTTGATCAGCAGGTACGCCACCTCCAGGAAGGTGGAGCGCTCGGCCAGCTGCTCGATGGGGTAGCCGCGGTAGCGGAGGATGCCCGCCTCACCGTCGAGGTAGGTGACCGCGGATTTATAGGCGGCCGTGTTGCCGTACCCGCTGTCCAGAGTCACCAGACCGGTCTGGGCGCGGAGCTTCCCGATGTCGAAGCCCTTGTCGCCGACGGTGCTGTCGATCACCGGGTAGGTGTACTCGCCGTCGCCGTACCGCAGTACTACAGAGTTGTCGCTCACGTCTTCCCTCACCGACGTAGTGCCTCATCTTCGAGGTGCCCTGACTGTCTCTACCATCCCCCATTTGGCTCAGGAGAGTGCACTCGGGGTCGACCATTGGGCCCATTGGCGGCACTCAGTGCCGCCAACTTGCACATCCTGCCCCCTTGGGAGGGCATCTGGAAGTGCTCTGTGACCTTCACGACTCGTTTGATCGATCATTTTTTGCGATGCGGGCCGACGCCCCTGGTCAGGAGCGGTCAGCCGCCGCGCAGCCGGAAGTCCAGTGCCGTGCAGCGCCGCCCCGCCGACACCGTGCGCACCGCCTGTCCGATCGCCTTGCGTGAACCGACCAGGACGACCAGCTTCTTCGCCCGTGTCACCGCGGTGTACAGCAGGTTCCGCTGCAGCATCATCCATGCCCCGGTGGTGACGGGGATCACCACGGCAGGATATTCACTTCCCTGCGAACGGTGGATGGTCACCGCGTACGCATGGGCCAGTTCGTCCAGTTCGTCGAATTCGTACGGCACCTCCTCGTCCTCGTCCGTCAGCACCGTGAGCCGCTGGTCGACCGGGTCGAGCGAGGTGACGACGCCCACGGTGCCGTTGAAGACGCCGTTCTTCCCTTTCTCGTAATTGTTGCGAATCTGGGTGACCTTGTCGCCGACGCGGAAGACCCGGCCGCCGAACCGCTTCTCGGGCTGATCGGGCCGGCCGGGGGTGATGGCCTGCTGGAGCAGGCCGTTGAGCGCCCCGGCACCGGCCGGTCCCCGGTGCATGGGGGCGAGGACCTGGACGTCCCGCCTCGGGTCGAGCCCGAACCTGGCCGGAATCCGCCGCGCGGCCACGTCCACGGTGAGCCGCCCGGCGGCCTCGGTGTCGTCCTCGACGAAGAGGAAGAAGTCCTTCATGCCGTCGGTGAGCGGGTGCTGCCCGGCGTTGATCCGGTGCGCGTTGGTGACGACGCCGGACTGCTGGGCCTGCCGGAAGACCCGGGTGAGCCGGACCGCGGGCACGGGGCTGCCCTCGGCGAGCAGATCCCGCAGCACCTCCCCCGCGCCGACGCTGGGCAGCTGGTCGACGTCGCCGACGAAGAGCAGATGGGCGCCGGGCGGCACGGCCTTCACCAGCTTGTTCGCCAGCAGCAGGTCCAGCATGGAGGCCTCGTCGACCACGACCAGGTCGGCGTCGAGCGGGCGGTCCCGGTCGTACGCCGCGTCCCCGCCCGGCCTGAGCTCCAGCAGCCGGTGGACGGTGGAGGCCTCGGCGCCGGTCAGCTCGGCCAGCCGTTTCGCGGCGCGCCCGGTGGGGGCGGCGAGCAGCACCTTGGCGCGCTTGGCGCGGGCCAGCTCCACGATCGAGCGCACGGTGAAGGACTTGCCGCAGCCGGGCCCGCCGGTGAGGACGGCGACCTTCTCGGTGAGCGCGAGCCGGACGGCCGCCTCCTGCTCCGGGGCGAGATCGGCGCCGGTACGGCCCTTCAGCCAGCCGAGGGCCCTGGCCCAGTCCACGTCCCGGAAGGCCGGCATCCTGTCCTCGTCCGTCCGCAGCAGGCGCAGCAGCTGGGCGGAGAGGGACTGCTCGGCGCGGTGGAACGGCACGAGGTAGACGGCGGTCACCGGTTCGGCGCCGTCGCCGTCCGGTCCGGGGACCTTCTCCCGTACGACACCCGGGTCGCCGCCGTCGTCCGGGACCGCGGCCAGCTCGGCGAGGCACTCGATGACCAGGCCGGTGTCCACGGCGAGCAGCTTCACCGCGTCGGAGATCAGCCGCTCCTCGGGCAGGAAGCAGTGCCCCTGGTCGGCGGACTGGGACAGGGCGTACTGCAGGCCGGCCTTGACCCTTTCGGGGCTGTCGTGCGGGATGCCGACGGACTGGGCGATCTTGTCGGCGGTGAGGAAGCCGATGCCCCACACGTCGGCGGCGAGGCGGTACGGCTGCTCCTTGACGATGCCGATGGACGCGTCGCCGTATTTCTTGTAGATCCGCACGGCGATGGAGGTGGACACCTCGACGGTCTGCAGGAAGAGCATGACCTCCTTGATCGCCTTCTGCTCCTCCCAGGCGTCGGTGATCTTCCTGGTCCGCTTGGGCCCCAGGCCGGGGACCTCGATGAGCCGCTTCGGCTCCTCCTCGATGACGCGGAGGGTGTCGAGTCCGAAGTGCTGGGTGATGCGGTCGGCGAAGACGGGCCCGATCCCCTTCACCAGACCCGAGCCGAGGTAACGCCGGATGCCCTGGACGGTGGCGGGCAGGACCGTCGTGTAGTTCTCGACGTGGAACTGCTTGCCGTACTGCGGGTGGGAGCCCCAGCGCCCCTCCATGCGCAGCGACTCCCCGACCTGGGCGCCGAGCAGCGCGCCGACGACGGTGAGCAGGTCGCCGCCGCCTCTGCCCGTGTCGACCCGGGCGACGGTGTAGCCGTTCTCCTCGTTGGCGTACGTGATCCGCTCCAGCACACCCTCGAGCACGGCGAGCCGCCGCTCACCGCTCTGGGTCCCCGCCTCTCCTGCCATGATCCGACGGTACCGGTGGGGTCCGACAGACGGGACGGGTGAGCGGCGGTGCCGGTCACGTCAGGTGGCCGCAGTTCCGCTCCGGGGCCGGGGCCGGGACGGGTCAACTCCCCCGGTCCGCCGGTAGTCTCGCCCGGGTGAGCGATCCCGCACCCCTGGAGCCGCCGGACGTGCTCGCCGGGCTCGGCCTGGCCTTCCGGCTGTACGGGCATCCCGGTGTCGCCGACCCTGTGGAGGTGTGCGCCGCGCTGGGCGTTGCGCTGGAGCGGACCGTGAAGACGCCGGCCTTCGTCACCGCGAAGGACCGGCTGGTGCCGGCCGCGCTGCCCGGTCATGCGCGGCTGCGGTACGGGCCGCCGGCCCGGGCCGCCGGGCTGCGGCGCGGCGAGCTGTCCCCCGCCGGCGCCGAGCGGCCGGCACGGGCCGGTATGCGGCCCGGCGGGGTGTGCCCGGTCTCCGCCGACCCGGACGCCGTCGTGGTGTTCGACGACACCGTCAGCGGTCTCGGGCGTGTGCACCGCGGCAGCGGACGGCCCGAGCGCAGCATCGAGATCGAGGCGGGCGCGCTCGTCGCGGCCGTACCGGCGGCCGTCACGGCGGCCATCGGGGCACTGCCCGCCGGCGAGCCCGCGTGACCGTGCGCGCCGTCCGCGAGGAGGGGCGCGACCGGAGCCGGCGGGGGGTCGTGTGCACGGGGGTCGTCCAGCGGGGGTCACCCGGCATCGGGCACCATGGGGGGCGGCCGCTCGACCGGGGCCAGCTCTCAGGGGGAGTCAGGAGAGTCAACTGATGTTCGACTACGACCTGTTGGTCGTGGGTTCGGCCAACGCCGACCTGGTGATCGACGTCGAGAGGCGGCCCGCCGCCGGTGAGACGGTGCTCGGCGGCGACCTGGCCGTCCACCCGGGCGGCAAGGGCGCGAACCAGGCGGTCGCCGCGGCCCGGCTCGGCGCGGACACGGCCCTGCTGGCCCGGGTCGGCGACGACGCGCACGGCCGGCTGCTCCTGGACTCGCTGCGCGCGGCCGGCGTGGACACGGTGGGCGTGCTGGTGGGCGAGGCGCCGACCGGCGTCGCGCTGATCACCGTGGACCCCTCCGGGGACAACAGCATCGTGGTGTCGCCCGGTGCCAACGCCAGGCTCGCCCCGGCGGACGTGCGGACGGCCGTGAGCCTGTTCCTCGCCTCCCGCGTGGTGTCGACGCAGTTGGAGATCCCGCTGGAGACGGTCGTGGAGGTCGTGCGGAACCTGGCCCCCGGCAGCCGGCTCGTGCTGAACCCGTCCCCGCCGCGCCCCCTGCCGACCGAGGTCCTCGCGGCCTGCGACCCGCTGATCGTCAACGAGCACGAGGCCCGGGTCATCCTCGGCGACGCGTGCGTCAGCGAGGACCCCGAGGACTGGGCCCGGCTGCTGCTGGCCAAGGGGCCGCGCTCGGTGGTGGTGACGCTCGGCGCGGACGGGGCGCTGGTGTGCGACTCCTCGGGAGTGGCGCGGGTGGCGTCGGTCAAGGTGGACGCGGTCGACACCACGGGCGCCGGAGATGCCTTCACGGCCGCGCTCGCCTGGCGGCTGGCGACGGGCGCGGACCTGGCCGACGCGGCGGCGTACGCGGCCCGGGTGGGCGCGGCGGCCGTGACCAGGCGGGGCGCGCAGGACTCGTATCCGACACCGGAGGACGTCGAGGCGCTGTGACGGCGGGCGCCCGGCGTCCGGCGCCGATGGGTGTCCGTACGACTTCGAGGGGGCGGCGCAGGTCCGTCGACCGGCGCCGCCCCTTCGGCTTTCCCCTCCGTACCGGAACCCCGTGAATCCCCCCCGGGTCCCCTCCCGGGTTCCGATGACAGATACGACCCACGGGGCCAGGGGAGGGTTGTACGGAAGCTCGGGATTTTTTCCGGGGCGGGGCTGCTGCGGCCCGGCGGCCGGGCAGCCCCGCTTCACCGGTTCGTCAGCGGACGGAAATCGTCACCGGCTTCGAGACCGTCCTGCCGTCCCTGGCGCGCAGCGTCTGGGCGCCCTTGGTCTTCGGCTGCTCGGTGAGGCGGTAGGTGCCGTGCTTGACGGTGGTGGTCAGCGGCAGGGTGACCCAGTGGGAGCCGTGCTTCTCCTGGACGGTGACCTTGCTGCCCTCCTTCAGGCCGGTGGCGCGGCCGGAGAGGAGGACCTTGTCGCCGGGCCTCACGTGGGTGCTGCTCGCCGACAGGGTGAGGGCCGGCCGGGGAGCGGGGGCGGCGGTGGCGGCGGTGGCGCCGCCCACGACGACCGCGGCGGTGACCAGGGAAACAGCGGCGGTACGCATCTTCTTCACGACAAACTCCTTGTGCTGAATGATTTCCGTTCGCCGTCGTGGCGAACTCAGCCCAACAGACACGACCTGCGGTTTCACCGGTTCCGGAATTCCGGGAAAAAGGAAAAAGAGACAGGCATTCCACAGGAATTCCTGTCTCTTTCACAGAATATGGTCGCGGTTATGAGAAAGCCCTGTGGAAACGCTCCGCCGTCTCCGCCAGCACCTCCCGGCCGTCCCGGGCCCACAGCCCCTCGTTGAAGAGTTCGACCTCGATCGGGCCCGTGTAGCCGGCCGCCGCCACGTGGTCCCGCCACTCGCGCATGTCGATCGCGCCGTCGCCGAGCTGGCCGCGGCCGTTGAGGACGCCCTCGGGCAGCGGCGTGGTCCAGTCGGCGAGCTGGAACGTGTGGATACGGCCCCCCGCGCCCGCGCGGGCGATCTGCGCCGGCGCCTGGTCGTCCCACCAGATGTGGTACGTGTCCACGGTGACCCCGACCTGGTGCGCGGGGAAGCGCTCGGCCAGGTCCAGGGCCTGGGCCAGTGTGGAGACCACGCAGCGGTCGGCGGCGTACATGGGGTGCAGGGCTTCGATGGCGAGGCGGACGCCGTATCGCCCGGCGTGGGGCGCGAGTTCGGCCAGGGCGTCGGCGATGCGTTCCCGGGCCGCCCCGAGGTCCTTGCTGCCGGGCGGGAGGCCGCCGGAGACCAGGACCAGGGTGTCGGTGCCGAGGGCGGCCGCCTCCTCGATCGCGCGGCGGTTGTCGGCCAGGGCCGCCGCCCGCTCCCGCGGGTCGATCGCCGTGAGGAAGCCGCCCCGGCACAGGGTCGTCACCGTCAGGCCCGCCTCGCGGACGAGTTTCGCCGTCGCCTCGACGCCGTACTCCTGGACCGGCTCACGCCACAGACCCACCCGGCCGATGCCCAGTCCCGTGCACGCGTCGGCGAGTTCGGGCAGCGACAGCTGCCTTACCGTCATCTGGTTGACCGAGAAGCGTTCGAGACCGGTCACTGGGCGACTCCGTACAGGGCGAGCAGGGTCTTCATCCGTTCCTCCGCCAGCTTCGGGTCCGGGAACAGGCCGAGGCGGTCGGCGAGTTCGTAGGCGCGGGCCAGGTGCGGCAGGGAGCGGGCCGACTGCAGGCCGCCGACCATCGTGAAGTGCGACTGGTGGCCGGCGAGCCAGGCGAGGAGGACCACGCCGGTCTTGTAGAAGCGGGTCGGCGGCTGGAAGAGATGGCGGGACAGCTCGACCGTGGGGTCCAGCAGGCGCCGGAAGCCGGCCGTGTCGCCGGTGTCCAGGACCCGTACGGCCTCGGCGGCCAGCGGGCCCAGCGGGTCGAAGACGCCGAGCAGGGCGTGGCTGAAGCCCTGTTCGTCGCCCGCGATCAGCTCGGGGTAGTGGAAGTCGTCGCCGGTGTAGCAGCGCACGCCCCGGGGCAGCCGGCGGCGCAGGGCGACCTCGCGTCCGGCGTCCAGCAGGGACACCTTGATGCCGTCGACCTTGTCCGGGTGCGCGGCGATGACCTCGAGGAACGTCTCCGCGGCCGCGTCCAGATCGGACGAGCCCCAGTAGCCCTCCAGCGCCGGGTCGAACATGGGGCCCAGCCAGTGCAGGATCACCGGTTCGGCGGACTGGCGCAGCAGATGGCCGTAGACGTCCAGGTAGTCCTCGGGGCCCCGGGCGGCGGCGGCCAGGGCGCGCGACGCCATCAGGATCGGCTGGGCGCCCGCCTCCTCCACCACCGCGAGCTGTTCCTCGTAGGCCGCGCGGATCTCCGCCACGCTGCCGCCGGTGATCTGGTCGGTTCCGACGCCGCAGGCGATCCGGCCGCCGACCGCCTTCGCCTCCGCCGCGCTGCGGCGGATCAGCTCGGCGGCGCCCGCCCAGTCCAGGCCCATGCCGCGCTGGGCGGTGTCCATCGCCTCGGCGACGCCGAGCCCGTGGGACCACAGGTGGCGGCGGAAGGCGAGGGTGGCGTCCCAGTCGACGGCGGCGGGCGAGTCGGGGGTCGTGTCGGCGTACGGATCGGCGACGACGTGGGCCGCGGAGAAGACCGTGCGGGAGGTGAAGGAGGCGCCGGGCGACACGGCCAGGGGGTCGGTGCGGGGCTCGTAGGGGCGCAACGAGCCGTCGGCCGCGGGGAGTCGGACGGTCACAGCGCGATCTCCGGCACGTCGATGCGGCGGCCCTCGGCGGAGGACTTCAGGCCCAGCTCGGCGAGCTGGACGCCACGGGCGCCGGCCAGCAGGTCCCAGTGGTACGGAGCGTCCACGTGGACGTGCTTGAGGAACAGCTCCCACTGGGCCTTGAAGCCGTTGTCGAACTCCCCGTTGTCCGGGACCTCCTGCCACTGCTCCCGGAAGGCCTCGGTCGCGGGGATGTCCGGGTTCCAGACCGGTTTGGGAGTCGCGGAGCGGTGCTGGACGCGGCAGTTGCGCGGGCCGGCCACCGCCGAGCCCTCGGTGCCGTCGACCTGGAACTCGACCAGTTCGTCGCGGTGCACGCGCACCGCCCAGGAGGAGTTGATCTGGGCGATGGCGCCGCCCTGGAGTTCGAAGATGCCGTACGCGGCGTCGTCGGCGGTGGCGTCGTAGGGCTTGCCCTGTTCGTCCCAGCGCTGCGGGATGTGGGTGGTGGCGAGGGCCTGGACGGACGTGACGCGGCCGAACAGCTCGTGCAGGACGTACTCCCAGTGCGGGAACATGTCGACGACGATGCCGCCGCCGTCCTCGGCGCGGTAGTTCCAGGAGGGGCGCTGGGCCTCCTGCCAGTCGCCCTCGAACACCCAGTAGCCGAACTCGCCCCGCACGGACAGGATCCGGCCGAAGAAGCCGCCGTCGATCAGCCGCTTCAGCTTCAGCAGGCCCGGCAGGAAGATCTTGTCCTGGACCACGCCGTGCTTGACGCCCCTGGCGTTCGCGAGGCGGGCGAGTTCGAGGGCGCCGTCCAGCCCGGTCGCGGTCGGCTTCTCGGTGTAGACGTGCTTTCCGGCGGCGATCGCCTTCGTGAGCGACTCCTCGCGGGCGGAGGTGACCTGGGAGTCGAAGTAGATGTCGACGCTGTCGTCCGCGAGGACCGCGTCGAGGTCGGTAGAGACGTGCTCCAGGCCGTGCCGTTCGGCGATCTCCCGCAGGGCGTGCTCGCGGCGGCCGACCAGGATCGGTTCCGGCCACAGCACGGTGCCGTCGCCGAGGTCGAGGCCGCCCTGCTCGCGCAGGGCGAGGATCGACCGGACGAGGTGCTGGCGGTAGCCCATGCGCCCGGTGACGCCGTTCATGGCGATACGCACCGTCTTGCGTGTCACGTGAGTCCCCTCTGTGCAGCTTCTGTGCCACTCCGCGCCCTCAGACAGCAAGCGCTTTCTATCAGTGAGAAGCTAGCCTCTGCACGGTGGTCTGTACAAGACCGTGTCCGGTTCGAGTTGTTCGAGGGGGCGAACAACGGGGGGCCTTGGCCTTAAGGTCTGCTCGACGGATTCCCGGAACCAGCGGCGGAACCTGGCTGTCTACGAGGGCGTACGACACGATGCGCGACCGGAGGACGACGACATGACGGTGACCCTGGCGGATGTGGCGGCCCGCGCCCAGGTCTCACCCGCGACGGTGTCGCGCGTGCTGAACGGCAACTACCCGGTGGCCGCCTCCACGCGCGAGCGGGTGCTGCGGGCGGTGGACGAGCTGGACTACGTCCTCAACGGCCCGGCGAGCGCGCTCGCGGCGGCCACCTCCGACCTGGTCGGCATCCTCGTCAACGACATCGCCGACCCGTTCTTCGGGATCATGGCGAGCGCGATCCAGGCCGAGATCGGCGGCGTCGGCGGGGGCCGGGCGGGCGGTGAGCGGCTGGCGGTGGTCTGCAACACCGGCGGGTCCCCCGAGCGGGAGCTGACGTACCTGACCCTGCTGCAACGGCAGCGGGCGGCGGCCGTGGTGCTGACCGGCGGGGCCGTGGAGGACGCACCGCACGCGACGGCGGTCGCGGCGAAGCTGCGCAAGCTGACGGACGCCGGGACGCGGGTGGTGCTGTGCGGTCGGCCGCCGGCGGCCGACACCGGGGCGGTCGCGCTCACCTTCGACAACCGGGGCGGGGCGCGCCGGCTCACCGAGCATCTGCTCGGCCTCGGCCACCGCCGGCTCGGCTACATCGCGGGCCCTCAGGAGCGTACGACCACCCGGCACCGGCTGGAGGGGCACCGGGAGGCGCTGGCGGCGGCCGGGGTCGAGGACGATCCCCGCTGGACGGTGCACGGGCGGTACGACCGCCAGTCCGGGTACGAGGCGACGCTGGAGCTTCTTCGCCGGGACGCCTCGCTGACGGCCGTCGTCGCCGCGAACGACTCCGTCGCGCTCGGGGCGTGTGCGGCGCTGCGGGAGTCGGGGCGGCGGATTCCCGAGGACGTGTCGGTCGCCGGGTTCGACGATCTGCCGTTCAGCGTGGACGCGGTGCCGTCGCTGACGACCGTGCGGTTGCCGCTGGCGGAGGCGGGGGCACGGGCGGGGCGGATCGCGATGGGGCGCGAGGAGCCGCCGGGCGCTATCGCGGTGATTCGGGGGGAGTTGATGGTGCGGGGGTCTTCGGGGGTGCCGCGGGGTTGAGGCACCGGGGGGTTCGCCCACCCGCTCACCGTCGGCCACGGCGTCCTACCCCCCGTCACCGAGCCCCGCAAAGCCCCGGGCGCCGTTCACTTCCGCGCCGGAAGTGAGCGGCCCAGCAACGGCAGTGGTGCTTCGCCTCTTCTGCGGTCGTGGTACCAGCGCCTGCCCGTGTCGTAGGCGCGACGGGCGCGGCGTACGGCGGGGATCTGGGTGGCGAGGTGGACCTGGTAGCGCCAGGGGCTCTGGTGGCCCTGGCGTACCGACATGGCGTAGGCGAAGGACACCGGGTCGCGGTCCAGGTAGTGGTCCAGCTGCTCGAACCAGGCCATGCTGGAGCGCGCTCCGGCCTGGGTGCCGTGGAGTTCGGCGCGGCGGTGCTGGTCGTATTCGCGCAGGGCCGCCTGCGGGTCGGGGTACTGCGTGAGGGCGTGGGCCAGCACCATCGCGTCGATCATGGCGAGCCGGGTGCCGGAGCCGAGCGTGAAGTGCGTGGTGTGCGCGGCGTCCCCGGCCAGGACGACGTTGCCGTCGACCCAGGTGCGGTTGCTGACGTGCTGGAAGCGTTGCCACTTCGCCGGTTCGCCGCGTGACCGGCTGATCAGGGAGTGGCCGTCGAGCGCCCGGTGGAAGATCTTCTCCAGCAGCGGGACGGCGTCGTCGGAGTCGAGCGTGTCGAGGCCGAGGCCCTGCCAGGTCTGGGGGGAGCACTCCACGATGCAGGTGCTGATCCCCTGGAACGACGGATAGGCGTGGAACCAGACCCAGCCGGCCGGGGTCTCCTCGAAGTCGAACACGAAGCTGTCGAACTGCCGGTCCGTGCCGAGCCAGATGTAGGGGTTGCGGCCGGTCTCGATGCTGGTGCCGAAGTGCTCGGCGCGGCTCTGCCGGATCCGGCTGCCCGCGCCGTCGGAGGCCACGATCAGGTCGGCGTCCGGCAGGTCGGCGGGGTCGGCGAGACTCTCGTGCCGGACGTCCACGCCGAGGGACCGGGCGCGGCGGGTCAGGATGTCCAGCAGGGCGGCGCGGCCCAGGCTGTAGCCGTAGCCGCCGAAGTACGCGGTGCCGTCGTGCCGGCTGCCGTGCACGCGGATCTCCTGGTCCTGCCACAGCACGGAGTGGGCGCTCACCGCCCGCGCGCTCTCGGGGTCGTTGCGGTGCAGGATGTCGAGCAGGTCGTTCCAGTACACGACGCCCCAGCCGTACGTCGCCTCGGGCGGGTCGCGTTCGATCACGACGATCTCGTGGCCCGCGTCCCGCAGCTTCGCGGAGATCGAGAAGTACAGCCCGGCCGGGCCTCCGCCCACGCACACGATCCTCATCCGGTCACCGCCTTAAAGGGTGCAGTCGCATGGATCCGGGTGCCCGTGGGGCCGGGCACCCGGATCCGCCTTTCGCTTGTCAGGTGGGGTCGATCACTGGTGTGAGGTCAGCAGCCCCAGCCGCCGCCCCAACCCCAGCCGTCGTCTCCCCAGCCCCAGCCGCCGCCGCCGTGGCCTCCCCAGCCCCAGCCCCAGCCCCAGCCGCCGCCGCCCCAGCCCCAGCCGTCGTCGCCCCAGCCCCAGCCGCCGCCGCCGTTGTGGGCCGACGAGACGACGTGGTCGGGGGCAGCGGTGGTCGTGGCAGCCTGGGCCGCTCCGGCTCCGGCGGCGATGGCGAGGATCGGCGCCGAGCAGACGGCGATGGCGACCTTCTTGATACGAGACGTGTGAGCGCGCATGACGATCCCCTCTCCGAGGGTGTATTGGATGGTCCGGGGGCTCTCGACGGGGCCTCCGCGGTGTGCGCTGCGGAGCCTGCGCGTCGCTCCGCACGCTGCCCGCCACCCGCTGTGTTCCGCGTTCCGGCGGCGGACTGTCACGTCCATCAATTCGGACATACGTGACTCTTCACTCTCAACTTACGTTCGGATCGCGGTGGAGTCAAAAGCAGGAGCCGCCCCCCACCTAAAGAACAGGTAAAAGCGGGACCCCGGTCCGGACGGCTCAACCCCCTTGCTGCACAGGGGGGTTAGCCCCGGACACGCTCCGTGTGGACGCGGGCGGACGGCGAGCCTACGCTCTGAGGGACGGCATCTCTGACTCAGTCAAACATCCGGGGGCGATCATGACCGTCCAGGACGTCCGCGCCTTCAACCGCTTCTACACGGGCGTCATCGGCGCCCTCGACTACGGCCGCCACCTGTACGCGCCGTACACCCTCACCGAAACCCGCGTGCTGTACGAACTCGCCCAGGCGCCGCACCTGGACGCGGCCGAGCTGCGCACCGGGCTCGGCCTCGACGCCGGGTATCTGAGCCGGATCCTGAACAGGTTCGAGGACGCCGGGCTGATCGAGCGCGGGCCCTCGCAGAGCGATCCGCGCCGGCGGCGGGTCCGGCTCACCGCGCGCGGACGCGAGACCGCCGCGCTGCTCGACGAGCGGGCCCGGGACACCGTCGGGGCCCTGCTCGACACGGTGGCCCCCGCGGACCGGCCGCGGCTGGCGGAGGCCATGCGGACCATCCGGGACGTCCTCGGCGCCTCGGACACCGCCGGGCGGGCCCGGTCCGGCGAGGTTGCGCTGCGCGAGCCGGGCCCGGGCGACCTCGGCTGGATCGTGCAGCGCAACGCCGCCCTGTACGCCGCCGAGTACGGCTGGGACGCCGGTTACGAGGCGCTGGTGGCCCGGATCGTCGCCGACTTCGCCGAGGACCACGACCCGCGTCTGGAGCGGGTGTGGATCGCCGAGCAGGACCGGCGCCCGGCGGGCTGTGTGATGTGCGTACGGGACGACGCGCCCGGCACCGCGCGGCTGCGGCTGCTGCTCGTCGAACCGGAGGCGCGCGGGCACGGCGTCGGCGACCGGCTGGTGCGGGCCGTGATCGACTTCGCGCGCGGGGCCGGATACCGGGACCTGGTGCTGTGGACCAACGACGTGCTCGCCGGCGCCCGCCGCCTCTACCAGCGGCACGGCTTCACCCTCGTGTCCGAGAAACCCCACCACTCCTTCGGCAGGGACCTGGTGGGACAGGACTGGCGGCTGCCTTTGGACGAGGACGCCGGGACGTGACCGGATCTGCGCGGATCTGCCCGGGTCGGGCCGGTGACGAGTAGGGTCCGGGACATGAAGCTGGCGTTCTCCACTCTCGGTGTCCCCGGCCTGCCCGTCCCTGAGGTCCTGGCGCTCGCGACCGCGCACGGCTACCACGGCGTCGAACTGCGCGCCCACCCGGAGGAGCCGGTCCACCCCGGCCTCTCCCCCGCCGAACGCGCCGAGACCGCGGCCCTGTTCAAGGAGGCCGGCGTCGAGGTGCTGGGCGTGGCCGGATACGCGCGCGTCGCCGCGTCCGGCGACGACGCCCCCGTACTGGCTGAGGTCCGGGACCTCCTGCAGCTCGCCCACGACCTGGGCGCGCCGTACGTCAGGGTCTTCCCCGGCGCCGACCCCGGCCTGCCCCGCGAGGAGTCCGACGCCCTCGCCGCCCGGCGGCTCGGCACCGCCGCGGAGGACGCCGCCGCGCTGGGCGTGCGGATCCTGCTGGAGACGCACGACTCGCATCGCACCGGTGCGGACCTGATCCGGGTGCTGGGTCCGGTCGGGCACCGGCAGGTGGGCGCGCTGTGGGACGTCATGCACACCTGGCTGGGCGGTGAACAGCCGGCCGACACCTACGCCGCACTCGCCCCGCACCTGGGGTACGTGCAGGTCAAGGACATCGCGTCGGCGCAGGACACGACCCCGCTGCCGCTGGGCTCCGGGGTGCTTCCGCTCACCGAGTGCGTGGACGTGCTGCTGCGGCGCGGCTGGGACGGGTGGCTGTGCTGGGAGTACGAGAAGCGGTGGTACGAGTCGGTGGCGCCGCTGCCGGAGCTGCTGGGGGCGGGGCGGGAGCATGTGCTGCGCTTGCTGGGCGAGGCCGCGTAGGCGGGGGTAATTCGGTGGCCGGAGCGGAGGTGCCCGGTTAGCCTCCCCCGGTGATCCTGCCGCTCATCGACGTACGACCCCTGCGCGCCTCGCCCGTCTTCCGGCGGCTGCTGATCGGGCGGACCGTGTCCGTGCTGGGCGGGTTCATGACGATGGTGACGGTCATGTACCAGGTGTGGGACATGACCCGCAGCACGGCGTGGACCGGTGCGGTGGGGCTCGCGCAGGCGCTGCCGCTGGTGGGGTTCGGGCTGTTCGCGGGGGCCCGGGTGGACCGGGCGGACCGGCGGCGGATCTTCCTGACGGCGACCGTGGGCCAGGCGGCCTGTTCCGCGCTGCTGGCCGTGCAGGGGTTCACCGGGCACGTCCCGGCGGCGGCCGTGCTCGCGCTGGTCGCCGCGCAGTCGGCGTTCGGCGCGCTCGGCGCCCCGGCGGCCGGGGTCTTCGTGCCGCGGCTGCTGCCGAAGGAGCAGGTCGCCGCCGGGCTGGCGCTGAACCAGATCACCGGTCAGGCGATGATGCTGCTCGGACCCGCGCTGGCCGGGGTGCTGCTGGGCCGGCTGGGCATCGGCGCCTGCTATCTGCTGGACGCCCTCAGCTTCGGCGTCGCCTTCTACGGCGCCTTCGGGCTGCCCGCGCTGCCCCCGCAGGGCGAGCCGTCGCGTGCGGGGGTGCACGGGGTGCTGGACGGGCTGCGGTTCCTGGCCGGGCACCGGGTGGTGCGGGGCGCGCTGATCACCGACCTGGCGGCGACCGTGCTGTCCTTCCCGGTCAGCCTGTTCCCGCTGGTCAACGCCGAGCGGTTCGGCGGCGACCCGGACACGCTCGGGCTGTTCCTGTCGGCGCTGGCCGTGGGCGGCGTCACGGCCACCGCGCTGTCGGGCGCCGTGACGCGGCTCGGCCGGCCGGGGCCGGTCATGCTGGGCGCGGCGGCCGTCTGGGGCGCCGCGCTGGTCCTGTTCGGGCTGACCACCGACCCCTGGGCGGGTCTGGCGCTGCTCGCCGTCGCGGGCGCCGGGGACGCCACCTCGGTGGTCTGCCGGTCCACGATCGTGCAGACCCGCACCCCGGACGCGCTGCTCGGCCGGGTCACCGCGGCCGAGCAGATCGTCGGCCAGGCGGGCCCCAGCCTCGGCAACGTGCGCGGCGGCCTGGTCGCCGGCTGGTCCTCCGGCGCGGTCTCGCTGATCACCGGGGGGCTGATGTGCCTGCTGGCCGTGGGGGCGGTCGCGGCGACGACACCCGAACTGCGGGGGCGGGCACCGGGAGCGCCCGAGGGAGCCGCCGCCTCGGCCTGACGGGGTCATCGGGTGATCCCGGGACCGGCACGGCACCCCGGCCGCCGGGGTACGCACCGGTACCGCGACGGCGGTCCTTCCCCCGCCCGGCCGCCCCGGCTCTCCGGCGCCGCGGCCCGCTTCCCGGCGAGCGGCCGAGCTGCCGAGCTGCCGGTCCGCGACGCCGCGGCACCGGGCCCTACAGCCGCCGGGCGCACCCCACCGGCCTGTCCCCGCCGAGCTGGACGTACAGGGCCGTCGATGCCGGGCAGTCCTCCCGGGCCGCCGTCGCCCTGGTGATCCGGTACTGCGGGCGGTGCCGGCCGGAGCCGTCGCACGGGGTCTCGCGGACCTGGCCCCTGCCGGAGGAGTACACGCAGTCGCCGGGGATGGCGCGGGGGCCGCCTCCGCCGCCGGGGTCGCCGGGGTGCGGGGGCTCGAGGTCGCGCATGCAGGCGTAGCCCTGCGGGATCGCGCCGTCGCCGTCCTCGTCGGCCGCCGCGGCCTGGGCGCTGATGTGCAGCACGAAGTCGGTGGTGGCCGGGCACAGGGGTCCGTCGGTGACCGCGCCGTCGTACCGGGCGACGACCCTGGCCGCGGCCCGCTCGCTCGCGCAGGGCACCTCGGTGAAGCTGGTCGTGCCGAAGGAGCTGCACTCGCCGACGGCGAGGAACTCGGCGCCGTAGCCGACGGTCGTGGCCGGGGTGGGGCGGGCGTCGCCGACGGGGGCGCCCGCCGGGCCCCGGCAGCCGGTCAGCAGCACGGCCGGCAGCAGGAAGGCCAGGCATGCCAGGCACGCGGCTCTCGCGGCGCCTCTTCCACGCATGGCCATCCCCCTGACACCCCCGGTCCAGCGTGGCCCCCGGTGGTGCGGCCACGCCAGACATGAGGGAGCGTTTCCGCCCGTTGGGGGGATTGCGCCCGGTGTGTGGCGTACGGCTAGTACGTCAGCCCGTACCCGATCGGGTACAGCACCTGCGCCGGGTCGTCGGCCCGCTGCACCGGCACCGGCAGTTTGCCGCGCGGGGGCACGTCTCCGGCGATCACCCGGGCGGCGGCGCGCACCTCGACGTCGGTCCAGCCGTAGGAGGCCAGGCAGGCCTTGACGGCGGGGTACTGCGCCACGTCGTAGGGGTTGCGCACGGCCAGGGCCGCGACGGGCCTGCCGGTGGCCAGCAGTTGCCGCACGAGCGTGGTCTGGGCGCTGCCCGCCGTCACGTTGTAGGTGGCCACCACCACCGCGTCCGCGTTCTGTGCGGCGGCGACGGCCTTGGCGATGGTCGCGGCCGACGGCGCGGTCCCGGTGGACAGGGCGGTGGCGGTGAAGCCCAGCTCGGTGAGGGCGGCGGCCAGGACGGCGGTGGGCGGGCCGTCGGTGGCGGAGGGCGAGGCGGGGTCGGCGCCGACGACCAGGACGCGGGGCTGGGCGCTCGGGGAGAAGGGGAGGGTGCGGTCCTCGTTGACCAGCAGGGTCGTGGTGCGCGCGGCGATCCGGTCGGCCGCCGCCAGGTGCGCCGGGGTGCCGACCCGGTCGAGGTCCGTCCGGCCGGCCCGCGGGTCGTCGAAGAGGCCGAGCCGGGCCTTCAGGCGCAGGATGCGCAGGATCGATTCGTCGAGGCGGGACTCGGTCAGCTCGCCGTTCTGGACGGCCTTCAGTACGGCGTTCCAGGCCACGTCCAGGTCGGGCGGGTTGAGGAGCTGGTCGACGCCGGCCTTCAGGGCGAGCACCGGCACCCGGTCGTCGCCGTACTTGACGCGGACGCCCTCCATGCCGAGGGAGTCGGTGATCACCACGCCGTCGTAGCCGAGTTCGCCGCGCAGGATGCCGGTGAGGATCGGGTGGGAGAGGGTGGCCGGGTCGCCGGAGTCGTCCAGGGCCGGGAACTGGATGTGCGCGGTCATGATGGAGTCGATGCCGGCGGCGATCGCGGCCCGGAAGGGCACGGCGTCCAGCTTCTCCCACAGCTCGCGGCTGTGGGTGATGACCGGCAGGCCGGTGTGGCTGTCGGTGGCGGTGTCCCCGTGGCCGGGGAAGTGCTTGGCGGTGGCCGCGACCCGGGCGGCCTGATAGCCCCTCACCTCGGCGGCGACCAGCGCGGCGACCGCGTCCGGGTCGGCGCCGAACGACCGCACGCCGATGACCGGGTTGGCCGGGTTGACGTTGACGTCGGAGTCCGGGGAGTAGTCCTGGTTGATGCCCATCGCGCGCAGCTCGGTGCCGGAGACGCGGCCGAGGGTGTGCGCGTCGGCGCGGGAGCCTCCGGCGCCGATCGCCATGGCGCCGGGGAAGAGGGTGGCGGGCTTGCCGACCCGGCAGACCGCGCCGTGCTCCTGGTCGGTGGCGATGAGCACCGGCAGGCCGCGCGGCTGGGCGAGGGAGGCCCGCTGGATGCCGTCGGAGAGGCCGGCGATCTGGCGCGGGTCATGGGTGTTGTGGGCCCAGGCGAAGTAGATGATGCCGCCGACGCGGTACCTGCCGATCAGCTCGGCGGCCGTGCGGACGCCGATCTCCTTGAGGTTGGCGTCGATGTCGGCCTGGTCGGGGTCGGTGGCGGAGGCGCCGTAGACCCGCATCACGAAGAGCTGGCCGACCTTCTCCTCGAGCGTCATCCGGGAGATCAGGGCGCGCAGCCGGCGGTCGTCGCCGGGCGTGGCGGCGCGGGCGGCCGTCGGTACGGCCAGCGCGGCGGTGAGGCCCGCGGTCGCGGCGAGGACGGCGCGTCTGGAGGGTCGTGCGGTGTTTCCCTTGTTGCTGTCGCTTCCCGTGCTGGCGTCGTGCACGTGCGCTCCTTCCGGAGGAGAACCGCTGAAGGAAACTTCCGAGGAGTCACCAATATCCGGGAAGTTTCTTTCCGTCAAGGGAATGCACAGTAGCCACGAAAGGGGCCGTCACCGGCGCATGGGAGGGGGGCGCGCCGGTGACGGCGGGTGCCGGCCGTGCCGCGGCGAAGAGGGTGGGTCGGCATTCGCGGCCAGTCGCGAGGGGCCGACACCACGGCACGGAAGACTCGTCCGGCAACCTGCCCCTTGGACGAACGGCCCGCCCGCCCGGTTCCCGGGGGCGGCCGACGTGCGTCCCCGGGCGCCGGAAGGGAATTGACGTTTCTTCAGATCTGCCGGGACGTCAGCACAGGATCCACCCGCTGCTGATGCCCGGCCGTCCCACCGAGCCCTTGATCCACACGCAGCGGTGGCCGGCGTGGACGGTGACCGGGCCCGCGTGGTGGCGGTACCAGCCCGTGTCGACGACCGGCCGGCTGCCGCGGGCCTGGACGCTGACGGACATCGGCCGGGCCGAGCCCGGGTTCCGGGCGACGGTGACGGCGCAGACGTAACCGTCGCGCTTGTAGACGTGGGTGACGCCGGTGCTGAACGGCAGGGCCCGCACCTCGTGTCCGGAGCAGCCGCCCGCCGGGGCCGCCTGGGCGGCGCCGGCCGTGCCGAGACCGAGCGCCCCGGTCACGGCCAGCACGGCCGCGCCGAGCGCCAGCCGCCGTCGTGTCCCACCACTGCTGTCCACTGCCGTACTCCCCCTCACCGTGGTCCTGTACCCGCGATATCCGTACTGCTGTACGGACGCACGACGTATGTCGGATGGTTGCACGGCCGTCAGCGACAGGGGTCAGCGGGAGGCGGTGACCGGCTCCTCCGGCTCGGGGCGGCCGACGAAGGTGCGCCACAGCTCGGCGTACCGGCCGCCGCGGGCGAGGAGTTCGGCGTGGGTACCGTCCTCCGCGACCCGCCCGTGGTCCATCACCACCACCCGGTCCGCGCGCGCCGCCGTGGTCAGCCGGTGCGCCACGACCAGGGTCGTACGGCGGCCCGCCAGGCGGTCCGTGGCCTGGTTGACCTGGGCCTCCGTGGCCAGGTCGAGGGCGGCCGTGGCCTCGTCGAGGAGCAGGACGTCGGGGTCGACCAGCTCGGCGCGGGCGAGCGCGATCAGCTGGCGCTGGCCCGCCGAGAGGTTGCGGCCGCGCTCGGCGACCTCGTGCAGATAGCCGCCCTCCAGCCGGGCGATCATCTCGTGCGCGCCGACCGCCCGCGCCGCCGCCTCCACCTCGGCGTCGGTGGCGTCGGGACGGCCGTAGGCGATGGCGTCCCGGACGGTGCCGGGGAACAGGTACGCCTCCTGGGGGACCACGCCGAGGCGGTGCCGGTACGAGGTCAGGTCCAGCACGCGCAGGTCGACGCCGTCGACCGTGACCCGCCCGGCGGTCGGGTCGTAGAACCGCGCCACCAGCTTGACCAGGGTCGACTTGCCGGCGCCCGTCTCGCCGACGAAGGCCACGGTCTGCCCGGCCGGGATCGTCAGGTCGATGCCGGTCAGGGCCTCCTCGTCGGCGCCGTAGGCGAAGTGCACGCCCTCGAAGGCGATCTCGCCGCGCAGGGAGAGGACTTCGCGCGGCTCGTGCGCCGACTTCGTGGACGTCGGCTCGCGCAGCAGCTCCTGGATGCGGCCCAGGGAGACCGTGGCCTGCTGGTAGCCGTCGAAGACCTGGGACAGCTGCTGGACCGGCGCGAAGAACAGGTCGATGTAGAGCAGGTAGGCGACCAGGGCGCCGGTGGTCAGGGTCGCCGCCTCCACCCGGCCCGCGCCCGCGATCAGCACGCACGCCGAGGCGACCGACGACAGCAGCTGCACGAACGGGAAGTAGACGGAGATCAGCCACTGGCCCCGGATGCGGGCGCGCCGGTAGCTGTCGCTGCGCTCGGCGAACCGCCGCCCGCCGTCCCGCTCGCGCCGGAAGGCCTGCACGATCCGCAGCCCGGCCACCGACTCCTGCAGATCGGCGTTGACCGCCGACACCCGCTCGCGGGCGAGTTCGTACGCCTTGACGCTCGCCCGGCGGAAGAAGAAGGTCGCGACGATCAGCGGCGGCAGCGTGGCGAACACCACGAGCGCGAGCCGGAGGTCGATCACCAGCAGGACGCCCATGATGCCGAAGAAGGTGACGGCCGAGACGAACGCCGTGACCAGGCCGGTCTGCAGGAAGGTGGACAGGGCGTCGACGTCCGTCGTCATCCGCGTCATGATCCGGCCGGTCAGCTCGCGCTCGTAGTAGTCGAGGCCGAGCCGCTGCAGCTGGGCGAAGATCTTCAGCCGCAGCGCGTACAGCACCCGCTCGCCGGTGCGGCCGGTCATCCGGGTCTCGCCGATCTGCGCGGCCCACTGCACGAGCACGGTCAGCAGGCCGAGCAGCGAGGCCGCCCACACCGCGCCGAGCGCCGTCTTCGTCACACCGGCGTCGATGCCGTGCCGGATCAGCACCGGCAGCAGCAGGCCGGCGCCGGCGTCCACGGCGACCAGCAGCAGGCTGACCAGCAGGGGCGGGCCGAAGCCGCGCAGCAGGCGGCGCAGGCCGTAGGAGTCCTCCGGCAGCACCGCGCGGGCCTCGTCGATGCCGGGGGTGTCGGTGGCCGGCGGCAGCGCCTCCACCTGGGCGAGGAGTTCCGGGGTGGCGGGGGTGCCGGAGAGCGCCTGGTCCTTCGGCTGCCGGTCGCCGGTCCACAGCCGGGGGGTGACGCCCCGCTCGGCGTCGAACTCGGCGTCCAGTTCCTCGCGGACCGAGGTGTCCTCGGCCGGTACGGCGGGCTCGGCGTGGCCCGGGGAGACCCCGCCCAGCTCGTCCGGGTCGGTCAGCAGCCGGCGGTAGAGCGCGCACCGCTCCTCGAGCTCCTCGTGGGTGCCGAGGTCGGCGAGCCGGCCGCCGTCGAGGACGGCGATGCGGTCGGCGAGGTTGAGGGTGGAGCGGCGGTGCGCGATGAGCAGGGTCGTACGGCCCTCCATGACGTGCTTGAGGGCCTCGTGGATCTCGTGTTCCACGCGGGCGTCGACGGCGGAGGTGGCGTCGTCGAGGACGAGGAGGCGCGGGTCGGCCAGCAGGGCGCGGGCGAGCGCGATGCGCTGGCGCTGGCCGCCGGAGAGGGTCAGGCCGTGCTCGCCGACCGTGGTGTCGTAGCCCTCGGGCAGCTCGGCGATGAAACGGTCCGCCTGGGCGGCGCGGGCGGCCCGCTCGATCTCCTCCTGGGTCGCGTCGGGCCGGCCGTAGGCGATGTTGCTGCGCACCGTGTCGGAGAAGAGGAAGGAGTCCTCGGGCACGAGCCCGATCGCGGCCCGCAGGCTCTCCAGGGTCAGCTCGCGCACGTCGTGCCCGCCGACCAGGACCGCGCCGTGGGTGACGTCGTAGAAGCGCGGCAGCAGCAGGGAGAGGGTGGACTTGCCGGAGCCGGAGGAACCGACGACGGCGAGGGTCTCCCCCGGGCGGATCTCGAAGCTCAGCCCGTCCAGCACGGGACGCTCGTGGTCGTACCCGAAGGACACGTCGTCGAACTCGACCCCGGCCGGCGCGTCGGCGGGCAGCTCCTTGGTGCCGTCCTTCATCGTCGGCTCGGTGTCGATCAGCTCCAGGACGCGTTCGGTGCCGGCCCGGGCCTGCTGGCCGACCGTGAGGACCACCGCGAGCATGCGGACGGGGCCGACCAGCTGGGCGAGGTAGCTGGAGAAGGCGACGAAGGTGCCGAGCGTGATGTGCCCGCGCACGGCCAGCCAGCCGCCGAGGGCCAGCATGGCGACCTGGCCGAGGGCGGGGACGGCCTGCAGCGCGGGGGTGTACGTGCTGTTCAGGCGGATCGTGCGCAGCCGCGCGGCGAACAGCCTGCGGCCGACCTCCCCGAGCTTGCCGGTCTCCTGCTCCTCCTGCCCGAAGCCCTTCACCACGCGGACGCCGCTCACCGCGCCGTCGACCACGCCCGCGACGGCCGCGGCCTGGGCCTGGGCGTACCAGGTCGCGGGGTGCAGCTTCCTGCGGCTGCGCTTGGCGATGACGTACAGGGCCGGGGCGACGGCGAGCGCGACCAGGGTCAGCGGCAGCGACAGCCAGGCCATGATCCCCAGGGAGATCAGGAAGAGCAGGACGTTCCCGATGGTCATCGGGAGCATGAAGAGCAGGCCCTGGATCAGCTGCAGGTCGCTGGTGGCGCGGCCGACGACCTGGCCCGTGGACAGCTCGTCCTGGCGGCGGCCGTCCAGGCGGGTGATCGTGCCGTACATCTCGGTCCGCAGGTCGTGCTGGACGTCGAGGGCGAGCCGTCCGCCGTAGTAGCGGCGGACGTAGGCGGACGCGTACACGAGGAGGGCCGCGCCGATCAGGGCGCCGGCCCAGGGGGCCATGGAGCGGGTGTGGCTCCCGATCACGTCGTCGATGATCACCTTGGTGATCAGCGGCAGGACGGCCATGACGGCCATGCCGGCGAGGGAGGAGCCGAGGGCGAGAACGACGTCCTTCGGATACCGCCAGGCGTATGCCGCCAGGCGCCGTGCCCATCCCCGTTGCGCTGCCACGCCGGTGCCTTCCTGTCGTCCTGCCCTACCGGAAGGCACCAACGCGCAGGTGAGCGGATTTCATCCCTCCGCAACAAAGCGAGGCGGAGCGTCAGGCCCGTACCCGCAAGTAGTAGAAGCGGGTCGTCTGGGCCGGGTTCTGGTTGTCGTCGCTGACCAGGAGGACCTTCAGGCGGCCGGTGCGGTCACGCCCGGTGATCGTCATGCCTTCGATGTTGTCGAGCAGGGGGTTGGGCTGGGGCTGCTTCGCCGTGGCGCCGAGGCTCGGGCAGTCGGCGATGTCGGCCAGCAGGGTCTTGCCGATCAGGCGGACGGAGGGCTGCCCGGTGAGGTTCTCGATGCCGCTGGTGTCCGTCGCGTGGCGGGGGTCGGCCAGGTAGAGGCGGACGGTGTTGCCGACGCCGGAGGTGAAGCCGCGTTCCAGGACGAGGAGGCGGCCGTCGGGCGTGGCCTGGACCTCGGGGACCCCGAGCCCGGCGTCGGTGCGGTAGGCGTACTGGGCGGCGAGCCGGAAGTGGCCGCCCGTGGTGCGCCGCCAGGTCTGGAAACGGACGATCCCCGTCGAGTCGCCCGCGATCGCGTCCTCCATGGACGCCAGCAGGGTGCGGCCGCCGGGCAGCAGGGTCAGGCCCTCGAAGGTCTGGTTGGCGGTGGCGCGGCCGGCCGGGGCGACGAGGAGGGAGGAGGGGACGGGGAGCCGGTCGAGGATCCTGCCGTCGGCGGAGTAGCGGCGGACCGAGGGCTCGGTCTCGGAGGTGATGAGCCGGGTGCCGATGGGGGTCCCCCCGCTCGAGCGAAGCCGAGAGTGGGGGAGGTCGACGACCAGTCCCTCGGAGTCGAGGTCCGCGCCCTTTTCGTCGGCGAGGTGGACCGCGGACCTCGGCCGGAGGGTCGCCGGATCCAGGTCGAAGAGGGAGGAGCGGTCCGCCAGGGCCGCGATCGACCCGTCCCGGTCGACGGCGAGCGCGGAGAAGTTGCCGACGAACGTGCCGTCGTACGTCGTCTTGTCCAGCGCGTCGGAGAAGCGGTCGATGGTGACGGACGGCGAACAGGCGTGGCCCGCCGGGGAGTCGGCGGCGCCGGCGGGCCCGGCGGCGGTCAGCGTGGTGGCCGCCGCCAGGCCGGCGGTCAGGGTGGCGAGTACGGTTCTCAGGCGCATGCCGGTCACCGTAGGGCGGGCGGGTGTCCGGCGGGAGACCGCGTCGTGAACCCGCCCGGCGTCAGCCCTGCGGCGGCACCGCGACGAAGGCCTCGCTGGGCTTGCTGGTCGGGGTGTAGACCGCGGTCGCGGAGGTGGTCGGCACCAGGTCCCTGTGTATGGCCTTGGCGACGTTCTGGATGGTGGTGACGCCGTAGTCCATGGTGCTGTTGTCCTGCGTGAGCACCGAGATCATGTAGTCGTGGCCGGCGCCGTTGAAGGTGCCGAGGCTGTGCACCCGCCAGCCGTGCGTCGAGCGCTGCAGCCAGCCGTTCTTGACGTGCACGGACACCGTGGACGGCGCGCCGGCCGGGGTGCCCCAGCGCTGCGAGGAGATGACCTGGCCCATCAGCTTCAGGATGTAGGCGCGGGAGTTGTCGCTCAGCACGCTGTTCTTGGCGGTGACGAGCTTGAGCAGCTTCTGCTCGTCGGTGACGTTCTCCTGGGTCAGCCCCCAGTAGCCGTTCGCGCCCGGCACGGTCTTCGTCATCCCGGCGGCGGCGAGGAAGCCCTTGATCTTCGTCATGCCGAGCTGCTTCCACAGCGTGGTCGTGGCGTTGTTGTCGGACTTCGTGATCATGGCCTTGGTGAGGGAGACCTCACGGTCGGTCAGATAGCGGTTGTGCTTCTTGGCGTCCCACAGCAGGGTCGCCAGCACGGTGACCTTGACGGTGCTGGCCGAGTCGTAGGAACTGGTGGCGCGCAGGGTGCAGGTGGTGGCGGTGCTGCGGTCGTACAGGCCGAGGGCGACGGTGCTCTTTCTGTTCGCGAGGGCGGCCGTGATGTCCTTCTGCAGCTTGGCGGCCAGGCCCGCCTTGGCGGACGTACAGCTGACGGCGGGCGTGGCCGCGGCGGCGGGGGCGGCCGCGGCCACGGTCACGGCGGGTATGAGCAGCGCGGCGCCGAGGGCGGCGGCGAGCGCGCCGGTACGGCGTGAGGTCCGGGGATTCATACCCCGTTGACGCACGGAACCGGCCGGATGGTTGTACGCCCGATCCGACGCCGGTGCGCCGGCAGGTCCCGTGCGGGATGTCCGGCGGGTTCGTGCGGGATGTCCGGCGGGTTCCGTGCGCAATGTTCGGCGGGTCCGGTGGAGGGCAATCATTCGCTCATGCCGGAGGACGAGGAGAGCGCGCACAGCCGTTCCGGACGGCTGTTCGCCGCACTGGCCGCCCTGCACTTCCTCGCCGCACCGGGCCGCACGCTGCCCGGCCCCGACGCGTTCAAACCGAAGGACGAACTGCCCAGACGCCTGCAGCGCCTCAAACAGGGCCTGTACGACGACCTCGCCCTGGCACGCGCCCGAGGAGGCGTCCACTGGAAGGCGGCAGCGGAGATGTTCCGGTCCATACCGTCCTTCCTGGAGCCGGGACCGCTGTCACCCCACACCATCAGCCTCAAGGAGTCGGCGGAGCACCGGGCCGGATACGACGCCCAACTGGCCGAGCTGAGAAAGGAATTCCCCGGCCTGCTGCCCTGAGCCGCACCGTCCTGTCACCGCCCCACAGCTTCCTCCCAGGCGCACCACAGCCCGTACCCATCGCCGCTCTGCAGGGTGCACTGGTGACATCTGCCACCGATCCCCTCCCCGACACGACGACCGCGCCCCCCGGCAGCCGCCGCCCGGCCGGCCCGCCGGACCGGGCGCCCCGCTGGTCGCCGCCCGTGCTGCTCGCCATCCTGCTGCTGGCCGCCGTGCTCTACACCTGGAACCTCTCCGGGTCGAGCCTCAACACCTTCTACAGCGGAGCCGTCTGGGCCGGCACGAAGAGCTGGAAGGCCTGGTTCTTCGGTTCGCTGGACCCGGGCAACTTCCTCACCGTCGACAAACCGCCGCTCGCCCTCATGGTCATGGGCCTGTCGTGCCGCCTCCTCGGCTTCGGCACCTGGCAGATGATGGCGCCGATGACCCTGCTGGCGCTGGCCACGATCTGGATCCTGCACTCCAGTGTGAAGCGGGTGTGGGGCCACGGCGCGGCAGCCGTCGCCGCCCTGGTCCTGGCCCTCACCCCGATCACGGTCGCCATCGACCGCGACAACAACCCCGACACCCTGCTGGTGTTCCTCATGGTGTCGGGCGCGGCGCTCGCGCTGCGCGCCACGCGTGACGGCCGGCTGCTGCCCCTGCTCGGCTCGGCGGCCTGCTTCGGCCTCGCCTTCAACACCAAGCTGCTCGCGGGCTGCATCGCGCTGCCCGCCGTCTTCGCGCTCCACCTCTACGCGTCCCGCGCCGCGTGGCCGAAGCGGGTCGCCCACCTGCTGCTCGCCGCGGTCGTGCTGGCCGTCTCCAGCTTCTGGTGGGCGCTGGCCGTCTCCCTGGTCCCGGCCGCCGACCGCCCGTACATCGGCGGTTCCACGGACGGCACCGCCTGGGACCTGATCATGGGCTACGACGGTCTCGGCCGTGTCTTCGGCGGCGAGGGCAACGGCGGGGGCGGCGGAGGCGGGGGCGGCTTCTCCGGCTCCGCGGGCCTCGGCCGGCTGTTCAACGACATCCTGGGCGGCCAGATCTCGTGGCTGCTGCCCTTCTCGGCGATCGCGCTGATCGGCGGCCTGGTGCTGTGCGGGCGGGCCCCGCGCACGGACCCGAGGCGGATGGCGCTGGTGCTGTGGGGCGGCTGGACCGTGCTCCACTACGTCATCTTCGCCACAGCCCAGGGCACCATGCACCCGTACTACACGACCGCGCTCGCCCCGGGCATCGCGGCGCTGTGCGGCGGCGGTGGCGCGATGCTGCTGCGGGCCTTCCGCACCGACCGGCGGTGGGCCTGGGTGCTGCCGCTCGCCCTCGCCGTCACCGGCGTCTGGGCGGTCGTGCTGCTGCGCCGGGCCGCCGGCTGGCACACCTGGCTGTGGCCGGCGATCGGTCTGCTCACGGCGGCCGGGATCACCGGCATGCTGCTCACCCGCACCGGCGGCAGGACCCGGCTGCTCGCGGCGTCCGTCACCGCCGCGGTGGTGGCCGCACTGGCCGGCCCGGCGGCGTACGCCTGGTCGGTGCCGTCGGGTTCCGGCGGAGGCATGGGCGGCACGAACCCCACGGCGGGCCCGTCGACCGGCGGCGGCTTCGGCGGCGGGCCGGGCGGTGGCCGGGGCGGCTTCCCCGGCGACGGCCGGCAGGGCACGGGGAGCGCGGAGAGCGCGGAGGCCGGCGGGATGCCGGGCGACGGCGAACTGCCGGGCGGCGGGCAGGGAGCGCCGGGGAGCGGGAGCGGCGGCGGGCTGCCGAGCGGCGGCCCGGACGGCTCCGGCGGCGCCGGCGGTGGGTTCCCCGGAGGCGGGCAGGCGGCGCCCGGTGGTGCGGGTGAGGCCGGCGGCAGCGGCCGTACCGGGGAGGCGGGCGGCGCGCCCACGGGCCAGCGCGGCGGCTTCGGCGGCGGCCCCATGGGAGGCGGGGCGAGCACCGAGCTGATCGCCTACCTG
Source organism: Streptomyces sp. NPDC048192 (assembly GCF_043202415.1). Lineage (NCBI taxonomy): Bacteria > Bacillati > Actinomycetota > Actinomycetes > Kitasatosporales > Streptomycetaceae > Streptomyces > Streptomyces sp. NPDC048192. The sequence goes on from NZ_JBIDAL010000012.1 coordinate 119,162, forward strand.
AAGAAGCACCGGGACGGCGCGACATGGCTGCTGGCCGTGTCCGACTCCCAGTCCGCCGCGCAGCTGGAGCTGACCGCCGAGGAGCCCGTCATCTCCATGTGGGGCTTCACCGGCAGCGACAACGCCATGACCGTCGCCAAGCTGAAGGAACTGGTGAAGAAGGGCGAGTTGCACTACATCCAGGTCGGCGGGGGCATGAGGGGCGGCGGCCCCGGTGGCGGCGGCAACACCGTCAGCTCGGCGGTCACGTCCTGGGTGCAGAAGCACGGGACGAAGGTGAAGGAGAGCGCCTACAGCAAGAGTTCGGCGGCTTCGTCGTCCACATCGTCCTCGTCGTCTTCGGCACAGACCAACCAGTCGACCCTGTACCGGCTGGACCCGTCCGACGTGAGCTGAGCGGACGGTTCCCCTGTTCGGCGCCGGCACGGATGCCGGCGCCGAACGGGTGCGCCGAACGGGTGCATAGGATCGCCGGCATGCCCCTGCGACCCGTGATGGTGAACATCAAGGCCCTCGACGCCCCGGCGGTCGGCCGGTTCTGGGCGGAGGCGCTCGGCTGGAGCGCCTATCACCCCGGCGTGAGCACCTACGTCGGGCCCGGCGGCGGCCTCGCCTGGCCGGACCCGGTCTTCGTCTGCGTCGACGTCGTCCCCGTACCGGAGCCCAAGGCGGCGGCCAAGAACCGCGTGCACCTCGACCTCGCCACCACCTCCGCGTCCCACCAGGCGGAGCTGGTCGCACGCCTGAGGTCCCTCGGCGCGACGCCCGCCGACGTGGGGCAGGGCGCGGTGCCCTGGACTGTCCTCACCGACCCCGAGGGCAACGAGTTCTGCGTGCTGGAGCCCCGGGAGGTCTACCGGGACACCGGGCCGGTCGCCGCCGTGGTGGTCGACTGCGCGGATCCGCGGGCCATGGCCCGGTTCTGGGGCGAGGCGATCGACTGGACGCTGCACGAGGTGACCGACGACCGTGCGGTACTGCGCGACGCCAGGGGCGTGGGCCCGTACCTGGAGTTCCTCCGCACGCCCGGCACGAAGACCGCCCCGGACCGCGTCCACCTCGACCTGCTGCCGTACCCCGGTGACGACAAGGAGGCGGAGGTGGCCCGGCTACGCGCCCTCGGCGCCGCCGACCTCGACCTCGGCCAGGGCGACGTCCCCTGGACCTGCCTGACCGACCCGGAGGGCCACGAGTTCTGCGTCCTGGCCCCGTCCTGACCCAGCTCGCCCGCTCGTTCCGTCCGGAACGACTCCGCCGCTTCCGCGGCATGCACGGCGCGCTGGGCCCGCACTTCGAGTTGGTCGAGGTCGGTGCAGGCCATGACACGCTCGCGGACGGAGTCGGGCACGGGGATACCGCGCCATTCCAGGATGCGCAGGATCATCTCCTGACGGTCCTGGATCCGCCCCTGCTCCAGACCCTGTTCGAGGCCTTGTTCCCGGCCTTCCTCGCGCACCTGTTCGGCCAGCGGGTGTCGCCAGAAGTACTGGATCGCCGTCATCAGATCCCTCCACATCTGCCTGGGCATCAACCAGGCAGGAGTCGACGAACTGCACGAACACTGCGGCACTATCGGGGGCGATGGTCCGCAGGGCGGCGGCCAGGGATTCCAGTACGGTCGCAGCCTGCGGCCCACGCCCGTGCGTCATCGCCGACAGCACCGCAAGGGGGACGTCCTTCTCCGCCTGCCGCTCGTCTACATGAATCCCGAGTTCCCGGACAGCGAAGTCGACCTCCGCGCGGAGCACCGGATGAAGCGCCAGGCCGTCATCGACGGCCCCTCGCCCATCCCGTACGAGACCGTGATCCACGAGGCGGCACTCCGCATCCAGGTGGCCGGACGATGTGAGGACCAGCATGATCACCCCCACCTCGTGGAAGAAGTCGTCCTTCTCCGGCGGAGGGGAGGGCAACGACTGCGTCGAAGTCGCCGACCTCGGCACCCACATAGCCGTGCGCGACTCCAAGGTGGCCGGGGCCGCCGTCACCTTTCCGGCCGACGTCTTCGCCCGGTTCGTCGTGACGCTGAAGAGGGCCACGTCGCTGTAGACCGTCGCTTTCCCTCGCGAGGGACTGCACAATGAGTTCTTGTGCAGAGTGACGAGCGTCCGCGACGCGCCCCGATACTGCTGGCCGCCATCGCGGTTCCGGTCGTCGGAGCGGTGGGCGCGCACCCGGGGTCGCTGCTCCGGGCGGCGCAGCGGGCCGAGGGTGTCGTCCTCATCGCCCTGATGCTCGCGGTGGTGGTCCTGGCCCTCACCGTTCTGTCGCTGGGGGGCATCTGGGCCGTCAACACGGTCGCCTCCCTGATCCACAGCGTCCACGGCGGGCGCAGGATGCGCCACGGCGATCGCTAGGCCAGGTGCGTCGGCGCGAACATGCGCAGGACCGCCGGGAGCACCACCACCGACGGGCCCGGCGTCGCCAGCGCCTTCGCCAGGTCGGACTCCAGCGCCTGAGGGGTCGTACGGACCCCGGGGACGCCGAACGATTCGGCGAGGGCCACGTAGTCCGGGCGGGTCAGCTCGGTCGCCGTGGCCTGGCCGAAGGCGTCCGTCATGTATTCGCGGAGGATGCCGTAGCCGCCGTCGTCGACGATCAGCCAGGTGACGGGCAGGTCGTACTGGCGGGCGGTGGCCAGCTCGGCGATCGAGTACAGCGCGCCGCCGTCGCCCGACACCGCCAGCACCGGGCGGGTCGGCTCGGCTGCCGCCGCGCCCAGCGCCGCCGGGAAGCCGTAGCCGAGGCCGCCGGCGCCCTGTGCCGAGTGCATGGTGTTGGCGCCGCGGGGGTCGAAGGCCGACCACGCCCAGTACGCCAGGATCGTCATGTCCCAGAAGGAGGGGGCGCCGTCGGGCAGCGCGCGGCGCACGGAGGCCAGCACCTGCTGTTCCAGGTCGAGTTCCTGGCCGGCGATGCGGGCGGCCACCTTGTCCAGCAGCTCCCGCACCCGCCGCGGCGCCGACGCGTCCGTCCGCTCCTGGACCGTCTCCAGCAGGGCCTGGAGCGCCAGGCGGGCGTCCGCGTGGATGCCCAGCGCCGGGTGGTTGGACTCCAGCTTGCCGAGGTCGGCCTCGATCTGGATCACCCGGCCGCGCGGCCGGAACGTGTGGTAGTTCGAGGAGAGTTCGCCGAGGCCCGAGCCCACGACCAGCAGGACGTCCGCGTCCTCCAGGAAGTCCGTGGTGTGCCGGTCCTCCAGCCAGGACTGCAGCGACAGCGGGTGCTCCCAGGGGAACGCGCCCTTGCCGCCGAAGGTCGTCACGACCGGCGCCTGGAGCCGCTCCGCCAGTGCCCTCAGCTTCCCCGGCGCGTCGGAGCGTACGACCCCGCCGCCCGCGATGATCGCCGGGCGGGCGGCGCCCGACAGCAGGTGCGCGGCCAGCGCCGTCAGTTCGGGGCGCGGGACCAGCTCGTCGGGGGTGGCGTCCGGCGCCGTCACCACGGGCAGCGCGGTCGGGGCCAGCAGCACGTCCTGCGGGATCTCCACCCACACCGGGCCGTGCGGAGCCGTCAGCGCCGACTTCCAGGCCGCCGCGATCGCGGACGGGATCTGCGACTGGGTGCGGACGGTGTGCACCGACTTCACCACGCCCCGGAACGAGGCGGCCTGGTCGGGGAGTTCGTGGAGGTAGCCGTGGCGGCCGCCGCCCAGCCCCGCCGTCGGGATCTGGCTGCTGATCGCCAGCACGGGGGCCGACGCGGCCGCCGCCTCCTGCAAGGCGGCGAGCGACGTCAGCGCGCCGGGCCCCGTGGAGAGCAGCAGCGGGGCCGCCTCGCCGGTGATCCGGCCGTACGCGTCCGCCGCGAAGCCCGCGTTGTTCTCCACCCGCAGGCCCACGTACCGCAGGGAGGACCTGCGCAGGGCGTCGAACATGCCCAGCGCGTGCTGGCCGGGGAGGCCGAAGACGGTCGTCGCGCCCAGCCCGGCCAGCGTCTCCACGACCAGGTCTCCGCCGTTCCGGCCGACGGGAGGGTTCAGCGCGGCCTCCGTTTGGGCGGCGGTCGGACGGAGCTCCAGGTCGTGGTCGTGGGTCACTTGCCCTCGTTCTCCTCGCGGGCCGCGGCGATCTGGCGGCTCATGATGGTGGTCAGTTCGTACGCCGTGTGGGAGGCGGCCACGGACGTGATCTCGGCGTGGTCGTAGGCCGGCGCGACCTCGACGACGTCGGCCGAGACCAGGTGGCAGGAGGCCAGGCCGCGCAGGATCTCCAGCAGCTCGCGGGAGGTCATGCCGCCCGCCTCCGGCGTGCCCGTGCCGGGCGCGTGGGCCGGGTCGAGGCAGTCGATGTCGATGGAGATGTACAGCGGGCGGTCGCCGATGCGCTGGCGCAGCTGGTCGGCGATCTCGTCGGCGCCCCGGCGGTAGACGTCGGCGGAGGTGACGATGCCGAAGCCCATCTTCTCGTCGTCGGTGAGGTCCTGCTTGCCGTACAGCGGGCCGCGGGTGCCGACGTGGGAGAGGGCCGAGGTGTCGAGGATGCCCTCCTCCACCGCGCGGCGGAACGGCGTGCCGTGGGTGTACTCGGCGCCGAAGTAGGTGTCCCAGGTGTCCAGGTGGGCGTCGAAGTGGAGCAGGGCGACCGGGCCGTGCTTCTTCGCGACGCTCCGGAGCAGCGGCAGCGCGATCGTGTGGTCGCCGCCCAGCGTCATCAGGCGGGCGCCGGTGCCGAGCAGTTCGTCCGCCGCGGCCTCGATCGTCTCCACGGCCTCGTTGATGTTGAACGGGTTCACCGCGATGTCGCCGCCGTCGGCCACCTGCGCCAGGGCGAACGGGGAGGCGTCCTGCGCCGGGTTGTAGGGGCGCAGCAGCCGGGACGCCTCGCGGATGGCGTTGCCGCCGAAGCGGGCGCCCGGCCGGTACGAGACGCCGGAGTCGAACGGCACGCCCACGACGGCGACGTCGGCGGCGCCGACCTCGTCCAGGCGGGGCAGCCGGGCGAAGGTCGCGGGGCCGGCGTACCGCGGGATGCGGGAGGAGTCGACGGGGCCGCGGGGCGTCTCGTTGCTGCTCATGGTCAATTGCCTTCTTTCTTGCGCTTCGTCGCGCTTGTACTGCTTTCCTTATGACTCTACTGGTGAGCCGGGACCGGTTCGGACGCGAGTTCGGGGTTCCTGCCGGCGAGCCGTTCGCGCCAGGCGGCGAGGACCGTCTCGTCGGTGGGCCTGGTCGCCAGGGAGACGGCGACGTAGGCGACGAGGGAGGCGAGCAGGCCGTAGTAGACGGGCTCGTTGGCGAGGATGCCGTACCCCGCCATCAGGCCGATCACGGCCAGGCCGCCGACGATCACGGCGGCCAGCGCGCCCTGGACGGTGCCGCGCTTCCACAGCAGGCCGCCGAGGATGGGCACGAGCAGGCCGCCGACGAGGAGGTTGTACGCCACGGTCAGCGCCTCGACCACGTTGTTCAGGGCGATCGCCGTGCCGATCACCGCCACACCCATGATCAGGATGAAGGACCGGTTGCCGCCGACCTCGTCGTGGTCCTCGCCGGACCGCCTGGTGAGGCCCCGCAGCCGCGACCAGATGTCGTTGTTCGCGACGGTGGCGCAGGCGATCAGCGCGCCGGAGGAGGTGGACATCACGGCGGCGAGGGCGGCGGCCAGCACCAGGCCGCGCACGCCGACGGGCAGTTCGTCCTTGACGATGGTGGCGAAGGCGTCGTCGGGGCTGCCGAGCTTGGGGTACATGACCTTGGCGGCGGTGCCGATGACCGCGCCTGCGAGGGCGTAGGCCAGGCAGTAGGTGCCGGCGACGGTGCCGCCGTAGCGGGCGGTCCTGTCGCTGCGGGCGGTGAACACGCGCTGCCAGATGTCCTGGCCGATCAGCATGCCGAACGTGTAGATCAGGACGTAGGTGAAGATCGTCTCGCCGCCGATGCCCAGCGGGTCGAAGTACGAGGTCGGCAGCTTGGCCTTCATCCCGGAGAAGCCGCCCGCCTTGACGACCGCGATCGGCAGGAGCAGCAGCAGGACGCCGATGGTCTTCACCACGAACTGGACCATGTCGGTCAGGGTGATGGACCACATGCCGCCGAGGGTGGAGTAGGCGACGACGATCGAGCCGCCGAGGACGATCGCGAGGGTCCGGTTCATGTCGAACAGGACGTCGAAGATCGTGGCGTAGGCGATGGTCGAGGTCACGGCCAGCATGAGGGTGTACGCCCACATGACCACGCCGGAGATGACGCCGGCCCGGCCGCCGTAGCGCAGGTCCAGCATCTCGGAGACGGTGTAGACCTTCAGGCGGGCGATGCGGGCGGAGAAGAACACCGACAGGGCCAGCAGGCCGAGGCCGATGGTGACGACCATCCAGGCGCCGGACAGGCCGTACTGGTAGCCGAGGCCCACGCCGCCGATGGTGGACGCGCCGCCGAGGACGATCGCCGCCATGGTGCCGGAGTACATGGCCGGGCCCAGGCGGCGGCCCGCCACCAGGAAGTCGCTCTTGGACCGGGCGCGGCGCATGCCCCACCAGCCCATGGCCAGCATGCCGGCGAGATAGACGACGATCACTGTGTAGTCGACGGCCATGGGGCGGCCCTCCTTCGCGCACATTCGGTGGCGTGTCGTGCAGTTGCGTGGGGATGGTCCGGCAGCAGATCGCGGGGACATCCGCCCGTACCCGCGGCCGCCGGTCTGACTTGACACTAGGTGGCCGGAAAGCGACTGCGAAGTGTACGTTTCATCCATACGAACGGGGGCTGGATGGAGGGTCCGCACACCATGCCGGAAACAACCGCCCCGCCCACCCCGGCGGTCCCGCCGACCCCACCGGTCCCGCTGTCGGCGCTGCTGGCCCGGGAGGACCTGGCCCTGCGCCAGATCGCGGGCCCGCAGGACCAGGGGACCGTGATCCACTGGGCGCACACCTCGGAGATGGCCGACCCGTACCCGTATCTGCTGGGCGGCGAGCTGCTGCTCACGGCCGGGGTGCACATCCCTGAGGCGGCGGGTTCGGGGACGTATTTCGACGACTACGTCTCCCGGATCGTCGAGGCGGGCGGCGCGGCCCTCGGCTTCGGCGTGGCGCCGGTCCACGACACGGTCCCGCGGGCACTGGTCGCCGCGTGCGAGCGCCACGGGCTGCCGCTGCTGGAGGTCCCGCCCCGGACCACCTTCTCGGGCGTGGCCCGCGCGGTGTGGCAGCTGATGGCCCAGGCCCGCCTGGCCGAACTCCGCCGGGTGACCCAGGCCCAGCAGAGCCTCGCCGCGGCCGCCGCCCGCCCCGACCCGGTGCCCTCGGTGCTGCGCCGCCTCGCCCGGCACCTCTCCGGGCACGCGGTGCTCTACGGCCCCGACGGCACCCCGCTCGCCACGGCCGGCCGTACCCCGGCCGGGCAGACCGGCTGGGCCCTGGCCACCCTGGCGACGGTGGTACGCCCGACGGACCCCCCTGCGGCGCCGGCACGCCCCACCAGCGATCCGGCGACGGCAGCAGGCCCCACCGACGGCCCGGCTCCCAGCAGCCCGGCGTCCGCCGTGGACCGGGTGTCGCGGGACGGCACGGGGACCGGGGCCGGCGGGGGTGCCCATGCCGGGGTCGCGCGTCCCGCTCCCACCTCCGCCACCGACACGCTCGGCGACACCCATCTCTCCGTGTACGCGCTCGGCCCCGGTGAGGGATTCGTCCTCGGGGTGGCCACCGCGCGCCGTGAACCCGGCGACCACACCATCGCCTCCGTCGCCGCCGTCCTGCTGTCGCTGCTGACCGGCGAGCACCACAGCGGCGCGGGCGCCGCCCGCTCCTCCGCCCTGGTACGGCTGCTGCTGGGATCCCCGCCCGAGGAGGTCGCCCCGCTGCTCGGCGCCGGGCAGTGGCTCGTCGTGCACGCCCGGCCGGAGGTCCAGCGGCCCGACGCGGTCGCCGCCTCCGCGCTCGGGGCCGCGCTGGGGTCGCCGCTGGTCGACCTCGGCCGGGACGTCGTACGGGTGCTGGTTCCGGGCGGGCGGCAGCCGGAGCCGCAGGCCGGGTGGACGCTCGGGGTCAGCGCGGCCGTGGAGCCGCGGGAGTGGCCGGCCGCGGACGCGCAGGCGGCCCGCGCCCTGGCCCGGGCCCGCGCCACCCGCGCCCCGCTGGTCCGGCACGGGACCCGGCCGGGCCTGGCGGAGCTGGTGCCGAGGGCGGACGCCGAGGCGCACGCCCGCGCGCTGCTCGCCCCGCTCGCCGGCCGCCCCGAACTCGCCGAGACCCTGCGCAACTGGCTGGCACTGCACGGGAGTTGGGACCGTACGGCGGTGGCGCTGGAGGTGCACCGCAACACCGTGCGGCAGCGCATCGCCCGCTGCGCGGCCCTGCTGGACGCCGACCTGGACGACCCGGACGTGCGGATGGAGCTGTGGTTCGCGCTGCGGCAGGGCCGACCAGGGGCGTGAGTCACGTCCCAGCGGGCAGTGTGCCGAGGACGGCCGTGCCGCGCTGCCTCACAATGGAGGCATGCCGATATCCGGGACACCCAGCCGCGCCCAGCTCGTCGACCACCTGGTGAGGACCCGTATCGCGGGGGACGTCGCCACGCCCCGCGAGAACAACCTCTCCCACTACCGTCAGCTCGCCAACGGTGTCCGGAACTTCTGGCTCGGCCTGGAGCTGGGCGACCGCTGGACGGACGAGCAGGACGTGCTCGCGGTGATGGCCGAGCGGGTCGGCGTCAACGACGACCCCGAGTACCGGTACGGGCAGGACACCATCGACCCGGAACTGACCGTGGACGCGCTGGAGCGGATGGCGGCGCGGCTGCGCAAGGCGGCCGAGGACCGGCAGCGGGTGCTGTTCGCGACCGGTCACCCGGGCGGGCTGCTGGACGTGCACCGGGCCACGGCCGCCGCGCTGCGCGCCGCCGGCTGCGAGATCGTGGTCGTCCCGGACGGGCTGCGGACGGACGAGGGGTACGTCATGCAGTTCGCGGACGTGGCGGTGCTGGAGCACGGGGCGACGCTGTGGCACACCCACTCCGGGGAGCCGATGCGGGCCGTGCTGGAGGGACTTGAGCGCGAGGGGCGCCCGTTGCCGGATCTGGTCGTCGCGGACCACGGCTGGGCCGGGTACGCGGGGCAGCACGGCCTGGACGCGGTCGGCTACGCCGACTGCAACGACCCGGCGCTGTTCCTCGCCGAGTCCGAGGGCACCCTCCAGGTCGTGGTCCCGCTGGACGACCATGTGGTCAGCCCCCGGTACTACGACCCGATGACGGCGTACCTGCTGGCGGAGGCGGGCCTTTCCTGACCCGCCTCCGCCATCGTTCAGCTGCTGCTACTGCTCCTGCTGGAGTTGCTCGAGCTGCTGCTCTGGCTGTTGCCGGAACTGCTGCTCTTGTTGTTGCCGGAGCTGCTGCTCTTGTTGCCGCTGCTGGAGTTGTTGTTGTTGTTGGAACTGCCGTTGTACCAGCGGCCGTTGCTCCAGTAGCCGTTGTTCCAGTTGCCGTTGCGGCCGTGATGGCGCCCGTGGTGGCGGTGGTGGTGGCCACCACCACCGCAGCCGCAGCCCCAGCCCCAGCCACCCCAGCCGCCACCGTGCCGGCCGTGGTAGCTGACGCTGTGCGCGGGGGCCGCCGAGGCGGTGCCCGCCGTACCGATCGCGGTTCCGCCGGCCAGCACCAGGCTCGCGGCGGACATCACGACATAACGCTTCACGCGCTGTGCTCGCATGGGAAAGTACCCTTCTGTCTCCATCATCTCCCGCTGCTCCACGAGGAGTTCGCGGGCGGATGGCCGGCGCCGTGCGCAAACGGAAGGGACAGGCACGGCGCGCTCTTGAGGTGTGACCGCAGAAGACGCACTGGACGGATGCCGCCGCCGACGTCTGCCGTTCCCGCAAGTGCGGGAACCGTCGGACGGTCACACCGTGTGCTGCGGCCGTCACTCATAGAGATTAGTTCGGTACTCCGCATTCGGCATCTCGACGGCGGCGTCAGCCGCGCGGCACGCGGACGACGCCCTCCTGGATGACGGTGATGGCGAGCCGCCCGTCCTGTGTGTAGATGCGGGCCTGCCCCAGACCGCGGCCACCGTGCGCGGACGGCGACTCCTGGTCGTACAGCAGCCATTCGTCGGCGCGGAAAGGCCGGTGGAACCACATCGCGTGGTCCAGCGAGGCGCCCACGACGTCGCCGACCGCCCAGCCGCCGCGCCCGTGCGCGAGCAGCACGGAGTCGAGCAGGGTCATGTCGGAGACGTAGGTGGCGAGGACGACGTGCAGCTGGGGGTCCCCCCAGACGGAGTCTGGGGGAGGGTCGTCGTCCAGCTTGCCCGCGGTGCGGAACCACACCTGCGAGTGCGGTTCGCGCGGGGCGCCGAACCGCCCGTACGGCGGCTCGTCCACGTACCTGAGGTCGATCGCCTCGCGCGCCTCGAGGAACCGCTCGACGACCTCGGGGGCGAGGTGGTCGTACCCGCGCAGGCGCTCCTGCGAGGTGGGCAGCGTCGCCGGGTCGGGGGACGGCGGCATGGGCGCCTGGTGGTCGAGGCCTTCCTCGTACCGCTGGAAGGACGCCGAGAGATGGAAGATCGGCTTTCCGTGCTGCACGGCGACCACGCGGCGGGTGGTGAAGGACCGGCCGTCGCGGATGCGGTCGACGGAGTAGACGATCGGCGCGCCGGGGTCGCCGGGGCGCAGGAAGTAGGCGTGCAGCGAGTGCGCGGGCCGGTCGGCGGGGACCGTGCGCCCGGCGGCGACCAGCGCCTGCGCCGCGACCTGTCCGCCGAAGACGCGGGGTACGACGGCGGAGCGGGACCGGCCGCGGAAGATGTTCTCCTCGATCTGCTCGATGTCGAGCAGATCGAGGAGATCCTGGAGTGCCTGGCTCATGGCATCTAGTTGTACAGGCCAGCGATGACGGCGATGACAGCGCCGTCTTACAGGCCCATGTCCTTGGCGATGATCGTCTTCATGATCTCGCTGGTGCCGCCGTAGATGCGGTTGACGCGGTTGTCCGCGTACAGGCGGGCGATCGGGTACTCGTTCATGTAGCCGTAGCCGCCGTGCAGCTGGAGGCAGCGGTCGATCACGCGGTGGGCGACCTCGGTGCAGAACAGCTTGGCGGAGGCGGCCTCGGCGGGGGTGAGCTCCCCGGCGTCCAGAGCCTCGGTCGCGCGGTCGGCGACGGCCTCGGCGGCGTCCACCTCGGCCTGGCAGGCGGCCAGCTCGAACTTGGTGTTCTGGAAGTGCGCGACCGGCTTGCCGAAGACGGTGCGCTCCTGGACGTACTGCTTGGCGAACCGGACGGCGGCCTTGGCCTGCGCGTAGGCGCCGAAGGCGATGCCCCAGCGCTCGGAGGCGAGGTTGTGGCCGAGGTAGTAGAAGCCCTTGTTCTCCTCGCCGAGCAGGTCCTCGGCCGGCACCTTGACGTCGACGAACGCCAGCTCGGCGGTGTCGGAGGTGCGCAGGCCCAGCTTGTCCAGCTTGCGGCCGACGGAGTAGCCCTCGGACTTGGTGTCCACGGCGAACAGGGAGATGCCGTGGCGGCGGTCCTCGGCGGTCGGCGCGGAGGTGCGGGCGCACACGATCACACGGTCGGCGTGCACGCCGCCGGTGATGAAGGTCTTGGCGCCGTTGAGGACGTAGTGCGTGCCGTCCTCGCTGAGCTTGGCGGTGGTCTTCATGCCCGCGAGGTCGGAACCGGTGCCCGGCTCCGTCATCGCGATGGCCCACATCTCCTCGCCGGTGACGAACTTCGGCAGGTAGCGCTTCTTCTGCTCGTCGGTGGCGAGCATCTTGATGTACGGCAGGGCGAGCAGGACGTGCACGCCGGAGCCGCCGAAGCTGACGCCCGCGCGGGCGGTCTCCTCGTAGATGACGGCCTCGAACTTGTGGGTCTCCAGGCCCGCGCCGCCGAACTCCTCCGGCACGCTGATGCCGAAGACGCCCAGCTCACCGAGCTTGTAGTAGAAGTCCCGCGGCGCCTGGCCGGCGGCGAACCACTCGTCGTACACGGGTACGACCTCGGCCTCGATGAAGGCGCGAAGGGTCTCCCGGAACGCCTCGTGATCCTCGTTGAACACCGTACGGCGCACGCCGCCCACCTCCAGCTACCTGTCTAAGCGCTTGCTCAGACTCGAAGATACCGGCGAGTACGCAGCTGCGTCCAGAGACGAAGGTCACTCCGACGGAGGCGCGACGGGAGTCACAGCGAAGGGCCGCGGTCACCGGCCCCCCGTCGCCGCGCTCAGCGCTCCCCCGCCGCCGCGAACGCCCCCCGCGCCATCCGGTGCAGCAGCGCCGCCGTGGCGCCGCGGCCCGGGAGGGTGCCCGCGCGGCCCAGGTGGGGCGTGGAGTTCAGCAGGCCGAAGACCGAGTGGACGGCCGAGCGGGCCGACTGCTCGGTGAGCGCCGGGTAGACCTCGCGGACCACCTCCACCCACAGCTCGACGTACTGCCGCTGCAGCTGGCGGACCAGCTTGCGGTCGCTGTCGCGCAGGCGGTCCAGCTCGCGGTCGTGCAGGGTGATGAGGGGACGGTCGTCCAGGGCGAAGTCGATGTGGCCCTCGATCAGGGAGTCCAGGACCGCGGAGGCGCCGGCCTGGCCGTCCGCCTCCGCCAGACGGCGCTTGGCGCCCGTCAGCAGCTGACCGCTGATGCCCACCAGCAGCTCGGCGAGCATCGCGTCCTTGCCCGGGAAGTGCCGGTACAGACCGGGGCCGCTGATGCCCACCGCCGCGCCTATCTCGTCCACGCCGACCCCGTGGAAGCCGCGCTCGGCGAAGAGCCGGGCGGCCTCCTTGAGGATCTGCTGGCGACGGGTGGGGGCGTCGGTTCTGGTGACCATGCGGCCAATTCTAGACAGCGAGGTTAGCGGTCGTTAACCTGAAGGAGGTGGTTAACGCTCATTAACAGCGGACCACGGGTTCGATCACCAGGTGAGGGGACCGCAGGATGCACGAGGCACCGGAGCTTCACAGCGCGGCAGATCCCGCGTCGGAGGCCTGGCGGGCCAATGAACAGGCGCATCTCGCGCTCGTGGAGGAGCTGCGCGGCAAGCTGGCCGCGGCGGCCCTCGGCGGCGGCGAGAAGGCGCGCGCCCGGCACACCGCGCGGGGCAAGCTGCTGCCGCGGGACAGGGTGGACACACTGCTCGACCCGGGCTCGCCGTTCCTGGAGCTGGCCCCGCTGGCGGCCGACGGGATGTACGACGGGCAGGCCCCGGCCGCCGGCGTGATCGCCGGGATCGGCCGGGTGGCCGGGCGCGAGTGCGTGATCGTGGCGAACGACGCGACCGTCAAGGGCGGCACGTACTACCCGATGACGGTGAAGAAGCACCTGCGCGCGCAGGAGGTCGCCCTCGACAACCGCCTGCCCTGCGTCTATCTCGTGGACTCCGGCGGCGCCTTCCTGCCGATGCAGGACGAGGTCTTCCCGGACCGGGACCACTTCGGGCGGATCTTCTACAACCAGGCCCGGATGTCCGGCGCCGGCATCCCCCAGGTCGCCGCCGTCCTCGGGTCGTGCACGGCGGGCGGCGCGTATGTGCCCGCGATGAGCGACGAAGCCGTGATCGTGCGCAACCAGGGCACGATCTTCCTCGGCGGCCCGCCGCTGGTGAAGGCCGCCACCGGCGAGGTCGTGACGGCGGAGGAGCTGGGCGGCGGCGAGGTCCACTCGCGCGTGTCCGGCGTCACCGACCACCTCGCCGAGGACGACGCGCACGCCCTCAGGATCGTCCGGAACATCGTCGCCACCCTCCCGGCCCGGCAGTCCCCGCCCTGGGAGGTCCAGCCGTCGGTCGAGCCCAAGGTCGACCCCTACGGGCTGTACGGCGCGGTCCCCGTGGACTCCCGCACCCCCTACGACGTCCGCGAGATCATCGCCCGCGTCACCGACGGCTCCCGCTTCGCCGAGTTCAAGAGCGAGTTCGGGCAGACCCTGGTCACCGGCTTCGCGCGCATCCACGGCCACCCGGTGGGGATCGTCGCCAACAACGGCATCCTCTTCTCCGAGTCCGCCCAGAAGGGCGCCCACTTCATCGAGCTGTGCGACCAGCGCGGCATCCCGCTGGTGTTCCTGCAGAACATCTCCGGGTTCATGGTCGGCAGGGACTACGAGGCCGGCGGCATCGCCAAGCACGGCGCCAAGATGGTGACGGCCGTGGCGTGCACGCGCGTGCCCAAGCTGACGGTGGTGGTCGGCGGTTCGTACGGCGCGGGCAACTACTCGATGTGCGGCCGGGCCTACTCCCCCCGCTTTCTGTGGATGTGGCCCAACGCCAAGATCTCGGTCATGGGCGGCGAGCAGGCCGCGTCCGTGCTGGCGACCGTCAAGCGGGACCAGATGGAGGCGCGCGGCGAGCAGTGGCCCGCCGAGGACGAGGAGGCCTTCAAGGCGCCCGTCCGCGCGCAGTACGAGCGCCAGGGCAACGCCTACTACGCCACCGCCCGGCTCTGGGACGACGGCGTGATCGACCCGCTCGAGACCCGTCGGGTGCTGGGCCTCGCCCTGACGGCCTGCGCCAACGCGCCTCTGGGAGACCCCCAGTTCGGCGTCTTCCGGATGTGAGGAGGGGAACCGTGTTCGACACAGTGCTGGTCGCCAACCGGGGCGAGATCGCCGTACGCGTCATCCGTACGCTCCGCTCGCTGGGCGTACGCTCGGTGGCGGTCTTCTCCGACGCCGACGCCGACGCGCGCCACGTCCGGGAGGCCGACACGGCGGTGCGCATCGGCCCGGCGCCGGCCGCCGAGAGCTATCTGTCGGTGGAGCGGCTGCTGGACGCCGCCGCCCGCACCGGCGCGCAGGCCGTCCACCCCGGCTACGGCTTCCTCGCCGAGAACGCCGCCTTCGCGCGGGCCTGCGAGGACGCGGGGCTGGTGTTCATCGGCCCGCCGGCGGACGCCATCGCGCTCATGGGCGACAAGATCCGCGCCAAGGAGACCGTGAAGGCGGCCGGGGTGCCGGTCGTGCCCGGCGGAAAGGATCCCGAACTGGCCGAGGCCGCCCGCGAGCTGGGCGCGCCCGTGCTGCTGAAGCCGTCCGCCGGCGGTGGCGGCAAGGGCATGCGGCTGGTGCGGGACATGAGCGTGCTGGAGGAGGAGATCGCCGCCGCCCGCCGCGAGGCCCGCGCCTCCTTCGGCGACGACACGCTGCTGGTGGAGCGGTGGGTCGACCGCCCCCGGCACATCGAGATCCAGGTGCTGGCCGACGGCCACGGCACGGTGGTCCACCTCGGCGAGCGCGAGTGCTCCCTGCAGCGGCGGCACCAGAAGATCATCGAGGAGGCGCCCAGCGTCCTGCTGGACGAGGCCACGCGCGCGGCGATGGGCGAGGCGGCGGTGCAGGCGGCCCGCTCGTGCGGGTACCGGGGCGCGGGCACGGTGGAGTTCATCGTGCCGGGCGGCGACCCCTCGCAGTACTACTTCATGGAGATGAACACCCGACTCCAGGTGGAGCACCCGGTGACCGAACTCGTCACCGGACTCGACCTGGTGGAGTGGCAGCTCAGGGTGGCGGCCGGGGAGAAGCTGGCCTTCACGCAGGACGACGTGACGCTGACCGGGCACGCGGTGGAGGCGCGGATCTGCGCCGAGGACCCCACCCGCGGCTTCCTCCCCACGGGCGGCACGGTCCTCGGGCTGCGGGAGCCGCAGGGCGACGGCGTGCGCACCGACTCGGGGCTCAGCGAGGGCACCGAGGTGGGCAGCCTGTACGACCCGATGCTGTCCAAGGTGATCGCCTACGGCCCCGACCGGGCGACGGCGCTCAGGAAGCTCCGGGCGGCGCTCGCGGAGACGGTCACGCTGGGCGTGCAGACCAACGCGGGCTTCCTGCGCCGGCTGCTGGCGCATCCGGCGGTGGTCGAGGGGGACTTGGACACCGGGCTGGTGGAGCGCGAGGTCGACCGGCTCGTGCCCGACGGGGTGCCGGCGGAGGTCTACGCGGCGGCGGCACTGCTGCGGCAGGCCCGGCTCACGCCCGCCGGCGGCGCCGGCTGGACGAACCCGTTCGCCGCCGCCGACGGCTGGCGGCTGGGCGGGACGCGTGCCTGGACCCCGCACCCGCTGCAGGTGCCGGGGCACGAACCGGTGACCGTGCGCGTGCGCAGCACGCCGGACGGCGGCACCGAGCTGCTGCTGCCCGGCGCGGACACACCGCTGCGCGGATCCGCGGCCGTGCTCCCCGGCGCCGGGCACCGGTTCACCGTCCTGCTGGACGGCGTCACCCACACCTTCGCGGCCACCCCGGACGGCGCATGGCTCGGCCGCGACGGCGACAGCTGGCAGGTGCGGGACCACGACCCGGTGGCCGCGTCCCTGAGCCGGTCCGCGCACGCGGGCGCCGACTCCCTCACCGCGCCCATGCCCGGCACGGTGACCGTGGTGAAGGTGGCCGTCGGCGACGAGGTGACGGCCGGGCAGAGCCTGCTGGTGGTGGAGGCGATGAAGATGGAGCACGTCATCTCCGCCCCGCACGCCGGCACGGTCGCCGAGCTGGACGTCGCCCCGGGCACGACGGTCGCCATGGACCAGGTGCTGGCCGTGATCACACCGCACGAGGAGGTGGCCCGGTGACCGCCGAGGCACTGCCCATGACCGTACCGGCCGCCGGTCTGCCCGCACGGGTGCGGATCCACGAGGTCGGCGCGCGCGACGGCCTGCAGAACGAGCAGCGGACCGTGCCGACCGAGATCAAGGCGGAGTTCATCCGCCGGCTCGCCGACGCGGGCCTGACCACCATCGAGGCGACGAGCTTCGTGCACCCCAAGTGGGTGCCCCAACTCGCCGACGCCGAGCAGCTGCTGCCCCGGGTCAGCGACCTCGAAGGGGTGGCGCTGCCGGTGCTGGTGCCCAACCAGCGCGGCCTGGAGCGGGCGCTGGCGCTCGGCGCCGACCGGATCGCCGTGTTCGCCAGCGCCACCGAGTCCTTCGCCAAGGCCAACCTCAACCGCACGCTGGACGAGTCGCTGGCCGTGTTCGAGCCGGTGGTGCGGCAGGCGAAGGACCGGGGCGTGCATGTGCGCGGCTATGTGTCGATGTGCTTCGGCGACCCCTGGGAGGGCCCGGTCCCGCTGCACCAGGTGGCCCGGGTCTGCACGGCGCTGCGCGACATGGGCTGCGACGAGCTGAGCCTCGGCGACACCATCGGCGTGGCCACCCCCGGCCACGTCCTCGCACTGCTGAACCTGCTGAACGAGAAGGGCGTGCCGACCAACGTGATCGGCGTGCACTTCCACGACACCTACGGCCAGGCGCTCGCCAACACCCTGGCCGCCCTCCAGCACGGCGTCACCACCGTGGACGCCTCCGCCGGAGGCCTCGGCGGCTGCCCGTACGCGAAGTCCGCCACCGGCAACCTCGCCACCGAGGACCTCGTCTGGATGCTGCACGGCCTGGGCATCGAGACCGGGGTCGACCTCGGCCGTCTCATCGCCACCAGCGTGTGGATGGCCGCCCATCTGGACCGGCCCAGCCCGTCCCCTACCGTCCGCGCACTCGGTAAAACGACACAGCCCCACGAGGACCAGTGATCAGCATGGACCACCGTCTCAGCCCCGAGCTGGAGGAACTCCGCCGTACGGTCGCGGAGTTCGCGCACGATGTCGTGGCACCGAAGATCGGCGACTTCTACGAGCGGCACGAGTTCCCGTACGAGATCGTCCGCGAGATGGGCCGCATGGGCCTGTTCGGGCTGCCGTTCCCGGAGGAGTACGGCGGCATGGGCGGCGACTATCTGGCGCTCGGCATCGCCCTGGAGGAACTGGCGCGGGTCGACTCGTCGGTGGCGATCACCCTGGAGGCGGGCGTCTCGCTCGGCGCCATGCCGATCCATCTGTTCGGCACCGAGGAGCAGAAGCGCCGGTGGTTGCCCAGGCTGTGCGCGGGCGAGGTCCTCGGCGCGTTCGGCCTGACGGAGCCGGACGGCGGCAGCGACGCGGGCGCCACGCGGACGACGGCCCGGCTGGACCCGGACACGGACGAGTGGGTGATCAACGGCACGAAGTGCTTCATCACCAACTCCGGCACGGACATCACCGGCCTGGTGACGGTCACGGCGGTCACCGGTCGCAAGCCGGACGGCAAGCCGCTGATCTCGGCGATCATCGTCCCGTCCGGCACCCCGGGCTTCACGGTCGCCGCGCCGTACTCGAAGGTCGGCTGGAACGCGTCCGACACCCGGGAGCTGTCCTTCCAGGACGTCCGGGTCCCGGCGGCCAACCTGCTCGGCGAGGAGGGCCGCGGCTACGCCCAGTTCCTGCGCATCCTCGACGAGGGCCGGATCGCCATCGCGGCCCTCGCCACGGGTCTCGCGCAGGGCTGTGTGGACGAGTCGGTGAAGTACGCCAAGGAGCGGCACGCCTTCGGCCGCCCCATCGGCGCCAACCAGGCCATCCAGTTCAAGATCGCCGACATGGAGATGAAGGCCCACACCGCCCGCCTGGCCTGGCGGGACGCGGCCAGCCGGCTGGTCGCGGGCGAGCCGTTCAAGAAGGAGGCGGCGCTCGCCAAGCTGTACTCCTCCACGGTCGCCGTGGACAACGCCCGCGACGCCACCCAGATCCACGGCGGCTACGGCTTCATGAACGAGTACCCGGTGGCCCGCATGTGGCGCGACTCCAAGATCCTGGAGATCGGCGAGGGCACCAGCGAGGTCCAGCGGATGCTCATCGCACGGGAACTGGGCCTGGTGAGCTAGCCGGTCCGGCCGCGGTCAGCCCGGCCGACAGCGACTCGGTGATGCGGGCCGTGTGGTGGTAGGCCCGCAGAGCCGCGGCCAGGGCGCGGCCCTGGGCGTCCGGGGCGGCCAGCGCCTCGTCCAGCCGGGCGGTGAACCGGGCCCAGCGGGCCCGGTCGCCGCTGGTGTAGTACGCGATGCCGTCGGCGCCCCGGAGGCCGTAGGCGCGGCTGAGGTGCGGGTGCAGGTGGAGCGCGCCGAGGGTGGAGCCCTCCAGGACGTACAGGTGCCCGAGGAGCGAGGCGGGGTCCTCGGCCGCCGTCGTACGGATGTCCGCGGCGAAGGCCGCGGCGCGCCCGGCCGGCCACCGCCCGGGGGCGGCGCCGCGGAGCGCGAGATGGCGCAGGTCCCGCTCGATCAGCGGGGTCTTGCGCAGATCCTCCGCCGCCCACAGGGCGGCGACGGCTGGGGCGCCGGCACGCGCGAGTTCCGTCTCCAGGGCGCTCAGCACCATGCGCAGGGCGGCGAGCTGGGCCGCGTAGCGGGTCATCGGCAGGGTGCCGGCGAACAGCGCGGCGGCGAAGCCCGTGCGCTCCAGGGCGGCGTGCCGGTCGCGGGTGCCGGCGCGCAGCCGGGCCGAGGCGGTGACCGGCGCCGTCATGCCGCGCTCCGCTGCCGGAGGGTGTCGTGGAGGCGGTCGATGAGGTGGCCCTTGCGGTCGATGGTGAGGTCGAAGTAGGCGGCGGCGTCCGTCGAGCGGCACACGCGGCGCACGGCCTGCTTCGCGGCCCGTTTGCGTTCGGCCGCCTCGGCGGACAGGGCGAGCAGCGTCCGGTCGAGGTCCGGATGGCCGAGAGCGTACGACCGCAGCCGTTCGCCGGTCAGCTCCTCGGGGTCCGGCGGGGGCGCGCCCTGGGGGGAGTCGAGGAGTTCCAGGACGACGCGGTTGCTCAGTCCGTCGCAGTCCTCGTGGGTGCGCGCGCCGGCGAACTCCGGCACGAAGTCGGTGACGTCGTTGAACAGCTGGCTGGCGAGGCCGAGTTGGCGCATGGCCTCGTTCAGGGTGTCGCGCTCGTCGGCGACCACCCGCAGGGCCGCGAGGGCCGCGTCGAGCGGCATCCGGAACAGGGTGCCGGTCTTCAGCGCGGCCATCGACTCCCAGAAGGTGACCCGTTCCGGGTGCGGCGCCCCGGCCAGTTCGGCGCGGGTGCCGGGCGCACGGGTGGCGATGTCGACGGCCTGCCCCTTGAAGCCGTCGGCCACCGAGGCGAGCAGGCTGTCGACGACGGCGGGGTCGGCCGCGTGCGCCAGGGCGGCGGCGACCAGCCAGGACCCGGTGTTGACGGCGAGCGGCAGGCCGTGGGTGACGTGCAGCGCGGGTTCGCCGTAGCGGACGGCGCTGCCGTCCTGCACGTCGTCGAGCGCGACGGCGGCCTTGAGCAGGACGCGGACGGCGACGGCGGCCCGGCGCACGGCGGCGAGAGCGTCGTCCTGGGCGTCCTCCGCCGCCGGGCCGTCGAAGCCCCGGTAGTTGCGGTAGGCCCAGTAGACCATCGAGGGCCGCAGCGGGCGGCCGCCGCCGGGGGCTCCGGGAGCGGGGCGCAGCGCCTCCTGGCCCGCCTTGGAGCCGACGGCGTCGGCGACCGGTGCGTGCAGGGCCCGCCGGAGCGCGGCGCCGTACACGGACCCCTCGGCGTCCGCCGGCTCCCGCGCCGGCGTCGCGAGGAACCGGTCGAGGTCCGCTTCCAGGAGCGCGGCGTCCGCGCGGACCACCGCCTCCACGTCCCGGCCGACCGTCGTGGTCGTCATGCCCGTCCCGCCCCTCTCCGTGCGCAGCCCACAGCAGCCAAGTCGCGACACAAAGTAGTGACGGATGATCGGAACGGCCATGCGCTGGAAGGAAGTTGAGGGCCGGGCGACAGAAGATGACCGAAATCATCCGCCTGGAGGAATCGGGCGAATCACACGGCCCGCACCCACCCCCCTGGACACCGACTGAGGTTAGGCTAACCTACCTTCGAACTTGTCCGGCGGGCGCTCCGCCCCGTTCGAAAGCAGTCGTATCCATGCCCCATGCCCGTGCCACCCACCCCACTCGCCGCGGCCTCCTCGCCGCCGGCGGCGCCCTCGGACTCGGCGCCGCGCTCGCCGCATGCGGAGACGACAAGGGCAAAGGCAGTGGCTCCGCAGGCGCGGCGAAGGGCTCCGCGTCCGGCCCCTGGTCCTTCAAGGACGACCGCGGTACGACGGTGAAGCTCGACAGGGTCCCGGCGGACATCGTCGCCTTCACCGGCGTCGGCGCCGCCCTCTACGACTACGGCATCCAGGTCAAGGGCGTCTTCGGGCCGACGCGGACGAAGGACGGAAAGCCCGACGTCCAGGCCGGCGACATGGACGTCAGCAAGGTGACGGTCCTCGGCAACGCCTGGGGCCAGTTCAACATCGAGAAGTACGCCTCGCTCGCGCCCGACGTGCTCATCACGACGATGTTCGACGACGCCGGCACCCTCTGGTACGTCCCCGAGGAGTCCAAGAAGAAGATCGCCCAACTGGCCCCCAGCATCGGCATCTCCGTCTACGACCGGCAGCTCACCGAGCCGCTGCAGCGCATGTGGGACCTGGCCGCGTCGCTCGGCGCCGACATGAAGGCCACGAAGGTCACCGACGCGAAGAAGCGGTTCGAGGCCGCCGCCGCCCGGCTGCGGGCCGCCGCCAAGGCGAAGCCCGGCATCAAGGTGATGGCCGGATCCGCCAGCGACCAGCTCTTCTACGTCTCCGGCACGAACCTCTCCATCGACCTGGAGTACTTCAAGGCCCTCGGCGTGCACTTCGTCGAGCCGCCGGAGAGCGCCAAGAAGCAGGGCGGTGGCTGGTACGAGTCACTGAGCTGGGAGAACGTCGACAAGTACCAGGCCGACATCATCATGATGGACGACCGGTCGTCGGCCATCCAGCCGGCCGACATCACCAAGCCGACGTGGAAGAAGCTGCCTGCCGTGAAGGCGGGGCAGGTCATCGCGCGGTCCCCGGAGCCGATCCTGTCGTACGACAAGTGCGTGCCGCTGCTGACGAGTCTGGCCGAGGCCCTGGAGAAGGCGAAGAAGGTCAGCTAGGCGCCGCACCCCCAGCCCCCCACCGCATCAGGAGCCCCCATGACGACGGCCGTAGCCGCTCCGTTCCGTTTCTTCTCCCTGCGCGTTGCACGGACCCGGCGGCTGGGGCCGTCGCTGGTCCGGGTCACCTTCTGCGGAGACGACCTGCACGCCTTCGACTCGCTCGGGCGCGACCAGTCCCTCTCGCTGTTCCTGCCGCATCCGGGCCGGCCTGAGCCCGTCGTGCCCCTGGACCTCGGGGACGGCTGGTGGCAGGCGTGGCGTGAACTGCCCGACGGCGTACGGGCGGTGATGCGGTCGTACACGCTCCGGTCCTTCCGGCGCGAGCCCGGCGAACTCGACATCGACTTCGTCCTGCACACTCCGGCAGGCCCCGCCTCCCGCTGGGCCTCCCGCGCCACCGCCGGCGACCGGGTGCTGCTGCTCGGGCCGGTGATCGCCGACAACCGCGCCGTCCGGTTCCGTCCGCCCGAGGACGCGGACCTCGTCGTGCTGTGGGGCGACGAGAGCGCCGTACCGGCCGCGACCGCGAGCCTGGAGTCCCTTCCGGCCGGTGTCCGGGTCCGGGCCTTCCTTGAGGTGCCGCACGCCGGTGACATCCAGGACGTGCGCACGGAGGCGGACGCGGAGATCACCTGGCTCGTACGGCACGACGGCGCCCCCATGGCCGTCGACGCCGTACGGGCCGCGCGGCTCCCCTCCGCGCAGCGGCCGTACGTGTGGATCGCCGGGGAGTCGGGGCAAGTGAAGGCACTGCGGCGGTACTTCGTCCAGGAGCGCGGGGTGGACCGGCGGCGCATCACCTTCGTCGGGTACTGGCGCCGGGGAATGACCGAGGAGCAGTTGCGCGGGGCGGAGTGACTCCGCCCGCCGGGCCACCCCCCTGTGCGTGACACCGGCCACGGCAGAGGCATGCCTTGATCCAAAAAAGTTAGGTTAGGCTAACCTAAGTCAGAAGCGGTTCACTCCCCCGCACGAACCGTCCCCCGGAGGACCCCCACATGCGCTCGCACCTGCTCAATGGCCTGACCACGGAGCACTACCGCAGCTCCGTGATCGAAGGAGTAGAGCGGGTGGCGGCCCAACTCGCCGCCGCCGACCGTCCGTTCACCGGCGTCACCGCCGACGCCCTCGGCCCCCGGATCGACGCCGTCGACCTCGACCGCCCGCTCGGCGACACCACCGCCGCCCTGGACGAACTGCAGGACGTCTACCTCCGCGACGCCGTCTACTTCCACCACCCCCGCTACCTCGCCCACCTCAACTGCCCCGTCGTCATCCCGGCGGTGCTCGGCGAGGCCGTGCTCTCCGCCGTCAACTCTTCCCTCGACACCTGGGACCAGTCGGCCGGCGGCACCCTGATCGAGCGCAAGCTCATCGACTGGACGGCCGCCCGGATCGGCCTCGGGCCCGCCGCCGACGGCGTGTTCACCTCCGGCGGCAGCCAGTCCAACCTCCAGGCGCTGCTGCTGGCGCGCGAGGAGGCCAAGACCGACTCCCTGGCGAAACTGCGCGTCTTCGCCTCCGAGGCCGCCCACTTCAGCGTCAGGAAGTCCGCGAAACTGCTCGGCCTGAGCGCCGAGTCCGTGGTCTGCGTCCCCGTCGACCACGACAGGCGCATGCACACCGTCGCCCTCGCCCGCGAGCTGGAACGCTGCCGGCGCGACGGGCTGGTCCCCATGGCGGTCGTCGCCACCGCCGGCACCACCGACTTCGGCTCCATCGACCCGCTCCCGGAGATCGCCGGAGTGTGCGCCGAGTACGGCGTGTGGCTGCACGTCGACGCCGCCTACGGCTGCGGGCTGCTCGCCTCCCCCACCCGCCGGCACCTGCTGGCCGGCATCGAGCGCGCCGACTCGGTCACCGTCGACTACCACAAGTCCTTCTTCCAGCCGGTGAGTTCGTCGGCCGTGCTGGTGCGCGACGCGGCCACCCTGCGGCACGCCACCTACCACGCGGAGTACCTCAACCCACGCCGCATGGTGCGCGAACGCATCCCCAACCAGGTCGACAAGTCCCTGCAGACCACCCGCCGCTTCGACGCCCTCAAACTGTGGCTCACCCTGCGGGTCATGGGCGCCGACGGCGTCGGACGGCTCTTCGACGAGGTCTGCGACCTGGCGCAGCAGGGCTGGCGGATGCTCGCCGCCGACCCCCGGTACGACGTCGTCGTCGCGCCCGCCCTGTCCACCCTGGTCTTCCGCTACATCCCGGCCGCCGTCACCGACCCGGCCGAGATCGACCGCGCCAACCTCCACGCCCGCAAGGCCCTGTTCGCCTCCGGCGCCGCCGTGGTCGCGGGCACCGAGGTCGGCGGCCGCCAGTACCTGAAGTTCACCCTGCTCAACCCCGAGACGGCACCGGCCGACATCGCCGCCGTCCTCGATCTGATCGCCGGCCACGCCGAGCAGTACCTGGGAGACTCCCTTGACCGCGCGTCCTGAAGCCCCCGACCGCCCTTACGACTTCGTGGGGATCGGGCTCGGCCCCTTCAACCTCGGCCTCGCCTGCCTCACCGAACCGATCGCCGGTCTGCGCGGCGTCTTCCTGGAGTCCAAGCCGGACTTCGAGTGGCACGCCGGGATGTTCCTCGACGGCGCCCACCTGCAGACGCCGTTCATGTCGGACCTGGTCACCCTCGCCGACCCGACCTCGCCGTACTCCTTCCTCAACTACCTGAAGGAGAAGGGCCGGCTGTACTCGTTCTACATCCGCGAGAACTTCTATCCGCTGCGGGTCGAGTACGACGACTACTGCCGCTGGGCCGCGAACAGGCTCGGCAGCGTCCGCTTCGGCACGACGGTCACAGAGGTGACGTACGAGGCCGGGCTGTACGCGGTGCGCACCCGGGGCGGTGAGACGTTCCGCGCGCGCCACCTGGTCCTGGGCACGGGCACGACCCCGCACGTCCCCGAGGCCTGCCGGGGCCTGGCCGGCGACTTCCTCCACACCTCGCAGTACATGCACCGCAAGGCGGAGCTGCAGGCGAAGAAGTCCATCACGATCGTCGGCAGCGGGCAGAGCGCGGCCGAGATCTACTACGAGCTGCTGTCCGAGATCGACGTCCACGGCTACCGGCTCGACTGGGTCACCCGCTCCCCGCGCTTCTTCCCCCTCGAATACACCAAGCTCACCCTGGAGATGACCTCCCCGGACTACATCGACTACTTCCACGCCCTGCCCGAGGAGACCCGCTACCGGCTGGAGAAGGAACAGAAGGGCCTGTTCAAGGGCATCAACTCGGAGCTGATCGACGCGATCTTCGACCTGCTCTACCAGAAGAACCTCACCGGCCCCCTGCGCACCCGCCTGCTGACCAACTCCACCCTGCGCAGCGCCGCCCACACGGACGGCGGCTACACCCTCGGCTTCCACCAGGACGAGCAGGACAAGGACTTCGAGATCCGGACCGAGGGCCTGCTGCTGGCCACCGGCTACCGCTACGAGCCCCCGGCCTTCCTCGCCCCGGTCCGCGACCGCCTGCGCTTCGACGGCCACGGCCGCTTCGACGTCGCCCGCAACTACGCGATCGACGTCACCGGCCGCGGCGTCTTCCTCCAGAACGCCGGCGTCCACACCCACAGCATCACCAGCCCCGACCTGGGCATGGGTGCCTACCGCAACGCGTACATCATCCGCGAGCTGCTCGGCGCCGAGTACTACCCGGTCGAGAAGACGATCGCCTTCCAGGACTTCGCCGTATGACCAGCACACACCTGCCCTTCACCTTCCGCCCCGTCGACCCGGCCGGGGACGCCCGGCTCCTGCACTCCTGGGTCACCCACCCCAAGGCCGTCTTCTGGATGATGCAGGACGCCACGCCTGAGGACGTCGAGCGGGCCTACCGGGAGATCGCGGCGGACGAGCACCATCACGCGCTGCTGGGGCTGCGCGACGGGGAACCGGTGTTCCTGACGGAGACGTACGACCCGGCCCACCGCGAGCTGGCCGGGCTGTACGAGCCGCGGCCGGGCGACGTCGGCATGCACTTCCTCACCCCGGCGACCGCCACCCCCGTCCACGGCTTCACCAGGTCCGTGATCACCGCGGTGCTGGCCCACCTCTTCCAGGACCCGGCGACCCGGCGGGTCGTGGTGGAGCCGGATGTGCGCAACACCGCCGTGCACGCGCTGAACGAGGCCGTCGGGTTCGTGCCCGAGCGGGAGATCGTGAAGCCGGAGAAGCGGGCACTGCTGAGCTTCTGCACACGGGAGCGGTTCCTCGCCGCGACGGGGGTGGCGGTATGAGCCTCGCCGACGCCGTGGCCCATCTGTCCCCCGAGCGCTGGGCGACCGCCAACCGGCTGCTGATACGCAAGGCGCTCGCGGAGTTCGCGCACGAGCGCCTGATCACCCCCGAGAGGACCGGTGCGGGATACGTCGTCCGCAGCGACGACGGGCTCACGTCCTACCGCTTCCGCGCCGTCCGCCGCGCCCTCGACCACTGGCAGGTCGACGCCGGCTCGATCACCCGGCACCGCGACGGCGCCGGCCTGCCCCTGTCCGCCCTGGAGTTCTTCATCGAACTGAAGGAGTCGCTGGGCCTGAGCGACGAGATCCTGCCGGTCTACCTGGAGGAGATCTCCTCCACCCTCTCCGGCACCTGCTACAAGCTCGCCAAGCCCCGCGTCACCTCCGCGGAGCTGGCGGGCAGCGGCTTCCAGGACGTCGAGGCGGCGATGACCGAAGGCCACCCCTGCTTCGTCGCGAACAACGGCCGGCTCGGGTTCGGCGTCCACGAGTACCTGTCGTACGCCCCGGAGACCGCGAGCCCCGTCCGGCTGGTGTGGCTCGCCGCACACCGCTCGCGAGCCGTCTTCACGGCGGGCGAAGGGATCGAGTACGCGTCCTTCCTGCGGGCGGAGCTGGGCGAGGAGACGCTGGCCCGCTTCCGGGCCGCCCTCACCGGCCAGGACCTGGACCCCGCCGACTACCTCCTCATCCCCGTCCACCCCTGGCAGTGGTGGAACAAGCTCTCCGTCACCTTCGCCGCCGAGGTGGCCCGGCGGAACCTGGTCTGCCTCGGCGAGAGCGAGGACGCGTATCTGGCCCAGCAGTCCATCCGGACCTTCTTCAACGCCTCCCACCCCGGGAAGCACTATGTGAAGACGGCCCTGTCCGTGCTCAACATGGGGTTCATGCGGGGCCTGTCCGCCGCGTACATGGAGGCCACCCCGGCCATCAACGACTGGCTGGCCCGGCTGATCGAGAACGACCCGGTGCTGAAGGCCACGGGCCTGACGATCATCCGGGAACGGGCGGCCGTCGGCTACCGGCATCTGGAGTACGAGCGGGCCACCGACCGGTACTCGCCGTACCGCAAGATGCTGGCCGCGCTGTGGCGGGAGAGCCCGGCGCCGGGCCTCCAGGACGGCGAGTCCCTCGCCACCATGGCCTCGCTGCTGCACGTGGACCACACCGGCGCCTCCTTCGCGGGCGCCCTGATCGAGCGGTCGGGGCTGACCCCGGCGGCCTGGCTGCGGCAGTACCTGCGGGCCTACTACACCCCCCTGCTGCACAGCTTCTACGCCTACGACCTGGTCTTCATGCCGCACGGCGAGAACGTGATCCTGGTGCTGAAGGACGGCGCCGTGCAGCGCGCGATCTACAAGGACATCGCCGAGGAGATCGCGGTGATGGACCCGGACGCGGCCCTGCCGCCCGAGGTGCGGCGGATCCGGGTCGACGTCCCGGAGGACAAGAAGCTCCTGTCGGTCTTCACGGACGTCTTCGACTGCTTCTTCCGCTTCCTGTCCGCGCATCTCGCCGCCGAGGGGATCATGGAAGAGGAGGCCTTCTGGCGCACGGTCGCGCAGGTCACCCGCGAGTACCAGGACGCGAACCCCGCACTGGCCGACCGGTTCCGCCAGTACGACGTCTTCGCCCCGGAGTTCGCCCTGTCCTGCCTGAACCGCCTCCAGCTGCGCGACAACCGGCAGATGGTGGACCTCGCCGATCCCTCGGGCGCGCTCCAGCTCGCCGGCACCCTGAAGAACCCGATCGCCGGTCTCTGACGGGCTCGGAAACGGCCGGGCACCCCGGAAACGA
Organism: Streptomyces sp. NPDC048192; assembly: GCF_043202415.1. Taxonomy (NCBI): domain Bacteria; kingdom Bacillati; phylum Actinomycetota; class Actinomycetes; order Kitasatosporales; family Streptomycetaceae; genus Streptomyces; species Streptomyces sp. NPDC048192. The sequence continues at coordinate 146,919 of NZ_JBIDAL010000012.1, forward strand.
CCGGGATGCCCGGCCTATAAATCCCCATTGTCCGGTTTGACATAGTGTGCCGCAAAGTCGCGCTATTTCCGAATTAAAGGCATTGAGCGGTTTAACCTGCGACACGTGACTCAATTCACTTACGAGGCTTCCTAGGATCGCGAACGCTCCGCGAATTTCCAGGTCTGCGCCGGGATCTTTCACTCCTGCACCGGGCGGCAACTAGCCCGGTTAGTAAAAGAGACAATTGCCGAAACTTATTCCCGGCGGTTAAGAATGTTTCCGCCGCAGCGCACCGCTAAACCAAATGCAGTGTGGTTTGCCGAAGGGAACCGGCAACTGCGGGTGATCCAATTCTCGGAAAAGGACCGCTCCATGCCTCGTCACGCCCGCAAGCGCTCATTCCGGACGCGTCGGCTCCTCGCCGGTGGCGCCACCACCGTCGGCACGTTCGTCCTCGGCTTCACGGCCACCGTGGGCAGCGCCCACGCCGCCACGGCTCCCGCCTCCGCGACGAGCTACACCGTCCGGGCCGGCGACCACCTCGCGTCCATCGCCCGCACCCTGCACGTGCCGGGCGGCTGGCCGGCCATCGCGTCGGCCAACCACCTCGCCAGCCCCTACACCCTGCAGCCGGGCCAGGTCCTCACCCTGCCCGCCGGGTCGGCCGCCCCCGCGACGCCCGCGGCCCCGGCCAAGCCCGCGCCGGCCACCACGCCGTCCACCACCGGCAAGACCTACGCCAACAACCTGGACGGCTGGATCAAGCAGTCCCTGGCGGTCATGGCGCAGCACAACATCCCGGGGACCTACAACGGCATCTACCGCAACATCATGCGCGAGTCCTCCGGCAACCCGAAGGCCATCAACCTCTGGGACTCCAACGCCGTGAAGGGCACCCCGTCCAAGGGCCTGCTCCAGGTGATCCAGCCGACGTTCGACGCCTACCACGTGCCGGGCACGTCGACGGACATCTACGACCCGGTCGCCAACATCACGGCCGCGTGCAACTACGCGTACCACCGCTACGGTTCGATCGACAACGTCTACAGCGCCTACTGATCGACGTAATTCGATCGGCAGCACATCCGCCCTCGAATTGCATGGGCAAAAATGATCTGGGTCCCTAACCCGGCTGTGCACACACCGGCGCCCGAGCCGCTCCGTCGAGCGGCCCGGGCGCCGGTGTTCCGTCGCTCAGCTCTTCGGCCAGGGGACCTGGGGCGAGCGGTAGTAGCCGATACCGAGGGCGTCCCAGCGCGGGGCCTGGGCGGCCAGCCGGACCTTGTAGGCGTTCCAGTCGTGGGTGGACGCCGGGGACCAGGCCAGTTCGGCCGCGCCCGGGAGCCGGGGGAACGCCATGTACTCGATGTCCGCCGAGGTCTTCAGGGTCTCCGACCACAGGGGGGCCTCCACGCCCCGGACGGACGACGCCGGGGCGCCCGGCAGATAGGCGCCGGGGTTCCAGTCGTAGGAGCGCTGGACCTCGACGTAACCGGCCCATTTCGTGCCGAGTCTGGTACCGCTGGTGTACTTCATGTCGAGGTAGAGGCGGTCGGCCGGGGACAGGATCAGCCCGGTGCCGTTCTGGGCCGCCTGGGCGACCTGGGCCTTCTCGGCGGCGCTGGTGCCGTCCACGCCCCAGTACTGGGCGAGCGCCCCCTTGGCCGGGTGGGCGCCGGTGATCTGGTGCCAGCCGATGACCGTCTTGCCGTACCCGGCGACGATCGGCTGCACCCGGTCCATGAACTTCACGTAGTCGGTGTGGCTGGTGGAGTGCGCCTCGTCGCCCCCGATGTGCAGATAGCGGCCCGGGGTGATCGCGGCCAGCTCCCGGATCACGTCGTCCACGAAGTCGTACGTGACCTGCTTCGGCACGCACAGCGAACTGAAGCCGACCTGGGTGCCGGTGTACAGCGGGGGCGCCACGCCGTCGCAGTTGAGTTCGGCGTAGGAGGCGAGGGCGGCGTTGGTGTGGCCGGGCATGTCGATCTCGGGGACGACCTCCAGGTAGCGGGAGGCGGCGTAGTCGACGATCTCCCGGTACTGGTCCTTGGTGTAGTAGCCGCCCTTGCCGCCGCCGACCTCGGTGGAGCCGCCGTAGGTGGTCAGGCGCGGCCAGGAGTCGACGGCGATGCGCCAGCCCTGGTCGTCGCTGAGGTGCAGGTGCAGCTCGTTGAGCTTGTACAGGGCCAGCTGGTCGATGTAGCGCTTGACCTGGGCGACGGTGAAGAAGTGCCGGGAGACGTCCAGCATGGCGCCCCGGTAGGAGTAGCGGGGGCGGTCCTCGATGGTGCCGCCGGCGACCAGCCAGGGTCCGGGCTGCACGCTCTTCTTCTCGACGGCGGCCGGGAGCAGCTGACGGAGGGTCTGCACCCCGTGGAAGAGGCCGGCCGGGGCGGACGCGGTGATGGTGACGCCGGCCGGGCCGCTCTGCAGCCGGTAGCCCTCGGCGCCGAAGTCGCCCTGTGCGAGGTGGAGCTGGATGCCCCGGGCGCCGCCGCCGGTGGCGACCGGCAGCCGGTAGCCGGTGGAGGGCCGCAGGATGCCGGCGAGATAGGTGCCGATCCGGCGGACCTCGGCGGAGTCGTCGACGCGGACGCCGGTCGCCCAGGTGATGCGGTACGGCGCACCGCCGGACCGGACCGAGGCGGGCGCCGGGATCACCCGGCCCAGCGGGGTGGGGGCCGCGGCCTCGGCGGCGGGCGCGGAGCCGAGGGTGAAGACCCCGGCAGCCGCCATGAGCAGCAGTGCACCGAGGATACGGGGGGTTCGGGGAGTCGTGCTGTGGTCGCGTCTCACCTGCGCTCCCTTCGGGATGTGGTCGAGACCACTCTCCCGCAGATCCGGTGAAACAATCACCCCATGGCGGAAATCATCCAGAAGGACGGCACCTGGGCCTTCGACGGCGATGCCCTGCGGCTCACCCCCGGCCGGGACAAGAGCGTCAGCCTTCTCCGCCGTGAGCTGGGTGAACTCGTCGTCCCGCTGGGCGCGTTGGCCGGTGTCTCCGTCGAGCAGGGGCGCAGGTCCGGGCGGCTGAGGCTGCGGCTGCGCGACGGCGCCGACCCCCTGACGCAGGCCACCGGCGGCCGGCTCGCCGAGCCGGACGACCCGTACGGGCTGACGGTGGAGTCCGACCGGTACGGCGTCGCCGAGTACTTCGCGGACGAGGTGCGCAACGCGCTGCTGCTGGACGGGGTTTCCCCGGACCCGGTCGCGGAGTACCTGCTGCCGTCCCCGCCGGTGCCGGTGTCCGCCTCCGCCGGGGACGGCACGGCGAGCTTCGACGGGGAGCGGGTACGGCTGGAGTGGAACTGGAAGACGGAGGACGCCAAGGCCGCCACCGGTCCCCGGACCATCCCGCTCGCGGACGTCACCGGCGTGCGGTGGCAGCCTGCGGCCGGGCTGGAGAACGGCCATCTGCGCTTCCTGGTGCGCGGCGCGCCGGCGTCGGCGCCGGCCAAGTACGACCCGAACGCGGTCGAGCTGTGGGGCTTCAAGAAGGATCCGCTGATGGCGCTGGTGGCCGCCGCCGTCCAGGCGCGGCTGCCGCATCCGGCGGCGCGGGCGGCCGTACGGGAGGAGCCGCCGCGGCCGGCCGCGGTGCCGGGGCCCGCCGGGGACGACCACGACGTCCTGCTGCGCCGGCTGCGCGAGCTGGGCGGGCTGCACCGCGACGGGGTGCTGACGGACGAGGAGTTCGCGCTGGCCAAGCAGGCGGTCCTCAAACGCCTGTGACAGCGCGGGTGAGGACCGCCCGGGGCCGGCTCGGGGGCTACTTCGCGGTGCGGGACACCGTGAAGTGGTCGATGCGGTCGCCGGTCTCGGCGATGCCCGACACGGTCAGCGTGGTCTGGCGGCCCTTCGGCGCGGGGGTGACGTCCACGCGCAGGAAGGAGTAGTTGAGGTAGCGGACCCGGGACCAGGTGACGGTCTCGTTCACCTTGCCGTCCTTGGTGTTGATGAAGGACGCGACGGAGTCGACCTCGTGCTCGTGGCCCTCGTAGGAGTCCGGGGCGCTGAACGCGTACAGGCTGCGGCCCGCCGCGCCCGCGGTGACGTAGACCACGCCCTCGGTCTCGGGGTACGCCGTGCCGCCGATCGGGAGCTTCTTGGTGACCTGGCCGCCCTTGATGACGTCGGTGCGCTCGTACTGGTGGTTGTGGCCGTTGATGACCAGGTCCACCTGGTACTTCTCGAACAGCGGCACCCACTCCTGGCGCACGCCCCCCTCCGAGGCGTGCGCGGTGGAGGTGCAGTACGCGCAGTGGTGGAAGAAGACGACGACGAAGTCGATGTCGTCGCGGGCGCGGAACCGCTTCAGCTGGCTCTCGAACCACTTGGTCTGGGTTCCTCCGGAGATGCCCAGGTTCGCGGGGATCTCGAAGGACACGTCGTTCGGGTCCAGCGAGATGATCGCCGTGTTGCCGTGGACGAAGGAGTAGACGCCGGGCAGGTTCTTCGCGTCCGGGCCGTTGTCGGGGAGGGTCCAGCGGGCCTCCTCGCCGCCGTAGCCGTTGGGCGAGTACCAGGCCTCCATGTCGTGGTTGCCGTAACTGACCATCCAAGGGATCTGCTTGGCGACCGACTCGGTCTGGGCGAGGAACTGGTCCCAGGTGCGCGAGTCGAAGCCGGTGTCGGTGGCCTTGCCCTGGCCGGCCGGGTCGCCGTAGGCGATGTCGCCGGCGTGCAGGTGGAAGGCCGGGTTCTGGCCGAGGATCAGGGAGTCGTTGGCCAGCGCGTGGTAGCTGACGCCCTGGTCGCCGAAGGCGGTGAAGGTGAAGGGCGCCTTGTGGGCGGGGGCGGTGGTGAAGGTGCCCAGGGTGCCGGCGAGGTGCGGCTGGGCCGGGTCGAAGCCGTCGTGGCCGACGCCGTAGTAGTAGGTGCGGCCGGGGCGCAGGTGGGTGAGCTTGGCGTGCAGGTAGTACTGCGTGTGGTCGCCGCTCGCGCCGACGCCGGCCGGGGTGTAGAGGGTGCGGACCTCGGCCTCGATCTTGCGGGAGAGGTCCCAGGGGTGGGCGCCGATGCGGATGAACGGCTTCTTCACGGCGACCGGGACCTGCCAGGAGACGGTCATCTCCGTGCGCGGGTCGCTGCCGTAGGCGAGGTGGCGGCCGAAGGGGGCGACGAAGGCGCCGTCCACGGTCTCGGCGGCGGGCGCGGTCCGCTGGGTGGGCACGGCCGCCTGCGCGGTGGCGCCCGGCACGAACGCGCCACCCGCGACGGCGCCCAGCGTGACGGCGCCGCCTCTGATCAGGTTGCGCCGTGAGAACCTGGCGCGCAGGTACTCGTGCTGCTCGGCCATGCTCATGCGCGCGGCCAGCTTGTCGGGTACTCCCATTCGAGGAATGTCCATGGCGTCTGAAAATGGTCCATGTCTTCAACGAGACGCAGGCCACAAGATGGACGCCCGGAGAACAAACGATCCCCACGGCCGTTCCTCAGAGCTGCCCGAAATCGGGCAGGATTCTTGCGAAACCGCCGCTCGTACCTCAGGATCTACCGGGTGCACGACGAACTTGTTGATCATCTGATGCGGTCCACGCCCCTCGGCCGGGGCGAGGCGCTGCGGGTGATCCAGGACGTGCTCGCCTACTTCGACGAGTCGACGGAGGACTACGTCCGTCGCCGCCACCGCGAACTCCAGGCCCAGGGCCTGGTCAACGCGGAGATCTTCGAACGGATCGCGGCGGACCTCAAGTACCGAGCGGTGGCGCCGCCCGAGCTGACCCTCAGGCAGCTGCGCCGCATCGTCTACGGCTGAGATGCCAGGCTGAGAGATACCTGTATATGTGCGGAATTGTCGGATACATCGGGAAGCGTGACGTGGCCCCCCTGCTGCTGGAGGGCCTCCAGCGGCTGGAGTACCGCGGCTACGACTCCGCGGGGCTGGTCGTCACCTCCCCGAAGGCGCCCGGCCTGAAGATGGTCAAGGCCAAGGGCCGGGTGCGCGACCTGGAGGCCAAGGTCCCGGCGCGCTTCAAGGGCACCACCGGCATCGCCCACACCCGCTGGGCCACCCACGGCGCCCCCTCCGACGTCAACGCCCACCCGCACATGTCGGCCGACAACAAGGTCGCCGTCGTCCACAACGGCATCATCGACAACGCCGCCGACCTGCGCCGCAAGCTGGAGGCGGACGGGGTCGAGTTCCTCTCCGAGACCGACACCGAGGTCCTCACCCACCTCATCGCCCGCTCGCAGGCGGAGAAGCTGGAGGACAAGGTCCGCCAGGCGGTCCGGCTGATCGAGGGCACCTACGGCATCGCCGTGCTCCACGCCGACTTCCCGGACCGGATCGTGGTGGCCCGCAACGGCTCCCCGGTCGTCCTCGGCATCGGCGAGAAGGAGATGTTCGTCGCCTCCGACATCGCCGCCCTGGTCACCCACACCCGCCAGATAGTCACCCTCGACGACGGCGAGATGGCCACCCTCAAGGCCGACGACTTCCGCACCTACACCACCGAGGGCACGCGCACCACCGCCGAGCCCACCACGGTGGAGTGGGAGGCCGAGTCGTACGACATGGGCGGCCACGACACCTACATGCACAAGGAGATCTTCGAGCAGGCGGAGGCCGTGGACCGCGTGCTGCGCGGCCGCATCGACGACCGCTTCTCCACCGTGCACCTCGGCGGCCTCAACCTGGACGCCCGCGAGGCCCGGCAGATCCGCCGCGTGAAGATCCTCGGCTGCGGCACCTCGTACCACGCGGGGCTCATCGGCGCCCAGATGATCGAGGAGCTGGCCCGCATCCCCGCCGACGCGGAGCCGGCCTCCGAGTTCCGCTACCGCAACGCGGTGGTGGACCCCGACACCCTGTACGTGGCCGTCTCCCAGTCCGGTGAGACGTACGACGTGCTCGCCGCCGTCCAGGAACTCAAGCGCAAGGGCGCGCGGGTCTTCGGCGTCGTCAACGTGGTCGGCTCGGCGATCGCCCGTGAGGCGGACGCCGGGATCTACGTCCACGCCGGCCCCGAGGTCTGCGTGGTGTCCACCAAGTGCTTCACGAACACCACGGTCGCCTTCGCGCTGCTCGCCCTGCATCTCGGCCGCACCCGTGACCTCTCGGTCCGCGACGGCAAGCGGATCATCGAGGGCCTGCGCAGGCTGCCCGAGCAGATCACCGAGATCCTCAAGCAGGAGGAGCAGATCAAGGAGCTGGCCGAGCTGTACGCCGAGGCCCGCTCGATGCTCTTCATCGGCCGCGTCCGGGGCTACCCGGTGGCCCGCGAGGCCTCCCTGAAGCTCAAGGAGGTCTCCTACATCCACGCCGAGGCCTACCCCGCCTCCGAGCTGAAGCACGGCCCGCTGGCCCTGATCGAGCCGGCCCTGCCGACGGTCGCGATCGTCCCCGACGACGACCTGCTGGAGAAGAACCGCGCGGCCCTGGAGGAGATCAAGGCCCGCAGCGGCAAGATCCTCGCCGTGGCCCACCAGCCCCAGGAGAAGGCCGACCAGACGATCGTCGTCCCGAAGAACGAGGACGAACTCGACCCCATCCTCATGGGCATCCCGCTCCAGCTCCTCGCCTACCACACGGCGAAGGCCCTGGGCAGGGACATCGACAAGCCGAGGAACCTGGCGAAGTCGGTGACGGTGGAGTAGGAATCCAGACGCGAAAAAGAGACCCCCACGTGGCCACCAATCACGTGGGGGTCCTTTCCGTGCCGCATGTGTCAGCCGGTGGCCGTCACCCCCCGGCGGGCGGCACGCCCGGGAAGCGCCGTCGGCCAGTGCGCCAGCGCCGCGGTGGCCGCGTACCAGGCCACAGCACCGGACACAGCAGCCACCCAGCCCCCGACCTTGGTCAGCGAGGAGCTGTCGGCGAACGCCGCGACGCCCAGCACCAGCATCGCCAGGAACAGCAGCCCGTACATGAGCTGGCCGAGGCTGTCGCCGCCCGCGAGGGTCAGGGTGAGCGCCACGAGGGCGAACAGCAGCAGGAAGAGCCCGGCCGCGTTGGCGGAGGAGTGGCCCGCGACGGCCCAGGTGAACCACAGCGCGCCGAGGGCCACGAAGCCCGTGCCGGAGACGCTGTCGCCGCCCCGGAAGGCGAGCAGACCGATGAGGAACAGGGCAACTCCGCCCACGTAGTGGGCCAGTGACACGGCGTCGGACGCCGCCACCGAGTGGATCACTCCGGTCGTGCCGAGTCCGAACGCCAACAGGGTGATTCCCAGGGCGAGTCGGCCGGCCACGACGGTGCTTCCGATTCCCGCAGAGACTCCGTTGTCCACGGCGGGCTCCCTTCATGCTGTGCAGTTGTGCGGTGACCGGTATATGCCCTTCACAAGGGCACAAACCACCTCTACGCGCGAGTAGTTTCGCGTTGCACAAAGGGAGTTGGGCAGCGGAGGGCGACCGTCAGGGGATGACGATCACGGGCCGCTGCGCCCGCTTGGCGAGCCGCCCCGCGACGGAGCCGAAGATCCGGCCGACGATGCCGTGCGTGGAGCCGACGACGATCGCGTCCGCCTCGTACTCCCGCCCGACCTCTTCCAGTTCGTGGCAGATGTCCCCGCCGCGCTCGACCAGGATCCACGGCACCTCGGCCAGATAGTCGGCGCACGCCAGCTCCAGACCGAGCACCTCGGTGCGATGGTCCGGCACGTCGACGAAGACCGGCGGCTCGCAGCCGGCCCACACGGTGGTGGGCAGCCGGTTGGCGACATGGACGATGATCAGGCCCGAGTGCGAGCGGTGGGCCATGCCGATGGCGTAGGCGAGAGCACGCTCACTGGAGGTGGAGCCGTCGAAGCCGACGACGACTCCGTGCCGGAAGGCGGGGTCGCAGGAGGGGCGTGACTCTTCCGCCGCCAGGGGATCGGCCGCCGTGGGATCGGCGACCGGCCGCTTGCGGTCCGCGGGTTCGAAGAATTCGTGACCGGCCATGGCTGTCTCGGCGTTGTCATCCTTTATGGGTGGGGGACGAAGTGTGCGGCGGAATCCGTACCCGGGAAGTCCGGGAAAGGTCTTCCCAACCCCATACCCCCAAGGGTACGGCGGCACGCCTCCCGAGCCCAGATGCCGCGCACGCTCCGTAAGCGGTCCCCCGGTGTCCGCAGGGGTTCACCGGAGCATGCACGAGCGACGCCCGTAACGCAATGGTTGCTGCCCCGTACAGGCGGTTTGCACAGCATCACCGGGTGTACGGCCGGTGACCGACCGGCCGCACGGACGTTGAGCATCGGTGAGCCACCGCCACAGGGAGTACGAGTGATGTCCGGTCCCCGCCCCGACCCCGAGCCGCGCCACGCGCCGGACACCGTGCGCGACGTGATCCGCTGGGCCGCCTTCAGCTGCGCGCTCGTCCCCGTGGTCCTGCTCTGGTACGGCACCTCGCCGGCCGGCGCGGCGGGGGCCGCGCTGGGCCTGGCCGCCGTCACCGCCGCGTGCCGGCTCCTGCTGCGCCGGTCGGAGCGCTGCGCCCGGCGCGGATGGGACGGCGAGGGCTCCGCAGAGGGTTCCGGTGCGCAAAGAGGCGGGCGTCACACCCGTCGGTCGACACCGGTCGACTGACCTGTTTCCGCACCCCGGAACGCTTCTTTTCAGCCAACTTCCGAATGTCGCCCCATGGGGGTCCCGGGCACCCTCCAACCCCCGTTCGACCTGCACGGAAAGGGTCTGCGGGCGCCCGCGCACCCTACGCGCTTTGGCCACCGTCACAAGGCGCACTTCCCTGCGCGCCCCACGAGTGCAACGCTTCGTGATCGAATGCTTCACGCCAAGTTGTCATGTCGACAATCTGGGGCGTGTGGAACTGGTCACCGCCCGACCGCGGGAACCAGTAGATTCGATCTTGACTGTCTTACGGCGGGGGACTCGTGCAGGACCGAGGGGAAACGTGCAGGAGCGACACAACCGAGGAGCCGCGACCACCGAGGGGGGCTTAGCAGTATGAGCCACGACTCCACTGCCGCGCCGGAAGCCGCGGCCCGGAAACTGTCCGGGCGACGCCGCAAGGAGATCGTCGCGGTGCTGCTGTTCAGCGGCGGCCCCATCTTCGAGAGTTCCATTCCGTTGTCGGTGTTCGGGATCGACCGCCAGGACGCCGGCGTGCCGCGCTACCGCCTGTTGGTGTGCGCCGGCGAGGAGGGCCCGCTGCGGACCACAGGGGGCCTGGAACTCACCGCACCGCATGGACTGGAGGCGATCTCCCGCGCCGGGACGGTCGTCGTACCGGCCTGGCGGTCGATCACCGCGCCACCGCCGGAGGAGGCGCTCGACGCGCTGCGCCGGGCGCACGAGGAGGGCGCCCGCATAGTGGGCCTGTGCACCGGCGCCTTCGTGCTGGCCGCGGCGGGCCTGCTGGACGGCCGCCCGGCGACCACCCACTGGATGTACGCGCCGACGCTGGCCAAGCGCTATCCGTCGGTGCACGTCGATCCGCGCGAGCTGTTCGTGGACGACGGCGACGTCCTGACCAGCGCGGGCACGGCGGCCGGCATCGATCTCTGCCTCCACATCGTGCGCACGGACCACGGCAACGAGGCGGCCGGCGCGCTCGCCCGGCGCCTGGTGGTCCCGCCGCGCCGGTCGGGAGGGCAGGAACGCTACCTCGACAGGTCTTTACCGGAGGAGATCGGCGCCGACCCGCTCGCCGAGGTCGTCGCCTGGGCGCTGGAACACCTCCACGAGCAGTTCGACGTGGAGACGCTGGCGGCACGCGCCTACATGAGCCGCCGTACGTTCGACCGCCGGTTCCGCTCGCTGACCGGCAGCGCTCCGCTGCAGTGGCTGATCACCCAGCGGGTGCTCCAGGCCCAGCGGCTGCTGGAGACGTCGGACTACTCCGTGGACGAGGTGGCGGGCCGGTGCGGCTTCCGCTCCCCCGTCGCGCTGCGCGGCCACTTCCGCCGCCAGCTCGGCTCGTCCCCGGCCGCCTACCGGGCCGCCTACCGCGCCCGCAGGCCGCAGGGCGAGAAGCCGGCGGACACGGAGCCGGCGGCGCAGGCCTCCGGCCAGCCGGGCCCGCCATCGGGCCTGTCCGGCCCCGGGCCGATGGGCCACGCGCCCTCCGTGCTGCACTCGGACCGCGACAGCGGCGTCCCGATGCAGAGCCGCCGCCAGGCGGCCGGCGCGGTGGGGCTGCTGCCGGGGCCGCGCAGCGGTAACTGAGCGTGGGGGCGGGACCACCCGCCCCCACCCGCTCACCGGCTCCCGCCGAGCGCAGGCCGAGCGCAGGGGGGCACCCAAAAGCTCAGGTCCGCTTTAGGGTGGACGCATGAACGATCGCATGGTGTGGATCGACTGCGAGATGACCGGCCTCTCGCTGTCCGACGACGCGCTCATCGAGGTTGCCGCCCTCGTCACCGACTCCGAGCTGAACGTACTCGGCGAGGGGGTGGACATCGTCATCCGCCCGCCGGAGCAGGCGCTGGAGACGATGCCGGAGGTCGTGCGTCAGATGCACACCACGTCCGGACTGCTCGCGGAGCTGCCGAACGGCACGACGCTGAAGGACGCCGAGGAGCAGGTGCTGGCGTATGTGAAGGAGTACGTGAAGGAGCCCGGCAAGGCCCCGCTGTGCGGCAACTCCGTCGGCACCGACCGCGGCTTCCTGCTGCGGGACATGCCGACCCTGGAGGACTACCTGCACTACCGGATCGTCGACGTGTCCTCCATCAAGGAGCTGGCCCGCCGCTGGTATCCGCGGGCGTACTTCAACAGCCCGGAGAAGAACGGCAACCACCGGGCCCTCGCCGACATCCGCGAGTCGATCGCCGAGCTGCGCTACTACCGCGAGGCCATCTTCGTCCCGCAGCCCGGCCCGGACTCCGACACCGCGAAGTCGATCGCGGCCAAGCACGTCCTGCCCGCGCGCTAGCCGCCCGGAAGGGCTCGGCCCGCCCGGCGGACGGCACGCGGAGCGGCGCGCGAAAACGTGTGCGCGAGCACCCCTTCCGACCCTGTAGACTTCTTCTCGGCCGGTCGGGGAAACGACACGTTCCACCGCCGGTCGTGGTGGGTGTAGCTCAGCTGGTAGAGCACCTGGTTGTGGTCCAGGATGTCGCGGGTTCGAGTCCCGTCACTCACCCTCACCGATCAGCCGGTGACGCCCTGGGCGTCACCGGCTGAGTCGTTTCCACGGCGCCTCCGTGAGGTCGCCGCGGCCCCCTACGACGACGCGCGCTGCATCAGTTCCGTGGGGAGCACCGCGTGCCGTCGCTCCAGATCCCGGGAGGCGGCCGGGCGGCGGTCGGCGATCTCCGTGAGCAGCAGGTCGATCATGGCGCGGCCCATCTCCTGGATGGGCTGGCGGACGCTGGTCAGCGGCGGGTCCATGTGGCGGGCTATGGCCGAGTCGTCGTAGCCCACGAGGGCCACGTCGTCGGGGATGCGGCGGCCCGCCTCGCGCAGCACCTGCCGGGCGCCGGCCGCCATCACGTCCGAGCCGGCGAAGACGGCGTCCAGGTCGGGGCGGCGCTCCAGCAGCACGGACATGGCGCGGCGGCCGCCCTCCTCGGTGAAGTCCCCCGGCTCGACGAGGAGTTCGTCCGCCTCCCGGCCCGCGTCGCGCAGGGCGTCGCGGTAGCCGTCGACGCGGCGCTGGGCACCGTAGACGTCGAGGCGGCCGGTGATGTGGGCGATGCGGGTGCGGCCCCGGGACAGCAGGTGCTCCACGGCCGAGCGGGCCCCGCCGTAGTTGTCGGAGTCCACGGAGGTGAGCGTCTCGCCGGCCGAGCGGGGACCGCTGATCACGGCCGGGATCTCCAGCTGGGACAGCATGTCGGGCAGCGGGTCGTCGGCGTGGACGGAGACCAGCAGGACGCCGTCCACCCGGTGGGCCGCCAGGTACTGGGCGAGGCGGCGGCGCTCGCGGTCGCTGCCCGCGAAGATCAGCAGCAACTGCATCTCGGTGTCGGAGAGTTCCGAGCCCACACCGCGCAGCATGTCCGAGAAGTACGGTTCTGCGAAGAATCGGGTCTCCGGCTCGGGGACCACGAGGGCTATGGCGTCGGTACGGTTGGCGGCCAGGGCGCGGGCGGCCGTGTTGGGGACGTAACCCAGCTCGGCGACCGCGGCCTCGACGGCGGCGCGGGTGGCGTCGCTCACCCGGGGCGAACCGTTGATCACCCGCGAGACCGTGCCCCGGCCGACTCCGGCCCGGGCGGCGACCTCCTCGAGCGTGGGCCGGCCACCGCTCCGGCCCCGCGCTCCGTGGCTTACCATGGGCTCCGCCCCTCTCGACCGACTCGTGGTGCTGGCCTGGAATGTAACAGGACCGTCCGCCGCGGTGACCGTCCCGGGGGTGCCGCCCCCCACCTCCCGCGCGACCGGTCGCCGGTCCCCCTCCGCCCTCTGCGCCCTCCGTGTCTTCGCCGGTCGGCCGGATATCGACGGTCGCCGCCGCCGAGCGTCCTCAGTTAACGCATCGATAACTGAACACGGTTGTCCGTGTCCGCTCCCTTGACACCCCGGCGTCGACCCGCGACTCTTCAACACATCACTGGTGGGAGCGCTCCCACAGTACCTGACACCTACATAACCCGCACGTTCCCCGCCCGAGCCGCAGCGCGCAAGAACGGGCCCAAACCATGCAGTTGGCCGGGGGGTCGGCACGTCAGGCAACAGGAGGACGCAATGCGCACGAGCATCCGCCGGTCACAGCGGCTGATGGCCCTCGCGGCCGTGGCCGCACTGACCACCGGGCTGCTGGCCGGCTGCGCCAAGGACTCGAACGACGGCTCGTCGAACGACTCCGGCGGCGGAAACGGCAGTGGCAAGGGCAAGATCACGCTGACCGTCGGCACCTTCGGCGTCTTCGGCTACAAGCAGGCCGGCCTCTACGACGAGTACATGAAGCTCCACCCGGACATCAACATCAAGGAGAACGTCACCACCCGTACCGACGTGTACTGGCCGAAGGTGCTCACCCGCCTCCAGGCCGGCTCCGGCACGGACGACATCCAGGCCATCGAGGTGGGCAACATCACCGAGGCCGTGCAGACCCAGGCGAGCAAGTTCGTCGACCTCGGCAAGCAGGTCGACAAGTCGCAGTGGCTGGACTGGAAGAACGCCCAGGCCACCACGAAGGACGGCAAGCTCATAGGCCTCGGCACGGACATCGGCCCGATGGCCATCTGTTACCGCAAGGACCTGCTCCAGAAGGCCGGGCTGCCGACCGACCGGACCAAGCTCGCCGAGATGTGGAAGGGAGACTGGGCCAAGTACGTCGACGTCGGCAAGCAGTACATGAAGAAGGCGCCCAAGGGCACCAAGTTCGTGGACTCCGCGGCCTCCGTCTACAACGCGGCCCTCGGCGGCGGCGACGAGCGCTACTACGACAAGGACGGCAACGTCGTCTGGGACAAGTCGGACGGCGTGAAGAAGGCCTGGAACGCCGCCATGGAGGTCGCCACCAGCGACATGTCGGCGAAGCTGAAGCAGTTCGACCCCACCTGGGACCAGGGCTACGCCAACGGCACCTTCGCCACCGTCGCCTGCCCGGCCTGGATGCTCGGCTACATCGAGCAGAAGTCCGGTGACTCCGGCAAGGGCAAGTGGGACGTGGCGGCGGCGCCCACCGCGGCCAACTGGGGCGGCTCCTTCCTCGGTGTGCCGCTCGCCAGCAAGCACCAGAAGGAGGCCATCGCGCTGGCCAAGTGGCTGACCGCGCCCGAGCAGCAGGCCAAGGTCTTCGCCAAGCAGGCCAGCTTCCCGTCGACCCCGTCGGCGTACGCGAGCCTGAAGCCGGCCGCGGACACCACGACGTACTTCTCGAACGCGCCGATCACCGAGATCTTCGCCGACTCGGCCAAGACCATCCCGGTGCAGTACTTCGGCATCAAGGACCAGCCGATCAACTCCGCGATCACCGACATCGGCATCCTCCAGGTCGAGCAGAAGGGCAAGTCGCCGTCCCAGGGCTGGGACGCGGCGTCCAAGGAGATCAAGGACGTGCTCGGCCAGTGACCAGCTCCAAGCAGGCTCTCGCGCACCCCGCGGCGAGCGCCGACGCCGCGCCCGGCACCCCGCCGGGCGCGGCCCGGGGCGCTCACGGTCGCGGTACCCCGGCGGGCCCCGACTCCTGGCGCAGCCGGCTGTACCGCTGGGACATGAAGGCGTCGCCGTACGCGTTCGTGTCCCCGTTCTTCATCCTGTTCGGCGCCTTCACCCTGGTCCCGCTGCTGTACACGGCCTGGTACTCGCTGCACAACGTGCAGCTGTCGGCCCTGGACCACCAGACCTGGGCGGGCCTGGACAACTACAAGAACCTGTGGTCCTCGGACTTCTTCTGGAACGCGCTGAAGAACACCCTGACCATCGGTGTCATCTCGACCGTGCCGCAGCTGCTGGCCGCGATCGGGCTGGCGCACCTGCTGAACTACAAGCTGCGCGGCTCCACCGCCTGGCGTGTGGTGATGCTCACCCCGTACGCCACCTCGGTGGCCGCCGCGACCCTGGTGTTCACGCTGCTGTACTCGTGGGACGGCGGCATGGTCAACTGGATCCTGCACTTCTTCGGGGTGGATCCGATCAACTGGCGTGAGTCCGACTGGGGTTCGCAGTTCGCGGTGTCCTCGATCGTGATCTGGCGCTGGCCGGGGTACAACGCGCTGATCTATCTCGCCGCGATGCAGGCGATCCCGGCCGATCTGTACGAGTCGGCGGCGATCGACGGCGCCAACCGCTGGCAGCAGTTCCGGCACGTGACCATCCCGCAGCTGCGCCCGACGATCCTGTTCACGGTCGTGGTCTCCACGATCGGCGCGACCCAGCTCTTCGGCGAGCCGCTGCTGTTCGGCGGGGTCAGCGGGTCCAAGGGCGGCTCCGAGCACCAGTACCAGACGCTCGGCCTGTACATGTACGACCAGGGCTGGATCATCGGCAACCTCGGCAAGGCGTCCGCGATCGCCTGGTCGATGTTCCTCATCCTGCTGATCATCGCCGCGGTCAATCTGCTGCTCACCCGACGGCTGAGGAAGTCCCAATGACGACCACTGAACTCACCCTGCCCCGGAAGGGCGGCCGTCGCCGGGTGATGGGCGCCGGCAAGCAGATGCACGCGGGTCCGGTGGCCTACGTCGTGCTCACCGTCTTCGCACTGGTCTCGCTCGCCCCGCTGGTGTGGACGGCGATCGCCGCGTCCCGCACCGACCGGCGGCTCGCCGAGACCCCGCCGCCGCTGTGGTTCGGCGGCAACCTGTTCTCGAACCTGCAGGCGGCCTGGGATCAGGCGGGGCTCGGGACCGCGATGTTCAACTCGGTCATCGTGGCGGGCACGATCACGGTGAGCACCGTGCTGTTCTCCACGCTGGCCGGGTTCGCCTTCGCCAAGCTGCGGTTCCGCTTCTCCAGCCTGCTGTTGCTGCTGACCATCGGCACGATGATGATCCCGCCGCAGCTGGCCGTCGTACCGCTGTACCTGTGGATGTCCGACCTCGGCTGGTCCAACCAGCTGCAGACGGTGATCCTGCCGAGTCTCGTCACCGCCTTCGGCACCTTCTTCATGCGCCAGTACCTGCTGCAGGCGCTGCCGACGGAGCTGATCGAGGCGGCCCGGGTGGACGGGGCGAGCAGCATCCGGATCGTCTGGCACGTGGTCTTCCCCGCGGCGCGCCCGGCCATGGCCGTCCTCGGCCTGCTGACGTTCGTGTTCGCCTGGAACGACTTCCTCTGGCCGATCATCGCCCTGACCCAGCAGAACCCGACGGTGCAGGTGGCCCTGAACTCGCTCGGCACCGGGTACGTCCCGGACCAGGCGGTGATCATGGCCGGCGCCCTGCTGGGCACCCTGCCGCTGCTGATCGCCTTCATTCTGTTCGGCAAGCAGATCGTGGGCGGGATCATGCAGGGCGCGATCAAGGGCTGACGGCACCCCCGACGGCTTCGCCGGCGGTCCCTCGCCCGGGGGCCGGGTCACCGCCGCCCCGGCCCCTTCCCCCTTCCTCTTCCGCACCTGCCGTGCCAGGTCTCCTACGACCCCAATGGGAGCGCTTCCATGCCTGAACCCGCCACCTCCGTGACCTTTCCTCCCGCCTTCCTCTGGGGCGCCGCGACCTCGGCCTACCAGATCGAGGGGGCGGTGCGGGAGGACGGCCGCACCCCCTCGATCTGGGACACCTTCAGCCATACCCCGGGCAAGACGGCCGGCGGCGACACCGGTGACATCGCTGTCGACCACTACCACCGCTACCGCGACGACGTGGCGCTGATGGCCGAGCTGGGCCTGACCGCGTACCGCTTCTCGGTCTCCTGGTCCCGGGTGCAGCCCACCGGCCGGGGACCCGCGGTCCAGCGCGGCCTGGACTTCTACCGCCGTCTGGTGGACGAGCTCCTCGCCCACGGCATCAAGCCCGCGCTCACCCTCTACCACTGGGACCTGCCCCAGGAGCTGGAGGACGCGGGCGGCTGGCCGCAGCGGGACACCGCCTACCGGTTCGCCGAGTACGCCGAGCTGGTCGGCGCGGCCCTCGGCGACCGGGTGGAGCAGTGGATCACCCTCAACGAGCCCTGGTGCAGCGCCTTCCTGGGCTACGGCTCCGGTGTGCACGCCCCGGGCCGCACCGACCCGGCGGCCTCCCTGCGCGCCGCCCACCACCTCAACCTCGCGCACGGCCTCGCGGCGACCGCCCTGCGCTCGGTGATGCCGGCCCGCAACGAGATCGCGATCAGCCTCAACTCCTCGGTGGTGCGGCCGTTTTCGCAGGACCCGGCCGACCTGGCGGCGGCCCGCCGGATCGACGACCTGGCCAACGGCGTCTTCCACGGCCCGCTGCTGCACGGCGCGTACCCCGCGTCGCTGCTCGAGGCCACGTCCTCGATCACCGACTGGTCGTACGTCCTCGACGGCGACCTGCGCACGGCCAACGTCCCGCTGGACGCCCTCGGCCTGAACTACTACACCCCGGCGCTGGTGTCGGCCGCCGCCGGTGCGGTCAAGGGCCCGCGGGCGGACGGCCACGGCGCCAGCGAGCACTCCCCCTGGCCGGGCGCCGACGACGTGGTCTTCCACCAGACGCCCGGCGAGCGCACGGAGATGGGCTGGACGATCGATCCGACGGGCCTGTACGACCTGATCCAGCGCTACACCCGCGAGGCTCCCGGACTGCCCCTCTACATCACGGAGAACGGCGCGGCCTACGACGACAAGCCCGATCCCGACGGCCGGGTGCACGACCCGGAGCGCATCGCCTATCTGCACGGCCACCTCGCGGAGGTCCGCCGGGCCATCGCCGACGGCGCCGACGTCCGCGGCTACTACCTGTGGTCCCTGATGGACAACTTCGAGTGGGCGTACGGCTACGGCAAGCGGTTCGGCGCGGTGTACGTGGACTACGCGACGCTGGAGCGGACGCCGAAGTCCAGCGCGCGGTGGTACGCCGAGGTGGCGCGGACGGGGACGCTGCCTCCGGTCGAGGCCGCGGTCTGAGACACCGGGAAGGGGCGCGGCAATCCCCCCGGAATGCCGCGCCCCTTCGGCGTGGGTGCGTCAGTTGAAGGCGCCGAACGCCTTCGAGAAGGCGAACTTGTCCTGGAGGATCGAGCTGCAGGTGGCGTCGGCGGAGTTCTTCGCGCCGCCGTCGCACTGCTTGTCACGGGCGGCGGACCACATCGACAGCCCGCCGAGGCCCTTGGACCTGGCGAAGTTCACCAGCTGGGTGGCGTCGTCCACCTTGAAGACCTCGGCGGAGACGTCGTTGACGCCGATCATCGGGGTGACGGCGACGGTCTTCCAGGCGGCGGCGTCGGACAGCCCGAGCACGCTCTTGACCTGGGCCTGGGTGGCGGTCGCGGCCTGCTGGGCGTAGTCGCCCATGTCGCCGTTGTACGAGGCGCCGTAGTCCATCGCCATGATGTTGACGGTGGAGATCTTCACGCCGTTGGACTTGGCGTCGGACAGCAGGTTCACCCCGTCCTGGGTGAGGCCCTCGGGCATCACGGGCAGGGTGAAGGAGACGTCGAGGTCCGGGTGCTGCTGCTGGAGCTTGGCGATGGCCTGGGCGCGGCGGGTGTTGGCGGCGGTGTTGGGCAGCGCGCCGCCCTCGACGTCGAAGTCCACCTTGGTCAGCTTGAACGCGTCGATCGCCTTGCCGTAGGCCGCGGCCAGCGCGTCCGCGGAGGAGCAGGTGGTGGCCAGTTCGGAGCCGGAGGCGCCGCCGAAGGAGACCCTCACGTCACCGCCCTTGGCGCGCAGCGAGCCGATCTGCGCGGCCACCGCGTCGCCGGTCAGGTCGGTCACGCCGCCCCACTTGGGGGTGCAGCCGCCGCCGTCGGTGACGAAGGCGAGGTTGTAGTTCTTCACGCCGGTCGCGTCGGCCGTGCCGAGCAGGTCGAAGGCCGGGTAGAGCGAGGTGTCGACGTAAGGGGCGAAGCCTGCGGAGGCGGTGGTGCCGCTGCCTGTGGTCTGGAAGGCGGTCGGGGTGGGGGTGCTGCTCTTGGTCGGCGTGGGGGTGGCGGTGGGGGTGGCGGTGGGCGACGGGGACTGGGTGGGCCGGCCGCTGGGCTCCGGGGTGGCGCCGCCGTCCGCGGAACACTGGGCGTCGTCGATACGACAGCCGGTCGGGTCTCCCTTGCCCTCGACCACGAAGCCGACCGTCACCGACTTGCCCGGGGCGAGGCCGTCGGTGTCCCACTTCGCGGGCTTCACGGTGACGTGCGAACCGCTGACGCTCGACTCGCCGTTCCACAGCGAGCTGAGCCTGGCGCCCGCCGGGAGGTCGAACTCCAGGGTCCAGGTCTTCTCCGCCTGGCCGCTGTTGTTGGTCACGACGTACTGCGCGGTGTAGCCGGTCGACCAGTCGCTGGTCTTGGTGTACGCGGCGTTCACTCCGGCCGCGTTGGCGGTGCCGGTGAGCACCAGGGCGCCGCCGCCGACCACGGCCGCGGCCACGAGGCCGCCTATCGCCTTGTTCCTGCCACTGATCCTGCGCCGGTGCGTGGTCATGCGCGTGCCTGCCTTCGCTGGTTCGGGGGGTGGGGTGCGGCAGCACGCTAGCGATGCGGAATCGGGCAAACGGCCTGATCGGGACGGGGGTTGCAGACCTTAGGGTTCGCTTAAGGAAGGGATCGGGGACGATTAATGGTCGAGACCAGTCGCGACCGGTTTGCGCAGTCGGCGGCGGCGCATCCGGTGTCCCCGCCCGGCCGGTCTGCGGCCGTCCAGCTGGAACCAGATCCGCACCTCGGTGCCGCCCAGCACCGAGGAGCCGATGCGGACGTCGCCGCCGGTGGACTCGGCGAGGCGGCGCACGATGTCGAGTCCGAGGCCGGTGGAGCCCGAGCCTCCGGAGCCGCGGCCGCGGGCCATCGCCGACTCCGGGTCGGGTATGCCGGGGCCCGCGTCGGAGACCAGCACGATCACCGCGTCCTCGGCGTTGTGCACGTCCACCGCGAAGGCGGTGCCCTCGGCGGTGTGCCGGAACACGTTGCCGAGCAGGGCGTCGAGCGCGGCGGCCAGATCGGCGCGGGCCACGGGTATCCGCACCGGCCGCTCCACGCCGGCCACCCGCCACTTGCGTCCCTCGTCCTCGGCGAGCGCGGACCAGAACTCCATGCGCTCACGCACCACTTCGGCCGCGTCGCAGCCGGCGCCGGGCCCGGGCGCGGCCGTCTGCGGCTTGGCCTCGCGGGCGGTGCGGATGATGGTGTCGACCTCCCGCTCCAGCTGGGCGACGGCGGCCCGGGTCTGCTCGGCGGCCGGTCCGCCGCCCAGCGAGGCCGCGTTGAGCCGCAGCACGGTGAGCGGGGTGCGCAGCCGGTGCGAGAGGTCGGCGGCGAGTTCCCTCTCGTTGGCGAGGAGCTGGACGACCTGGTCGGCCATGGAGTTGAACGCGATCGCGGCGAGCCGGAGTTCGGTGGGCCCGTCCTCCGGCACCCGGGCGCCCAGCTTGCCCTCGCCCAGTTCGTGCGCGCCTTCGACCAGCCGCCGGGCGGGCCGCACCATGCGGACCCCGAGCCGGTCGGCGACCGCGACCGAGCCGACGATCAGGGCGAGGCCGACGGCCGCGAGGACCGCCCAGGCCGTGCCGACGCCGTTGGTCACCTCGGCCTCGGGGACGTAGACCTCGACGACCGCGATGTCACCGGAGCCGAGCGCGACCGGCTGGAGCAGGGCGGAGCCGCCTGCCACCGTGGTCGTGGAGGCCCGGCCCATTCTCCGGACGGCCTGGATGTCGCGGTCGGCGGCGCGCTGCCGGCCGATGTCGAGCGCGGACCGGCCGCCGCCGGCGGGCAGATGCACGGCCATCCCGGAGTCGGCGCCGGCGGAGGCCACGACCCGCTCCAGTTCGTCGCGGTCGGTGGTGATGGACAGCGCGGGCGCGACCGCGGCGGCCTCCCGCTCGGCGTTGGAGAACGCCCGGTCGCGGGCCATCTCCTTGACGACCAGGCCGAGCGGGACCGCGAAGGCGACGACGACCATCGTGGTGACCGCCAGGCAGACCTTGACCAGGGCCCATCTCATCGCGCCGGCTCCCCGTCCGCCGTGGGTTCCACGGGCGGTTCGAGCTTCACGCCGACGCCCCGGAGCGTGTGCAGATAGCGGGGCCGGGCGGCCGTCTCCCCCAATTTACGGCGCAGCCAGGACAGATGGACGTCGATGGTCTGGTCGTCGCCGTAAGACTGCTGCCAGACCTCGGCGAGCAGCTCCCGGCGCGGGACGACGACCCCGGGCCGGCCGGCGAGGAAGGCGAGCAGGTCGAACTCGCGGCGGGTGAGGTCGAGGCGGGCCCCGTCCAGCTCGGCCTGGCGGCGCAGCGGGTCGACGGTCAGGCCGCCGACCCGGAGCACGGAGGAGGGCGGGGCCTCCGCGCCGGCGGAGCGGGCCCGGCGCAGCACGGCCGCGATCCGCGCCGAGAGGTGCTCCACGGAGAACGGCTTGGTCAGGTAGTCGTCCGCACCGGCGTTCAGCAGCCGGACGATCTCCGACTCGTCGTCCCGGGCGGTGGCGATGATGACGGGCACGTCTGTGATGCCGCGGAGCATCTTCAGCGCCTCGGAGCCGTCCAGGTCCGGCAGTCCGAGGTCCAGGATGACCACGTCGAACCGGAAATGGGCGACCTCGCGCAGCGCCTCCAGTGCCGTACCGACGCTGCGCACGGTGTGCGCGGCGTCGGTCAGGTGCCGGATGAGCGCCGAGCGTACGAACTGGTCGTCCTCGACCACGAGCACACTTGCCATGCGCCGCACCGTACGCCATACGGCCCACACCCGGCTGGCGCCTGTGGACAACTCCGGGCATGTGCGCACGGCGGTGCCCCTGAGGCAGTATGGCCCGCGATGCGCAGAGGACTCGTACACGTACTGGCGTGGCTGCTCGCGACGGGAGCGGCGGT
This sequence comes from Streptomyces sp. NPDC048192, assembly GCF_043202415.1. Classification (NCBI taxonomy): domain Bacteria; kingdom Bacillati; phylum Actinomycetota; class Actinomycetes; order Kitasatosporales; family Streptomycetaceae; genus Streptomyces; species Streptomyces sp. NPDC048192. The sequence goes on from NZ_JBIDAL010000012.1 coordinate 169,184, forward strand.
CACGCTGTCGTGGTGGGGCGTGCACACGGTGATGGCCGGGACGGCGTACGACCCGCCCCGCGCCCTGCCGGTCACGGCCGCCGGCGCCACGGCCCAGGGCTCGAAACCGCTGCCCTCGCCCACGCCCGACCCGTCCCCGTCGCGGCGGCCGTCGAGCACCGCGACGGCGCCGGCCGCCACCCCCGCACGGCCCCCGAGTCCCACGCCCACCCGCACTGCCTCTCCCTCCGCGTCCGCGTCCGGCCAGGTCAAGTCGTACGACACGGCCGGCGGCCGGGCGGTGTTCGATCTGGGCACGGCCGACGCCACGCTCGTCTCGGCGACTCCGGGGACCGGCTGGTCGATGCAGGTGTGGAAGACCGAGACCTGGATCCGGGTGGAGTTCACCCGGGGCACGGACCGGGTGTCGGTGTTCTGCACCTGGCACGACGGGCCGCCGCACGTGGAGATCGGGAACTACTGAGCCCCGCGGGCGACGGCGGCCGGATCAGCGGAACACCGACGGCGGCGGGGCCGGGGACGCCACCGCCGCCTCGTCCGTCACGGGGACCGCGCCGCCCGTGAAGTCCCTGAGCTGCCTGCCGTGTTCGACTCGCGCCGGGTGCGGATCACAGGCGGCGCGGCGGGTGAGTTCGGGCAGCGGGAGCGGGGCGTCGGAGGCGACCAGGACGGCGTTGCCGAAGCGCTTGCCGCGCAGCACGGCGGAGTCGGCGATCAGGGCGAGTTCGGCGAACCGGGCGGCGGCGGTGGCGATCTGGCCGCGAAGATGGGCCAGCGGCGGGCCGTCGGCGAGGTTGGCAGCGTAGGCCCCGGACGGCTTCAGGGCGCGGCGGACCTCGTCCAGGAACTCGGTGGAGGTCAGGTGGGCCGGGGTGCGGGCGCCGCTGAACACGTCGGCTATGACCAGGTCCGCCCAGCGGTCCGGCACCTTGGCCAGGCCCGCGCGGGCGTCCGCCGACCGCACCCGGATCCGGGCGCCGGGGTCCAACGGCAGCTCCCGGCGGACCAGTTCCACCAGGCTCGCGTCCCGCTCGACGACCTGCTGGGTGGACCGGGGCCGGGTGGCGGCGGTGTACCGGGCGAGGGTGAGGGCGCCGCCGCCGAGGTGCACGGCGTGCACGGGCCGGCCGGGCGGGGCGGCGAGGTCGATGACGTGGCCGAGGCGGCGCTGGTACTCGAAGGACAGGTACTCCGGGTCGTCCAGGTCGACGTGCGACTGGGGCGCGCCGTCGATCAGCAGGGTCCAGGCCCGGCTGCGGTCGGGGTCGGGGACGAGCTGTGCGAGCCCGCCGTCGACCGCCTCCACGACGGCCTCGGCGGCGGACGGCCCGCGGCGCGTGCGCCGCGCGTCCCCTGTGTTCCTGGACCTGCCCATCCGACCATTCTCGCAGGCCGGCCACTCCGTCGCCCGGCCGGGCGACGGACGGACCCACCGCGGCTTTCCGCAGGCCGGGCCACTCCGGCGGCCGACTGCTCGGCCACCAGGCCTGCCACGGCTTTCACAGGCCCGCCACCCCCGCGCCCGGCCGACTGGTCCCCGGGCTCGCTGCGGTTTTCGCGGGCCGGCCGGTCCGCGGGCCAGCTGGTAGGCCGACAGGCTTGCTGCGGCTTCCGCAAGCCCGCCACCCCCGCGCCCGGCCGACTGGTCCCCAGGCTCGCTGCGGTTTTCGCCGGCCGCCCCGCCGTTCCGGCACCGGAGCGGCCGGTCCGCGGGCCAGCTGGCCGGCAGGCTTGCTGCGGCTTCCGCAAGCCCGCCACTCCGGCGCCCGGCCGGCTGGTCCGCAGGCTATCTGCGGTTTTCGCGGGTCGACCGGTGCGCGGGGCGACCTTCTCAAGTCCGCCGCTCCGGCGCCGAAGCGGCCGGTCCGTACCACTCACCGCGGCGGCTCCGGGCGGCGGCGCTACCTGCAGTTGTCGGCCGCCTCGATCAGCCGGGCCGCCTCCCCGAGGGCCCGGCGCAGCACGGTGGGGTCGGTGGCGAGATCCGCCTCGCCGGGCGGCAGCAGCCAGTCGGAGCCCTCCAGCGGCGGTTCGGGGTTCAGCCTGAGCCCGCGTCCGTCGGTGCGCGTGCAGGTGCTGCCGGGCACGTCCCAGCCGGCCGCGGTGCCCGCCGGGACGAGGAAGCCGAGGGTGGCGCCGCCGTCGTGCAGTACGGGGCCCACCGCGTCACCGGCGCCGCGCCGCAGGATGTCGACGGCCTCCAGGCCCTGCCGGGCCGGCACCGTCACCAGATCGCATCCCGGCGCGTCCCCCACGGCTCTGGACGGCGGCGTACACGCCTCGTTGCTCTGGCGGGACTCCCCGGTCTCCATGACGTCCTCCACCACACAGCCCTGTTGCGGTCCACCGGGTTCAACGCGCGAGCACGTCAACGGCTACGGCCGAAGTGCGCCGCAAAGGATGGCAGTTCATGGCAGATCGTGGATGAGATATCCGGTTTGTAGCCAAACACTGCGTGGCGGACCCCTCACAGCAGGTACGTTCATGCCCGCCGGAATCAGGGCGTCACTCGGACAACTCGTCACGAACCCGTCCCGGATCCGGCATGGTTCGACGGTTCGCACGAGAGGACCCGGCCATGGCGTCGTCAACCGTGACCTCGTCACAGCCCGACCGGCCACCCCGGCCGAACCTCGCCTTCCGGCAACTGCGCGGCAGGCGCTCACCGGCCGAGTTCGCGGCGCTCGTACGGCGAGCCGCGCGCGAGATCGGTGAGCGGGTGAGCTGTGACGCGCGTTACGTCGGCAGGGTGGAGGCGGGTGAGATCCGCTGCCCCAACTACGCCTACGAACGGGTGTTCCTGCACATGTTCCCCGGACGCACGCTCACCGACCTGGGCTTCGCGCCCCGCTCGTCCGTCCGCGGCCGCGCCGCGCGTACGGCGGCGGACGCGGCCGGGGAACCCGCCGCCGAGGCACCCGCTGAGTCGGCCGGGGCCGTCGATCCGTATGACACGCAGGACCCGTGCGGCGCGCCAGGACCGTACGCGAAAGACCACCTGAACCACGAGGAGAGCGACGTGCTGCGTCGCGCATTCATGACCGGCGGAGGCGCCACGGTGGCCGCCGCCACGCTGAGCCCGCTGGGGCTCGCCACGGACGCCGCGCCGCCGGCCCGTCCCCCGCGCCGGCCCGGCGGCTCCGAGGCGGCCGCCCTGGAGGAGGCCGTCCGGCGCATCCGGCTGCTCGACGACCGGCACGGCGCGGACGGCCTCTACCGGCGCGCGGCGGCTCCGCTGCGCGCGGCCTACGCCCTGCTGGACGCCGGCGCGACCCGGCAGGCCACCGCCGACCGGCTGCACGCGGGCGCGGGTGAACTCGCCATCTCCGTGGGCTGGCTGGCGCACGACTCGGGCCGCTTCGAGGACGCCCGCTCGCACTACGCGGAGGCGCTGGCCACGGCCCGCATGACCGGCGACCAGGCGCTGGAGGCGCACGCCTTCTGCAACACCGCGTTCCTGGCGCGGGACGCCGGCCGGCCCCGGGAGGCGGTGCGCGCCGCGCAGGCAGCCCAGCGCGCGGCGGCGCCGCTGGGCTCGGCCCGCCTGATGTCGCTGCTCACGCTGCGCGAGGCGGGCGGCTGGGCGGGGCTCGCCGACCGCACCGGCTGCGAACGGGCACTGGCCCGCGCGCAGGCCCTCTTCGCCCGGGGCCGCTCGGACGCCGACCCGGAGTGGATGAGCTTCTACGGCGAGGCGGAGCTGGAGGGGCTGGAGGCGCAGTGCTGGTCCATGCTGGGCGACTGGCGCCGGGCGTCGCGGCACGCCTACCGCGCGACCGAGCTGCAGGACCCGCACTTCACCCGCAACATCGCGCTCTACACGGCCGAGCTGGCCGACGACCTCGCCCGCGAGGGGCGGCCGGACGAGGCGGCCGCCGCAGGGCTGCGCGTGCTGTCCCTGCTGGACCAGGTCCAGTCGTCCCGTATCCAGAGCATGCTGGCCGGCACCGCGCGCGTGCTCCTGCCGCACCGGCGGGCGTCCGGGGTGTCGGAGTTCCTGGAGCGGCACGCGTCCATGCCCCGCACCGCACGGATCTGACGGCCGTCGGCGCGAGCGGCACCGCGCCGGTGCCGCGGACGGCGCGGGCCCGGGAGCGTCAGTGCACCAGGTGCCCGAGGTCGTTCCAGCTCTCGATCGCCGGCTCGCCGTAGGCCCAGCCGAGGACCGACAGCGAGGTCGGGTTGAGGCGGATCCGCGCGGCGAAGTCCAGCGGGAGACCCAGCCAGCGCGCGCCTATGGAGCGCAGGATGTGGCCGTGGGCGAAGACCAGGACGTCGCGGTCGGCCGAGCGGGCCCACGCCACCACCTCGTCCGCGCGCGCGGTGACCTCGGCGATGCTCTCGCCCCCGGGCACCCCGTCCCGCCAGATCAGCCATCCCGGACGCACGGCCTGGATCTCGGCCGGGGTCAGGCCCTCGTAGGCGCCGTAGTCCCACTCCAGGAGCGTGTCCCAGGTGGTGGCGCGGTCGCCGAAGCCGGCCAGTTCGCAGGTCTCACGCGCGCGTGCCAGCGGGCTGGTGCGCACCTCGGCCTCCGGCAGCCCGTCCAGCGGGGCCCGGTGCAGGCGCTCGCCGAGCAGCTTGGCTCCCCGCCGCCCCTCCTCCAGCAGCGGCACGTCGGTCCTGCCGGTGTGCTTGCCGGACAGCGACCAGTCCGTCTGTCCGTGCCGGGCCAGCAGGATGCGCGGTGCCATGGGGGACCTTTCCGGAAGCGGGACGCCACGCGGACGTCGTGAAAACAGCAAAAGACGACTTCTCCATCATCGCGTACCCCCCGCCGGGGCAACCCGGGGGGCGATCTCGGCGTCTTTGTGGGCCGGAGCGCCCACATGGGCGGGATACGCACACCGTAAAGTGGCACGGTCGCCCGCCGGGGCGCGCCGCACAGCAGAAGGGGGAGGGCGATCGGATGCCGCAGACCGAGACACCGGCCACCGAGGAGGCCCGTACCCGGCTGCGCTGGTGGACCGAACTGCCGCTGATCGTCCTGGTCTACGGCTGCTACTCGGCCGGCCGGCTCCTGGTCCGCGGTGACGTCTCCTCCGCCGTCGACCACGGCCTGGCGATCCTGCGTGTCGAGCAGGACCTGCACCTCAACGCCGAGCATCCGCTCAACCGGCTGTTCACGCGCGAGCCGTGGCTCGGCGTGCCGGCCGACTTCTGGTACGCGTCGCTGCACTACGTGATCACGCCCGCCCTGCTGGTCTGGCTGTTCCGGGCCCGTGCCGAGCACTACCGGCGGGCCCGCACCTGGCTGATGACGTCCACGTTCATCGGCCTGATCGGCTTCACCCTGCTGCCGACCTGCCCGCCCCGGCTGCTGTCGGCCGGCCACGGGTTCGTGGACACCATGGCGCACTACAGCTCGTACGGCTGGTGGGGCGGCGACGCGAGCGCGCCGCGCGGGCTGGGCGGCATGACCAACCAGTACGCGGCCATGCCGAGCCTGCACGTCGGCTGGGCGCTGTGGTGCGGGGTGACGCTGTGGCGGCACGGCGGCACGCGCGCGGCGAAGGTCCTCGGCGTCCTCTATCCGCTGGGCACCGCGCTCGTGGTCATGGGCACCGCCAACCACTACCTCCTCGACGCGGTCGCGGGCGTCGCCGTGATGGGCGTCGGCGCCCTGCTCGCGCCGTGGGTGATGCGGGCCGTGGACCTGGTCCGGGCCCGCCTGCTGCCGGGCACCGCACCGGTCGCGCAGGGCACCGGTTCCCCGATTGTCAGTGCCGGATGCCAGACTTCCGCGGGTGAGCGATTTCCACGGCAGCGCGAGTCGCGGCTCGACGCCGGGGCCGAACCGGACGCCTCCCCCAGCGACGCGGGAGAAGGGGCTCCGGCACCGGCTCGCTGAGCTGCGCGGTCCCGACGTACCGGCCAAGGCCCTGGACGCGCGCGCCCTCGCGGCACTCGCCGCGAACCCCGGGTGCGCGCGGCGGGCGATCCTGGACGGCGCCGGGGTGGACAAGGCGCGGCTGGCGAGCGCGCTGGGCGCGCCGTCCGCGTTCGGGCAGTCGCAGTTCGCGCTGACGCGCGGCAACGCGTTCGAGGCGAAGGTGAAGGCGGACGGCGGCGCCGAGCTGCTCCGGCTGGCGCACGCCCGCCTCGACCCCGGCGCGGCGCCGCCCGAGGGGGCGGCCGTGCCGGACCTGACCGCGCACGGCCCCGAGGGCCGCACGGCCCGTACGGCTCTGGCGCTGCGCGAGGCCGTGCAGGCGGGCGGCTGGACCCTGCTGGACCACCCGATGCTGGCGCTGGATGTGGCCGGCTCGCTCGCCTTCCTGGAGCCGGACGCGGTGGTGGTGCACCCGGACGGCAGCTGGTCGGTGGTGGAGATCAAGTCCTTCCCGCTGCTGGACGGTTCGGCGGACCCTGCGAAGGTCGGCGCGGCGGCCCGGCAGGCGGCGGTGTACGTGCTGGCCCTGGAGGAGGTCGCCGCCCGGCTCGACCCGGTTCCGGTGGTACGGCACCGGATCCTGCTGGTGTGCCCGAAGGACTTCTCCAACCTGCCCGCGGGGTCCGCCGTCGACATCCGCAAGCAGCGCGCGGTCACCGCCCGCCAGCTGGCGCGGCTCACCCGCATCGAGGAGATCGCCGGGTCCCTGCCCGAGGAAACGTGCTTCGCGCCCGGCCGCAGCGCCGAGGAGCTGACGACGTCGGTCGAGGCGGTCCCGGCGACGTACGCACCGGAGTGCCTGTCCACCTGCGAGCTGGCCTTCCACTGCCGGGAACGCGCCCGCGAGGAGGGCGCCGTGACCCGCCTGGGCCGGCCGCTGCGCGCGGAACTGGGCGGGCTGACCACGGTGGAGGACGTCCTCGCGGCGGCCCGCGGCGAGACCGGTGACCCGGACGACCCGACGGTCGCGACCCTGCGCCGAGCGGCGGCCCTGCGCGCCGAGGCCCTGCGGTCGGCGGCCCCCGCGGTGGGCGCCGCAGCCCCGGAGTCCGCGGGCCGGGCGGCGGCGGAGGTGGGCGCGTGTCGTTGATCGCCGCCCTTGCCCGGCTCGAGGCCGTCGAGAGCGGCCGGGCGCAGCCCGCCGCGACCGTCCGGCACCGGCATCTGTCGGCGCGCCCGCTGGTGTTCGTGCCGCTCACCACGGCCGGTGAGGCCGGCGCCCCGCTCGGCGCGCTGGTCGGCACCGACCGGGACGCGCCGCGGCTGCTGGTCGTGCCGCAGCCGCGCGACCGCGATCTGCGCTTCGCCTTCCTCGCCGACCTGGCCGACGTCGTCCTGCCGTACATCGACTCCTACGCCGGGTCCGTGGAGGCGGCCGAGCGCACCGAGACCGACCCGGAGACCGGCAAGCGGGTGAAGGTCGAGGCCGAGCTGTGCTCGGACGCCCCGCAGCTGATCGTGCCGAGCCGCGCGGGCCTGGACTTCGTACGGCTGCTGGGCCGCTCGATGCGGTTCCGCCGGACCGCCGAGCAGGACCCGGAGGCCCCCTATCCGGCGCCGCCCCGGGTGCCGCTGCTCGGCCGCTGGCTGACCCACTACGGCGAGCGGTCCCGGGTCCCCGGCTCCTCGCTGCTGCTGGCCCTCACCGACGTCCTCTCCCGGCACTGGGCCACCGGCCAGTCCAGCCTGGAGGACCAGCACCTGGGCGCGCTCCTCGCCTGGATCGACCCCCCGGAGGGGACCGGCGGCGCCGAGGCGGCGCGCCGCGCCGAGCTGGCCCGGGACGCGGCCGGCCAACTGCTGTGCCCGCCGGCCGGTCCCGCCACCGACCCGGCGTTCGACAACAAGCTGCTGGCCCCGGCCATCGAGCGCTACGACCGCGCGCGCACCGCGCTGGCCGCCGCCGAGGACGCCCCGGCCGCCGACGACCGGCTGGCCGCGCTCACGGCGGCCGAGGCGGAGATCCGCGAGCTGGTGGCAGGCGTCACCCGGCCCACCTGGGACGCGGTGTGGCGGGGCCTGGACCTGCTGCGGGCGCTGCCGGAGGGCGCGCATGCCGAGGAGCGCTGGACCCGCGACCGCTGGTCCTTCACCGGGCACCGCGACCGGGTGCTGGCGGGCGAGCCCCCGCAGCCGCGCCGGGACGACGCGGTGACGGCGGCGAACAAGCTGGCCGCGCGCGAGCGCGAGCAGGCCCGGCTGGAGGCGCAGGAGGCGCTGGACGACCCGCTGGTGATGGCGGGCCGGCGGCTGGCCGGGGAGGCGTTCGCGGGCGAGGTGACCGATGTCGTCATGGCGTACAGCGAGGGCAAGCGGCCGAGCCCCCGCCCGCTGGTGACGGTCCGCACGGACGACCGGCCGCATCTCGCCGAGCGTGCGAAGGTGTACCGCTCGCTGAACGGCAAGCCGCAGTCGGCGGAGTTCGCCGGGTACGAGGACTGCCCGGACGGGCGTGTGCTCGTCCTGCGCGTCCTGGACAAGATGGGCCGCGGCAGGGAGCCGGAGCCGGGCTCGGTGCCGGAGAAGGGCGACCGGGTCTGCTTCACGCTCTTCGAGCACGAGCAGCGCGGCGGCGCGAAGCTGCCCGACCCGGAGGAGACGCCGTGGACGCACGGCGGCCCGCCGGGTGAGCCCGCGCCGGAGGCTCCCGACACCGTGACCGAGGAGGACCTGCTGTGACGACGGTCGACTTCGACCCCTCGGCCGCCGCCGCCCGCGCCACCGACGCGATCCTGTACGACACCCTGCACGGCACCGAGCGCGGTGTGGTCGTGGACTCCCCGCCGGGTGCGGGCAAGTCGACGCTCGTGGTGCGCGCGGCCCTCGAACTGGCCGACGCCGGGCGCCCGCTGATGGTCGTGGCGCAGACCAACGCCCAGGTGGACGACCTGGTGCTGCGGCTCGCCGAGCAGAACCCCCAGCTGCCGGTCGGCCGCCTGCACAGCAGCGACACCGACCCCTACGACAAGGCGCTGGACGACCTGCCGCAGGTACGCACCTCCGCGAAGGCGGCGGATCTGAACGGCCTGCCGGTGGTGTTGTCCACGGCGGCGAAGTGGGCGCACGTGAAGGCCGACGAGCCGTGGCGGCACGCGATCGTGGACGAGGCGTACCAGATGCGCTCCGACTCCCTGCTCGCCGTGGCCGGCCTGTTCGAGCGGGCGCTGTTCGTGGGCGACCCCGGGCAGCTGGACCCGTTCGCGATCGTCGGCAGCGAGCAGTGGGCGGGCCTGTCGTACGACCCGTCGGCCTCCGCCGTGACGACCCTGCTGGCCCACAATCCGACGCTCCCGCAGCACCGGCTCCCGGTCTCCTGGCGCCTGCCGGCCTCCGCGGCCCCGCTGGTCTCGGACGCCTTCTACCCCTACACGCCCTTCCGCAGCGGCACCGGCCACGGCGACCGCCGCCTCGCCTTCGCCGTCCCCTCCGACGGCTCCGGCCCGGACCGGGTGATCGACGAGGCCGCGGAGTCCGGCTGGGGCCTGCTGGAGCTGCCCGCCCGGCACACCCCGCGCACGGATCCGGAGGCGGTGCGGGCGGTGGCCACCGTCGTACGGCGACTGCTGGACCGGGGCGGCGCGGCGGTCTCCGAGCGCTCGGACGATCCCACCCCGCTCACCGCCGACCGCGTCGCCGTGGGCACGGCGCACCGCGACCAGGCGGCTGCCGTCCGCGCGGCGCTCGCCGAGCTGGGCGTGACGGACGTCACGGTCGACACCGCCAACCGTCTGCAGGGCCGGGAGTACGACGTCACGGTCGTCCTGCACCCGCTCTCCGGCCGCCCCGACGCCACCGCGTTCCACCTGGAGACCGGCCGCCTGTGCGTGCTGGCCTCCCGCCACCGCCACGCCTGCATCGTGGTCTGCCGCGCCGGCGTCGGCGACCTCCTGGACGCCTACCCGTCCACGGAACCGGTCCAGCTGGGCACGCTCGTGAAGTTCCCGGACGGCTGGGAGGCCAACCACGCCGTACTGGCACACCTGGCAGAACACCGCGTGACCTGGCGACCATGACCATCCTCGCGGCCCCTGCCCGGCAGCGGACGTGATCGGCCGCAGCGGGGGGGAGCTTCGGCCAGGGCGGCCTCTTGCGGGGGCGCGGGACAATGGACGGTGGCCCACCTGAAGGCGGTGCCCAGCGAATCGTACGAGGAGGAGACACGACATGGCGGAGCCCACGCCGCGTCGCAACGAGCCGCGGCTACGCCCCGCGCCTCTGATCTTCGAGCCCGCGGAGGCGGCCGCCGATCCGGAGCACTTCTTCGACCTGGAGTCGATCGAGGATCCGCGTGCGCTGCTGGCCCGGGCCACGGAGCTGACCCAGGCGTTCCGCGCGGCCGCCGACCGGGCCGTGGAGTTCCAGGCCATCGCCGCGGCCCAGCTCGCCGACCCGCGCCGGTTCGACCGGCTGACCCCGGCGGACATCGCCGAGCGGGCGGAGTGGACCGAGGACTATGCCAAGAAGATGGTCGAGTTCGGGCGGGACCTGATGCGGGGCGACGCCGAGGGGCGGACGTCCCCCGATCCGGTGTGAGACCACGCCCCTTCCACGCACCGGTCCACGCCGGTCGGTTCCGGCAGTGACTCGCCTGGCATATGCCAGGCGGGCAAGATACTCCTCCCCTGCCTCCGCTGTCCCGGATTTCGGCAACTCAGACGGACCGTTCGCTCACAGCCGGTATACCTGGGTGTCATGAGCAGCGCACCGAACGTGACCCGAGTCACCTCCGACGGCGTCGACTGGCTCGCCTCGGCGGCGACGTACCCGCGCAGCACCGTCGCCCTCTGGGAGGAGCGCCCCGACGCCCCGGTGGTCCTGCCCTGCGGCACCGTCTTCGACGTGGTGAGCGCCCCGGCGATCTTCGGCCGCCGGATGCTGGACCGGCTGTGGGACGACGGCCCCGGCTCGGGGCCGGTCGCGGTGTTCCGGGGCCGCGTGCTGCTGTTCGCCGCGCCGGGCACGGCACAGCGGCTGCCCTCGCTGCTGGCGTGGGAGGAGTGGGGCTCGAACCGTACGGAGGCGATGCCGCCGCTGCTGTGCCACGGCACGGGCGACGCGGTGACCGTCCCGGCGCCGGCCGGCTGCGACACCCCCGGCGACGCGCGCTGGCTGGTCGCCCCGGACACCCGTCACCCCTGGCTGCCGGGGCCGGAGGTGGTCCTCTGGGCGGCCGTCCGGGCGGCCCGCGAGGCGGTGCGCATATCGATTTTTCCTCCCGCCGACCAGGATGCTAATGTCTACGACGTCAGCAGGCGCCGCTAGCTCAGTTGGTTAGAGCAGCTGACTCTTAATCAGCGGGTCCGGGGTTCGAGTCCCTGGCGGCGCACGATGGCGATGGCGAGGCATGTCCGCACAAAGCGCGGAGCTGCCTCGCCATCTCTGTTTTTGCGCGGCTTCGCCGTGCGGTGTGGGGGCTTCGCCACCCACGCCCCTCAGGCTCCGTGGACCGTGTCGGGAAGCGGCTGAAGCGGACGGCCTAGTCAGCCGGAGACGGACTGGGTGATGCGTACCGTCCAGGCCCCCGACGGGGTCCTGTCCTCCACGGCCACCCTGACCCCCGTGCCGGGGACGGTGAAGGTCTCGCCCAGGGACACCGGGGCGTCCGCGAGGGGCGGGTAGACGGAGGTCTCCCAGCAGGCCTCGGTGCGCGGATGGGCGTCGACGACCTCGATCGGGCCGCCGCCCGACTCCGCTCCGCTTCTGATCCGGTACACCAGCACCCCCTGCCGGCAGGACGTGCGGTCGTTGCCGGCCGTGCCGCGCGCCTCGAAGCCCAGGACGCTGTCGGGGCCGGTGCGCACCAGCGCCAGCTTCACCCCGTGTCCGAGGCCGAAGGCCGGCGCGCCCGCCGTGCCCTGCACCGGGATGCCGGGCCCTGCCTCCAGCGGCTCCAGGGTCAGCCGGGCCGGGCCGGCGCCGCGCACGCACACCACCTGGCGCGGATCCAGCCAGCCCAGCTTCCACCGGTGCCAGGCGAAGAGGTCCGGGGCGAGCCCGAACTGGCTGCCCATCAGGTCCCAGTCGCCGACGTAGGTGTCCCAGTCGCCCTTGCCGTCGACCGGGCGGTGGTAGAGGTCGGGCAGGTCGAAGACGTGGCCGGTCTCGTGGGCGAGGACGAGCCGGTCCGGCGGGTGCTTCTCGAACACGGTGACGACCCGGCGCACGTCGGTGCCGTCGACGTGCACGGGCGTGTCCAGGTTGATGACCTTCGTGGCGTCCGAGTCGACGCCGGGCGCGTCCGGGTCGGCGACGAAGTACACGACCTGGTAGCGGGAGAAGTCGACCTCCTTGTCGGCCACCTCGAACGCGTCGTGCAGATAGGCGGCCCGGTCGTCCGCGTCCCAGTCCCGCTTCATGGCGTACGCCGTGGACGGCCTCGGCATGCGCAGCCAGTGCGCCAGCGGGTGCGGGCGCAGGGTGAAGCGGCCGTAGGAGGCCTGCGCGTAGTAGCGGCTGGTGGCCGGGAAGTGGTCGGCCGTCAGCTCGGCGGGGGTGGTGCGCGGGGTGGCGTCCGGGAAGGACAGGAACACCATCACGGCGTCGACGGTGCCGACCGGGTGGCTGTAGTCCGGGTTCCAGCTGTCCACGCCCTCGGAGTGGTGGGCGGCGGTCCGGTGCAGGGCGCACGGGGTCGTGGAGTACGGCTCGGCGGCGGCCGGTCCGGAGAGGATCGACGTCGCGGCGAGCGCCGACAGCGTGGTGCACACGGCGGCGGTGCTGCGCAGCTTGGGCACGGCGTGACCTCCGGATGCGGTTCTCGGGCCCCGCATCCAGATTGAGAGTGTTCGTTGCGATATGCCCTGTTTGCCTGCACCACAAGGGTGAGCGCGCCACGCGCACGCACCGGCGCGCTCCGGCGCTCGACACCCCGAAACACTCACGGAACGTCACAACAGGTCGAGGGGCTGAAGAACCCGTCCAGGTGCGGGCAGAAACGATCTGTCAGAAACTGTGCTCCGTCCGGGACACTGGTGAGTGGCTGGAAGGGCCCGGGGCCAGCCTCTATGATCGGCACACTTTCCGGCACGGACTTCAGATCGAGTGCACTGCGGGAGCGAGCGGTGAGCGGAACGTCCGAAGGGCCGACGCCCGCGGCAGACCTCGACCGGTCAGCCGTCACAGACAGTGACCACACCACCTACCACCGTGTCTTCGCGGCCGCCCCGCTCGCCATGGCCGTCGTGGACCGCGCCGGGCTCGTCGCCGGCGCCAACGCGGCCTTCGGCGAGCTGCTCGGCGCCGACCCGGACACGTTCACCGGCCGGGTCGCCGCCGACCTGGTCGACCTCGCCTCGGACGCGCGCAGCTGGCACGCCTACCGCGAGGTGCTGCGCGGCCGGCAGGCGAAGCTGCGCTGCACCCGGCGGCTGAAGCACCCGGAGGGCCACTCGGTGTGGGTGCAGGTGACCGTGGCCCCGCTGAGCGGCGGTTCCGGGGTGCTGCTCTCGGTCGCCGACATCAGCGCCCGCCGTGAACTCCAGGCCCGTCTGCGGCACTTGCAGATGCACGACCCGGTGACCCGGCTGCCCAACCGCACGCTGTTCTTCGAGCGGCTCACCGGCGCGCTGGAGGCGGAGTCGTACGAGCGCAGCGGGACCGGCCGGATCGGGCTGTGCTATCTCGATCTGGACGGCTTCAAGGCGGTCAACGACACCCTCGGCCACCGGGTCGGGGACCGGCTGCTCGCGGCGGTCGCCGAGCGCCTGACCCGGGTGGCCGACGAGGCGGGGTACGCCCGCGCGGTGACGCCGCTGGTGGCCCGGCTGGGCGGCGACGAGTTCGCGCTGCTCGTGGAGGACTCCACCGGCACCGAACAGCTCGCCGATCTCGCCGAGTCGGCGCTCAGGGCGCTCGAGGAGCCCTTCGATCTGGCCGGCCAGCGGCTGTCGTTGACCGCGTCCATCGGTGTCGTCGAACGCCATGCCGCCGGCACGACCGCCACCGGGCTGATGCAGGCGGCCGACACGACCCTGTACTGGGCGAAGGCCGACGGCAAGGCCCGCTGGACCCTGTTCGACCCCGAGCGCAACGCCCACCGGATGACCCGTCAGGCGCTCTCCTCCACCCTGCGCCCCGCCATCGAGCGCGGTGAATTCGCCCTTGAATACCAGCCGTTGGTCGGCATGGAGGACGGACGCCTGGCCGGGGTCGAGGCGTTGATCCGCTGGAATCATCCTCAGTTCGGCACACTGACGCCGAATCGGTTCATCGGACTGGCCGAGGAGGACGGCTCGATCGTGCAGCTGGGCCGCTGGGCGCTGGTCACCGCCTGCCGCCAGGCCCGCCGCTGGCAGCTGGACCACCCCGACGAGCCGCCCCTGTTCGTCAGCGTCAACGTGGCCGTACGGCAGGTGTGGGACTCGGACCTGGTCGCCGATGTGGCCCAGACCCTCGCCGAGACCGGACTCGCCCCGCACCTGCTGCAGCTGGAGCTGACCGAGTCGGCGGTGATGGGCTCGGCCGGGCGCCCGCTGCAGGCCCTGCAGGCCCTCAGCGACATGGGGGTGCGCATCGCCATCGACGACTTCGGCACCGGCTACTCCAACCTCGCCTATCTCAGCCGCCTGCCGGTCTCCACGCTGAAACTGGACGGTTCCTTCGTCAGGGGGTTCCAGTACGAGGAGGCGGCCAAGGGAGCCGTGCCGAACCCCGCCGACGAGGTCATCGTCGAGGCGATGATCCAGCTCGCCCACCGGCTCGGCATCACCGTCACCGCCGAGTGCGTGGAGACCTCCGCGCAGGCCGACCGGCTGCGCCGCATCGGCTGCGACACCGGCCAGGGCTGGCTGTACTCCCGCCCGGTGCCGCCGGATCGTATCTCCGAGCTGCTCGACGAACGGGCCTACGCGGTCGGCAAGCCGTAGGCGTCGGCGATCAGCTCGTAGGAGCGCAGCCGCAGTTCACCGCGGTGGGCGTGGGAGACGATCATCAGCTCGTCGGCGCCCGTGCGCTTGTGCAGGTCGTCCAGGCCGGAGCGGACCTCGTCGGCGGTGCCGTGCACGATGTTGGCCGTCCAGGAGGTGATGAACTCCTCCTCCATCGGGCTGAACTCGTGCTTCTCGGCCTCGTCGGGGTCAGGGAACAGGCCGGGCCGGCCGGTGCGCAGCCGGAGCATGTTCAGGGCCATCGCCCGGGTCTGGCGTCGGGCCTCATGCGCGTCGTCGGTGGCCAGGGCGGAGACGCCGATCAGGGCGTACGGCTCGTCGAGGACGTCGGAGGGGCGGAAGGTCTGCCGGTACAGGTCCAGGGCCGGGATGGTGTTCTGCGCGGAGAAGTGGTGCGCGAAGGCGAACGGCAGGCCGAGCATTCCGGCGAGGCGCGCGCTGAAGCCGGAGGAGCCGAGCAGCCAGACGGGCGGGCGGTGCGGGGACTGGACGCCGCCGGGGGCACTGCCCTGCACGGGGCCGGGGATCGCGTGGATGCGCCGGTAGGGGTGGCCGTCGGGGAAGTCGTCGTCCAGGAAGCGGACGAGCTCGGCGAGCTGCTGCGGGAAGTCGTCGGCGCCCTCGTTCAGGGTGTCGGTGCGGCGCAGGGCGGCGGCGGTGGCGCCGTCCGTGCCGGGCGCGCGGCCGAGGCCCAGGTCGATCCGGCCCGGCGCCAGTGCCTCCAGCGTGCCGAACTGCTCGGCGATCACCAGCGGCGCGTGGTTGGGCAGCATGACGCCGCCCGAGCCGAGCCGGATGCGCTCGGTGCGGGCGGCGAGGTGGGCGAGGATCACGGCGGGCGAGGAGGAGGCGACGCCGGGCATCGAGTGGTGCTCGGCGACCCAGTAGCGGGTGAAGCCGCGCGCCTCGGCGAACCGGGACAGCTCGACGCTGGTGCGCAGCGCGTCGCTCGCGGTGCTGCCCGCGCCGACGGTCACCAGGTCCAGTACGGAGAGGGGGACGGGGGCGGTGCCGTGCGTCGTGCCCCGGATCTCGTCTGCCTCGGCTGCGGACACGGTGTGGGCCTCCTGTGTGTGGCGTGGGCTGTCCTGCCGTGCGGTAACAGGAGGCAGTCTCCGGTTATTCCCCGGCGCGGTTCACACCTGCACGATCGGCTCCCGGGTGAACAGCGCGCCCAGCGTCGGCGCGTTCACCCGGCGGTCGGCGAGCCGGAGCGCCTCCCACACCGAGACCTGGTTGGCGGTGAGCACCGGCTTGGACAGCGCCTTCTCCAGCAGCTGCAGGTGCGCGGCCGTGTGCAGGGCGGTGTCCGGGAGCAGGACCGCCTCCGCGTCCGGCGCGTCGGCCGCCCGCGCCAGCGTCAGCACGTCCTCCTCGCCCCAGGTGCCGACCTCCGCGGCGGTGATGATCCCCGAGGAGCGGGTCCCGGTGACCTCGAGGCCGCCGGCCCGCAGGAAGTCCGCGAACAGCGCGGTGATGTCGTCCGGGTAGGTCGCGCCGACCGCGACCCGCCGCAGGCCCAGCTCCCGGGCCGCGTGCACGAAGCCGAACGACGTCGAGGACGCCGGCATCCCGGCCAGCCGGGCGAGCGTGCGGACCTGCGCCTGGGCGCCGTCCCAGCCGTGCACGAAGCCGCCGCTGGTGCACGCCCACACCACCGTCTCGGCGCCGGACAGCCGCAGGCTCTCCATGCCCGCCGCGAGCCGCTCGGCGGAGCCCATCTCGCGCAGCGCCGCCACCCGGTGCGCGTCCTCGCCGATGTCGGTGTGGACGAGGTCGACCCGGATGTCACTGCCCAGGAGCTGCTCGATGCGCGGATAGTCGTCCTCGGCGGAGTGGCCCGGGTAGAGGAATCCGAGTGCGGTCATGTCCAGCCTTCCTGCGTCTCTTCGGGCAGTGCGGGAGGCCAGGCGCGCGCCGACGGATCCAGCAGCGCCTGGTAGGGCCCCACGGCCCGGGTACCCATCCGGCGCAGCGCAGCCCACATCGTGACCTGGTTCGCGGAGAGCACGGGAATGCGCAGCTCGGCCTCCAGCTGGGGGATCACGTCGTACGTCGGCAGATTGGTGCAGGAGATGAACAGCGCGTCGGCGGCGCCGGGGCGGACGGCCTGCCGGGCCATGGCGACCACGTCCCGGTACGGCACCTTCCAGATGTGCCGGGTCAGCCCCATGAAGGCGCACCCGGTGACCTGGACGCCGGCCTCGGCGACGAAGTCCTCCAGCGCCCGGGTCACCGACACCGTGTACGGCGTGACCAGCGCGACCCGACGTACCCGCAGCTCCTCCAGCGCCTGAAGCAGCGCGCCCGAGGTGGTCACCGACGGCGGCGCGCCCGCGAGGGCCATCGCCGCGCACATCGCGCGCTCCCCGGCGATCCCGCCGACGAAGCTGCCGGAGGCGCAGGCGTAGGCGACGGACTCGGGCGCGACGGCGGTCAGGGCGCGCACGGCGTCGCCGAGGGTCTCGTGCTCGCTGACCAGCCGGGCCAGGTCCAGGCTCACCTCGACCGGCACGAACGGGGTCCGGGTCAGATGCAGCGACACCTCGTCGGGCACCCAGCGCCACAGCTCGCGGTCGAGGGCGAAGTCGAAGGGTGCCACCACGCCGACCCCGCGCTGGGGGCGGGGGCCGCCGAGAAAGGAGACGTCCATGGCTGCCACCCTCACGCTGGGAGACGAGCGGGCAACGGTTCGCGAATGCGCCCGTGTTGACGAAGGTAGGTTCGGGTGCGAGCGTGGTCAATCCGCGCATATGTGCGCGCTTCATCCCCGCATGTCAGACGGTCGGAGCCGCCCCGTATGACGACCCTTCCCACCCTTCTGGTGCTGGACGCCGACCCGCCGCCCCGGCTCGGCCGGCTCACCGGGCGCGCCCGGATCGTGCACACGGACGCGGCGCGTCTGGCGGAGCGGCTGCCGCAGGCGGACGTGCTGCTGGTGTGGGACTTCGCCTCGCACGCGGTGCGCGAGGCCTGGCCGGGGGACGGGCCCCGGCCGGTGTGGGTGCACACGGCGAGCGCGGGCGTGGACCATCTGATGAGCCCGGAGCTGGCCGCGTCGGACACGGTGGTGACGAACGCGCGCGGCGTCTTCGACGAGCCGATCGCCGAGTACGTCGCGGCGCTGGTGCTGGCGGTCGCCAAGGACCTGCCGCGCACGCTGGAGCTCCAGCGGGAGCGGACCTGGCGGCACCGGGAGGGCCGGCGGGTGGCGGGCACGCGCGCGTGCGTGGTCGGCTCGGGTCCGATCGGCCGGGCGATCGCGCGCGTCCTGAAGGCGCTGGGCGTGACCACGGCGCTGGTGGGCCGGGTGCCGCGGACCGGTGTCCACGGCCCGGGCGACCTGGACCGGCTGATCTCCCGCGCGGACTGGGTGATCGCGGCGGCGCCGCTCACCGAGGAGACGTACGGCATGTTCGACGCTCACCGCTTCGGCGTGATGCAGCCCTCGGCGTTCTTCGTCAACGTCGGCCGCGGCGGGCTGGTCGACGAGGAGGCCCTCGCCCGCGCCCTGACCCGGCGCTGGATCGCGGGTGCGGCGCTGGACGTCTTCACCGCCGAACCCCTCCCGGCCGACAGCCCGTTGTGGGGGCTGCCGGGGCTGATCGTCTCCCCGCACATGAGCGGGGACACGGTGGGCTGGCGGGACGAACTGGGCGAGCAGTTCATCGAGTTGTACGAGCGGTGGGCGGCGGGAAGATCCCTGGTGAACGTGGTCGACAAGACGCGGGGATACGTCCCCGGGCACTGATCCCTCGACCGCACGGCCTCTTGGAGGGTCCATGCAGCTCACCGACCTGACCGCCGTCCAGCTCCTCGACGGTTACCGCAAGGGCGAGTTCGGTCCCGTGGAGGCCACCGAGCAGGCCCTTCGGCGGGCCCGGCGGATCCAGCCGGAGGTGAACGCGTTCGTGCGCCTCACCGAGGAGGACGCCCTCGTGCGGGCGCGGGAGTCCGAGGAGCGCTGGCGGCGCGGTGAGCCGGCCGGGCTGCTCGACGGCGTGCCGGTCACGGTGAAGGACATCCTCCTGCTGCGCGGCCATCCGACCCTGCGCGGCTCCCGGACGATCTCCGAGCAGGGGACCTGGACGGAGGACGCCCCGGCGGTGGCCCGGCTGCGCGAGCACGGCGCGGTGTTCCTGGGCAAGACGACGACGCCCGAGTTCGGCTGGAAGGGCGTGACGGACTCCCCGCTGTCGGGGATCACCCGCAACCCGCACGACCCGGCGCGGACCGCCGGCGGCTCCAGCGGGGGCAGCGCGGCGGCCGTGGCGCTCGGCGCGGGCCCGCTGTCGCTGGGCACGGACGGCGGCGGCAGCATCCGCATCCCGGCCGCGTTCTGCGGGATCTTCGGCCTCAAGCCGACGTACGGGCGCGTGCCCCTTTACCCGGCCAGCGCCTTCGGCACCCTCTCCCACGCGGGCCCGATGACCCGGGACGCGGCCGACGCGGCCCTGCTCCTCGACGTCATCGGCGCGCCCGACCCGCGCGACTGGTCGGCCCTGCCGCCCGCGCCGGGCTCCTTCACCGAGGCGCTGCAAGGCGGCGTGCACGGCCTGCGGGTCGCCTACTCCCCGACCCTCGGCGGCCAGGTCGCGGTCCGGCCGGCCGTCGCGGCGGCGGTACGGCGCACGGTGGCGCGGCTGGCCGACCTCGGCGCGTACGTCGAGGAGAGCGACCCCGACTTCAGCGACCCGGTGGAGGCCTTCCACACCCTGTGGTTCAGCGGCGCGGCCCGGCTCACCGAGCGCTTCTCCCCCCGCAAGCGGCAGCTGCTGGACCCCGGCCTGCGGGAGATCTGCGCGCAGGGCGCCCGCTACAGCGCGCTGGACTACCTCGCCGCCGTCGACGTCCGCATGGATCTGGGCCGCCGCATGGGCCGCTTCCACGAGCGCTACGACCTGCTGGTCACCCCGACGCTGCCGCTGACGGCCTTCGAGGCGGGCGCGGAGACCCCGAGCGGTTCGCCGCACCGCCGCTGGACGGGGTGGACCCCGTTCACCTACCCGTTCAACCTGACCCAGCAGCCCGCCGCCACGGTCCCGGTCGGCAAGGACGACCAGGGCCTGCCGGTCGGCATGCAGCTGATCGCCGCCCGCCACCGCGACGATCTGGTGCTGCGCGCGGCGCACGCGCTGTACGAGGCGGGCCTCACGCTCGGCTGAAACCGAGCGTCTCCCCCGCCGCCCCCGTCCGCCACAGGTCGTTGCAGGCCTCGGCCATCTCCTCCAGGCCCTGCACCACCTGGCCCCACACGATGCCCGGCACCCAGCCCACGTCGCCGTTGAGGAGCAGGTTGTTGCGTTCGTAGAACAGGGCCAGGTCGACGACCGTGGCGCCGGGGCGGACCTCGCGGTCGTAGCCGTAGGCCTTCGTGCCGAGTTCGGTGCCGGCGAAGGAGAAGTAACAGAGGTCGCCGGGAATCGGGGTGACCGTCGGGTTCTCCAGTGGGGGTTCCGTGGAGGCGAACGGCGGGAAGAGGGCGTAGATCTCGTTGCGGGCGTACTTGGCGTGGTAGACGTCGCCCGTGAGCGGCAGCGCCTCCCACACCGCCGCGCAGGTCAGGGGCGCGCGGTCGGTCAGGAGGCGGGCCGTGCAGTGCACGTCTCGCCCGGTGAGGGACACGGTGACGAAGCGATCGGCCATGAAAACCAGGGTGCATACGACGAGTGCGCTTGGGTAGCCGCGCCGCCATGGCTCCACCAACTGGGAACGATGTACACACATTCAGGTCCAGACCTGGACACACCCGGCGCTCGCTGCTCGGTGGTCTCGCCGCTCTCGGGGTGCTCGGCGCGGCGGGCTGCTCCCGGGTGGCCGAGGCGTCCGGCACCGAGGGCGGCGACCTGCTGGAACGGCTCCGTGCGCAGGGCGTCGTACGGCTCGGGATCGCCGGCGAGGTGCCGTTCGGGTACATCGACAAGGACGGTCACCTCACCGGTGAGGCGCCCGAGCTGGCCAAGGTGATCTTCAAGCGGCTCGGGGTGGACCGGGTTCAGCCCGTGCCCACCGAGTTCGGCTCGCTGATACCCGGGCTCAACTCCCAGCAGTTCGACGTCGTGGCGGCCGGGATGTACGTCAACCCGGAGCGCTGCCAGCAGGTGATCTTCGCCGACCCCGATTACCAGATGCTGGATTCGTTCGTCGTCCGCAAGGGGAACACGATGGGGTTGCACTCCTACCAGGACGTCGTGGCGAAGAAGGCGAAGTTCGCCACCGGCACCGGGTACGCCGAGATCCAGTACGCGGTCGACGCCGGGTACCGGCAGAGCGACATCCTGATCGTCCCCGACCAGGTCGCCGGGCTGAACGCCGTCGAGGCCGGACGCGTCGACGTGTTCGCGGGGACGGCGGTGACCGTCCGCGAGGTGGTGAAGAAGTCGGCCAAGGCGGAGGCCACCAAGCCGTTCGCGCCGCTGGTCAAGGGCAAACCGCACGTCGACGGCGGCGCGTTCGCGTTCCGGCCGACCGAGACGAGGCTGCGGGACGCCTTCAACGTGGAGCTGCACAAGCTGAAGAAGAGCGGCGAGCTGGCCCGCATCCTCAGGCCGTTCGGCTTCACCGAGGCGGAGATGACCGACCTCACCGCGAAGGAGCTGTGCGGCGGATGACCCCGGGACTGTGGGAACTCGTACTCAAGGGCGTCTGGACCACCGTCCAGCTGCTGGTGCTGAGCGCGCTGCTGGCCGCCGCGGTGTCCTTCGCCGTCGGCATCGCCCGCACCCACCGGCTGTGGATCGTGCGCTTCCTCGCCGGCTTCTACACCGAGGTGTTCCGCGGCACCTCGGCGCTGGTGATGATCTTCTGGGTGTTCTTCGTGCTGCCGGTCGCCTTCGGCTGGCAGCTGGTGCCGCTGTGGGCGGGCACGCTGGCGCTCGGCCTGACCTACGGCGCGTACGGCTCGGAGATCGTGCGCGGCGCGCTGCAGTCGGTGGACCCGGCGCAGCAGGAGGGCGGTATCGCGCTCAGCTTCTCGCCGGCCCAGCGGATGCGGCTGATCCTGCTGCCGCAGGCGGTGCCGGAGATGATCCCGCCCTTCTGCAACCTGCTGGTCGAGCTGCTCAAGGGCACCGCGCTGGTGTCGGTGATGGGCATGGGCGACCTGACGTTCAGCGCGAACCTGGTCCGGCTGGCCCTCCAGCAGAGCGCGGAGATCTACACGTACGTGCTGCTGATCTACTTCGTGATCGCCTTCCTGATCACCCGGCTGATGCGCGGCCTGGAGAAGCGGCTGAAGGCCGGCGTCGGCAAGAGCGCGGGCACCGAGTCCGCGGCCCGTGAGCTGAAGCGGGCGCAGACGACCGGGGTAGGGGGGCGCGTCGCATGAAGTGGGACTGGAACGCCGTGAGCGGCTTCATGCCGCACTTCTGGGACGGGCTGCTGGTCACCCTCCAGGCCCTGGCCCTCGGTTCGCTGCTCTCCTTCAGCCTGGGCCTGGTGTGGACGCTGCTGATGCGGACGCCGACCCGCTGGGTGCGCTGGCCGGTCGGGGTGCTCACGGAGTTCGTGCGCAACACCCCGCTGCTGGTGCAGCTGTTCTTCCTGTTCTACGTGCTGCCCGAGTGGGGCGTGACCTTCTCCGCGCTGACCACCGGCGTCTTCGCGATCGGCCTGCACTACTCGACGTACACCATGCAGGTCTACCGGGCCGGCATCGAGGCGGTCCCGGCAGGCCAGTGGGAGGCGGCGACCGCGCTGAACCTGCCCCGGCGCCGGACCTGGACCGCGGTGATCCTGCCGCAGGCGATCCGCCGGGTGGTGCCGGCCCTCGGCAACTACGTGATCTCCATGCTGAAGGACACGCCGATGCTGATGACGATCACCGTGCTGGAGATGCTCGGCCAGGCCCGGCTCTACTCGCAGGCGCACTTCCAGTTCACCGAGCCGGTCACCGTGATCGGAGCCGCCTTCATCCTCATCTCCTACCTGGCCTCCCTTCTCCTGCGAGCCCTGGAGCGTCGCCTTGTCCGTTGAGACCCGTCCGCAGCCCTCCCTGACCGACGCCGGGCCGGCCGAGCTGGTCCGCCTGGAGAACGTCACCAAGCGGTTCGGCGCGAACACCGTGCTGGACCGGCTGGACTTCTCCGTCGACGCCGGGAAGCACGTCACCCTGATCGGCCCCTCGGGGTCCGGCAAGACCACGATCCTCAGACTCCTGATGACCCTCACCAAACCGGACGAGGGCACGATCACCGTCGACGGCGAGCGGCTGTTCCCGGCGCCGGAGAAGCAGGTCCGGGAGGTCCGCAAGAAGATCGGCATGGTCTTCCAGCAGTTCAACCTGTTCCCGAACATGAGCGTGCTGCGGAACATCACCGAGGCGCCGGTGCAGGTCCTCGGCATGTCCAGGGACGAGGCCGAGGAGCGGGCCCGGGAGCTGCTGGAGCTGGTGGGGCTGAGCGACAAGTGCGACGCGAAGCCGACCCGGCTGTCCGGCGGACAGCAGCAGCGGGTGGCGATCGCCCGCGCCCTGGCGATGCGGCCGCAGGTGCTGCTGCTGGACGAGGTGACCTCCGCGCTCGACCCCGAGCTGGTCGCGGGCGTGCTCGACCTGCTCAGGGACATCGCGCGCAGCACCGACATCACGATGCTGTGCGTGACCCACGAGATGGGTTTCGCCCGGGACATCTCGGACCAGGTGCTGATGTTCGACGGCGGCCGGGTGATCGAGTCCGGCTCCCCGGACAAGATCTTCAACGAGCCGGAGCAGGAGCGGACCCGGGAGTTCCTCAGCGCGGTGCTGTGACGGCGGCCCGCGGACCGGGAAGAAGCCGAGGTCCGACTCCTGGGTCAGGACTATGGCATATGCCAGAGGATCTGCGTCCCAGTTGGGAGGGGAGCGGCGGGCGAAACAAACCCGCCAACCCCCTCTCCCGGCACCGGGTTTGCCCTTATCGTGGGACCGCAGGACCGACCCTACGGCCCGGTAAGCGAGCGCAGGGGGAGACCACCGTGGCACTGATGCACGAGCCGACCGCCCCGTACCACTCCGCCCAGGACGCGCTGCGCGTGCTGGAGATCGTCGCCCGCCGCTCCACCGGTGTCACCGACGCCGAACTGGCCCGCCGCACCGGCCTGCGCCCCGAGCGGCTGACCGGCCTCCTGCGCATGCTGCGCCGGGAGGGCTATGTGGAGCAGATCACCGGCGGGGCGTACGTCACCGGGGACACCCTGCGCCGGCTCACCTCCGCGCACGACCGGGAGCGGGCCGTGCGCGAGAAGCTCCAGCACACCCTGGACCGGCTGCGCGACTCGGTCGGCGCGGCCGTCTACATGAGCCGGTACGTCGACGGCGAGGTCAGGGTCACCCAGTACGCGGCCGGCCCCGCCACCCCGGCGGTCAACGAGTGGGTCGACTTCCGCACCGCGGCGCACGCCACGGCGGTCGGCAAGAGCCTGCTCACCCAGCTCGACCACAACGCCCGCCGCGACCACCTCTCCCGGCACAAGATGGCCCGGCTCACCTCGCGCACCATCACCAGCGACAAGCTGCTGCTGTCCCGCCTGGAGTCCCAGCCGCCGACGGTCCCGGTCCTGGACCTGCAGGAATACGCGATCGGCACGGTCTGCGCCGCGGTCCCGATCACGGCCGGCTCCTCGGTGGGCTGTCTGGCGCTGTCGCTGCCCGTGGAGCACGCGCACCGGCTGAGGCAGGCGGCGGACACGCTCAACCGCAGCGCCGCCCCGGTGCTGCTGTCCCTCACGATCTAGACCCGGCCCGGGGTGGTCACGAGCACCCCCCGGGACCAGGTAGTATTTTCTTCGTCGCCAGCCGCGGGAGCCAGAAGTCTGCGGAGGGCGGGAGTCATGCGCCGCTAGCTCAGTTGGTTAGAGCAGCTGACTCTTAATCAGCGGGTCCGGGGTTCGAGTCCCTGGCGGCGCACGATGACGATGGCGAGGCATGTCCGCAAAGAGCGCGGACCTGCCTCGCCATCTCTGTTTCTGCGCGGCTTCGCCGCGCGTCGTGGGGGCTTCGCCACCCACACCCCCATGGCCGGTGAACCGGTGCCGGGAGCCCGGCCTACTCCGTGAACATCATGTGGGCGGTCACCAGGAAGACGACGCAGAACATGATGGCCACGCCGAGGAAGGCCACCCCGCAGCCGGTGCCGGCGGCGAGCCGGGCACGGGCCGGCGGCAGCGCGGTGGCCCGCTCCGGCCGCTCGGGCAGGTAGCGCACGGTGACGAAGTCACCCTCCAGGACAGTGGCGGGCCCGTTCTTCTCCTCGAACCGGACGGTGCGGCCGTCGTGGGTGGTGAACTCGTGGACGTGGTGCACGGTCGTGTGCACCGAGGTGTCCCCGCGGCCCCCACTGGTCGTGGTGAACATCCGCAGGCACCGGCCCTCGGCGGTCAGCCCGCGGGACCAGGTCCGGTTGATCCGCCAGGCGCGGCGCAGCAGCCCGGCCAGGGCCGCCGAGAAGCCCGCGATCATGAGGGTGGGCACGGCGTAGAAGAGCAACTCGAACATGAGGTCCCCCGAGGTCCGGTACGCCGTACCGCTCGGCCGGCGTGCGGGGAACGTACCCGGCGGCGGGGGCGGCGGCCCTCAAGGGAACCTCAGTTTCCGTGCTGTGACAGGACGGCCCTCAGAAGGTGACGTCCGAGCAGGCGTAGAACGCGTTGCCCGTGTCGGCGATCGTCCACACCGCGAGGATGACGTGGTGCCCGCTCAGCCCGGTCGGCAGGGTGCCGCTGTGGCTGAGGGTGGCCGGCGGGCGCTGGCCGTTGTACGGGACCGTCAGGAACGGGGTGAGGTTGAGATCCGAGCGGGACAGGGGGTGGTTCTGGTTCCAGCCCTGCTTGGTGACGTAGTACTTGAAGTCCGTCGTGGCGTGCATGGCGGTGAACTGCCAGCGGAAGGTGTACGTCTGGCCGCCCGTCACCCTGGTGGTGGGCCACGCCCCGCCGGAGGGGGTGGTCGGCGAGCTGAGCTGGGCGAACCGGCTCAGGCCGCCGTTGCATATCTGGCCGTCGGCGGGCCCCGCGGCCGGGAAGCCCTTGGGGCCCTCGACGCTCTGCGGCTCGTACTGGATGTCGCCGCAGCCCGTCACCGTGCCGTTGGCGCAGAGTTTCTGCCTGCTGATGGGGAGGTCGGTGTAGCCGTGCCCGCTGGCGCCGCCGGTGGAGAGCGCGAACGCTCCGGCGGTCACCACGCCCAGCACGACCGCGGACAGCTTGGTCTTGGTCCTGGTGTGCATTCTGCCGCTCCTGAGAACGTGGGGAGTTCGATGAGCTGTGCAGGTACGTAGGTCTAGACCAAGTGTCAGGTTATTGCCGCTAGTTGAACATGTCCATACCAATCACACGGCTGTCCGCGACGGCCCTCCCCCACCGCTCACGCCGGCTCCCCGCGCCCCGAGCAGAACGCGACCGTCAGGTCCCGCACCAGCGCCTTGCGCTCGTAGTCGTCGAGTTCGACCAGACCGCGCGCGGAGAGCCGGGTCACCGTGTCCTCCACCGCGTCCACCACCGCGCTGAGCATGCCGGCCCGCTGCCGGGCGTCCAGCCGGGCGATCCGGCCCCGCCGCATCGCGGCCGCGACCTCCGGGGCGTACTCCGCCCGCACCGGCTGCACCGAGAACACCTCCAGGCCGGCCGGCGCCGCGTCCTGCGCCACCAGCCCGGTCAGCGCGTCCCCCGCCGCCGTCACCCCGTCCTCGCCCGCCGGCTCCACCGGCACCCGGGCCAGCGCCGCCTCCACGCACGCCCGCAGATAGGCCTCGTGGTCGCCGACGCCGAGCAGGGCCCGCGCGGTGTCCCGCACCCGCCACACCACCAGCACCACCACCCGCAGCGGGATCCCCTCGGGATCCGCCGCCGGCATCGCCTCGCTGCGCCAGTGCCGCAGCCGCACATCGGCCGGACGCCGCTGCAGCAGCGGGTTCACCCAGAACAGCCCGGTGCGCCGTACCGTCCCCCGGTAGCCGCCGAACAGGCCGAGCACCCAGGCCCGCCCGTCCCGGCCCCGGCCCAGTCCGCCGAAGCCGATCATCGCGATGATCCAGGCCCCGGCGTACGCCGCCCACTGCGCCGCGCCGAGCCCCGCGCGCGGGGACACGGGCAGCCGGAGCGCGTGCACGACGCCCGGCGGCAGCACCCCGGCCCACCACGAGGTCGCCAGGCCGGCGGCGATCCCGGCCACCCCGGCCAGCATCCCGACCGCCCCGGGCAGCACCGGCGCCGGGCGTTCCACCAGCTTCGGGTCGGGCTGCGGCAGCGGCCGGCGGCGCACCGGCTCGGGGCCCTCCGCGCGCGGCTGCTCACCGGTGCCCTGCCGGGCGGGCACCACGGCGGCCGGCAGCGGGGGCGCCGCCGGCTTCACCGGGTCGGGGCCGTCGCGGTAGAGCAGATGGACCGGGATGTCGGTGGTGTCGTGGTGGATCAGCCGGGCGTTGCGCCCGCCCTCGTCCACGGCCTCCTCCGGGTGCCCCTCGGATTCGGGCGGTGTGTGGGACGTGGTCGTCGTCATGAGTGCCTCCAGCCTCCGCGCCAGATGCGCCGTGCGATGGGAAAGGGATGTAGCGGATGTAGCCGTGAACGGTCGTAGGAACAGGGGGTGTGACGAGCGGGGCGGTCAGCGGCCGGCCGTCCGGTCGGGGGCCGCCCCCAGGAAGAGCCGGCGCCAGGTCTCCGGGCCCGGGTGGCCGTCCGCGGCGCCGCCCCGCCAGCCCTGGGTGCGCTGGAAGGCCTCCACCGCGCGCCGGTCCGCGTCGCCCCAGCGCGGTCCGGGACCGGTGGGGTAGAACCCGCCGAAGCCCTTCTCCACCAGGCGCCGGCCCAGTTGCTCGACGGAGGCGTTCTCCGCGCCCGGACGGAAGTGGTGCCGGCCGGGATAACCGGGCACGCCGTGCGAGGCGGGCGCCCCCTGGGCGGCGTACCCGGTGAGCCGGTCGAGGTCCGGCATGCCGGGGACCGCCGCGTCCGGCAGCGCGTCCTTGCCCGTGTCGGCGGTCAGGCCCTTGTAGCGGTAGGGGACGTACTTGTCGGTGTTGCTCCAGTAGGGATAGGGGGTCGGCTGGCTGCGGGCGTGCGGGGGCGTCTGCTCGTAGACCGTGTAGGTGGTGTGGGCGTCGTCCGTCCAGCCGCCGAAGATCACCACGTGGGAGCCTTTCTCGGGGTCGTCCGGGTTGTGGTAGAGCAGGATGTCGCCGGGCCCCAGCTCCTCCTTGGTGATCTTCACGCCGAACCCGCCGAGGCTGCCCGTCCACTCGTTGCCCGGCAGCCCCCAGGCCATGGAGACATAGCCCGAGCAGTCCTGCCGGTAGCCGTCGGTCCAGTACTTGTCCATGCTGTACGGCACCTTGGCGGCCACCCAGGTCTTGGCCCGCTCGATGATCTTGGCCCGGGTGGTGGCCGGGATCGGGGCGGTGCCGGGCCCCGCCGGTGTGCCCTTGGGGCCGTGCAGCGGGCCCCTGGCGCCCTGGGGCGTCGCGGGGCCGCCGTCGCCGGGGGCGTGCGCGCGCTGACCGGCGGGGTGTCCGACGGGTGCCGCGACGGCCGGGGCGACCGCGCCGAGGACCGCGGACGCGGCGGCCACCGCGACGATTCCGCAGGCCGCGGCGGGACCGCCGAGGCGACCCGCCGACGGGCGGTGACGTGCCCGCCGGCCCTCGGCGCAGCCGGGGCAGTCACAGTCGGCGGCGGGGTGGAACTCCTCGAACACCGGAGCCGTCATGCGATCTGCCTCACATTCGGTGGTGGTTTGTCCGCGAGTGTGCACGTTGATCAGTCTGCTAACTGGCCAGCGGACCGCCACTTTGACGGTCCGAATGATGTACACGGGGCCTTCGCGCCACCGCCCGGTCACCCGGGGGTGGTCATCGGCACCCCCTGAGGTCGGGTAGAGTTCTCCACGTCAGCAGGCGCCGCTAGCTCAGTTGGTTAGAGCAGCTGACTCTTAATCAGCGGGTCCGGGGTTCGAGTCCCTGGCGGCGCACGATGACGATGGCGAGGCATGTCCGCAAAAAGCGCGGACCTGCCTCGCCATCTCTGTTTCTGCGCGGCTTCGCCGCGCGCTGTGGGGGCTTCGCCACCCACACCCCCCCGAGCCGCGGTGAACGGCTATCGAGAAGCCGAACCGGGCCGGATACGCTCTCGCCATGGCAGCCCGGGACCTGCAGGAACGGATCAAGAAGCTGATCGTCGACCGGCGGCTGCCCTCGGGCGCCCCGCTGCCGACCGAGCCCG
Organism: Streptomyces sp. NPDC048192; assembly: GCF_043202415.1. NCBI lineage: Bacteria > Bacillati > Actinomycetota > Actinomycetes > Kitasatosporales > Streptomycetaceae > Streptomyces > Streptomyces sp. NPDC048192. The sequence continues at coordinate 198,152 of NZ_JBIDAL010000012.1, forward strand.
AGCTGATGGAGTACCTCGGCGCGAGCCGGAACTCCGTGCGCGAGGCCCTGAAGGCGCTCCAGGCGATGGGGATCGTGGAGATCCGGCACGGCTTCGGGACGTACGTGGGCTCGATGTCGTTCGCACCGATGATCGAGGGCCTGGCCTTCCGCACGGTCGCGGGACACTACCGGGGCGAGGACTCGCTGCTGCAGCTGCTGGAGCTGCGCGAGGCCGTGGAGACCGGGCTGGTCTCGCGGCTGGCCGGGCGGCTGCCCGCGGCGGACCTCGTCGAACTGGACGCCCTCGTGGACCGCATGGAACAGCAGGCCGCACAGGGGGCTGGCCTCGCCGAGACCGACCGCGCCTTCCACGCCACCCTCTACCGGGGGCTGGACAACGTGCTGCTGAGCGAGGTGCTGGAGGCGTTCTGGGACGCCTTCCACCGGGTGCAGCGGGATCTGGTGGACGTGCCGCAGGACCCCGGGGTCACCTGCCGGCAGCACCGGGAGATCCTGGACGCGGTCCGGTCCGGCGACTCGTTGCGGGCGGAGAAGGCCATAAGGGACCACTTCGGCAACATCCGTGTCCGCCTCTCCACCACCGGCACACCCCGAACGCCCGGAACCACCGGCGCGTCCGAGCCTCCCGAGCCCCATGCGCGCCACAATGAACGGGTTTAGGCCGTAAACACCGCGTTTCGCGTCTTGCGATCATGCGGAGCACCGTAGAACCCTGGATGTCCAAGCTGCCGCCCTTTGGCGGCAGTTGGGGGGGAAACGGTGGCGAGACGGCGGGGAGGGGGCCCCGCTCCTGATGCGACGCCGAGGGGGGCGTCGCGCCACCGGAAGGCCGCCGCCGCCTGTCTTCGAGGTGGGCAGGACGGGGACCGCGGACACCACTGACTCCGCCGCGCGGGCGCGAGGGGAAGCCGGCCGGGCGGAAAGGAACCGAGGCGACACGCGGTGACCTGCGTGTGGGGGGAATGACTCATGACGTCGACGCCGACCGGCGCCGGACACAGCCACGTGCACGACGACTCGTCACAGACCACGCAGCTGAGGGTGAGCGGCCACCGGACGGGCCAGTTGCGCCGGATCAGGAAGACCCTGCCGAGATACGACTACGAGCACTACAGCCGGCTCGCCGGCCCTCTCACCCAGCCCGACCCGGACAGGCCGTACCGGGTGCGGTACCGGTCGCTGCTCTCCCAGGAGCCGCACCGGGTCCGTGCCGCGCTCATGCTGGGCGCGGCCCCCCTGCTCTCCCTGGTCCTGCTGTTCTGGCTGCTCCGGCCCGAGCACTGGACCGCACGCGACCATCCCGCCTACGGATTCCTGCCGGCCCTCGACGTCGTCATGCTCGTCTCGATCGGCCTGATCGAGTCCTTCCGCTGCATGAACGTGCTGTCGAACGCGCACGCCACACTCGTCGCCCGCGACCCGGTGCCGGTGGTACCGGAGACCGGCACCAGGGTCGCCTTCCTCACCACCTACGTGCCCGGCAAGGAACCGCTGGAGATGGTGACGAGGACCCTCCAGGCGGCGGTGAGGCTGCGCCACCGGGGCCTTGTGCACGTGTGGCTGCTGGACGAGGGCGACGACCCGGCCGTCAAGGAGGTCTGCGCCCGGCTCGGCGTGCACCACTTCACCCGCAGGGGAGTGGAGAAGTGGAACCGGCCCAAAGGGCCGCACCGGGCGAAGACCAAGCACGGCAACTACAACGCCTGGCTGGAGGCGCACGGCGACGACTACGACTTCTTCGCCTCCGTCGACACCGACCACGTGCCGCTGCCCAACTACCTGGAGCGGATGCTCGGCTACTTCCGCGACCCGGACGTCGGCTTCGTCATCGGCCCGCAGGTCTACGGCAACTACGACACCTTCGTCACCAAGGCCGCGGAGTCCCAGCAGTTCCTCTTCCACGCCCTGATCCAGCGCGCCGGCAACCGCTACGGCGCCCCGATGTTCGTCGGCACCTCCAACGCCGTACGCATCAGGGCCATCCGGCAGATCGGCGGCCTGTACGACTCCATCACCGAGGACATGGCGACGGGCTTCGAGATGCACCGCGCCCAGAACCCGGCGACGGGACGGAAGTGGAAGTCGGTCTACACCCCGGACGTGCTCGCCGTCGGCGAGGGCCCGGCCGCCTGGACCGACTTCTTCACCCAGCAGCTGCGCTGGTCCCGCGGCACCTACGAGACGATCCTCAAGCAGTACTGGAAGGGCCTGTTCACCCTGGGGCCGGGCAGGCTCTTCAACTACACGATGATGATCCTCTTCTACCCGATGTCCGCGCTCAACTGGATCCTCGCGGCGCTGAGCTGCGCCCTCTTCCTGGGCCTCGGCGCCTCGGGCGTGAACATCGACCCGACCGTGTGGCTGATGCTGTACGGCAACGCCTCCGCCCTCCAGATCGGCCTGTACGTCTGGAACCGGCGGCACAACGTCTCCCCGCACGAGCCGGAGGGGTCCGGCGGTGTCGCGGGCATGGTGATGTCGGCGCTGTCCGCGCCGATCTACGCACGCTCCCTGATGGACGCCGTACTGCGCCGCAGGAGCACGTTCGTGGTGACCCCCAAGGGCGGGTCCGCGAGCCCCGACACGCTGTTCGGGACGTTCCGGGTGCACTGGTTCTTCATCCTGGTCTTCGGCGGCTCGCTCGCCGCCGGATGCGCGCTCGGGCACTCCCACCCCGCGGTGATCACCTGGGCTTCGCTGGCCCTGCTGATCACCGCCTCCCCGATCCTGGCCTGGCGGTACACGCTGCGGCGGGAACGCGGGCGGCCCACGCCGGCGCCCGAACCGCAGGACGCGGTGCCCGCGGCGTACGCGGCCCATCCGCCGCTCCAGCGGCCCGCCTGGGCGGCCGGCACGGACGGGGAGCGGGCCGCGGAGAACGAGCAGACCATGCAGATCGCGCTGGGCGGACCGGGGGGACGCAAGGAATGAGGGACCAGTCCGGCCGCCGACGCGTCCGCAGGCTCGCGATCGGTACGGCGGTGGTGCTCGCGCTGGCAGGGATGAACGGGCCGTGGGTCTATCGCTTCGGCACCGCGCAGTACCACGAGTACAAGATCAACAGACCCGAGTACAAGGCCGCGAACGGCCACTGGGACATCATCGAGTTCCCGCCGCAGTACCGCCAGGACACCATCCACGCGGCGCTGCTGCACACCGGCAAGGTGCTGCTCGTCGCGGGCTCGGGCAACAACCAGGGAAACTTCGCCAGGAAGAGGTTCGACACCCGGATCTGGGACCCGGTCAAGGGCACGGTCAAGAAGGTCCCCACGCCCAACGACCTGTTCTGCACCGGCCACACCCAGCTCGCCGACGGCAGGCTGCTCATCGCGGGCGGCACCAAGCGGTACGAGAAGCTCAAGGGCGACGTCAAGAAGGCCGGCGGCGTCATGATCCTCTACAACGAGAACCCGGACAAGCCGATCACCCTGCCCGCGGGCACCAGGTTCACCGGGAAGAAGAACGGCAGGACGTTCCTCTCCCAGGACCCGGTGCTGGTCCCGCGCGCCACGAAGGTCTTCGACAAGGCCGGCAAGTGGCTGCGGAACAACCCCGGTTACGGCCGGGTCTACGTCGAGGCGCCGAAGGAGGGCGCCGCGTACGAGACCGGCACCCAGGACAACTACCGCATCCAGGGCCTCACCGGCGCCGACGCGCGCAACACGTACGGGATCGCGCAGAAACTCGCCCTCGACAAGAAGGACTTCGAGGGGATCAAGGACGCCTACGAGTTCGACCCGGTCGCCGAGCGGTACATCAAGGTCGACCCGATGAACGAGGCCCGCTGGTACCCGACGCTCACCACGCTGTCCGACGGGAAGATCCTCAGCGTCTCCGGCCTCGACGACATCGGCCAGCTGGTGCCGGGCAAGAACGAGGTCTTCGACCCCAGCACCAGGAAGTGGACCTACACGAAGACGGTCCGGCAGTTCCCGACGTATCCGGCGCTGTTCCTGACGCAGAACGGCGAGATCTTCTACTCGGGTTCGAACGCCGGGTACGGCCCCGACAACGTCGGCCGCGACCCCGGCATCTGGGACGTCGGCACCAACAAGTTCACCAAGCTGCCCGGGCTGAGCGATCCGGACATGATGGAGACCTCCGGGACCGTGCTGCTGCCTCCGGCTCAGGACGAGAGGTTCATGGTGATCGGCGGCGGAGGCGTCGGCGAGTCGAAGCTGTCCAGCAGGAAGACCCGGCTGATCGACCTGAAGGCGAAGAACCCGCGCTTCGTGGACGGGCCCGAGCTGGAGAAGGGCACCCGGTACCCGCAGTCCTCCATCCTGCCCGACGACACCGTGCTGGTCTCCGGCGGCTCCGAGGACTACCGGGGGCGCGGTGACTCGGACATCCTCCAGGCGCGGATCTACCACCCGGACAGCAACAGCTTCACCCGGGTCGCCGATCCGCTGGTGGGCCGGAACTACCACTCCGGGTCGATCCTGCTGCCGGACGGGCGGGTGATGTTCTTCGGGTCCGACCCGCTGTACGGCGACAAGGCGAACACCGAGCCGGGGAAGTTCGAGCAGCGGATCGAGATCTACACCCCGCCGTACCTCTACCGGGGGTCCCGGCCGTCGCTCGGCGGAGGCCCTCAGACGATCGCCCGCGGCGCCTCGGGGACGTTCACGTCGGATCACGCGGCCAGTGTCAAGAAGGTGCGGCTGATCCGGCCCAGCGCGTCGACGCATGTCACGGACGTGGACCAGCGGTCGATCGCGCTGGACTTCAGGACGTCCGGGAACAGGATCACGGTGACGGTCCCGAAGAACCGGAACCTGGTCACCTCCGGCTGGTACATGCTGTTCGTGGACGACGACCAGGGGACGCCGAGCAAGGCGCGGTGGGTTCGGGTGCCGTGAGGCTCATGTGCTGTTCTCGGCCAGGGCGAGTGCGTAACTCGCCCACCACTCTCCCGCCTTGGGCCCTCCCTTGCAGGTACCGTCCGACTCCCCCGGGCGTTTGATCCACAGGTAGGCGTCCACCAGGGGGTCGGCCGTCTTCGTCGTGGGGGTCTCGCCGAGGGCCCGGCCCGGCGGGTTGCACCAGCGCTGGGCGGGATCGCCCTGGGTGTAGGGGCCGTTGCCGTTCCTGCTGGTGTCGATGACGAAGTGCTTGCCGCCCACCTTCGCCGAGAGCTGCCTGCCGTAGGCGATGGAGTCCCGGGTGGAGTAGAAGTTGGAGACGTTGACGGAGAAGCCGTCGGCCTGGTCGATGCCGGCCTGCTTCAGGGGCTGGAAGATCTGGTCGGGGTGGCCCCAGCCCGCGTTGCCCGCGTCCAGGTAGACCCTGGTGTTCCTCAGGGACTTCAGCCGGGTGATCGCGCCCTTGAGCAGGTCGTAGCGCTCCTCGTGGAACCGGTCGGGGGTGCAGCCGTCCACGAGGTGCAGGACGGCGTCGGGCTCCAGGATCACGATGGCGGAGCGGTCCTGGATGCCGCGGGCGACGGCGTCGATCCAGGCGCGGTAGGCGTTGCCGTCGGCCGCTCCGCCCCGGGAGTACTGGCCGCAGTCGCGGTGCGGGATGTCGTAGAGGACGAGCAGGGCCGTGCGGTCGGACTTCTCGGCGGCCTCGGTGAAGCCGCGGGCCTCCTGCTCCGGGTTCTCCGGGCCGATCCACTCCCCCACCGGCTGCTCGGCGATCTTCCGGATCTGCGCGGCCTCGGTCTTCTTGCCGGCCTTCTCGTAGGCGGCGAGCCGGCGGGCCGCGGTGCCGTCCGGGTTGACCCAGAACGGGTCGGCGGCCTTGGGCTGCTGGGTGATCGGGCCCCCCGGGCCCCCGTGGCCGTCCCCGCCTCCGGATGAGCATCCGGCGAGCAGCAGTGCCGCTCCCAGCAGCACCGCCGCCGACGCCCGCGCGGACGCACGGGCCCCCCTGCTGTCGTCCATGCGATTCCCCCCTGGGCGCACCGGTCCGGGCGTCCAATCGTGGCATATCCGGCGCCTCGTCACGAGGTCGCGCGGGGGCGCGGCGGGGTGTGCGGGGCGGGGGGTACGGCGGTCAGCCGGTGCTTCCGGTGAGGTAGGCGGAGACCACGACGTTGGCCGTGTAGCGGTGGGCGGCGCGGTCGAAGGGGCCGCCGCAGGTGATGAGGCGGAGTTCGGCGCGGCCGGGGTGGTGGGGGGCGTAGGCCTGCCGGGCGTCGAAGCCGGCGCGGGGCAGGACGCGGACGTCGTCGACGGTGAACCGGGCGACCTTGCCGTCCGAGCGGACCACGCGGACGGTGTCGCCGGGCTTGAGGGTACTGAGCTTGTAGAAGACCGCGGGCCGGGTCTCGGTGTCGACGTGCCCGACCAGGAGCGCCGCGCCGGAGGCGCCGGGCTTGGTGCCGGCGCCGTACCAGCCGACCACGCCCGGCTGGTCGTAGGGGGGCGGGTCGATGGCGCCCTGGGCGTCCAGGCCGCGGCTCACCACGGGTGCCTGCACGCGCAGCTGGGGGATGTCGAGGCGCTGGGGCAGGGCGTCGCCGAGCGGCCGGGCCGGGCCGGGCAGCCGGGGTGCGGCGGCGAACAGGCCGCCGGTGGCGGGGCCGTCCTCGGTGTGCGGTACGCCGGTCACCCCGCGTCCCCACAGCCAGAGCCCGAACAGCAGCACCGCCCAGGTCAGGCCGGTGGCGAGCCGCCCGGTGCCGGTGGTGTGGCCGCGGTCGTCGGTCATGGGCGGCGGTCAGCGCGGGCCGCGGCCGGCGCGGGCGCGCAGCGCGACGGCGAGGGCCGCGAGGGCGGCGAGGGCCAGGCCGGTCACCGTCTGGACGGTGTCGGGGCCGGACTCGGTGGTGGCGACGGTCGCGAAGTGCGCGGTGCCGCCGCCGCCCGCGGGGACGGGGGCGACGGGCGAGGGGGCGCCGGTGGGCTCGCGTCCCGGCAGCGTGGCCGGCCCGGCGCCCGGGCCCGTGGCCCGGCCGGTGACCGTGAGGCGTCCGGTGATCACGTAGTCGGCGCAGGTCACCCTGATGTCGTAGGCGCCCGGTGTCAGGGCCGAGCGGACGCGGGTCTCGCCGGACAGGGCGTCCCGGGCGCCGGTCAGCAGGGCGTCGGAGACGAAGGCGTCCGAGACGGCGGTGCCCTGGGACCCGGGGCAGCCGTGGACCCGTACCGAGACGTCGGTGCCGGGCGCCGGGGAGGCGGGGGTCACGGAGACCGAGCCGGCGTCGGCGGCCTGGGCCGCCGGGCCGAACGCGGCGGCGGCCAGGATTCCTGTACAGACAGTGAGGCGTAGTGAGCCCATCGTGAACCTCCAGTTACCAGGAGGCTCCCCCGCCCCGGGCGCCCCCGCATCCTCGGGGGGCGCCAGATTGCTCCGAACGGGTGGATCGGGCTTTCGTCGCCGCAGGTCAGAGGACGAGGTCGACCAGGTCCGCGATGGAGTCGACGACCTGGGAGGGCCGGAAGGGATAGCGGTCGACCTGATCCGGCTGGGTGACGCCGGACAGCACGAGGAAGGTGCGCATCCCGGCCTCCAGGCCCGCGAGGACGTCGGTGTCCATGCGGTCGCCGATCATGGCGGAGGTCTCGGAGTGGGCGCCGATGGCGTTGAGCCCGGCCCGCATCATCAGCGGGTTGGGCTTGCCGACGAAGTACGGCTTCTTGCCGGTCGCGGCGGTGATCAGAGCGGCGACCGAGCCGGTGGCGGGCAGGTCGCCCTCGGTGGAGGGGCCGACGTTGTCCGGGTTGGTGGCGATGAACCGGGCGCCGGCGTTGATCAGCCGCACCGCCTTGGTCAGGGCCTCGAAGGAGTAGGTGCGGGTCTCGCCCAGGATCACGAAGTCGGGGTCGTGGTCGGTGAGGATGTAGCCGATGTCGTGCAGTGCCGTGGTCAGGCCGGCCTCGCCGATGACGTAGGCGGTGCCGCCGGGCCGCTGGTCGTCCAGGAACTGGGCGGTGGCCAGCGCCGAGGTCCAGATGTTCTCCACCGGCACCTCCAGGCCCATCCGGTTCAGCCGGGCGTGCAGGTCGCGGGCGGTGTAGATGGAGTTGTTGGTCAGCACGAGGAAGGGCCGCCCGGACTCCCGCAGCTTCTTCAGGAAGGCGTCGGCCCCGGGGATCGGGACGCCCTCGTGGATCAGGACACCGTCCATGTCGGTGAGCCACGACTCGATCGGCTTGCGGTCTGCCATGTGTGCGTCTCCTGGCGTGCGTACGGTCAAGAAAGGCGGGGGCGCCGGAACCACGGCGTACCGACGCCCCCAGCCTAATCAGCGCGGCCTGATCCTGACCCCGGCCTTTCGCCGGCCGGCGGCTGAGGGCCCGTCAGCGCCTCGAAGAGGCCGGACCCAGCAGCGCGGGCAGGCCGGCGACGGAGTCGAGGACGTGCGTGGCGCCGGCGGTGCGGAACTGCTCGTCGCCGTGGGCGCCGGTGCGCACCCCGGCGACCAGCCCGGCCCCGGCGCGCACACCGCTGAGCACGTCGTAGGAGGTGTCCCCGACGACGGCGACCTGACGGACGTCGTCGGCGGCCCGCGTGCGCAGGAACGCCGTCAGGACCATGTCCGGGTACGGCCGCCCGCGCCCGCCGGCGTCGGCGGGGCACAGGGTGAGCGGGACGAGGTCCCGCCAGCCGAGGGCGTCCAGCAGGGCGTCCTGGGTGACCCGGGAGAAGCCGGTGGTCAGCACGACGGTGCGGCCGCTGCCGGCCAGTTCCTCGACGGCCTCGCGGGCGCCGGGCACGGGGGCGACCAGACCGGCGTCGACCAGCTCGCCGTACGCCTTCTCGAAGGCGGTGTTGGCGCGCCGGGCGCGTTCCTCGTCGCCGAACAGGTGCCGGAAGACGGAGATCTTGGACTCGCCCATGGTGGCGCGGACGTACGCGAGGTGCTCGGCGTGCCGGGCCGAGCCGGGCTCGACGCCCAGTTCACGGGCCGCCGCCTCGAAGGCGCGCTCGACCAGGCCGCCGTCGGCGACGGTCGTGCCGGCCATGTCCAGGACGACGAGTCGGATGTCGGGGGTGACGGGTGTCATGGGATCGCTCACCAGCCCAGTTCGTTCGCGGTGGTCTCGGCTATGGCGGGGGCGCAGGTCATGCCGCGCCCGCCGGGCCCCGTGACCAGCCACACCCCCTCGCTCACCTGCCGGCGGTGCACCACCCGGCCGGGCTCGGTGCACTGTGCGTACACGCCCGCCCAGCGGCGCCGGATGCGCGGCAGCGGCCGGCCGAGCAGGGACTCCACGACGCCGGTGAGGTGCTCGTAGGGCTCCTCGACGGTGTCGAAGGCGAAGGGGTGCTCGTACTCGTGGGTGTCGCCGATGGTCAGTCCGCCGTCGGCGCGCTGCACCATGAGCAGCTGCATCCGGTGCGCGGCGGCGGTCTCCGGCTGCGGCTGCCGGGCGTTGAGCTCGTCCAGCGCAGGGGAGGCGTAGGCCGGGTAGTAGCGGAAGCTGTCGGCGTCGGCGACGGACGTCGGCAGCGGCTCGCCGAGCGGGTCGGTCTGCATCATCTGCAGCCGCACCCGGCGCACGGGCAGGTCCGGTCCGGCGAGTTCGCGGACGAGTCCGCCGAGCCAGGCGCCGGTGCACAGCACGACCGCGTCGGCCCGGTGCACGTCGCCGTGGTCGTCCCGGACGGTTCCGGGTCCGGTGACCTCGCGGACCTCGCGGCCGGGCAGGAAGGTGTAGTCCGGGGACTTGGACAGCTCGGCGCGCAGGGCCAGCTGGGCGGTGCGGGGCTCGACGGCCGCGTCCCGCTCGCAGTGCAGGGCGGCGGTGAAGTCGCCCCGCAGGGCGGGGTTGAGGGCGCGGGCCTCGCCGGGACCGAGCAGCTTGTAGCCGCGGTCGGCGGCGTCCGCGCGGGCCACGGCGGCCTCGGCGACGGCGAGTTCCAGGGGACCGCGTACGGGGGTCAGGGAGCCGTTCGCCCGGAAGCCCAGCGCCGGTATCCGCGCGCCGATCTCCTCCCACAGTTCCCGCGCCCGCAGCGCGGCTCGAAGCTCTTCTCCGCCCGCGCGGCCGCTCACCCAGATCTGCCCGAAGTTGCGCAGCGAGGCGCCGCGCGCCTCGGCCTCGCGCTCGATCTGGACGACCTGGTGGCCGCGCCGCACTGCCTGCCAGGCGTGCATGGTGCCCACCACGCCTGCTCCGACGACTGTCACTTTCACGACGTCAACGCTCCTGGTGATCGGGTAACCGGAGACATCCGGCGGTCAACGAGAGCGTGAACGACCCATCGGATTTGGACTAGACCCGTTATCTTTTCGTGACATTCAGAAGGGTGGGTCCGGGGCTTTTTGTCAGCCTTTGAGGTGTGCCGTGAAGGAGAACCGGTCGCCCCGGTACAGCGAGCGCACACGCTCCAGCGGGCGGCCCTCGGTGTCCCTGGAGACGCGGTGGATCAGCAGCATCGGCAGGGCGGGCGGGGTGCCGATGAGCAGGGCCTCGCGGGGCGTGGCCAGCACGGTCTCGATCCGCTCATCGGCATCGCCGAAGGCGATGCCCTGGGCGGCGAGATAGCCGTAGAAGGAGGAGTCGGGGTCGAAGCCGGCGTCCAGCCGGGGCACCCGCGCCACGGCCACGTACGTGCTCTCCAGGCCCACCCGCTCGTCGTCGGCGAGCAGCACGCGCTCCAGGTGCCAGACGGGCTCGCCCCGGGTGAGCCCGGTCTCGGCGGCGAGGGCGTCGGGGCAGGGGAAGCGGTCCAGGGTGACGAGCGTGCGGCCGGGTGTACGGCCCTGCCGCCGCACGCCCTCGGTGTAGCTGGCGAGGGACAGCGGCTGGGCGAGCTTGGGCCCGGCGACCACGGTCCCGCGCCCCTTGCGCCGCAGCCGCCCCTCCAGCACCAGCTCCCGCACGGCCTGCCGCACCGTCTCCCGGGCGACGTCGTACCGCTCGGCGAGGTCCCGCTCGGTGGGGATGACGCTGTCCTCGCCCAGCTCCTCCAGCAGGGCGGCGATCCGCGCCTTCACCGCGTAGTACTTGGGGATGCGCCCGTGCTCGGGGATGCCGGAGCGGACGGGGGCGCCGGGGGCCTGGTCGTTCGGATAGTCCACGCAGGGATCGTCGCAGACGGCACGGGCGGCGTCGTACGCCACCCGGCTCAGCGGCGCCTGCGGGCCACGACCAGCGCCCCGCAGACCACGGCGAGGAACGCCGCGCCGGCCGCGAGCAGTCCGTGGGCGAGCCCCGGCCCGGTGTCCGCCAGCTCGCGGGCCCGCTGCGCGGCCTCGGCCGCGTCCGCGGCGAACGGAAGGGAGGGCCCGGGGCTGGAAGCGCCGGTACCGGTGCCGGGCGTGGCCCGCGGGCTCGCGGACGGCCGCGGGCCCGCGCTCTTCCCGGTCGCGTCCGGCTGCGGCGGCGGCTCCTCGCCGTACGGGCCGATCGCGAACCGGTAGGCGTTGGACTCGCCGACCCAGTCGCCGTCGTCGCCCCGGCGCTGGACCACGGCGGCGTTGACGGTGACCTGGTCGGAGGGGGTGTCGGAGGGAAGCGCGAGCCTGAGCTTGACGCTGACGGTCTTCCCGGGGGGCACGGCGAACCCCTGGAACCCGGCGCCGTCGAGCACGCCGACCAGCTCCTGCTCGTCGGTGCTCTCGAACGTCACCGGCAGCGGCCGCGCGCCGTCGTAGAACTCCAGCTGCGGCTGGTCGGGGCGGAGTTCGTGCTTGTCGTCGACGAGGACGACCACCGGGTGGATGCCGGTGCAGGTCTCGCCGGCGGTGTTGGTGAGGTCGAGGTACCAGGTGCCGAATCCGCCGCCCGCCTCGTAGGAGGGCGGGCCGCCCCGGATCCGGGCGGCCAGCGGGAAGGCCCGCGTGTCCGCGCCCGCGCAGGCGGGCGGCGGGGCGGCGGCCGCGGCGGCCGGCGCGGTGGTGACGACCACGACGACGGAGGCGGACGCGGCGGCCGCGGCGAGCCGGAGCGACGGGGGCAGGGACAGGGACCGCAGCGGGGGCTGGGACGGAGGCAGGGGCGGGGGCAGTCTCATGAACACATGAGACTGCCGGTCGGCCGGCGCGTCCGGGCCCGCCACTCCGGCGGGGGGCGGGAAGTCCGCTCGATCAGCGGGGTCGCAGCGAGCGGCGCGTGCCGGTGGAGCGGTCAGCCCGTGACGGTGACGTCCACCGTGACCACGGCGTCCGGATCCGAGGCGCAGGTCAGGTAGATGTGCTGGACGCCCGGGCGCGCGTTCCGCTCGACGCCGGCGACCCCGACCAGCACGCCCTTCTCGGTCGGCTGCAGCCGGGTGGTGCGGATGGGGGTGCGTTCCGAGGTGTGCGCGCCGGTCTGCTCGCCCTCGGCGCGGCCGCCCTTGGCGGGGTCACTGCATCCCCTGAGCGTGAGGGAGACGGTCTGGCCCGGCTTCACCTTCGCGGGACTGACGGTGCCGGCCGGGGAGGCGGCGGCGGTCCCGGCGAGGGCGACGACGCTGACGCCGACGAGGGTGGCGGTGGTGATGCGGGAGCAGCGCATGCTCACTCCTCACCGCGCCGAGAGGCGCTTGATGCGACGGATGCGCTTGATTCGCTCGATGCTCTTGGTTCCATTGTGAGCACAGGTACGGGTCCGTGTCGAAGGAGCGCTGGGATGAGGATCGAGTCGTCGCAGAAGATCACCACGTTTCTGATGTTCGAGGGCAACGCCGAGGCCGCGATGACCTTCTACGCGTCCCTCTTCGACGACGCCGGGATCGTCCGCATCACTCGCTACGGCGCCGGCGGGCCCGGCAAGGAGGGCAGCGTGCAGCACGCGACGTTCTCGCTCGCCGGCCAGCAGTTCATGTGCATCGACAGCCCCGCGCGGCACGAGTTCACCTTCACGCCGGCGATCTCGCTCTTCGTCCAGTGCGAGAACGAGGCCGAGATCGACCGCCTCTACGCCGCGCTCTCCGACCAGGGCACGGAACTGATGCCCCTGGGCGACTACGGCTTCAGCCCCAGGTTCGGCTGGGTCAACGACCGCTTCGGGGTGTCCTGGCAGCTGAACCTGCCGGGCGCGTGACCATGCCGTAGCAGCGGGCGCGTTCACGCCTCCCCCCTCCCGAACACCGGCGCCAGCAGCAGTTGCGCCGCGCCCTCCGCCACCACCCGCTCCCCCCGCGGAGCGCACCGCACCGGCACCGCCCCGCCCGTCGCCCCCTCCCGCCGGGCCCGGGCGTCGAGGACCTCCGCGACCCCGCGCACGAACACCTCCGGTGCCCCGGCGACGGTCCGCCCGCCCAGCAGCACCGCGTCGATGTCCAGCAGCCCGGCCAGGTTCGCCGCCCCCACGCCGAGCACCCGCGCCGCCCGGGCCGTCTCCCCGCGCCGTACGGCGTCCAGGCACAGCGCCTCCACGCAGCCCCGGTCCCCGCACTCGCACAGCGGCCCGTCGAGCTGGACCACCTGGTGCCCGAACTCCCCCGCCCCGGTCCGCGCCCCCCGGTGCACCCGCCCGCCGATCACCAGCCCGGCGCCGAGCCCCGTGCCGAGATGCAGATACGCGAAGGAACCGCCGGCACCCCCTTCGCCGCCCACCGACAGCCCGAGCGCCGCGGCGTTGGTGTCCTTGTCCACCACGACCGGCACCCCCAGCCGCTCCGCGAGCGCGTCGCGCAGCGGGAACCCGTCCCACTCGGGAAACCCGGTCACCCGGTGCAGCACCCCGCGCGCGTGATCGAGCGGCCCCGGCACCGCCACCCCCACCCCGAGCAGCGTCCCGGCGCCGGAGAGCCGCGCGCCGCCGCGGCCCAGGCTCTCCCGCACCACCGTCTCCACCGTGTCCGCGACCACCGCCGGCACGGCGTCCGCCCCGGCCCCGAGCCCCAGCCCGGCCCGCCGCTCGCCCACCACGGCCCCGTCGAGATCGACCAGCACCACCCGCAGCTCGTCGCGGTCCAGATGCACGCCCACCGCGTGCCCGGCCTCCGGCACCAGCCGCAGCACGGTGCGCGGCTTGCCCCCGGTCGAGGCCCGCCGCCCGGCCTGTGCCGCGAGGCCCTCCTCCCGCAGCCGGGCGGTGATCTTGCTGACGGCCTGCGGGGTCAGCCCGGTGCGCTCGGCCAGTTCCAGCCGGCTGATCCCCTCCGCCCCGGCGTCCCGCAGCAAGCCCAGCACCAGGGCGGTGTTGTGGCTGCGCACCGCCCCGAGATTCGCCCCCACAGCCCCGCCGCCGATCCCGGCGCCCGCGCCGGTGCCCGTACTCGCCCTGTTCACGCCACCCATTCTCCTCACCACTTGCACTTTGGCAACAGCGTTGCGAAAGTGGACGGCATGACAGGACGCACGACTGCCACCCCCCTCCGCGTCGGCCTGATCGGCTACGGCCTCGCCGGCTCCGTCTTCCACGCCCCGCTGATCGCCGCCACCGAGGGCCTCGCCCTGGACACGGTGGTCACCTCCAGCGCGGAGCGGCAGCAACAGGCCCGCGCCGAGTTCCCGGACGTGCGGTTCGCCGCCACCGCCGAGGAGCTGTTCGACGGCGCGGACGAGCTGGACCTCGTCGTCATCGCCTCCCCGAACAAGACGCACGTCCCGCTCGCCGCCACCGCCCTCAAGGCCGGACTGCCGGTCGTCGTCGACAAGCCCCTCGCGGGCACGGCGGCCGAGGCCCGCGACCTCGCGGCCCTCGCCGAGGAACGCGGCCTGCTCCTGTCCGTCTTCCAGAACCGCCGCTGGGACAACGACTTCCTGACCCTGCGCCGGCTGATCTCCCAGGGCGACCTCGGTGACGTATGGCGCTTCGAGTCCCGCTTCGAGCGCTGGCGCCCGCAGCTCAAGGGCGGCTGGCGCGAGTCCGGCGACCCGGCAGAGATCGGAGGTCTCCTCTACGACCTCGGCAGCCATGTCGTCGACCAGGCGCTGGTCCTCTTCGGCCCGGTCACCGAGGTGTACGCCGAGACGGACGTCCGCCGGCCCGGCGCCGAGACCGACGACGACACCTTCATCGCGCTCACCCACGCCGGCGGCGTCCGCTCCCACCTCTACGTCTCCGCGACCACCGCCCAGCTCGGCCCCCGCTTCCGGGTCCTCGGCTCCCGGGCGGGCTATGTGAAGTACGGCCTCGACCCGCAGGAGGCGGCGCTGCGCGAGGGCCTGCGCCCAGGCCCCGGGTGGGGCGCCGAGCCGGAGTCCCTGTACGGCCGTATCGGCGCCGGGGAGTCCCCGCTGACCGGCGGCGGCACGCCCGTACCGACCCTCGCCGGCGACTACCCCGCCTACTACGCGGCCGTCGCACGCGCCCTGACCGGCGCAGGACCCAACCCGGTGACCGCCCTGGAGGCGGCCGCCGCCCTCGACGTACTCGAAGCGGCCCGCACGTCGGCCCGCGAGAAGGTGACGGTGACCCTCTGATGCCCCACCAGCAGCACCATCCCCAGGTCACGCCCAGGACCACTCCCGAACTCACGCCGTCCGTCGAGGAACTGGAGGCGCAGGAACGCCGCCTGGTGTTCCGGCAGTTCACCCACGACGACGCCTGGGCCCTCGGCTCGCTCCTGGTCGAGCTGGCCCGGGAGCGCCAGGCCCCGGTGGCCATCGACATCCACCGGGCCGGCCAGCAGCTCTTCCACGCCGCCCTGCCGGGCTCCACCCCGGACAACGACGCCTGGATCGCCCGCAAGCGCCGGGTCGTCGAGCGCTACGGCGCCTCCTCCTACCTGGTCGGCGCCCGCTTCCGCGCCAAGGGCACGACGTTCGAGGACTCCTCCCGCCTCGACCCGGACGCCTACGCGGCGCACGGCGGCTCGTTCCCGATCACCGTGGAGAACGTGGGCGTGATCGGCGCCGTCACGGTCTCGGGCCTGCCCCAGCTACAGGACCACCGGTTCGTCGTGGAGGCGCTGGAGCGGTTCCTGAAGGTGTGACACCCGCCGGGATTACGTGAGGGATCCCTCCCGTTGGGAATGGCTGCAGACGTTGACGATCACAGCCCCACCCGGAGGGAAGGCCCCATGAGCACCCCGAACGCGTTGAAGGACAGGATCGGCCGGTACGGCGTCTGGAGCATCGGCCTGCGTGCCGAGGACCCCGCGCGACGCGGAGAACTCGCGGAAGCCGCAGCCGAGTTGGAGCAGCTCGGCTACGGGGCCGTCTGGCTGGGCGGCAGCAGCGCCGCCCGGCACGCCGTACCGCTGCTGGAGGAGACCCAAACCCTCACCGTCGGCACCAGCATCCAGAGCATCTGGGACTACGACGCCGAGACCAGCGCCGCGTCCTTCGCCGAGGTGGACGCGGCCCACCCCGGCCGCTTCCTGCTCGGCCTCGGCGTGAGCCACGCCAAGCTCGCCGACCAGTACCGCCGGCCGTACTCGGCCCTGGTCGCCTACCTCGACGCCCTCGACACGGCCGGCGTCCCCGCGGACCGCCGCGTCCTCGCCGCCCTCGGCCCCAAGACGCTGGAGCTGGCCCGCGACCGGGCGGCGGGCGCGGTGCCGTACCTGGTCACCGCGGAGCACACCGCCCAGGCCCGCGAGATCCTCGGCCCGGGCCCGCTGCTCGCGCCCGAGCTGAAGGTGGTCCTGGAGACCGACCCGTCCCGGGCCCGCGCCCTCGCCCGCGAGACCCTCGCGATGTACCTCGCCCTGCCGAACTACACCAACAACTTCCTGCGCCTCGGCTTCACCGAGGACGACCTGGCCAACGGCGGCAGCGACCGCCTCGTCGACGCGGTCTTCGCCTGGGGCGACGAGACCCGGATCCGGGACCGCATCCACACCTTCCACGAGGCGGGCGCGGACCACGTGGCCCTCCAGATCGTCACGGGCGGCGACCGGAACGCCCTCCCGAGGGAGGAATGGCGCACACTCGCTTCTCTCTTGGGGTGAGGCGAAGCGCCCCGAAGGGCCGCGGGGCCGTATCGACATGCGGCTCCGCCGCGATGGGGGTCCCCCCGGGTTCGAGCGAAGCCGAGAACTTGGGGGAGCGACCAGCCACGAACCACCCGCACCCGGCGACGAACCCGGAGTTCCCCGGCGCTGGCCAGCGGAGCGCCTACGCGTCCTTCAGCTCCTGCCGCTGCCGCCCGAGCCCCGCGATCTCCAGCTCGACCACGTCCCCGGCCCGCAGGTACGGCTTGGGTTCGGGCCGGCCCATCGCCACCCCCGCCGGCGTCCCCGTGTTGATGACGTCGCCGGGGTACAGCGTCATGAACTGGCTGACGTAGCGCACGACTTCACCGACCGGGAAGATCTGCTCGGCCGTCGTGCCGTCCTGCTTCAGTTCGCCGTTGACCCACAGCTTCAGCGACAGGCTCTGCGGATCGGGCACCTCGTCCGCCGTCACCAGCCACGGGCCCAGCGGGTTGAAGGTCTCGCAGTTCTTGCCCTTGTCCCAGGTCCCGCCGCGCTCGATCTGGAACTCCCGCTCGGACACGTCGTGCGCCACCGCGTACCCGGCGACATGGGCGAGTCCTTCTTCGGCGGAGCCGAGGTAGCGGGCGGTGCGCCCGATGACGACCGCCAGTTCCACTTCCCAGTCGGTCTTGGCCGACCCCCGCGGGACGAGCACCGTGTCGTTGGGCCCGACGACGGTGTCCGGCGCCTTGAAGAAGACGACCGGCTCGGCGGGCGGCTCGGCGCCCGTCTCGCGGGCGTGGTCGTGGTAGTTGAGCCCGATGCACACGATCTTCCCGATGCGGGCCAGCGGCGGCCCGATCCGCAGTCCGGTCGCGTCCAGCGCGGGCAGCTCGCCGGACTCGGCCGCCGCCCGTACCCGGCCGAGCGCGCCGTCGTCGGCGAGGAGCGCGCCGTCGATGTCGTCCACGAGGCCCGACAGGTCCCTCAGGGTCCCCCCGGCGTCGAGCAGCGCGGGCCGCTCGGCCCCTGCCGTACCGACTCGCAGCAGCTTCATGGTCACCATCTCCCTCGATCGCGGACGCCCGGACCGATGGGTGCAGCCATCGGAGGACTGGTCGATCCTCCAATTCACCGGTCCACTAGGCAAGACCCTGTTCACGTACTGGACCCCACCGCCCTGTGCTCTGCCGATGTCCGCTACCGGTACAGCACGGCCCGCTCGGCCGCGCTCCACGCCGTGCTGGTGACGACGTAGAGCGCGGCGGCCAGCGGGACGACCGCGACGGTGACGAGCGTGAAGAAGGACAGGAACGGCATGGCCTTGGTGACCGCGCCAAGCCCGGGCGCCTGCTCGCCGTCTGCGCCGACGCCCTCGACCGGGCCGGCCGCCGTCATCCGCTGGGCGCGGCGGTAGTTGAAGGTGGCGACGGCCGCGACGACGGCGAACAGGCCGAGGTAGACCAGCCCGGCCGGGCCGAACACCCCGCCGCCGGCGAGGGCGTCGGCCCAGCGCCCGGCGAGGGGCGCCGCGAACAGCCGGTGGGCGAGCAGGCCGTTGCTCGCGCCGCCGATCGTGGTGCTGGAGAAGAGGTGGTACAGCAGGAAGAAGGCGGGCGTCTGGAGCAGGCTGGGCAGGCAGCCGGACAGCGGCGAGACGCGTGCCTCGGCGTGGAGTTCGAGCACCGCCTGCTGCAGCCGGCGCGGGTCCTCGGCGTGCTTGCGGCGCAGCTCTGCGATGCGCGGCTGGAGTTCGGCGCGGGCCCGCTGCCCGCGGGCGGCGGCCCGGGACAGCGGGTGGACGAGGAGCCGTACGAGCGCGGTGAACAGGACGATCGCGGCGGCGGCCGCGCAGCCGTGGAAGAGCGGCTGGAGCAGGCCGGCGAGGCGCTCGACCAGCTCGGCGAACACGGAGAAGACGGGGAAGACGGAGAAGACGGACATGGGTGAGCCCTCCGGAGGTCTCGTCGTGCCGGAATGACGCGGAAAACGGCATGACGACCCGCGCGGGGTCACCTACGGGAGTGCGGGTGCCCTACGCGGCGGTCGCCGGAAGGGCCTGTCCGGGCGCCCTGGGCCGGCGCCGGCCGGGCGCGTCGGGATCGCGCTGCGGCAGGAAGGCCGTACGCCGGGCCCGGTCGCGGATCGCCGTGCGCACCCGGGTGGGCGGTACGGCGGGCGCGCTGCGGGCGGCGATCAGCGCGCAGGCGGCGAAGGCGGCCCCGGCCGCCGTGGTCGCGGCGAGCGCGACGGTCGCGGAGAGGTTGCCGGCGTCGAGCAGCAGGACCGGCAGCACGAGGAGCGGCAGGAGCAGGAGCAGCAGCGGGGCGAGCGCACGCGGCCGTGCGAGACGTCGGACCACCACCCGTCTCCCCCTCTCCCGGTCTCGACCCTCCCGCGGGCTCGACCTCCCCGCGGGCTCAACCACCAAGGCCTGCTTGCCCTCTGTCTCCTTGTATACCTGATGGCGGACACGTGAAGGGCACCGCATGCCTCGCATTCCCACCTGCGTCCTCACCGACGCCTCTCCCGCGCGCGTCACCGACGGCCACGCCGTGGACCGGTTCGTGGAGATCGGCTCCTTCACCAAGGTGCTCACCGGTACGGCGCTCATGCGCATGGCCGCAGCGGGCCTGCTCGACGCCGACGACCCCGTCGAGCGCTGGCTCCCCGCCGTACCCGGCACCGGCATCACCCTGCGGCACCTGGCCGCGCACACGTCCGGCCTGCCGCGCCTGCCGCCCGGAGCGGTCCGCCTCCGCGATCCGTACGCCGCGTTCGACGCCGGCGCCCTGCACCGGCTGCTGGGCCGCCTGGACTCGGTCGTCGTCCGCCCGCCGGGACGGCAGGAGGAGTACTCCAACCTCGGGTACGCCGTCCTGGGCGCCGCGCTGGCCGGGGCGGCCGGCGCGCCGTACGAGGAACTGCTCGCCGAGCACGTGCTGCGCCCGCTGGACGTCCGGGAGGTGAGCGCACGGCCCGCGCCGGACCAACGACTGCTCGCCCCGGGGCTGTTCGGCAGGGGCCGGCGGCCCTGGACCATGGACGGGGCGATCCTTCCGGCGGGCGGGCTGTGGGCGACGCCGCGCGCGGTCGCCGACCTGCTCGTCCGGCTGGTGATCGAGCGCCGGCTGGGCGATCCCGCGCCCTCGTGGCAGACGGCGGGGCCCGTCCACTGGCACAACGGCGCGACCCGCCACGCGTCGGTCTTCGCCGGGGCTCGCGCGCAGGACGGCCGCTGGGTGGTCGTCCACCGGCTGGGCGGCGACTCGGACGCCACCGACCGGACAGGCATCGGCCTGCTCCGGGAGACGGGCGCCGGCTGAGGGGCCGGGCGGGCGCCGGCTGAGGGGCCGGGCGGGCGCCGGCTGAGGGGCCGGGCGGCGCCATCTGAAGGACTGGAGGGCTGGAGGGTCAGGCGGGTTCCGTCTCCAGCGGCTCCAGCAGCCGTTTCGGCTTCAGCAGGGCCCGGCTGACCGGATCCGCCGGGTCCGGGTCGAGGCCGGGCCCGGGCTCCATGACCACGTCCCCGACCGGCACGACGCCCCCGCACGCGGGACATTCGCCGTACGGGCCGAGTTCCGTGCCGCACTCGTTGTGCCGGAAGTAGCGCAGCCGCGCCTCGGTGAAGTGCTCGCGACCCCACAGGCCGAGCGCGCGCAGGGTGGGCCACAGGGCGATGCCGCGCTCGGTGAGGACGTACTCGTCGCGCGGCGGCGACTGCTGGTACCGCCGCTTCTCGAGGATGCCCTCGGCGGTCAGGGTCTGCAGCCGGGCGGCGAGGACGGCGCGCGGGATGCCGAGGTGGACCAGGAAGTCGTTGTACCGCCGGATGCCGTAGAGCGCGTCGCGGACGACGAGCAGCGTCCAGCGCTCGCCGACGATCTCGAGCGCGCGGGCGATCGAGCACTCCTGCGACGCGTAGTCCTTGCCCAGTGCCATGCCGTCCACTGTAACCACTTTCCAGGCATAGGTTCACTGACCGAACTGTGGGTGTTACGGTGGTGCGGTCAGGTCGGTTCAATGACTGAACCTTTGCTCCGCTCCGCCGCTCACCCCGGCCGCAGCCCCCGGAAGGACAGGACCACACCATGACCGGGCTCGACGCCTCCACGACCACCGCATCCGCCGCCCCCGCCGTACGCGGCGCCACCACCCGGGACGCCCCCGTCCGCCCCCGGGCCACGCTCGCCGTGACCAGCGCGGCCACCGCCGTCACGCTGATGACGTACACCGCGCCGATGGTCACGCTGCCCGGCACCGCGACCGCCCTGCACACCCCGCTCTCCGCCCAGGCCTGGCTGCTGAACGGCACCCCGCTCGGCCTCGCCGCCGTACTGCTCGTCGCCGGCAGCCTCGCCGACGACTACGGCCGCCGCCGGATCTTCCTCGCCGGCACCCTGGCCCTCGGCCTCACCACCGCGCTCGGCGCCTTCTCCACGTCCACCTGGCAGTTCACCCTCGCCCGCATCGCCCAGGGCGCGGCGAGCGCGGCGATCCTCGCGAGCAGCCTCGGCCTGCTGGTCGCCGCCTTCCCGTCCCCGCGCGGCCGGCTGCACGCGACCGGCGTGTGGGGCGCCTTCGTCAGCGGCGGCATCGCGGTGGGCCCCCTGGTGGCGGGCGCGCTGCCGAGCTGGCGGGTGGCCTACGGCGTGCTGGGCGCCGCGGCCGTCGTCCTGGCCGCGCTCGGCACCCGCGCGCTCGCCGAATCACGCGCCCCGCGCGGCGGCCGCCCGGACATCCCGGGCGCCCTGACCTTCGGCCTGGCGCTGGTCGCCCTGGTGGCGGCCCTGACCCTGGGCCGCGACGGCTGGCTGCGCGCCCCGGTCGGCCTGCTGCTGGCGGCCGCGGTCGTCCTGCTCGGGCTCTTCACCGCCGTGGAGCACCGGACGCGTACCCCGATGATCGAGCTGGGCCTGCTGCGCCACACCCCGTTCCTGGCCTCGGCCGCGGGCGGCCTGTTCACCGGGCTCTCGGTGATCGGCATGTTCAGTTTCCTGCCGGCCCTGTTCCAGCAGGTCCTCCACCTGTCCCCGATACGGACGGCCTGGCTGCTCCTGCTCTGGTCCGGCCTGAGCTTCGCGGTCGCCCTCCAGGTCAAGCACCTGGCCGGCCGGATCGCCCCGCGCGCCCAGCTCGCCGTCGGCTTCGCCCTGCACGCCGTCGCCGTCCTGACCATGATCGGCGCCCTCGCCTCCGGCTCCTGGACCCGGCTGCTGCCCGGCCTGGTCATCAGCGGCATCGGCAGCGGCCTGCTCAACGGCGCGCTGCCGCTGCTGGCCGTGGACTCGGTCCCGCGCGAACGGGCCGCGATGGGCTCCGGCGCCCAGCAGACCCTCCGCTACATCGGCTCCTGCGCCGGCGTGGCCCTGACCATCGCCGTCGCCACCTCCTCCCGCACCCTGGCGAGCGGCACGGACACCGCACTGCTGGTGTCGGCGGGCCTGGCACTGGCGGGCGCGGTGCTGGTGGGGGTGCTGCGGGAGCGGCGGCGCTAGCGGGACCGGGGCGAGCCAAGGCGACGGGGGCCGGGGCGACCGCGGCCGGGCCGACCGGGGCCGGGGCGACCGGGGCCGGGGCGACCGGGCCCGGAATCTCCGTGGCGCACGGACCACAACTGGCCTTATCCACAAGGAAGTCGGATACGAACTCGAAGGACGACACCTCTTCCTCAACGGGTTTGAGAAAGGCCTGCCGGAACCCTCGACAACCCCGTCCGCCACCCCCGATGCTTCCTGCTGCCGGAGCCGCAACGGAGAAGCGGAGACCCCCATGATCCGACGCAGAACCCTGTTGGCAGCAGCGGGCGGCGCCGCCCTGGGCAGCGCCCTGGCCACGGGCACGGCGCGGGCGGACGCGACGATCGCCGTCGACCCGTCCGCCGCCTACGGCACCTGGGAGGGCTGGGGCACCTCGCTGGCCTGGTGGGCGAACGTCTTCGGAACCCGGGACGACTTCGCGGACATCTTCTTCACCACGAAGACGACGACGTACAACGGCACTCCCCTGCCCGGCCTCGGCCTGAACATCGCCCGCTACAACCTGGGCGCGTGCAGCTGGAACAGCGTCAACGGCGAAACGATGGCCGTCTCCCCCGACATCCCGCGCTTCAAGCAGATCGAGGGCTACTGGCAGGACTGGACGAACGAGGACCCCACGTCGTCGTCCTGGAAGTGGACGGCGGACGCGACCCAGCGCGCGATGCTGGTCAAGGCGACCCAACGGGGCGCGATCAGCGAGCTGTTCGCCAACTCCCCCATGTGGTGGATGTGCCTCGACCACAACCCCTCCGGCGCCGCGGACGGCGGCAACAACCTCCAGTCCTGGAACTACCGCCAGCACGCCTCCCACCTGGCGTCGGTGGCGCTGTACGCGAAGCAGAACTGGGGCGTGGCCTTCAGCACGGTGGAGGCCTTCAACGAACCCTCGTCCTCCTGGTGGACGGCCACCGGCACGCAGGAGGGCTGCCACATGGACGCGACGGTCCAGGCGGCCGTACTGCCGCACCTGCGCAGCGAGTTGGACAAGCGGGGCCTGACGGCGACGAGGATCTCGGCGTCCGACGAGACGAGCTACGACCTGGCCCGCACCACCTGGAACTCCTTCTCCGCCACCACCAAGGGGTACGTGGACCGGGTGAACGTCCACGGCTACCAGGGCTCGGGCGGCCGCCGGGACCTGCTCTACACCGACGTCGTCACGACGGCGCACAAGGCCCTGTGGAACTCGGAGACCGGGGACGGCGACGCCACGGGCCTGACCCTGGCCGGCAACCTGCTGTACGACTTCCGCTGGCTGCACCCGACGGCGTGGGTGTACTGGCAGGTGATGGACCCGAGCGCGGGCTGGGCGACGATCGCGTACGACGCGAGCACCCTGCAGCCGGGAGCGGTCCAGACGAAGTACTACGTGCTGGCCCAGTTCACCCGCCACATCCGCCCGGGCATGACGATCATGGACACCGGGGCGAGCTACGCCGCGGCGGCCCTGGACAGACCGGCGAAACGCCTGGTCATCGTCGCCGCGAACACCTCCTCCTCGGCCACGACCCTGACCTTCGACCTCTCCCGCTTCTCGTCGGTGACCGGAGGCTCGGCCGGCCTGGTCCCCCGCTGGAACACGGTGACGACGGGCGGCTCCGACCTCTACACCCCGCACACCGACACCCATCTGTCCGGCACAACCCTGTCGGTCCCCTTCGCCCCGAAGTCGATCCAGACACTCCAGGTGGACGGCGTGACGGTGTGAACGCGGCCGGAGCCACACCGTAAAGGACGCCCTAAGGGGACCCTGACCTGCACTTACCCCCTCGAGACAGTGCTCGGCAGTACGGTGTCCCCCATGCGCCCCGACACGCCTGCCGAGAACGTCGACCACACCGCCGAAGCGGCACGCCTGGAGCGGACCGCCGGACTGTATCCCGAGGACGCCGAGGCCCTCCTCCTGCGCGCCGCGGCCCACCTCGAACTGTCCGGCGACCGCCCCGCGGCCACCGCGCTCTACGACCGCCTGCTGTCCTCACCGGACGGCCTGGAGAACCCTGCGCTGGTGCGCGCCCTGAAGGCCTCCAACCTCTGGGAGTACGACCACGAGGCGGAGGCCAGGGCGATCATCGACGGCATCCGCGCGACGGCGCCCCGGGACCCGGCCCCCTGGGTGATCGTCGCGGAGTCCCTGGAGTCGCACGACGAGCTGGAGGCGGCGGAGGAGACCTTCACGGAGGCGGCGCGCCTCCTCCTGCCGGCCGAGGAGGCGCCCCCGCCCGCCACCCACCCCCTCCTCTACGGCCGCCACCGCGTCCGCCGCATGCGCGGCCTCCCGCACGACGACTGGGACGTCCTGGCGGACACCCTCCACACCTCCCCGGTGTCCCTGGACGAGCTCCACGACCCCAAACGGGTCTGGTCCCTCGGCTCGGACAACCCGGCGGAACTCGCCGCGGAGATCTCCCGCCTCCGCGCCGAACTCGGCGCCTACCGCGAGGCCCTCTCCCGCCCCTTCCCGGTCGCCATCCTCCACTGGCCGGCCCCGGAACTCTCCGAACTCCTCTCGGCGTACCCCACCCTGTCCTCGGAGTACCCGTCCCACGAGACCCACCTGGCGACCATAGAGTCCTCCCTCCGCGAACTCTCCTCCTCCGGCACCCCCAACCTGGGCATCGTCACCGGCAC
Organism: Streptomyces sp. NPDC048192; assembly: GCF_043202415.1. Taxonomy (NCBI): domain Bacteria; kingdom Bacillati; phylum Actinomycetota; class Actinomycetes; order Kitasatosporales; family Streptomycetaceae; genus Streptomyces; species Streptomyces sp. NPDC048192. Next base: position 223,020 of record NZ_JBIDAL010000012.1, read on the forward strand.
GGTCCCCTCCTACGAGGCCTTCGCAGCCTCCGAGGGCGCCTCCCCGGCAGACGCGACCCTGCTCCCGCAGTACGCGACGACGCTGGCCGCGCGGGGCCGGGCCGTGGCTTGGCCGCCGGGGAGGGGGGCGGAGTGCTGGTGCGGCTCGGCCCGTCCGTACGAGGGCTGCCACGGCGCATAACCCCGCCACCCACCTGGCCCCCACGTCCCCGGGCCGCCCGCTCGCTTCTTACCCGTGCTGGAGCGGCCCGGGTCAAGCGGGCGGCCTACGGTCGCTGCAGAACCCCGGCGACCCAATCGCGTCCCGACACGCAGCCTCCGTCTGTCAGTAGTTGCTGTTAGAACTGATCCCTATCGGCGCGCAGGGGGCGCCCGGGCATCACGAAGGATCAGGGGGGAGCGGTCATGTCGGAACCGATGGCCCAGTCAGAGCCGATCGCTGGCGTCTACGAGAAGCTGATCACGGATGACGTACGCGATGAGCTGGCGCAATTCGAGGCGGCTGGCTGGAAAGCCATCGACGCCGAGGTCAGCCCGGACTCCGCTCCCCACGTCCTGGCTCGGCACATCGGTGAAGCTGTCGGCCGAAGGCTCGCTGAAGTCCCCGCCCAGGATCGCGTCAAAGTCGCGAACCGCATCCTCGATGCACTGGCCGCTACACACACTCCAGAGTCGAGTGAAGCCGAGGCCCTCAGCTCCATTATCGAGGGCCCTCGCCAGCTTCTGACTCTCGCCCGGCAGGAAGCTCCAGGTGTGTACGCCTTGCGCCCCTTGACGCCGCTGTCCGAGACGTCGCTCATCACCAACTCCCCAGAGGACCTCAGCCTCGGTTCCGAACTCAGGGCGGAGCTGGCTACGGCAGACCGCATCGATCTGCTCTGCGCATTCGTGAAATGGTATGGCCTTCGCGTCCTGGAAGACTCCCTGCGCGCCGCGAGAGAGCGGGGCGTGCCGATACGCGTCATAACGACCACCTACATCGGCGCCACCGACCGCCACGCGCTCGACCGTCTGGTCCGCGACTTCGGCGCCACCGTCAAGGTCAACTATGAAACGCGTTCGACCCGATTGCACGCGAAGGCCTGGCTGTTCAGGCGCAAGACGGGCTTCGACACGGCTTACGTCGGCAGTTCCAACCTTTCGAAGGCGGCACTGCTCGATGGGCTGGAGTGGAACGTACGGCTGTCGTCCGTGGCGACGCCGGCCGTGCTGAACAAGTTCGAGGCGACCTTCGACGCGTATTGGAACGACACCGCGTTCGAGACGTACGATCCCGATCTCCACGCCGCCCGCCTCGATGAAGCGCTGGCCCAAGCCAGTGGCACCAGCGCCGGCGCCGACCTCAAGATCAGCCTTTCCGGTCTAGAGGTACGCCCTTATCCCCACCAGCGGGACATGCTGGAGCGGCTCACCGTCGAGCGGGAGATCCGCGGACGGCATCGCAACCTCCTGGTAGCAGCGACCGGCACCGGGAAAACGGTGATGGCTGCCCTCGACTACCGCAGCCTGTGCCGCAAGTCGGAGAGCGGCCTACCGAGGTTGCTGTTCGTGGCCCACCGCAAGGAGATCCTCAAGCAGTCCCTGCGTACCTACCGTGAGGTGCTGGACGATGCCTCGTTCGGGGAGCTGCTCCACGCAGGGCAGGACCCACGCGAGTGGAACCACGTCTTCGCCAGTGTCCAGTCGCTCAACGTGCAGCGTCTTGAGCAGCTGGCGCCCGATCACTTCGACATCATCGTCATCGACGAATTCCACCACGCCACCGCCTCCACCTATCGGCGCGTGATCGACCACTTCACTCCGAAGGAACTGCTGGGCCTGACAGCCACCCCCGAGCGGATGGACGGACTCAACGTCCAAGACGAGTTCTTCGAGGGCCGGATCGCCGCCGAGATGCGGCTATGGGAAGCCCTCGAGAACGATCTGCTCTGTCCTTTCCACTACTTCGGAATCCCTGACGGCACGGATCTGACGAATCTCGGCTGGCAGAAGGGTTCGTACGCCGATCACGAACTCGGCAACCTCTACACAGGCAACCACGCCCGCGCCCGGATCGTGGTCAAGCAGATCCGGGACAAGGTTTCCAACCCCGGTGCCATGCGGGCGCTGGGCTTCTGCGTGACCAAGGCGCACGCCCACTTCATGGCGGACTTCTTCCGGGAGACCGGCTTCGCGGCAGTGGCGCTCGACAGCGACTCACCCTCAGACGTACGCGCCCAGGCCTTGTCGGACCTGCGTGACGGAAAGCTCCAAGTGATCTTCTCCGTCGATCTGTTCAACGAGGGGCTCGACATCCCTGACGTCGACACGGTGCTTCTCCTCCGCCCCACCAACAGCGCCACCGTCTTCCTTCAGCAGTTGGGCCGGGGCCTGCGGCGTACCGAAACGAAGCCCGTGCTCACCGTCCTCGACTTCATCGGGCAGCACCGGGCCGAGTTCCGCTTCGAAGAACAGTTCCGTGCCCTGACCAATCTGACGCGGAACCGGCTTCTTGACCACATCGAGCACGACTTCCCCCAGCTGCCGTCGGGCTGCCAGATTCTCCTGGAGGGCAAGTCGAAAGACCTCGTCCTGGACAACATCCGGACCCAGCTCGGCGCCACGGTGAAGACCCTGGTGAAGGAGGTCAAAACCTATGGAACGCCCCGCCTCGCCGGTTACCTGAGGGAGAGCCGCCGGGAGATCAAGGAGCTGTACAAGAGCGACAACGCCTGGACGACCGTGCTGCGCCGCGCCGGCCTGATCGATGAACCCGCACCCTCTGGAGAAGCTGCACTGCTCAAGCGGGTCCACGCCTTCCTGCACGTAGACGACCCGGAGCGCGCGCAGGCCTACCTCCGTCTCCTCCAGGACGACGCTCCTGCGTACGAGGAACTCAGCCCCACTGACCAGTTGTATGCCCGCATGCTCTTCTTCAACCTCTGGGACAACGCAGGCGGCTTCACCAGCTTCCGGGAAGGTCTGGAATCGCTGAGGGAGCAGCGAGTGTTCCGCGACGAACTGCGGCAAGTGATCTCGCACGTCATCGAGCAGGCCGACCATGTCCCCCTCCCTCTCTCCGGCCCGCTCAGCCATGTCCCGCTGAAGGTGCACAGCGCCTACAACCGCTCCGAAATCCTCGCCGCGCTCGGCGTGGCCCGCTTCGGTGGCCAGATGCCTCGCACCTTCGCGCAGGGTGTGCAGTGGGTGGAGGAGTTGAAGACCGACGCACTCCTCATCACCCTCGATAAGAACGAGAAGGACTTCTCGCCCACCATCCGGTACAAGGACTACGCGCTGAGCCCAACGCTCTTCCACTGGGAGTCGCAGAACTCAACCGCCGCCAACTCCCCCACTGGCTTGCGCTACCAGCACCACAAGGACCACGGCAGTCACGTCCTGCTGTTCATGCGGCGCTACAAAGACACCGACATAGGAAAGTCGCAGCCGTGGATGCTCCTCGGCCCGGCCACCTACGAGAGCCACACGGGCAGCAAGCCGATGGCGATCACATGGCGCTTGAAGCACGAACTACCGGCGGACGTGTGGACGTACTCGGCCATCACAGCAAGCTGACTCAGGCTGACGATCAGCGGGCTTCCACGTCGGCTTCAAAGTGGGTCTGCGCCCGCTCCAGTACCTCATCCGGGTCTCGTCCGTGCGCACCGAACCAGTGCAAGAGGTCGGCGATCACGCTGATCGCCGCCTCTTGGGCCACTGCCGTCCCCAGCCGGCCGACCGTGGCTCCTGTCGGCAGGTTCATCACATCGGCGTAGTACCGGAGAACGTTCGTGGCCCGGACCACGCGCGGGCCCGTCGTGTGCCCATCGGCCGTCTTGAGGTTCGTACGGAGCTCGCACCACGTCACCTTGCGCGCAGGGGCAAGGTCGACGCCCCACCGATCGGTGATGGCCTCGATGAGCGCCATGCCACGCCCCGTCTCCGCATCGGCGTCCGCGTGGACGAGTGTCGGAAGTGCACGAGGGTCGGGATCGTGGACTTCGATGCGCAAGCGCGTCCCGTTCATAGAGACCGCGAGTGTGGTCGGGGTTCCCGGGCCGACGTGTTTGATGACGTTGGCGACGAGCTCGCTGACGCACAGTTCGGCAGCCTCACTGAGGTCATGCAATCCCCAGCGCTCGACGTGCAGCCGCAGGATCCGCCGCAACGCGGCAACTTCTTCCAGCTCCGCTAGAAACGGCAGCCTCCACGCCCTTCGCGGCGTGCATCCCGTGCAGTCCATGACCTACTCCGCTCCCTCGCTCCCAACTGAAGGCACCCCGTGCGCTCAGTAACTTCATAACAACCAAGAGTTGCAGTGAGACTTCCAAAATGGAACTCTCATTCCGAGCGAGGAGGAGCACACGGGTTCACAACGCGCCCCGGCGCGCACCACCTTGCAGACCCCTCAGGGGGCGAGGACGATCTACCGCATCGACAGGAAGGGCCGTAGGCATGGGGGTTGGACCCACCACTCGTAGGCGTCAACTGGGTGCTGACCTACGTCGGCTCCGTGAGTCGAAGGGGCTGACCCTGGAGGAGGCGGGAGCCCGCGTCGGCATCTCGAAGGCGACACTCAGCCGGTATGAGACGAAGGGAGGCACGGTCAAGTGGCCGGCGGTCGACGCCCTTTGCCGCGAGTACGGCGCCACGGAGGAGGAGCGCCTGGCTCTGGTCGAGCTCGCCAAAGGCGCCAAGATCCAAGGCTGGTGGCGTTCTCTCGCCGACCCCGTTCCCGAGTCCATGAACCTCATGCTGACTCTTGAAGACGAGGTCGTGCGCGAGGACCACTACGCCTGTATGTACATCCCCGGCCTGCTCCAGACCCGCGCGTACGCCGAAGCCGTACACCGGGCCTCGGAGGTCCAGTGCCCGGAGCGCGAGGTCCAGCACATGGTCGACATCCGCATGAAGCGTCAGGAGTTGCTGGAGCGTGAGGAGCCACCACACATCTGGTGTGTGATCGACGAGGCCGCCATTCGTCGGCTGGTAGGTGGCCGACAGGTCATGCGGCAGCAACTGGAATACCTGCTCACCCAGGCTCAACGTCCGCACATCACTGTCCAGGTACTGCCGTTCGCACGCGGTGCGCACGCAGCGGCCGTAGGCAGCTTCGCCGTCCTGCGCGGCCAGGCGCGAGAACTCGACGTGGTGTACGTGGACCTCATCGGCGGCGGCCTCTTCATGGAGAAACCACAGGAACTGGATCGTTATAAGTTGGCGTTCGAATACCTCAGCGCTCAAGCGCTCGACTTCGAGTCGTCGGCCGAGCTCATTGAGCGGGTAAGCAAGGAGACTTGATGTCAGAGCAGCCGGAAGTTCACTGGTACAAGTCCTCTTACAGCGGTGGCAGCGGGACGGAATGCGTGGAGTGCGCGCATACCACCACCGGCACGCTCATACGCGACTCGAAACAGACGGAGTCCACACCGCTCCGCGTACAACCCAAGGCATGGCACGCCTTCATAAGCGCCCTGGCGCACAACACCCTCAGATGGTGACCGCGCCACGTGACCGAGCACGTGAGGCGGAGCTTGCCCTGAGGGGTTGCCGTAGGTCCGCGGAAAAGTGGGCGGCTTGGCGGAGTTGGGCCCCCGGGCGTGTTGCGTTCGCGTCGTTGGCTGGGGGCGCGGTCGCGGTGGGGGGCGACGGATGGATTGGCTGCCTTGCGGGGGAGGAGGGGCGCGGCGGGCGCCGCACGGGGTGGTGCGGCGCCCGGTGCCTTGTCAGGCCGTGGGGATCAGGTCCGCGCGGCCGAAGAGGAGGGCGTAGCCCGGGGGGAGTTGGGCGAGGAGGTCGGTGGTCAGGGGGTCGCCCACCCAGTCCGCGAGGACGCTGAGGACCGAGCTGACGTCCCAGCGGGCCGTCGCCGGGGTCGCGCCCTCGATGCGGGTGGCGACCGAGTCGACGAACTCCCTGGCTGTGAGGGGGTGGGTCGCGGGGATCTGGGAGGCGACCACGCGGCCCGCCTCCTGGGGGAGCGCCTGCACCAGGGCGACGCGTTCGTCGCCGGTCACATGGCCGCCCAGGGCCGAGAGGACGATGCGTGTCACGCGTTCCGCCTCCGCCCTCGTGGTGTACTGACCCGCTTCCCGCACCTTCTCGGTCAGTTCGTGCCAGCGTGCGGCGTCGGTGTCGCGGTCGCGGGTGACCAGGGGGGACGGGGTCGGGATCGTCGTTCTCGGCTGCGGGGTCGTCACGGTCATCGTGGTGGCTCCTCCTCCGGGCACTTCGATACTCGGCGGATCGCCGATCCGGGGATCGGCAGGTCGCGCCGCGAGGTATCGGGTGGGTGGGTCCCGAATACCCCGTTCTGCTGTTGTTATAGGTGCGATTCAGGCCAAGGCATGACCTGGGTGACTTGGGTGGTGGCCGTCCGGCTCGGCGCAGGGCGGCGCGTCCCGGGGCTCGCTGGGAGTCCGGGACGCGCGGTGTCGTCAGCCGGCCGGCGGGGCCGCCGTCAGCCGCTGATCTCCTTGCGGCCCGTGTCGCCGCCCGTGATCTGGATGCGGCGCGGCTTGGCCTGCTCGGCCACCGGGATGCGCAGGGTGAGGACGCCGGCCTCGTACGACGCGTCGATGCGGTCCGTGTCGAGGGTTTCACCGAGGAACAGCTGACGGGTGAACGTACCCGTCGGCCGTTCGGCGACCAGCATGTCCGCGTCCTCGGGAGCGGGGCTGCGCCGCTCCGCCCGGACGTTGAGGACGTTGCGTTCCACGTCCAGTTCGATCGACTCGGGGTCGATGCCGGGCAGGTCGAAGTGGACCAGGAATTCGTCGCCCGCGCGGTAGGCGTCCATCGGCATCGCGGACGGGCGCGTGGCTTCTCCGAGGAACTGCTGCGTGAGGCGGTCGAGTTCACGGAAGGGGTCCGTGCGCATGAGCATCACAGGTCACTCCTCTCCACGGGGCTGGTATGCGATGCCCTACGGCTCCTTCTTATATAACTCTCCGCCGAAAACTTGACAAGCCTCGACTCAGGTCTGAGGCGTGCGGTCGGCTGCGCGTTAGCCTCGGGATCGGACACAGCGCAAAAGAGGAGAAAGAGGAGGCTGTCGTGGCCAGGGTTCCCAGTGCGGTCGTCGCCGCGACCGGGCTCGTCGGTGGGTACGGCGTGGCCCGTTGGACCAAGAAGCGGCAGCTGGGCGGGGCCGTCCTGGCCGCCGCCGGGGTCGCCGCCGCCCAGCAGTGGCGGGCGCAGGCAGGCGGGAAGGCCGCCGGTGCGCTGAGCGCCGCCTACCTCGCCGCGTTCGCCGGCTCCCACCCGCTGGCCAAGAAGGTCGGCGCCTGGCCCTCCGTCCTCGGTGTCGCCGGCGCCGTCGCCCTCGCCTCCTGGGCCGTCGCCGACCGCAAGGCCTGACACCGGCAGGCCTGGGAGGCGCCTTCGCCGACTGTAAGACCCGATGTCGCCAGACCTGACGGACGCCGTCGCCGGCTGGAAGGCCTGATACCGCCAGGCCTGACGGACGCCGTCGCCGGTCAAGGGCTGGACCCGCCGGGCCCGGAGCCGCCAGGCCCGGAGCCGCCAGGCCTGAAAGACGCCGTCGCCGGCCCCAGGCCCTGCCCGGTTACACCCTCTCCCCCGCCCGGAACGCCCTCCGGTACGCCTGCGGGCTCGTGCCCACCACCCTGCGGAAGCGTTCCCGGAACGCCGTGGGCGAGCCGAAGCCGGTCTGGGCGGCGATGCGTTCCACCGGGTACGGCGTGGTCTCCAGCAGGTGCTGGGCCCGCCGTACCCGTGCCCGGTGCAGCCACTGCAAGGGCGTCGTGCCCGTCTGCTCGCGGAAGCGGCGGTTGAGGGTACGGGTGCTCATGCCGGCCCGCGCCGCGATCTCGTCCAGCGGCAGATCGCGGCCGCAGTGGTCCTCCAGCCAGTGCAGCAGCGGCTCCAAGGTGGCGCCCGACGGCGCGGGCGGCAGGTCGTGCACGATGAACTGGGCCTGCCCGCCCTCCCGTTCCAGCGGCATCACCGACATCCGGGCCGCGTGCGCGGCCACCGCCGAGCCGAAGTCCCTGCGGATCATGTGCAGGCACATGTCCAGCGCCGCCGCCGCGCCCGCCGACGTCAGGAACTGGCCGTTGTCGACGTACAGGACGTTCGGGTCCACCGTCACCGCCGGGTACCGCGCCGCCAGCCGCTCCGCCGCCCGCCAGTGCGTCGTCGCCCGCAGCCCGTCCAGCAGGCCCGTCGCCGCGAGCAGGAACGCGCCCACGCAGACCGACGCGATCCGGGTGCCGTTCGCCGCCGCCGCGCGCAGCGCCTCGGTCACGCCCGGCGGCAGCTCCGGCGGGGGTTCGGCCACGCCCGGCAGGACGATCGTGTCGGCGTCCGCCAGCTCCTCGAGGCCGTACGGCGCCCGCATCGTGAACGCGCCCGCGCTCACGTCGTCCCGCACCGAGCACACCCGCACCCGGTACGGCTCCCGGCCGTCCGGCAGGCGCGCCCGGCCGAAGGTGTCGATGGGGGCGGACAGGTCGAACGGGATGACGCCGTCCAGCGCCAGTACGGCCACGGAGTGCATGGCGGGATCCTAGGGCTGCGACGGATTGCGGCCAACGGCACCCCACCAGCACCTGGCTGCCCGGATGCCGGATCGGCACCCCGTCCACCCGCCTGGCGGGAATCCGTCGGAGGCTGGCACTTTCGCCAGTTCTGCAAGATCCTTCCGGTCCCTAGGGTCACCCCGTGACCAAGTTCCTCCTCGTCGTCCACGTCCTCGCCGCGATCGTCGCGGTCGGGCCCGTGACCGTCGCCGCCAGCATGTTCCCGCCCGCCGCGCGCCGGGCACTCGCCGCCCCGGACGACGAGGGCGCCGCCGGGGCCCTGGGCCTGCTGCACCGGGTCTGCCGGGTCTACGCCCTGGTCGGTGTCGCCGTACCCGTCTTCGGGTTCGCCACCGCGAGCGAGATGGGCGTGCTGGGGAGCGCGTGGCTGATCGCGTCCATCGTGCTCACCGCCCTCGCGGCCGTCGTCCTGGCCGCGCTGGTGCTGCCCGCCCAGAGCGCGCTGGTGGAGGGGCGCGGCACGGACACCGTGCGGCTCGCCGTGCTCACCGGGGTGTTCAACCTGCTCTGGGCCGCCGTGACCGTCCTGATGATCGTGCGGCCCGGCTCCACCACCGGCGCCTGAACACCTGCCCGGCCGGGCTGCGTCCCGGCCGGGCCAAGGCGTGGCCGGGCCAAGGCATGGCCGGGCCAAGGCATGGCCGGGCCAAGGCATGGCCGGGCCAAGGCATGGCCGGGCCAAGGCATGGCCGGGCCAAGGCATGGCCGGGTTATGGCGTGCTCGCCGCCGGCGGTGCCGTGGGGCCCTCGCTCTGGCCCCGCCTCCCCCGGGTCGCCCGCGTCGCCGTCCTGGCGCGGCTCGCCACCGCCGTCAGCGGGCGGGCCACGTCCTCCAGGGAGCGGCGCTCCGCCCGTACCGCCAGCGCGGCGGCGACCAGGCCCGCCGCGCACATCAGGGCCGCGCCGATCGAGAACGCCAGGACCGTGTCGCCGACCCGGCCGGTGCCCGTGAGGTCCGCGAACAGCAGCGGACCGCTGATGCCGCCGGCCGCGGTGCCGAGGGCGTAGAAGAACGCGATCGACATCGCCCGGGTCTCCATGGGGAAGATCTCCGAGACGGTCAGATACGCGCTGGACGCGCCCGCCGAGGCGAAGAACAGCACCGCGCACCAGCAGGCCGTCAGCGTCCCCGCGCTCAGCGCGCCCCGGTCGAACAGCCACGCCGTGCCGAACAGCAGCACGCCCGACAGCAGGTACGTCGAGGAGATCATCACCCGGCGGCCCACCGTGTCGAACAGCTTGCCCAGCAGCAGCGGCCCGCAGAAGTTGCCGACCGCGATCACCGCGAAGTAGTAACCGGTGCGGTCCGAGGGCACGTTGAAGAACTTCGTCAGGATCGCCCCGAAGCCGAAGGTGATCGCGTTGTACAGGAACGCCTGGCCGATGAACAGGGAGAAGCCGAGCACGGCCCGCCTGCGGTACCGGGCGAACACGGTGTGGGCGATCTCCAGGAACGTCACGCTCTTGCGCTGGTGGATCTCCAGCTCGCCCTCGGGCTCCGGCAGCCGTACCCCCTTCTCCTGCTCCACCTGGTGCTCGATGCCGGAGACGATCTCCTCCGCCTCCCGGTCCCTGCCGTGGATCAGCAGCCACCGCGGACTCTCCGGGACGTGCCGCCGTACCAGCAGGATCACCAGGGCCAGGACGGCGCCGAGGGCGAACGTCAGACGCCAGCCGACGTCCTTCGCCAGCAGGTCGGTGTTCAGCGCGACGATCGACAGCAGGGAGCCGCCCACCGCGCCGAGCCAGAAGCTGCCGTTGATGATCAGGTCCACCCGGCCGCGGTACTGCGCCGGGATCAGCTCGTCGATCGCGGAGTTGATCGCCGCGTACTCACCGCCGATGCCGAACCCGGTCAGGAAGCGGAACAGGAAGAACCACCAGGCCTCCCAGGACACGGCCGTGAGCGCCGTGGCCGCGAGATACACCGCAAGGGTGATCATGAAGAGCTTCTTGCGGCCGAACCGGTCGGTCAGCCGCCCCCAGAACAGGGCCCCCGTGCAGGCGCCGGCCACGTACAGCGCGGCCGCCACACCGGTGATCTGACTCGATGTGATCGACACCCCGCTGCCCGGCTCGGCCAGCCGGCTCGCGATGTTGCCGACGACCGTGACCTCCAGACCGTCCAGGATCCACACCGTCCCCAGACCGATCACGATCGTCCAGTGCCAGCGGGACCAGGGCAGCCGGTCCAGCCGCGCGGGAATGTCGGTGGTGATCGTCCTGCCGGTCTCCCCGGGCCTCCCGATGCCCGGCGACGACGCCTCGGCTGCGCTCATGGGCTCCCTCCTCCTCGAAGGACGTCCCCCCGCCGGCGGCGAAAGGGGGACGGCACAACGGGTGCCCCCGACCCGCGGAAACAGTCGGAAGCGCCCCTCGAGCCCCTCAGAGGCGCCCCTTCAGCTCCCCTCAAGCGCCCTCGAGCTCCCCGCAAGCGCTCGTCACGCGCTCCTTACGCACCGCTCACGCACCGCTCACGCGCCCAGCGTTCGCGTCACCGTGTAGATCAGCAGTCCCGCCAGTGACCCCACCACCGTGCCGTTGATCCGGATGAACTGCAGGTCGCGGCCGATGTGCGCCTCGATCTTCCGGGTGGTGTGCTCCGCGTCCCAGCCCGCCACCGTGTCCGTGATCAGCGAGGTGATCTCCTTGCGGTACGTCGTCACCACGTGGACCGCCGCGCCCTCCACCCAGCTGTCGACCTTCCCCTGCACCTTCGGCTCGGTCGCCATCCGCGCCCCCAGCGACAGCAGCGCCGCCCGCACCCGCACCCGCAGCTCGCTGCGCTCGTCCTCGGCCGCCGCCACCACCATCGACCGCACGGCCGTCCAGACCGACGCGATCAGGTCCTGCACCTCGCCCCGGCCCAGCACCTCCGCCTTCAGCCGCTCCACCCGCACCCGGGTGTCCGAGTCGGACTGCAGGTCGGAGGCGAAATCGGTGAGGAACCGGTCGAGCGCGCCGCGCGCCGGATGCGAGGGCATGTCCCGCATCTCGGTGACGAACCGCAGCAGTTCCTTGTAGACCCGCTCGCCGACCTTCCGGTCCACGAACCTCGGCGTCCAGCCGGGTGCGCCGCCCTCCACCGCCACCATCACGTCGTCGCGGTGCAGCACCAGCCAGTCGTGCGCACGCGCCACCACCAGGTCCACCGCGCGCCGGTGCCCGCCGTCCGCCACGATCTTCTCCAGCATCTTGCCGATGCCCGGCGCGACCTCCTGCGTGTTCGCCCGCCGCGTGATCGCCTCGCTCACCACCGCCTGCACGTCCGCGTCCCGCAGCACCGTCAGCGCCCCGCGCAGCGCCGTCGCCAGCTCCGCCGTCACCCGGTCCGCGTGCTCCGGCTCCGCCAGCCACGCCCCCAGCCGGCTGCCGATGCCGACCGCGCGCAGCCGCTGCCGTACGACGTCCTCGGACAGGAAGTTCTCCCCGACGAACTCGCCCAGCGAGACGCCCAGCTGGTCCTTCTTGGTGGGGATGATCGCGGTGTGCGGGATGGGCAGCCCCAGCGGATGCCGGAACAGCGCCGTCACGGCGAACCAGTCGGCCAGCGCGCCCACCATGCCGGCCTCCGCCGCGGCCGCCACATAGCCCGCCCACGCGCCCGCCCCCTCGTGCGAGGCGAGCTTGGCCAGCACATAGACCACCGCCACGAACAGCAGCATGGCCGTCGCCGTCAGCTTCATCCGCCGCACCCCGCGCCGGCGTTCCTCGTCGGCCGGGGTGAAGGCCGTCATGGTCCGGTACGACACACCCCGCGCCTGCGCCGTCCCGGTCTCCGCAGGTCCCATCAGCTCCACCCGTTCAGCTCGGCCGTACGGTGATCACGTCCGGCGATCACCTCGAGGATCAACTCCGCGATCACGTCGGTGATCCCGCACACAATTGTCCCTTCCTGACCGACTCCCGGAACGGAACAACAGTTCCCGGCGTCTGACAGAACGGGGGCTCGGACAGGGTCACGACAGCTCTCCGCCGCCCATGACGCATCATGGGCACATCACGATCGGAGCCTCGGGCTCCCATCCCCGAGGAGAACAACACAAGCATGACCAAGCGTCATGGTTATGCGGTGCTCAGCGCGCTCGTCGCGCTGGTCCTGGCCGTGTCCGCCGCCATCTACCTCACGGTGGCCGCCGACGGCGGCACCGCGCGCGGCACCTTCAGCGACGACCGCCCCCACCACGGATCCTCCGCCGCCCCCGCCTCCACCGGCATCTGGGTCGGCGCCTGGTCCACCTCCCCCGTCGGCGGCGAACCCGGCACCGAGACCGAAGGCCTCGCCGGCCACTCCGTCCGCAACGTCGTCCACGCCGGCACCGGCGGTACGAGTGCCCGCATCACGCTGTCCAATCTCTACGGCCACACCCCGCTGACCGTCACACACGCCTCCATCGCCCTCTCCACGGGCGACGGCGCCGCCGCGGCCGACCCCGGCTCCATGCGCCGCCTCACCTTCAACGGCTCCACCACCGTCGTCATCCCCGCCGGCGAACAGGCCGTCAGCGACGCCGTACGCCTCACCGTCCCGCACGACACCGACGTCCTGGTCACCACCTACTCCCCCACCCCCTCCGGCCCCGTCACCTACCACCCGCACGCCCGGCAGATCTCCTACGTCGCCGCCGGGGACGCCACCGAGGACGCCACCGGCGCCCCCTACACCGAGCAGACCCCCTACTGGCGCTATGTGACCGGCCTGGACGTCCTCAGCAACGAGGCCGACGGCACCGTCGTCGTCTTCGGCGACTCCATCACCGACGGCATCACCTCCACCATCGGCGCCAACCACCGCTGGCCCGACCTCCTCGCCGGCCGCCTGCGCACCGCCGTCGAGAGCGGACGCCAGGTGCCGCGCTACAGCGTCGTCAACGAGGGCATCAGCGGCAACCAGGTCCTCGCCGACGGACTCGGCCGGCCCGCCGAGAACCAGAGCGGCCTCGGCCGCTTCGGCCGCGACGCCCTTTCCCACCCCGACGTCAAGGTCGTCGTCATCGACCTCGGCGTCAACGACATCCTGCGCAACCCCCGCCTCGCCGACCCGAACAAGATCATCGGCGGGCTGCGCACCCTCGTGCGCGAGGCCCACGCCCACGGCCTGAGGGCCGTCGGCGCCACCCTCATGCCCTTCGAGGGCCACCGCGGCTGGACCCCGGCCCGGGAGGCCGTCCGCCGGCAGGTCAACGCGGCGATCCGCGCGGGCGGCGTCTACGACGCCGTCGTCGACTTCGACAAGGCCCTGCGCGACCCCTACGACCCCCGCCGCCTCCGCCCCGACTACGACTCCGGCGACCACCTCCACCCCAGCGACCTCGGCTTCGCCAGGATGGCCGCGGTCTTCGACCTCGGCACGCTCAAGGGCGCCGGGCAGGCGGAACTGTAGGCGCGGGGGCGGGGAAATAGGGTGGCGGGCATGACCCGCTTGATCCTCGCCACCCGCAACGCCGGAAAGATCACCGAACTCAGGGCGATCCTCGCCGAGGCCGGACTCCCCCACGAGCTGATCGGCGCCGACGCCTACCCGGACGTCCCCGACGTCAAGGAGACCGGCGTCACCTTCGCCGAGAACGCCCTCCTCAAGGCGCACGCCCTCGCCCAGGCCACCGGCCTCCCGGCGGTCGCCGACGACTCCGGCCTCTGCGTCGACGTCCTGGGCGGCGCCCCCGGCATCTTCTCCGCCCGCTGGGCGGGCCGCCACGGCGACGACAAGGCCAACCTCGACCTCCTCCTCGCCCAGCTCGCCGACATCGCCGACGAGCACCGCGGCGCCCACTTCGCCTGCGCCGCGGCCCTGGCCCTGCCGGACGGACGCGAGCGCGTGGTCGAGGGCCGGCTGCCGGGCGTCCTGCGCCGCGAACCGGCAGGCACGAACGGCTTCGGCTACGACCCGATCCTCCAGCCGGAGGGCGAGACGCGCACCTGCGCCGAGCTGACCCCGGCCGAGAAGAACGCGATCAGCCACCGCGGCAAGGCCTTCCGCGCCCTGGTACCGGTGGTGCGGGAGCTGGTGGGCTGAGAGCGGACGAGGGGCCGCCCGGACGGACGGCCCCTCACACGTGCGGTCGGTGGGACTCGAACCCACACGGGATTTCTCCCACGGGCACCTAAAACCCGCGCGTATCGCCTATTTCGCCACGACCGCCTCAAAACGGACAATCAGCCTTGGGGGCCGTTGTGCCTCGCCCAGTGTACGGGGCAGCGTCTTTCCCCGTGCGCCCCCTCGGCACCAGATGCTCGCGGCCGCAGGGCAGTTGGGGCGGGGCGAACGGAGTAACGAACGGGTTATCCGGACCATCACGCGCGGTAAGACAGAAAGCGGCTCGCACCACGTCCTTCCGGTGCGAGCCGCCAGTCGTCGGGGCGGGGTCAGATGCCCAGGTCTTTGATGATCTTGGCTACGTGGCCGGTGGCGCGGACGTTGTAGAGGGCTCGTTCGACCTTGCCGTCCTCGTCGACGACGACCGTGGAGCGGATGACGCCCAGGTAGGTCTTGCCGTAGTTCTTCTTCTCGCCGTACGCGCCGTAGGCCTCGGTGACCTTCTTGTCGGGGTCGGCCAGCAGCGTGACCTTCAGGGACTCCTTCTCGCGGAACCTGGCGAGCTTCTCCGGGGAGTCGGGGCTGATGCCGACGACGTCGTAGCCGGCGTCGGCCAGGAGGGAGAGGTTGTCGGTGAAGTCGCAGGCCTGCTTGGTGCAGCCGGGCGTCAGGGCGGCGGGGTAGAAGTAGACGATGACCTTGCGGCCCTGGTAGGAGGACAGGGAGACCTCGTTGCCGTCGGCGTCGGGGAGGGTGAAGGCGGGGGCCACGTCCCCCGGCTGGAGTCGCTCGCTCATCGGGCCAGCGTAACCGGGGGGCCTTGCGGTGCGCCGTGAGGAGAAGCTGACAGACTGTTCGGGACAGCATCAGGAGACTTCGGCAGACTTCGGAGGCCGTACGGTGGCGGACACGGCGGACACCAGAACCCCGGCGCAGATCGAGGCGGACATCAAGCGCCGCCGTGAAGTGCTGGCCGAGACGCTCGACGAGATCGGGGTGCGGGTGCACCCGCAGACGATCATCGGGGATGCGAAGGCGAAGGTCGTCGCCCAGGTCGATCACACCGTCGGGCGGGCCTACGTCCAGGTCAACCGGGTGGTGAGCGAGGTCAGGGCGCAGTTCGTCGACGAGGAGGGCGCGCTGCGGATGGCGCGGGTGGTGCCCGTCGCGCTGGTCGCGGTCGGTGTCGTCGGGCTGCTGGCCATGGGCACGCGGCGGCGCAAGGGCTGACCCGGACGCGGACGTGCGGGGCGAAGGCAGGTAGGTTCGAGGCGTGAGCGCCAACAGAAACGAGCACAGCACCCCCCATCACGACAAGCTGCCCATCCGGATGCTGCACGACCGGGTTCTGGTCAAGCAGGAGACCGGTGAGGGCGAGCGGCGGTCGGGGGGCGGCATTCTGATTCCCGCCACCGCCGCGGTCGGTCGGCGGCTGGCCTGGGCCGAGGTCGTCGCGGTCGGGCAGAACGTGCGGACCGTGGAGCCGGGCGACCGGGTTCTGTTCGACCCGGAGGACCGGGCCGAGGTCGAGGTGCGCGGTGTGCCGTACGTGCTCATGCGTGAGCGGGATCTGCACGCCGTGGCCGCGGACCGCTTCGAGGGGTCGGAGGACTCCACCGGGCTGTATCTGTGACTCCGCCCCGGTGAACCGGCCGGCGGCAAGGGGCCGGTGACCGCGGTCACCGGCCCCTTTGCCGTTCCTTTGCTAGGGTCGGAAGCCCGCCCGACGAGACGCGCCGTACCGGGAACCCGGCCTTCAGGCAAAGACGACGCACCCCCGTTCAGAGATCTTTTCCGGAGGTGCCGTCGTGGCCTGGGTCCTGCTTGTCGTCGCCGGCCTGCTCGAGGTGGGCTGGTCGATCGGGATGAAGTACAGCGCGGGGTTCACCCGGCTGGTGCCCAGTGTGTTCACCGGCGCCGGGATCGTCGCGAGCATGGTGCTGCTGTCGTACGCGGCGAAGTCGCTGCCCATCGGGACCGCCTACGGCGTGTGGGTGGGCATCGGGGCGGCCGGTGCGGCGGTGCTCGGCATGGTGGTGCTGGGTGAGCCGGTCACCGCCGCCTGGATCTTCTTCGTGTGTCTGCTGCTGGTCGCCGTGGTGGGGCTGAAGGCGACCTCGGGTCACTGACGGCCTTCGGTGCGCCGAAGAGTTCCACGGTCGCCGTGGGTACTGCTTCGGCGCCCCCGCCTGCGTCAGGCCGCTGGGTCGCCGCCCCCCGCGCCGGCGGCGGCGCCTGCCGGACCACCGCCGTCGGTTCCGCCGCCCGTGGTCGTGCCGCCCCCGTCGGTGCCTCCGTCGGTCGTGCCGCCGCCGGTGGTGTCCGTACCGGTGGTGGTGCCGCCGGTGGTGGTGCCGGTCGTGGTGCCGCCACCGGTGGTGCCGCCGTTGGTGGTGCCCCCGGTGGTGGTCGGACCGCCCGTGGTGGGCGTGCTGGTGCCGCCGGTGGTCGGGCTGGTGGTCGGACCGCCGGTGGGGGGCGTGCCGGTGGTGCCGCCGTTGTTCTGCCCGGCGGTGGCCGCGGGCTGGCTGGGGTTGCCGGAGCCGGACGGCTGCGGCTGGTCGGCGCCCTGCTCCAGCTGGAGGTCGAAGTCGGAGGCCGGCTGGTTCTTGAGCGCGGCCCCCGTGTACTGCGCCCAGATCTGGGTGGGGGCGCCGCCGCCGTTGATGCGGTCCAGGCCGAGGGCGCCGTACAGCGGCTCGTGCTTGGCGGTCACCGGGTCCTGGCCCATGACGGAGACGACCGTGGCCAGGTCGGGGGTGTAGCCGGCGAACCAGGCGGCGGTGTCGTTCTCGGCGGTGCCGGTCTTGCCGGCCGCCGGGCGGCCCGCGGCCTGGGCGGCGGTGGCGGTGCCGTTGTCGACCACGCTCTGCAGGATGGAGGTGGTGGTGTCGGCGGCCTCGCGGGGGACGGCCTGCTTGACCGCCTGGTCGGGCAGCTCGACCTCGTCCGTGCCGTCCTTCGTGATCTTCTCGACCATCGTGTACGTGCCGTGCCGGCCGTGGTTGGCGAGGGTGGCGTAGGACTCCGCCATGTCCAGGACGCTGGCGGTGGCGGTGCCGAGGGCGATCGACGGGTACGGCTGGAGGTCCGGGGTGTCGGCGGGCACGCCGAGGTCGATCGCGGTCTGCTTGACCTTGGCGGGGCCGACGTCGACGGCCATCTGCGCGTAGACGGCGTTGACGGACAGGTCGGTCGCCTTGGTGACGGTGATCTGGCCGTACGACTTCTGGTCCTCGTTCTGCGGGGCGTAGGCGCCGCCGCTCCAGCCCTGCACGGGGCGCTCGTTGGTGCCGTCGTACATGGTGTTCGGGGTGATGGGGCGGCCGTCCTGCGTGGTCGAGCCGTTCTGCACCGCGGAGGTGAACACGAACGGCTTGAAGGTGGAGCCGACCTGGAAGTCACCGCGGGTGGCGCCGTTGGTGTACTGCTTGACGTAGTCGATGCCGCCGTACATGGCGACGACCTTGCCGGTCTTCGGGTCCACGGAGGCGCCGCCGGCCCGGACGTAGGTGTCGACCTTGTTGTTCTTCTTGTCCAGCTTGGAGATCAGCTGGTCGTCCACCGCCTTGACGAAGGCGTTCTGCTTGTCCTTCTGGATGGTGGTGGTGATGCGGTAGCCGCCGGCCGAGAGCTGGTCGTCGGTGAGGATGTGCTGGGTGGTCAGGTAGTGCTTGACCGCGTCGACGAGGTAGCCGCGCTGTCCGGACATGCCGGTGGAGAGCGTCTGCTCCTTGGGCATCGGGAACTTCATGCCGGCCCGCTCGGACTCGCTCAGCCAGCCCTTCTTCACCATGCCGTCCAGGACGTAGTTCCAGCGGGCGACGGCCGCGGCCTTGTTCTCGGGGTGCGCGACGACGTCGTACTCGCTGGGCGCGTTGACGAGCGCGGCGAGGTAGGCGGCGCGGGCCGGGTCCAGGTCCCGGGCGTCCACGCCGTAGTAGGCCTGCGCGGCGGCCTGGATGCCGTAGGCGTTGCGGCCGAAGAAGCTGGTGTTGAGGTAGCCCTCGAGGATCTCGTCCTTGCTCTTGGTGCGGTCCAGCTTGATCGCGATGAAGAACTCCTTGGCCTTGCGGGTGAGCGTCTGCTCCTGGCCGAGGTAGTAGTTCTTCACGTACTGCTGGGTGATCGTCGAGCCGGACTGCGTGCCCTTGCCGGTCGCGGTGTTCCAGGCGGCGCGCACCATCGCCTTGGGGTCGACGGCGGACTCGCTGTAGAAGTCGCGGTCCTCGGCGGCGAGCACGGCGTGCTGGGCGTCCTTGGAGACCTGGGCGAGACTGACGTTCTCCCGGTTGACCTGGCTGTCGCGGGTGTCGCGGGCGATCTGGGAGCCGTCGGCGTACAGGTAGATGTTGGCCTGCTTGGTGGCGATGGCGTTGGCGGGCGGGATCTTCACCAGGGAGTAGCCGAGGAAGAACAGTCCGATCAGCAGGAGCACCCCGGTCACGAAGGTGCCGAGCACCATGCGCCAGGTGGGGATGATCCGCCGCCATCCGGTCCGCTTGGGCCGCTTCGGCTTCTTCCCGTTGCCCGCGGCGGGCTGCCCGTCGCCGGGGGCGGCGGCGAGGAGTGCGGTCCCGGCTTCGTCGTCCGGCGTGGAGGGGGCGGTGCCGCGGGCGGCCGCTCCGGCGGGGCCGCCCGCGCCCGCGGGGCCCGCCTGGGATGCCTGACCGGCGGAACCGGCGGCCGGACCGGCGGCGCCGAGCGCCCCGGCGGCCCGGGCGGCGCGGTCCGCACCGGCGGCCGGGCGGGCGGTGCCGGGGCCGGTGTTACGAGGGGTACCGCCGGTGGCGTTGGGGGCGCCGGACGCGGAGGCGGACGGTGTCGTGCCGGGGGCGCCCGGTGCGGCTGTCCGGGGCGCGGTGACGCGCCGCAGGACCTGGGTGGTCTCGGGCGTCCCCGCCTCACCGGTCCCCTGGGCAGCCCCGGCCGCCTTGCCGGACCGGTCCTTCCGGTCGCCGGGCGCGGTGACCCGCCGGAGCACCTGCGTGCTCTCGGCCGACCGAGCCTCCCCGGAGCCGTCACGCTCCGCCGGCACACGCGCGTCCCCGGAGCCGTCACGCGCCGCCGGCACCTGCGCCTTACCGGAGCCCGTGCGGGACGGTTCGGACGCCTCGGACCCGGTGTCGCCCGACGCGGCCGCGCGGGACTCACCGGCGTCTGCGCGACCGGAACCACCGGCGGACCCGCCGGCCCCCGCCGAGGTACGCGGCGTCTCCGGTTCCGTCTCGCTGCTCGGTTCCTCCGGGGTCGCGGGTTCGGTGGTGACCTCCGGCCGGGTCGGGCCGGCGGTGGTGCCGGCCGTCTTACGGTCCCCGGCGTCACCGGGCCCTTCAGCCGGCAGCGGCTTTCTCGGCGGCACGCCCTCGGTCGGCTGCTGCGGCTGCGGCTCGTCGCTCATGTCGTGCACGGACTCCTGTTTCGCGTCGTACGTTCCCGTACGCCTCGTACGCTTCTGCGCCCCCAGTCTGAAGACTCTCGCACCTGGCGTTCCGTTCCCGGATTCGAGCACGCTTCGGGCACGAAATTGCGTGGCCGGCCGCCGGGCCCGGGGGCTAGGCTCCTGCGCTTCGGTGTCGAGCGGTCCCGGGAGGTGGACTGGCGTGGGCGCGGGACGGTTGTACGTGGCCGTCGCGGCGGGGGGATTCAGACGGTACGCGACGTATCGGACCGCCACTGCGGCAGGGGTCTTCACGAACACGGTCTTCGGCCTGATCCTCGTGTACACGTATCGGGCCCTGTGGGACGAGCGGCCGCACCTCGGCGGCTGGGACCAGGCGCAGGTCGTGACCTATGTGTGGCTGGGGCAGGCGTTCCTGTCGACGCTCGCGATCGGCGGCGGCGGCGTCGAGGGCGAGCTGATGGAGCGCATCCGCACGGGTGACGTGGCGATCGACCTGTACCGGCCCGCCGACCTTCAGCTGTGGTGGCTGGCCACCGATCTGGGGCGGGCGTTCTTCCAGCTGCTGGGGCGGGGCCTGGTGCCGTTCGTCTTCGGCGCGCTGTGCTTCCCGGTGTACCTGCCGAGGGACGTGGGCACCTGGGCCGCCTTCCTCGTCTCCGTGCTGCTGGCGATGATCGTCGGGTTCGGCATCCGGTACCTGGTGGCGCTGAGCGCGTTCTGGCTGCTGGACGGCATGGGTGTGACGCAGATGTCCTGGCTGGTCGGCTACTTCTGTTCGGGGATGCTGCTGCCGCTGAACGTCTTCCCGGGGGCGCTGGGCGAGGTCGTACGGGCCCTGCCGTGGTCGTCGCTGCTGCAGGCGCCGGCGGAGATCCTGCTCGGGCACGGTGATCCGCTGGGCACGTATGTGTTCCAGGGCACGTGGGCGGTGGTGCTGCTGGGCGCCGGGCGGCTGGTGCAGTCGGCGGCGACGCGGCGGGTGGTGGTCCAGGGTGGCTGAGGCGGGGCGGGTCCGTGAGGGTGTGCGGGCCTATCTTCTGATCGCCGGGATGTGGATCCGGTCGACGATGGCGTATCGCGCCTCGTTCGCGATGACCACGTTCGGCAGCTTCGCGACGACGTTCTTCGACTTCGTCGCGATCCTGCTGATGTTCTCCCGGGTGGACGCGCTCGGCGGCTGGTCGCTGCCGGAGGTGGCGTTCCTCTACGGCCTGTCGGGGACGGCGTTCGGTCTGGCCGACCTGGTGATCGGGTCGATGGAGCGGCTGGGGCGCCGGGTGCGCGACGGCACGCTGGACACGCTGCTGGTGCGTCCGGCGCCGGTGCTGGCGCAGGTGGCCGCGGACCAGTTCGCGCTGCGGCGGCTGGGCCGGGTGACGCAGGGGCTGCTGGTGCTGGGGTGGGCGCTGGTGCGGCTGGACATCGACTGGACGCCGCTGAAGCTGCTGCTGATGCCGGTGATGCTGGTGAGCGGCTGCGGGATCTTCTGCGCGGTGTTCGTGGCGGGCGCGGCGTTCCAGTTCCTGGCGTCGGACGCGTCGGAGGTGCAGAACGCCTTCACCTACGGCGGGACGACGCTGCTGCAGTATCCGCCGACGGTGTTCGCGAAGGAGCTGGTGCGCGGGGTGACGTTCGTGCTGCCGCTGGCCTTCGTCAACTGGCTGCCCGCCACCTATGTGCTGGGGCGGTCGTATCCGCTGGGGCTGCCCGCGTGGACGGCGTTCGCTCCGCCGCCGGTGGCGGTGGGCTGCTGCGCGCTGGCGGGGCTGGCCTGGCGGGCGGGACTTCGTTCGTACCGGAGCACAGGGAGTTAGGCGTGGATGACTTCATCGCACTGGAGCGGGTGGAGAAGGTGTTCTCCGTGCGCAGGAAGACCGGGTTCCTGAAACGGGAGCGGCGCGAGGTGCGGGCGGTGGACTCGCTGTCGTTCACCGTGGGGCGCGGGGAGATGGTCGGGTACATCGGGCCGAACGGCGCCGGGAAGTCGACCACGATCAAGATGCTGACGGGGATCCTCACGCCGAGCGCGGGCCGGCTGCGGGTGGCGGGGATCGACCCGGCGCGGGAGCGGCGGCGGCTGGCGCACCGGATCGGGGTGGTGTTCGGGCAGCGTACGACGCTGTGGTGGGACCTGCCGCTGATCGACTCCTACCGGCTGGCGCACCGCATGTACCGGATCCCCGAGGCGCGTTACCGGGAGAACCTGGACCGGTGCGTGGAACTGCTGGACCTGGCCGCCCTGTTGGACGTGCCGGTGCGGCAGCTGTCGCTGGGGCAGCGGATGCGCGGGGACATCGCGGCGGCGCTGCTGCACGACCCGGAGGTGCTGTACCTGGACGAGCCGACGATCGGCCTGGACGTGGTGTCGAAGGCGAAGGTGCGGGGCTTCCTACGGGAGTTGAACGCCGAGCGGGGCACGACGGTGCTGCTGACCACCCACGACCTTCAGGACATCGAGCAGTTGTGCTCGCGGGTGATGGTGATCGACCACGGCCGGCTGATGTACGACGGCCCGCTCGCGGGGCTGCACGAGGCCGGGGAGAGCGAGCGGACGCTGGTGGTGGACCTGGAGCGGGAGTTGCCGCCCGTGGAGGCGCCGTCGGCGCGGGTGGTGCGGGTGGAGGGGCCGCGGCAGTGGCTGGCGTTCCCGGCGGGGCAGTCGGCGGCGCCGCTGGTGGCGTATCTCGCGGCGCAGTATCCGCTGGTGGACCTGTCGGTGCGGGAGCCGGACATCGAGGCCGTCATCGCCAAGATGTACGCGGAGAAGGCGGTCTCGTAGGCTGCTGTCATGACCGACGACGCAGTCCCGGACCTGAGGGCGTCCGACGCCGACCGTGAGCGGGTCGCCGAGGTCCTGCGGGACGCTCTGGCCGAGGGCCGGCTGGACATGGGGGAGTTCGAGGAGCGGCTGGACGCGGCGTACAAGGCGCGTACGTACGGCGAGCTGGCGCCGCTCACGCGTGACCTGCCGGCGGGCGGCGCACCGGCTCCCGCTCCGGTGTCCTTCACCAAGGAGCCGGTGGGCGGCGGGGGTTGGGCCGGCCGGATCGTGGGGGGCGAGGGGTCCTCGACGGGTGCGGTCGCCGTCATGTCGGGGTTCCAGCGCAAGGGCCGCTGGACGGTGCCGCGGCAGTTCACCTGTTTCGCCCTCATGGGCGGCGGCGAGATCGACCTGCGGGAGGCGGACTTCGCGGACCGCGAGGTCGTCATCAACTGCGTGGCGGTCATGGGCGGGGTGCAGGTGATCGTGCCGCCCGGGGTCGAGGTCGTGGTGCGCGGCATCGGCATCATGGGCGGCTTCGACCACCCGCGGGACACCGGCCCGCCCGAGCCGGGCGCTCCGCGCGTGGTGATCGGCGGGTTCGCCTTCTGGGGCGGGGTCGCGGTGGAACGCAAGCTCACCCGCGCCGAACGCCTCGCCCTGAAGGAGCAGCGCCGCCAGGAGAGGCTGGAGCGCAGGGAGTCCCGCCACGAACTGCACCGGGCCCGCCGCGAGGAGCGCGAACGACGCCGGGGGCACTGAGCACGGCACCGGGGCCACTGAGCCGGGGCCACTGAGCACGGCGCCGCCGACCGGGATCCCCCACGGCCGGCCGCGCCCGCCGAGTGCCCACCGCCGCTCGGCCCCCGGCCACTTCGCGGCGCCGATCGGCCCGCGGCGGGATCCTGCCCGCTTCGCGGCCGAGCCGCCTGTCCGGCGCGACGCCGGGACCAGGGCGTCGTCCGGACCCTCGCCGTTGTCGCAGCGGAGCCGCACAGCCCCGCGTCCTGCTGGGGGCTACTTCGTGCACACCTTGGTCAGTTCGCCGGCCGCGTCCGTGACCGGGCTGACGTCCGGTGTGCGGTCCCCGTTCCTGAGGGCCGTACGGACGTTGCCCACGGCCTTCCTCAGGTCGTCGACCGCCTTGTCGACGTCGGCGCTGCCGGTCTTGTCGCCGATCTTGCCGAGGTCGGTTTCGATGGAGTTCAGGGCGGTGTCCGCCTGGGTGGGGTCGTTCGCGGCGTTCTCCACGGCCTGCTGCAGGCTGGTGACGCTGTCGGCGATGGCGTCGGCGGTCTGCACGCAGTCCAGGGCCTTGTCCACGCTGTCGCAGCCGGTGGTGAGGCCGGCGGCGAGCGCGGCGAGCGCCACCGCGGCGGCTGCGGTGAGACGGCGTCGGCGTCGGCACGGACTGACGGCCATGGCGGTGTTCCCCTCCCCTGGTGGGCTGTCCGTTGCTAGGACGCCGAGGAGGGCGCGGGGGTTGCCCGCGCACCCTGGTTCTCTTGGTCTGCCGTTTACTTCCGCTTGCGTCCGCTTACTTCGCGGGCGCGAGCGTGGCCTCGAGCGCCGCCCGCTGGTGGGCGGCGAGTTCGGCGCAGCCGCCGACGGCGAGGTCGAGCAGGGCGTCGAGCTCCGCGCGGGCGAAGGGGGCGGCCTCGGCGGTGCCCTGGACCTCGACGAAGCGGCCGTCGCCGGTGCAGACGACGTTCATGTCGGTCTCGGCGCGCACGTCCTCCTCGTAGCACAGGTCGAGCAGCGGGACGCCGCCGACGATGCCGACGGAGACCGCGGAGACGGTTCCGGTGAGCGGCTGCCGGCCGGCCTTGATCAGCTTCCGGCCCTGGGCCCAGGCGACGGCGTCGGCGAGCGCGACGTACGCGCCGGTGATGGCCGCCGTACGGGTGCCGCCGTCGGCCTGGAGGACGTCGCAGTCGAGGACGATGGTGTTCTCGCCGAGCGCCTTGTAGTCGATGACGGCGCGCAGGGAGCGGCCGATGAGCCGGGAGATCTCGTGGGTACGGCCGCCGATCTTGCCCTTGACGGACTCGCGGTCGCCGCGGGTGTTGGTGGCGCGCGGCAGCATGGCGTACTCGGCGGTGACCCAGCCCTCGCCGCTGCCCTTGCGCCAGCGCGGGACGCCCTCGGTCACGGAGGCGGTGCAGAACACCTTGGTGTCGCCGAAGGAGACGAGGACGGAGCCCTCGGCGTGCTTGCTCCAGCCGCGTTCGATGGTGACCGGTCGGAGCTGTTCGGGAGTACGGCCGTCGATGCGAGACATGGCCAGGAGCCTAGCCGTTCGCGCGCGAGGGGCTCCTCCCGCGTCGGGAGAAGCCCCTTCCGGAGTGAACCGGTGCGTGAACCGGCACGTGAGCCGGTGCGGCTCACATCATGTCTTCGATCTCCGCGGCGATGGGGTCGGCGTCGGTGCCGATGACGACCTGGACGGCGGTGCCCATCTTGACGACGCCGTGGGCGCCGGCGGCCTTCAGGGCGGCCTCGTCGACCAGGGAGGGGTCGGACACCTCGGTGCGCAGCCGGGTGATGCAGCCCTCGATCTCCTCGATGTTGTCGATACCGCCGAGGCCGGCGACGATCTTCTCAGCCTTGCTGGCCATGTTCCTTCTCCCTGATCCGAACCGCTTGGTCGTAGTAACCCACAGTTGGCCCATCTTCGCGAGCGGTCATGCCGTACGTGCCGAATGATGGCGATCACGACAGCGGAACCGTCCGCCGACTGGTCTACACCACAGGGGGTACGGTCGCCAAACCGCGTGCGAGTCGAGTGCCGGGAGGACGCCATGAGTGCCGGGAGCGCGCCCGCCGACAGCACGGCCCGTCCGGCGCGGGAGCACTGGAACCGCCTGTTCCAGGGCCTGCAGAAGATGGGCCGCAGTCTGCAGCTGCCGATCGCGGTGCTGCCGGCGGCGGGCATCCTCAACCGGCTGGGCCAGCCGGACGTGTTCGGGGACCAGGGGCTGGGCTGGACGGCCGTCTCCAAGGTCATGACGGGCGCGGGCGGTGCCCTGCTCGACGGCTCCCTCGGGCTTCCGCTGCTGTTCTGCGTGGGCGTGGCGATCGGCATGGCGAGGAAGGCGGACGGTTCCACCGCGCTCGCGGCGGTGGCGGGCTTCCTCGTCTATTACGGGGTGCTGCACCAGTTCCCGGAGGCCTGCCCCGGCGGGTCGAAGGCGATCCCGCAGGTCGGCTGCCAGGTGAGCGCCGGGGCCGGCGTGGGGTCGGTGACGCCGTTCACCTTCCAGAACCCGGGCGTGTTCGGCGGCATCGTCATCGGACTGCTGGCCGCCTTCTTCTGGGCGCGGTTCCATCGCACCCGGCTGGTGGACTGGCTGGGCTTCTTCAACGGCCGGCGGCTGGTGCCGATCGTCATGGCGTTCGTGGCGATCGCGTTCGCGGCACTGTGCCTGTGGATCTGGCCGCCGATCGGCGGTGCGCTGGAGAGCTTCGGCCACTGGCTGCGGTCCATCGGGGCGTGGGGCGCGGGCGTGTTCGGTCTAGCCAACCGGGCGCTGCTCGTGGTGGGCCTGCACCAGTTCCTGAACGTGCCCGTCTGGTTCCAGTTCGGCAGCTACACCAAGCCGGACGGCACGGTGGTGCACGGCGACATCAACATGTTCCTCGCGGGCGACCCGCACGCCGGCCAGTTCACCTCGGGCTTCTTCCCGATCATGATGTTCGCGCTGCCCGCGGCCGCGCTGGCGATCACGCACTGCGCCAGGCCGCACCGCCGCAAGGAGGTCGGCGGGCTGATGCTGTCGGTGGCGCTGACGTCGTTCGTCACCGGCATCACCGAGCCGATCGAGTACTCCTTCCTCTTCATCGCTCCCCTGCTGTACGCCGTCCACGCCGTGCTCACCGGGGTGTCGATGGCGGTGACCTGGGCGCTCGGGGTGCATGACGGCTTCAGCTTCTCGGCGGGCCTGATCGACTATGTGATCAACTGGAACCTGGCGACGAAACCGTGGGCGATCATCCCGATCGGCCTGTGCTTCGCGGTCGTCTACTACGCGGTCTTCCGGTTCGCGATCACGACGTTCGACCTGAAGACGCCGGGCCGTGAGCCGGAGGACGAGGTCGAGGACATCACCAGGGCGTGAGGCCCTGGCACACCGGCACGGCGCGTAGCGATTTCGTCGCGGATTTCGCGGTTCCTTATCCGGCCTTCATCGTGCTACAACAGGTCTACACCACTGAGTGGTGTAGACCACCACCCGATGGAGGAACCCATCATGAGCACCGCCACCGCGACGGCGGCCCCCGCGAAGAAGCGGGGATCCGGCCTGTTCCAGGGCCTGCAGAAGGTCGGCCGCAGCCTGCAGCTCCCCATCGCCGTGCTGCCGGCGGCGGGCATCCTGCTGCGCCTGGGCCAGCAGGACATCCATGACAAGCTGAACCTGCCCGACAAGGTCACGGCGGTGTTCGCCACGGCAGGTGGCGCGATCTTCGACAATCTGCCGATGCTGTTCTGCATCGGCGTCGCGATCGGCTTCGCCAAGAAGGCGGACGGCTCGACGGCGCTGGCCGCCCTGGTCGGCTTCCTCGTCTACAGCAATGTACTCAAGGCGTTCCCGGTCACCGAGGCCAAGGTCACCAAGGGCGCGGACATAGCCGCGACGTACAACAACCCCGGTGTCCTCGGCGGCATCCTGATGGGTCTGCTGGCCGCCGTGCTCTGGCAGCGCTACCACCGCAAGAAGCTGGTGGACTGGCTCGGCTTCTTCAACGGCCGCCGGCTGGTGCCGATCATCATGGCCTTCGTCGGCACCGCCATGGGCGTCTTCTTCGGGCTGGTCTGGAAGCCGATCGGCGAGGGCATCTCCAACGCCGGCGAGTGGATCACCGGTCTCGGCGCGTTCGGCGCGGGTCTGTTCGGTCTGGTCAACCGCGCGCTGATCCCGGTCGGCATGCACCAGTTCGTCAACACCGTCTCCTGGTTCCAGATCGGCGACTACAAGAATGCCGCCGGCCAGGTCGTGCACGGTGACCTCAACCGGTTCTTCGCCGGTGACCCGCACGCCGGTATGTTCATGTCCGGCTTCTTCCCGATCATGATGTTCGGTCTGCCGGCCGCCGCGCTCGCCATCGCGCACTGCGCCCGTCCCGAGCGCCGCAAGGCCGTCCTCGGCATGATGGTCTCCCTCGCGCTGACCTCGTTCGTCACCGGCGTCACCGAGCCCATCGAGTTCTCCTTCATGTTCATCGCGCCGCTGCTGTACGCGATCCACGCGGTGCTGACGGCGCTGTCCATGGCGATCACCTGGGCGCTCGGCGTCCACGCGGGCTTCACCTTCTCCGCGGGCTTCATCGACTACGCGCTCAACTGGAACCTGGCGACCAAGCCCTGGCTGATCATCCCGATCGGTCTGGTCTTCGGCGTGATCTACTACACCGTCTTCCGGTTCGCCATCACCAAGTTCGACCTCCCCACCCCGGGCCGCGAGCCCGAGGAGGAGATCGAGGACCTGACCAAGGCGTGAGCCCGGCCCGCGCGGCACACGCGAAGGCCCCGGAACCGACACGGTTCCGGGGCCTTCGCGCTGCGCGTCTCAGATCTCGTACGTCGCCCGGGGCGCGGCCAGCTCCACCGGCCCCGCGAACACCTCGCGTGCGTCACGGAGGTTGATGCCGGGGTCCGTCCACGGCGGGATGTGGGTGAGGACCAGCCGCCGGGCGCCGGCCCGCGCCGCCGTCTCGCCCGCCTGGCGGCCGTTGAGATGCAGGTCGGGGATGTCCTCCTTGCCGTGCGTGAACGCGGCCTCGCACAGGAACAGGTCGGTGTCCCGGGCCAGCTGGTCCAGCGCCTCGGTGACCCCCGTGTCGCCGGAGTACGTCAGCGACCGCCCGCCGTGCTCGATCCGGATGGCGTACGCCTCCACCGGATGACGGACCCGCTCGGTGTGCACGGTGAACGGCCCCAGCTCGAACGTGGACGGCTTGACGGTGTGGAAGTCGAAGACCTCGCTCATGGAGGAGGCGGAGGGCGTGTCGGCGTAGGCCGTCGTCAGGCGGTGCTCGGTGCCCTCGGGGCCGTAGACCGGGATCGGGTCGCAGCGGCCGCCGTCGTGGCGGTAGTAGCGCGCGACGAAATAGCCCAGCATGTCGATGCAGTGATCGGCGTGCAGATGACTGAGGAAGATCGCGTCGAGGTCGTAGAGACCGCAGTGGCGCTGCAGCTCGCCCAGGGCGCCGTTGCCCATGTCGAGAAGCAGCCGGAAGCCGTCGGCCTCGACGAGGTAGCTCGAGCAGGCCGATTCCGCGGACGGGAACGACCCCGAGCAGCCGACGACGGTGAGCTTCATGAAGCAGAAACCTCCGTTGGCGGAAAAGATCACAAGGGCGGGAAACGGGGGTCGTGCGGTCCGTCGAGCGTAAGGCGCAAAAGCACGGGTCGCTCCTCCACCAGGGGCCGTTGTGGGCGAACTCACCTGTGCTGTCACCGGTTCGGCTGGACCAGGGGCGCACAAGGTTCCGCAGAGGGCGCGCAATCCTTGGCGTGCGCCGGTAACGTCGTCGTATGGACACGTCCTGGTGGCTGGCGCTCGCGGCGGTGGTACTGCTCGCGCTGGTCGCCACGCTCGTCGACGGCTGGGGACGCGGCCGCCGGTACGCCGGCCGGCGCCTCGGTGCGCTGGGCCGCGCGGGCACGCGTGAGGGCCGGGCCGCCCGGCCGGCCCCCGGCGACATATGGTGGGCGGACGTGCCCTACGAGGACCGCGCCGGGAACAAGGACCGGCCCTGTCTGGTGCTGGCGGTGCGCGGGAACCGGGCCACGGTCGCCAAGATCACCAGCAAGTACCACGACGAACGGGCCGGGGTGATCCCGCTGCCGCCCGGCGCGGTCGGCGACGCCCGCGGCCGTCCCAGCTTCGTGGAGACCGACGAGCTGCGCGAGGTGCCGGTGGGCGACTTCCGCCGCCGGGTGGGCGTGGTCGACCCCGTCCTGTGGGACCAGGTACGGCACCTGGCCGGCTGATCACTTCACGTTCACCGTGACCGTCCACTCCTGGATCCCCTTGCAGGACACCTGGCCCGGCGCCGTCGGCTCGGCGCACAGCGGGCGGGAGGACGTGAGTTTCTCGGTGCCGGCGGCGACCGCACGGTAGGCGGCCGAGGCCTGGCCCGGCTGGATGACGAAGCCCGCGTTGATGCCCTGCAGCACGCTGCCGTGGGCCGTCACCGGCTTCCAGGGGCGGGACTTGGTGCCGTCCAGGGTGAGGCGGACCTCGCCGCCCTTGGCCACGCACACGGTACGGCCGCCGTCGGCGGCCTTGAGCAGCACCAGGGGGGCGCAGCCGCGGGTGGCCGGTGCGGAGGGCGAGGGCGAGACCCTGCCGGCGCTCGAGTCGTCCTTGCCGCTGTGCGAGGAGCCGCATCCGGCGAGGAGCAGCGCTGCCGCCGAGAGGGCGAGGGTGGTCGTCGTACGCCGCATGGGGTTCGCCTTTCTGCCGTGGCCGTGAGGGGCGGCCGGTGGTGCGGATGAGACGTACCCGGGCGCGAAAAGGATCCCGCACGCGGACGGCCTCCGCGTGCGGGATCACCTGTTCGGCGGGCAGGTCAGCTGGTCGTCAGGGCGGTGTCGTCCACGACGAAGCTGGTCTGCAGCGAGGAGTCCTCCACGCCGTTGAACTTCAGGGTGACCGTCTGGCCCGCCAGCGAGGACAGGTCGAAGGTCTTCTGCGCGTAACCCGAGTTGGCGTTCACGTTCGAGTACGTCGCCAGCGTGGTCGAACCGGCGGTGACCGTGAGCTTGTCGTACGCGGTGCTGCCGGTCTCGGCGGTGTCGATGTGCAGATAGAAGGTGAGCGTGGCCTTGCAGCCGGCCGGGATCGTCACCGACTGGGACAGGGTGTCGGTGTGCGAGGAGCCGTAGCCGTCGAGCCAGGCGTAGTACGAGCCGCCGTGGGCCGCCTCACCGGTGTCGTTGGTGATGACGCCGCTGGACGCGGTCCAGCCGGTGTTGCCGGACTCGAAGCCGGGGTTGGCCAGCAGCTGGGAGGAGGAGCAGGTGCCGCCGGAGGAGCCGACCGTCCAGGTGAAGGACGTCGAGCCGGAGGCGCCGGTGGAGTCCTTCGCGGTGACCGTGACCTGGTAGGTGCCCGCGGTGGACGCCGTGCCGGAGATCAGGCCGGTGGAGCTGTTGATGGACAGCCCGGTGGGCAGGCCGGAGGCGCTGTAGGTGAGGGCCGCGCCCGCGCTGTCGCTGGCGTGGATCTGCAGGCTGACCGCGCTGCCGGTGGTGGTGGACTGGCTGCCGGGGTTGGTGACGGTCACCGTGTTGCCGGTGCTGGAGCCGGCGGTGAAGGCGGCGGTGCCGTTCGGGGTGCCCCAGCCGGTCGGGCCGTCGTAGCCGGTGCGGGCGGTGCAGAAGTACGAGGTGGAGCAGGAGCCGTTGGAGCCGCTGGTCACGTCGTACAGGTTGCCGGTGTGGGCGTACGGGTACTTCGCCGGGTAGTCGGTCGAGCCCGGGGTGCCCGCGAGGGCGTAGACGCCGGCGATGATCGGGGCGGAGGCGCTGGTGCCGCCGTAGACCGCCCAGCCGGAGCCGCCGTAGGTGTCGTAGACCGCCACGCCGGTGGCCGGGTCGGCGACCGCGGAGACGTCGGCCTCCATGCGCTTGGAGCAGCCGGTGTCGGTCTGCCAGCTCGGCTTGGGGTCGTAGGCCGAGCAGCCGGAGCCGGTGCCCTCGGTGGAGCTGGTGTTCCACACCGACTCGCTCCAGCCACGGGAGTTGGAGGCGGTGGTGAGCGCGGTGCCGCCGACGGCGGTCACGTACTGGGAGGTCGCCGGGTACTCGGCGCCGTAGCCGGAGTCACCCGCGGAGACGGTGATCGCGACGCCCGGGTGCTTGAAGTACTGGGTGTCCTCGGTGGTCTGCGAGGACGCCTCGGAGCCGCCCCAGCTGTTGGAGACGAACTTGGCGCCGAGGGAGACCGCCTCGTTCTCGGCGATGCCGAGGTCGGTGTCGTTGGCGGAGTTGGCCTCGACCAGGATGATGCTGCAGTTCGGGCAGACCGCGCTGACCATGTCGACGTCGAGCATCTCCTCACCGGCCCAGCCGCTGTCGTTCGTCGGCAGCTGGGTGGTGGAGCCGGTCTGGCTGACCTGCTTGAAGCAGCCGTTGGCCTTGGTGCAGGCGGACAGGCCGTAGGTGGAGCGGTACGTCGCCAGGTCCGACTCGGCGTTGGGGTCGTTGTAGGCGTCGACGATGGCGACCGTCATGCCCGAACCGGCCGTGGTGGGCAGGTTGTAGGCGCTGTGCAGGTTGGCCGGGGAGAGGCCGGACGGCGCGGCGGCGGCGACCGCCGAGGCGAGCCGCTGCCTGATGTCGGTGCGGCGCTGGGCGAAGCAGGCCGCGTGGCCCGGCGAGGGCTTGCCGCACAGGTGCTCGGTCGGCACCTTCTGGCCGGCCTTGCCGGTCGCGTGGAAGGTCTGCCGCGCGGGGTCGGTCAGCGCTGTGGCGTTCTGCGTGACCTTGGTGGTGTGGGGGTGTCCGACAGCGGTCTGTGCTCCGGCCGTGGGGGCCGCGACGAGACCGGCGACGGTGAGGGCGAGGGCGGGGAACGCGACGGCGACCAGTCTTCGCAGACTCCGTCTCCGCCTGCTCGGGCGTGACTCACGCATGGGGTGCTGCCTCCGGTTGACGTGGGGTTTCGCACTGGATTGGCAGGCCCGTGACGCGCGTGAAGCGGCGGCGAACCACGCAGTCATGAGCATGACACTCACAGACACCTGACCTGGCGCCGGGTGAGCGTGACATGTCAGGTGCGGGAGGAACGTAGCCTCGACCCGGGTGCTACCGGCAGTACCCCAAGGAATTCTTTGCCCTGCCATAGGAATGGCTTAGCCCCCTCATAAGAGGGGGCTGGGCCGTGCTTGGAGGGTGCGCGCCGCCGGGCTACGCCCAGAGCTGGCCCTGCAGCGTCTCGATGGCCTCCTCGGTGGTGGCCGCGGTGTAGACGCCGGTGGACAGGTACTTCCAGCCTCCGTCGGCCACGATGAAGACGATGTCGGCGGACTGACCCGCCTTGACCGCCTTGCGGCCCACGCCGATCGCCGCGTGCAGGGCGGCGCCGGTCGAGACGCCCGCGAAGATGCCCTCCTGCTGGAGGAGTTCACGGGTGCGGGTGACCGCGTCGGCCGAGCCGACCGAGTAGCGGGTGGTGAGCACCGAGGCGTCGTACAGCTCGGGCACGAAGCCCTCGTCGAGGTTGCGCAGGCCGTAGACCAGGTCGTCGTAGCGCGGTTCGGCCGCGACGATCTGCACGCCCGGCCGGTGCTCGCGCAGATAGCGGCCGACGCCCATCAGGGTGCCGGTGGTGCCGAGGCCCGCGACGAAGTGGGTGATCGAGGGCAGGTCGGCGAGGATCTCGGGGCCGGTGGTGGCGTAGTGGGCGCCCGCGTTGTCCGGGTTGCCGTACTGGTACAGCATCACCCAGTCGGGGTGCTCGGCGGCCAGCTCCTTGGCCACGCGCACCGCGGTGTTGGAGCCGCCCGCGGCCGGGGAGGAGATGATCTCGGCGCCCCACATGCCGAGCAGGTCCCGGCGCTCCTGCGAGGTGTTCTCCGGCATCACGCACACCATGCGGTAGCCCTTGAGCTTGGCCGCCATGGCGAGGGAGATGCCGGTGTTGCCGGAGGTGGGCTCCAGGATCGTGCAGCCCGGGGTGAGCCGGCCGTCCTTCTCCGCCTGCTCGATCATGTGCAGCGCGGGACGGTCCTTGACCGAGCCCGTCGGGTTGCGGTCCTCCAGCTTGGCCCAGATGCGGACGTCGGGGGACGGCGACAGGCGCGGCAGGCGCACCAGGGGGGTGTTGCCCACCGCGGCGAGCGGAGAGTCGTACCTCATGCCGGATCAGGCCATGCCGCCGGCCACGGCCGGCAGGATCGTCACGGTGTCCCCGTCCGACAGCTTGGTGTCGATGCCGTCGATGAAGCGCACGTCCTCGTCGTTCAGGTACACGTTGACGAAGCGGCGCAGCTTGCCCTCGTCCACGATGCGGTCCTGGATGCCCGCGTGCCGGGTCTCGAGGTCGGCGAACAGCTCGGCGAGGGTGTTCCCGGTGCCCTCCACCGCCTTCTGACCGTCGGTGTAGGTGCGGAGGATGGTCGGGATGCGGACCTCGATGGCCATGGCTCAGGGCTCCTGTCGGAAGGTGTCGTCGGTTCGGTCAGGCGCGCGGCGGGGCCGCGCCGCGGCTCACGGCCGGACGGGCGCAGCGGGGTGGATCAACAGATGGCGCTGTTCAGCCTGCACAGGTCGACGTGCAGCCGCGCCACGAGCAGCGTGCCCGGCGCCTTGTCGCTCACGTCGGTAAGAACCATGGGCTCATCGTATCGATTCCCGGTCCGGATCCCGGAGTGTGATCCCGCATGCCGGACGATTTCCGTCCGAGCGGCGAGACTAGTACGCCTCCACCACCCTGACCTCCTCCTCGGTGACCTCGCCGTCCACGATCCGGAAGGAGCGGAACTGGAAGTCGCCGAGGTCGTCGGTGTCGCGGGTGGAGACCAGGACGTAGTGGGCGCCGGGCTCGTTGGCGTAGGAGATGTCGGTGCGCGAGGGGTAGGCCTCGGTGGCGGTGTGGGAGTGGTAGATCACCACCGGCTCCTCGTCGCGGTCGTCCATGTCGCGGTAGAGCCGGAGCAGGTCGCCCGAGTCGAACTCGTAGAAGGTCGGGGACATCGCCGCGTTCAGCATGGGGACGAAGCGCTCGGGCCGGTCGGAGCCCGCCGGGCCCGCCACGACGCCGCACGCCTCGTCGGGGTGGTCCTTGCGCGCGTGGGCGACGATCTGGTCGACGAGGGCCTGGGTGATGGTCAGCATGATGGTCAGGATAAGCAAGGGGGCCGTTCCGTACCGAGAGGTGGTACGGAACGGCCCACATGGCGGACGTCCTGAGCGGCAGCCGCGAACGGGGCGCCACGAGAGCCCCGTGCGGCTGGACGTCCTCGGAGAGGGTCAGCGCTTCTTGAAGGCCGCGGCGTCCGGGTTGCGGCGCCGGAGCACCCAGTAGGAGACGCCGAGGATCGCGGCCCACAGCGGAGCACAGTAAAGCGACACCCGGGCGTCCTTGTCGATACCCATCAGTACGATCACCATGAAGATGAAGGCCAGCGCGAAGAGGCTCGTGTACGGCGCTCCCGGCGCGCGGAACTCGCTCTGCGGCAGCTCCCCGCGGTCGGCCCTGGCCCGGTAGCGGAGCTGGCAGAGCAGGATGACGATCCAGGCCCACATGCCGGAGATGGTCGCGAAGGAGACGACGTAGTCGAACGCCTTGCCCGGCCACTGGTAGTTGATCCAGACGCCGACCAGCATCAGCGCCGCGGAGAAC
Organism: Streptomyces sp. NPDC048192; assembly: GCF_043202415.1. Classification (NCBI taxonomy): domain Bacteria; kingdom Bacillati; phylum Actinomycetota; class Actinomycetes; order Kitasatosporales; family Streptomycetaceae; genus Streptomyces; species Streptomyces sp. NPDC048192. The sequence goes on from NZ_JBIDAL010000012.1 coordinate 258,118, forward strand.
GTGGTGCCGACCAGCGGGGTGCCGCTGCGCGTCAGCTTGGTGAAGAACTTCGGGCCCTGGCTGTTGAGCGCCAGGTCGCGCAGCATGCGGCCGGTGGAGTACATGCCGGAGTTGCAGGAGGACAGCGCGGCGGTGAGCACGACGAAGTTCACGATGCCGGCGCCGGCGGCGAGGCCCATCTTCTGGAATGCGGCCACGAAGGGGCTGACGCCGGGATGGAAGTTGGTCCACGGCACGACCGACAGGATCATGATCAGCGCGCCGACGTAGAACACGGCGATGCGCCACGGCACGGTGTTGATCGCCTTCGGCAGCACCGTCTTGGGGTCCTTGGACTCGCCCGCGGTGACGCCGACCAGCTCGACGGCGAGGAAGGCGAACATGACCATCTGCAGGGTCATCAGGGTGCTGCCGACGCCGTGCGGGAAGAAGCCGCCGTCGCTCCACAGGTGGCTCACGGACGCGGTGTCGCCGGCGTCGGAGAAGCCGATGGTCAGGATGCCGGCGCAGATCAGGATCATGCCGACGATCGCGGTGACCTTGACCATGGAGAACCAGAACTCCAGCTCGCCGAAGAGCTTCACGGAGATCAGGTTGGCGCCGTACAGCACGACCGTGAAGATCAGCGCCGAGACCCACTGCGGGATGTCGAACCAGTACGTCATGTAGGCGGCCGCGGCCGTGACCTCGGTGATGCCGGTGACCACCCAGAACAGCCAGTACGTCCAGCCGGTGACGAAGCCGGCGAAGGGGCCGATGAACTCGCGCGCGTACTCGGAGAACGAGCCCGACACCGGGCGGTACATCAGCAGTTCGCCGAGCGCCCGCATGATCAGGAAGATGACGAGGCCCGCGACCGCGTAGGCCAGGATCAGGCTCGGCCCGGCCTTGGAAATGCCCTTGCCCGCGCCGAGGAACAGGCCGGTGCCGATGGCACCGCCGATGGCGATCATCTGGATCTGCCGGGCCCCGAGCCCGCGCTGGTATCCCTCGCCGCCCTCGCTGTCGGCCGCCGCGGCCTGCGTGCCGTCGCGATGCTGGTCGACCTGCGCTGAGGTCATTTTTGGTGCGCCTTTCTCCATGCCGACCCGGGCCTCACCTCGGCCTCGGATCGGGTTTCGATCCCCCCGGATTGCTGGAGCTGTTGCCTGGCCGACGGTCGTCGGCTCGGTGGCGCACCCGGCCTGACATGGGTGGTGTCGGCCGGGCGATCGTGAAGATTTATCACGGCCGCAACAATGATCACAGGGCTCGATTGTGGCGCAGGCCACAGGGAGAAGCGGACAGATGGTGCGCTGAACGGGCAAACCAGGCCGCAACGGTGACGGGATCGTTATCCGGATTTGAGCGTCCGCTGAGCGAACACTCGTGCACCGTAAAATGCCCGGTTTACGACATCACGGCTTACGGCATCAGCGTGTGGACGAGGGTTTCCTGGAGCCCGCCGAGCCACAGGTACGCCATCACCATCGGCTTGCGCGGATCCTCGTCCGGGAGCCGGTAGAGCAGCTCGGTGTCGTCCTCGTCGGTGATCTCCAGCCGGATGCCGATCGCGAGGCGCAGGTCGTTCAGGGCGCCGAGCCACCGCTGGGAGTCCTGGGGCGTCAGCTTCAGCACCGCGCCGCTCTCGTCCACCGGGGCGAGCGCGTCCAGGGCGCGGATCACGGCGAGCGCGTTGTCCCGCTTGCCGGCCCGCAGGTCGTTCTCGGTGTAGCGGCGGAACTCGGCGGAGTGGGCTCGCCGCTCCTCGGCCTCGGCGGGCGAGGCCGGCGCCTCCTCCGGGTCGCTGTAGGCGTCCGGGAAGAGCCTGTGGAGCACCGGGTCGGCAGGCGGTTCGCTCGGACCGTCGGCGAACAGCTCCGCGAGCGGGTCCTCCGGGCTGTCCGCGCCGGGGCCGGGGCCGATGAGCTCCAGCAGCTGGACGGCCAGCGAGCGGATGATCGAGATCTCGACGGCGTCGAGCGCGACGGCCGCGCCGCCGCCGGGGAGCGGTTCGAAGTGTCCGGGCATGTAAGTGAGTTCGCTACTTCCGGTCCTGCGGACGGGGTCGGGTCATTTCCGGTCCTGCTGGAGGGTGGCCCACAGACCGTAGCCGTGCATCGCCTGCACGTCGCGCTCCATCTCCTCGCGCGTCCCGCTGGAGACGACGGCCCGGCCCTTGTGGTGGACGTCGAGCATGAGCTTGGTGGCCTTGTCCTTGGAGTAGCCGAAGTACGTCTGGAAGACGTACGTCACATAGCTCATGAGGTTGACCGGGTCGTTGTGCACGATGGTGACCCAGGGGACGTCGGGCTCGGGTACGGCGAAGACCTCCTCCGCCGACTCGGGGCGTTCGATCTCTACGGGCGCGGGTGACGTCACACAGCCCATGCTGCCACGGAGGCCGGAAATCGTCACACCGACGAAAAGGGAGTACGATCCAGTCCTATGAACACAGCGGACCTTGGGCTGCCGGTGAACGTTCCCTCGACGGCGCTCTTCACGGACCAGTACGAGCTGACGATGCTGCAGGCCGCTTTGAAGGGCGGTACCGCCGAGCGGCGCAGCGTGTTCGAGGTCTTCTCCCGGCGGCTGCCGGAAGGACGCCGCTACGGCGTCGTGGCGGGCACCGGGCGCGTCCTGGACGCGGTGGAGAACTTCCGCTTCGACGAGGGCGTCCTCGGCTTCCTGCGCGAGCGGAAGATCGTCGACGAGGAGACCCTGGCGTGGCTGGCGGGCTACCGCTTCAGCGGTGACATCTGGGGCTACCCGGAGGGCGAGGTGTACTTCCCCGGCTCGCCGATCATGCGCGTCGAGGGTTCCTTCGCCGAGTGCGTGCTGCTGGAGACGGTGATCCTCTCCATCCTCACCCACGACTCCGCGATCGCCGCCGCGGCCTCCCGGATGGCCTCCGCCGCCGGGGACCGCCCGCTGATCGAGATGGGCGCCCGCCGCACCCACGAGCTGTCCGCGGTCGCCGCCGCGCGCGCCGCGTACGTCGGCGGCTTCGCCACCACCTCGGACCTGGCCGCCGGCTTCCGCTACGGCATCCCGACCGTCGGCACCTCCGCGCACGCCTTCACCCTGCTGCACGACCGCGAGCGGGACGCCTTCCGGGCCCAGGTCGACAGCCTCGGCCGGGGCACCACCCTGCTCGTGGACACCTACGACGTCGCCGAGGCCGTCCGCACGGCGGTGGAGGTGGCCGGCCCCGAGCTGGGCGCCGTCCGCATCGACTCCGGCGACCTGCTGCTCGTCGCGCACCGGGTCCGGCAGCAGCTGGACGAGCTGGGCGCCACGAACACGAAGATCGTCGTCACCTCCGACCTGGACGAGTACGCGATCGCCTCGCTCGCCGCCGCCCCCGTGGACGCGTACGGCGTCGGCACCCAGCTGGTCACCGGCTCCGGGCACCCGACCTGCTCCATGGTCTACAAGCTGGTCGCGCGCGCCGAGTCCGGCGACCCCGGGGCGCCGCTGGTGCCGGTCGCGAAGAAGTCCAGCGGCGGCAAGACCTCCATCGGCGGCCGCAAGTGGGCGGCGCGCCGGCTGGACGAGGACGGGGTCGCGGAGGCGGAGGTCGTGGGCACCGGGCCGGTGCCGGCGGAGCTCACCGACCGGCAGCTGCTGGTCCAGCTGGTCAAGGGCGGGGACGTCGTCGCCCGCGAGCCGCTGGACGTGCCCCGGGACCGGCACCGGGCCGCCCGCGCGAACCTGCCGCTGTCCGCGACCCAGCTCTCCCGGGGGGAACCCGTCCTTCCCACCGAGTACCTCTGAGGGCGGGGTATGTCCGAGGGCGGAGCACGTCTGAGGGCGGAGTACGGCCGAGGGGACCCGGGTAGCCAGAACGGGACCGCCGCCCGCTCCGCGTCCGACGCCCTCTCCCGTACGGGCCCGTAACTCTCTAGGCTCAGTTACTCCATTCACAGTCGAAGGACACCCACCATGCGCCGCGCCTTGATCGTCGTAGACGTGCAGAACGACTTCTGCGAGGGAGGCAGCCTCGCGGTGGCCGGGGGTGCGGACGTGGCCGCCGCCGTGACCGAGCTGATCGGCCAGGCGGCGGGCTCCGGATACCGCCATGTGGTGGCGACCCGGGACCACCACATCGCGCCCGGCGGCCACTTCGCCGACAATCCCGACTTCGTCCACTCCTGGCCCGCGCACTGCGTCGCGGGCACGGAGGGGGTGGGCTTCCACCCCAACTTCGCCCCCGCCGTCGCCTCCGGCGCGGTCGACGCGGTCTTCTCCAAGGGCGAGTACTCGGCCGCCTACAGCGGCTTCGAGGGCAAGGAGGAGAACGGCGTCCCGCTGGCCGACTGGCTCCGCGCCCGCCGCATCGACGAGGTGGACGTGGTCGGCATCGCCACCGACCACTGCGTGCGGGCCACCGCCCTGGACGCCGCCAGGGAGGGCTTCCGCACCCAGGTGCTGCTGGACCTCACGGCGGGGGTCGCCCCGGAGACGACGGAGCGGGCGCTGGAGGAGCTGCGGGAGGCGGGGGTCGAGCTCATCGGCAAGCCGGTGGTGAGCGGCTAGCGCAGCGCGCCTACCGCACCACCGCCGACCTGCGAAGGAGCGCCCTGATCGGGTGCCACAGCTCGTTCACCATGACACCGTTGCCGGCCGGTGCCGTGCGCCATATCAGGCCGTCCGGGTGGTGCAGCACCGCCGTGATCTCGTCCGGCGTCGGGGGCGCGGCGTTCCCCCGCAGGTAGATGGCGCGCAGCCCCAGGTTGCGGAGCCTGGTCAGGGCTCGGGCGCGGTTCTGGGCGTGCACCAGGACCCGCACCCCGGCGGAGTCGTAGGGCAGGTTCAGTGCCACCACGACCGCGCCGTTCGGCAGCTTGCAGAAGCCTCCAGCGGCCATGCGGTCACATCCCCGTTTCGGTCGGTGTCAATAAGCGGTCCACAGGACGCACCTAAACACGATCGACGGCGACCCGCCAAGGGGTCGCCGTCGATACGTCTCTGACCTGCGAAAACGCGGACTACTTCACCGCAGGGCCGACCTTGATCAAGATCGTCGAGCCGTCCCGGGCCTCCTTGACGATCGCGATCTTGGTGTTGGTGTCAGTGACCCGCACACCCGCGGTGGGGTTCGACGGGTCGTAGTAGGTGCTGGTGTGGTCGTTGAAGACCGGAACACCCTTCGACGCCTTGATCACCGTCGGGACGTCCGCCTTGTGCAGCGTGACGCCGTCGGTGCCGTACAGGCTGAACGGCGAGTCGTAGGCCTGGATGCGGCCCCGCATCAGCGTGCCGTCGGACCACTTCAGCGCCTTCGGGTGCGAGTCGACCGGCAGGATCAGACCCGAACCCGGGTGGCCGTTCGCGCTGTTGGTGTTGTTGTCCGCCTGGGAGGTGTCCCACTTCCAGATCAGCAGGCCGTTCTGGTACGGGTAGTGCTCCACCCAGTCGGGGCGCGAGGCGAAGCCGAAGTTGTACGGACCCGCCTTCAGGGTCTTGTCGTACGACACGTACTGCCGGTTCTCGGCGATGTAGTACTGCTTGTAGTCCTTGGTGAAGGACGCGCCGATGCGGGAGAAGCCGTCCGCGGTCCAGCCGGCGTCCTGCGTCTCGGCGTTGTCCGAGAAGACCGGCGCGCCGTCGGCGGTCACCGTGATCTCGTCGGCCGTGAAGCCGTTCTCCGCGACACCGCCGTCGGTGGCGTAGCGGAAGCGCAGGTCGATCTTCTTGCCCGCGTAGGCGTCGAGGGAGTACGACAGCTTCTTGTGCGTCTGCGAGAAGCCGGTCAGCGCCGGCTTGCCGCTGCCGTCCTTCGGCAGGGCCTGGCCGTCCGCGGTGCCGTCCAGCGCGGTCCAGTTGGCGCCGCCGTCCGTCGACACCTCGGCGTACAGGTAGTCGTAGCCTTCCTCGATGGCCCACCAGCCGTCCAGGTCCAGCTTCGCGGAGGACTTGCCGGTCAGGTCGACGGACCGGGTCAGCGTGTTCTTCAGGTCGTTGCCGCTGCCGCTCCACCACTGGGTCCTGCCCTCGGCGGGCTCGGTGATCGTGGTGGTGACGGCCTTGTCCGGCAGGGTGACCACGAGGGCCTGCTTGTCCCAGGTGTTGTACTCGGCGAGGCCCAGCTTGTGCGTGGACTGGGTGCCGGCCTTGGCGGTGTCGTAGTTCAGCCAGCCCAGCTGCAGCTTGTCCCAGGCGTTGAGGTCGCCGGGCAGGTCGCCGATGGACTCCTTGCCGGTGCCGAGCCAGGAGCCGGAGGACATCAGGGTCCAGAAACCGGTGGAGTTGTCGCCGCCCGCGGTGTCGTACTCGTCCGGCAGGCCGAGGTCGTGGCCGTACTCGTGGGCGAAGACGCCGAGGCCGCCGTTCTCCGGCTGGATGGTGTAGTCGCCGACCCAGACGCCGGTGTCGCCGACCTGGGCGCCGCCGAGCTTGTTGTTCGCCGGGCCGGTCGCGCCGGCGTCGGTGCCGAAGGCGTACCAGCGGTGGGCCCAGATCGCGTCGGTGCCCTGCGCGCCGCCGCCCGCGGACTCGTCCTCGCCGGCGTGCACGATCTGGAAGTGGTCGACATAGCCGTCGGGCTCGTTGAAGTCGCCGTCGCCGTCGTAGTCGTAGCGGTCCCACTGGTCGTACCGGGCGAGGTCCTTCTTGATGTCGGCGTCGGTCCTGCCGGCCGCCTTCTGCTGGGCGACCCAGGCGCTGAGACCGTCGCTGACTATGTTCCAGACGCTGGAGCAGTTGGTCTGGCCGCAGGCGTTGTTGCCGTAACGGGCCTCGTTGTAGGGGACCTTGACCCAGTCCGTGACCTCGCCGTCCACCGAGTAGCGGCCCGAGGACTGCTTCTCGTAGTACTTCTTCAGCGACTCGGTCTTCTTGCCGGTGCCGAAGTAGAGGTCCTGGTAGTGCTGCTGGTTGTAGTCCTTCTGCCAGGCCGTGGAGTTGTCCTTCGTGCGGTCCGGCGCGGCGATCTGGTTGTGCAGCGGGCCGGGCGTGCCGCCGTACCTGGGGTCGGTCTTGTCGCCGAACTCCACCAGGATCGTGAAGATCTTGTCGGTCTTCTCGCGGCTCAGCTCGACGTACTTGCTCCTGCCCTTGCGGCTCTTGAGAGCCACGACCTTGGAGCCGTCGCGGTCCTGCGCCTTGGCCTTGCCCGAGATGAGCTGGCTGAGCGCCTCGCGGCGCTGGGCTTCCTGGGTCTTGCTGAGCGGGCCGTCGAGGTCGTGCGCCCGCTGCTTCACCGGTGCCGGGTCGTGCCGGTTGACGGCAGCGGGCCGGGTCTGGGTGCTCGCCTCCGCGACGGCGAACGTGGCGAACGTGGCGGAGGCCGCCGCGAGCGTCACGCCGATCGCGGCCGCTCTGAACGTCCAGGATCTGCTGGTCACTTGAGTTCCTCCCCTGCGCCTGTTCGGCGCATGCCAAGTGACGTCATTTGACTAGACGTTGGGAGGAAAAAACAGATCTTGACTTGCTCGGGTCGAATGCACTACGTCCAGCGGACGATTTCTTTACGAATCTGCTCGCGGACTATGCCTCCACCCCATGACTCCGTGCGCCCCCTGTGCACCGGTACCCTGGGTTAGGTCACGCTTACCAGGCGTCCGGCTCGGGCATGCACGCGAAGAGAGACCAGTGGCGCCCCATCCGAAGAATCCCCCGAAGCCTTCCGAGGACACGATTGCCATGCCTCGTCCGACTGCCGCACAGCTCGTTTACGGTTCGTGCACCGTGATCTTCTCGACGCTCGCCATGCTGCTGCTGTCCCAGACGAGTTCGGGTGCCGGGGTCGCCGTCATCGCCCTGGTGGCGCTGGCCCTCGGGCTGCTCGTGGCGATGACGGTGCCGCTGCCGAAGGCGCGTACGACCGGGGCGCCGGCCGGGGCCGCCGAGCAGGCGCACCAGGAGCAGCGGGTGTCCACGGCCCTGTGACCGGCCCGCGGGCATGCCCGAGGGCACAAGAAGGCGGCGGCCGCGTGACGTTCACGCGGCCGCCGCCTTCTTGTGCGTCGCCGGTGCTCAACCCGTGCTGACCACCACCGTCTTGGCCGCCTTGTCGTGCAGCCCCTGCTTGTAGGGCTTGTCGAAGTAGCTCCAGCCGCCGCAGATCGCCGTCCAGATGCAGGCGCAGCAGAAGGCGAACGGCACCCACAGCACCAGGGAGCGGACCAGGTTGGCCTGCACCGACGGGGTGGCGCCGTCGTCGAGGTTCGCCACCCGCATGCGGAACCACTTCTTGCCCAGGGTCTGGCCGTACCGGCTCATCATGAGCGTGTCGTAGGCGATGTAGAGCACGGCGGCGACGACGGACTGCGCCACGGACCGGCCGACCTCCACGTGGTTGTCGTCGACGGTGTACTCGCGCACCCCGAACGCCCACGTCAGCAGCCAGACGACGATGCCGACGAGCACCATGTCGACGATCCTCGCGAGCGTCCGCCTGCCGCTGTCGGCGAGCGGGGGCATACCGGCGAGCGGATCACTGGGATAACCGCCGGGACCCGCGCCGTAGGGACCGGTGCCGTAGGGGCCACCGCCGTAGGGCCCGCCGCCGTACGGGCCGCCTCCGTAGGGGCCGGTGCCGGGCGGAGTGCCTCCGTAGGGGCCGGTGCCGTAGGGGGGAGGCTGGCCGCCGCCGGGGGGTGGGGGCTGGCCGCCGCCCGGGGGTGGGGGCTCGCCGCCGCCCGGCGGAGGGGGCTGCTGGGCGGCGCCGTACGGGGTCTCGTACGGCGAGCCCGACCCCTGGTCCGACGGGGGCCGCTTCCTGAACGGGTCGTCCTCGGGGGGCTGCTCTCCGGAGCCGGGGGGCGGTTCGCTGCTCATGGCCCGAGTGGACCGCGAACACCCCGGCTCCGCATCCGGCGGACCGCCGGACGGGGGACGGGGGCCGGGGGCGCGCTCCGCCGGCCCCTCCCCCGGCTCAGCCCGCGACGAAGGTGTGGGCCGCCTTGTCGTGCCAGCACTGGCGCCAGGGCCGGTCGAACAGGCACCACAGCACGCCCACGATCCCGATGCCGAGCAGCCCGGGCACGCTGTAAGCCAGCCAGCGGCGCAGCGCAGCGCCGAAGGCCGGGGGCTCGTGCGCCTCGATGTCCCGGACCTCGATACCGAGCAGCTTCTTGCCCAGGGTGCGACCCCACTTGGCGGTCGGCAGCACCTCGTAACCGACCCCGGCCAGCAGCAGGACGGCGAGCACGATGCCGAGGCTGGTGCCGGTCGTGCCGTCGAGCAGCCAGACGGTGACCTCCCGGCCGGACAGCCTGGCCGCGTCGATCTTCTGCTGGATGTGGTCGGCCGCCCTCAGTCCCAGCGGCACGGCGGCGGCGGCCGTCACGGCGCCCACGACCAGGGTGTCGATCAGCCGGGCGGCGAACCGCTTGCCGAGTCCGGCGGGACGGGCGGCTGCCTGCCGGCGGGCGGCCGCCTGGAACGGGTCCTCCACCGGCGGTTTCCACGGCGCCACCGGCTGCTCGTCCCCGCCGCCGGCCAGCTGGTGCACCTGCTGCGCCCAGGACGCCTGCCCACCACCGGGCCCGCTGGTCACCGGGGTGACCGGGGCGCCGCCCTGCGCGGGCACCGGCGGAGCCACGGCAGCCCGGGCGGGCTGGGCCTGCGGGGCGGGCTGGGCCTGGGGAGTGGGCTGGGCCTGGGGAGTGGGCTGGGCCTGCGGGGGTGTCTGCGCGGCGGCGGCACGGGCGGCGGCTGCCTTCCCGGCCCCGAAGCCGGGGCCCGCGGCGGGGGAAGCCGTCGCGGGGTCGGCGGGGGAAGGCGGCACCGGGGAGGCCGGTGCCGGTGAAGCCGGGGAGGCCGGTGCCGGGGAGGCCGGGGAGCCGACGGGGCCCTGCGGCCCGAAGCCACCGGGCGCGGCGCCGTCGCCGGCGGCGGGTGCGGCGAAGCCGGGGCCCTGGGGCGCCCCGTGCGGGCCGAAGCCGGGACCGGCGGCGGGGTCCGCGCCGGAGGCCGGGGCGCCGGAGGTCTGCGGGCCGGACGCGGGCCGCCCGCCCCGCCGCGCCTGGCCCGGTACCGGGCGGAACGTCATCGTGCCGTCGTCCGTGACCGCCGCGGGTCCCGGGACCGGGCGGCGGAAGATGAAGGTGCCGCCGGGATCCTGGTCGTCGCCCTCCCCCGGTGCGGTCGAGCCCGCGGCGGGCACCCGCGGATCGGCGCCCCATGCGGCCCGCCCGTCACCACCGCCGTGCCCACCGGCACCGGGCTGCCCGGCGCCGTGACCACCGGCCCCGGCGCCGGACGCACCGGCGCCCTGGCCACCGGGCTCCGCCTGCTGCGCAGCGCCCGCCGCCGTGCCCTGGTCGCCGTTCCCGGCGTGCCCGGAGCCGCCGTGCGCGTCGGTGCTCCAGGCGCCCGCGGCGGACTGGCCGTCGGACGTCCAGGCGCCCGCGCCGCCCTGGCCCTCCGAGGTCCAGGCGCCCGGTCCGCCCTGGGCGGAAGGGGCCGGCTGCGGGTCCTCGTCGAAGAAGTGGGGGCCCGTCTCCTCGACGGCGGGGACCGCGGGGCGGACGCCGGGCGGCGGGGTGAGCCGTTCGCCGTCCTTCGGCGCCGGTCGGCTGGTGCCGGGCACCCAGGAGGCGCCGTTCCAGTACCGGACGTATCCGGGGATGGACGGGTCCGGGTAGTAGCCCTCGCGGGGCCTTTCGTCACCTGGGGCCGGGGTTGGGGCGCTCATGTCCGTCGTCCCGTATCTGCTCGGGGGTGGGATGGGGGCCTCCACATCTATCAGACCGTGGGCATCCGCAGCGCCAGTCCCGCGGGACCCACCCCTTTCCGGGCAATGCCGTACCCGTGTCCCACACCTCGGCGAAAAAAATTTCCCCGAACCCGCGTAATGGCGCGGCCCCCGCTCGCTCTCCCTCTGCGCGGGCCCGGTCCGAGCGGCCCCCGAGGAAAGGAAACGCAGGTCATGCATCACACCGTGGTGGAGCGGGAGCTGGAGATGAGGCTCGTCCTGTCACCGGAGCGGAGCGTCCCGGTGCCGGCCAGGCTGAGCTACCGGTCCGGCGATCCGTACGCCGTCCACATCTCCTTCCACATCAACTCCGACTGCCCCGTCAACTGGACGTTCGCCAGGGACCTCCTGGTGGAGGGGGTGTTCCGGCCGTCCGGGCAGGGGGACGTCCGGGTGTGGCCGACGAAGTCGGACGGGCGCAGCGTCGTGCTGATGGCGCTCAGCTCCCCGGACGGGGACGCGCTGCTCCAGGCGCCGGCCGCGCAGGTGTCGGCCTGGCTGGAGCGCACGCTGCGGGCCGTGCCGCCGGGGACCGAGGGCGGGCAGCTGGGCATCGACGACGCGCTCGACCAGCTGCTCGCCCAGTGAGTCCCTGGGAGCAGGGGCAGGGGTCAGAAGAGCTTGCCCGGATTGAGGATGCCGAGCGGGTCGAAGGCCTGTTTCACGGCCCGCTGCATCTCGAGGCCGACGGGGCCGATCTCCCGGGCGAGCCACTCCTTCTTCAGCACGCCGACGCCGTGTTCGCCGGTGATGGTGCCGCCGAGCTCCAGGCCGAGGGCCATGATCTCGTCGAAGGACTCGCGGGCCCGCCGGGACTCGTCGTCGTCCGCCGCGTCGAAGCAGACGGTGGGGTGGGTGTTGCCGTCGCCCGCGTGGGCGCACACGCCGATGGTCAGGCCGTACTTGGCGGCGATCCGCTCGACGCCCTCCAGCATCGCGGCGAGCTGCGAGCGGGGCACGCACACGTCGTCGATCATCGTCGTGCCCTTGACCGCCTCCAGCGCGGTCAGCGAGAGCCGCCGGGCCTTGAGCAGCATCTCGGACTCGGCCGCGTCCTCGGCCTGGACGACCTCGGTGGCGCCGGCGGCCTCGCACAGGGCGCCGACGGCGGCGAGGTCGGCGGCCGGGTCCGGGGTGTCGAAGGCGGCCAGCAGCAGGGCCTCGGTGGTCTCCGGCAGGCCCATGCGGGCGAGGTCGTTGACCGCCTTGACGGTCGTACGGTCCATCAGTTCGAGGAGGGACGGGACGTGACCGCCCGCCCGTCTCCCACCACCGCCCTTCTGCGGAAGCGCTTCGCGCCCCTTTGTTTCCATGATCCGGCACACGGCGTCGCAGGCGGCGGCCGCGGAGGGGAACTCGGCGGCCAGCACCAGCTGCTGCGGCGGCTTGGGCTTCAGCGCGAGCACGGCGCGTACGACGATGCCGAGCGAGCCCTCCGAGCCGACGAACAGGCGGGTGAGGTCGTAGCCGGCGACGCCCTTGGCCGTGCGGCGGCCGGTGGACAGCAGCCGGCCGTCGGCGAGGACGACGTCCAGGCCGAGGACGTACTCGGCGGTGACGCCGTACTTCACGCAGCACAGGCCGCCGGAGCCGGTGCCGATGTTGCCGCCGATGGTGCACATCTCCCAGCTGGAGGGGTCCGGCGGGTAGTACAGGCCGTGCTCCTCGACCGCGCGGGACAGGGTCGCGTTGATCACGCCGGGTTCGACCACGGCGATGCGGTCGACGGGGCTGATCTCGAGGATGCGGTCCATCTTGGTCAGGGACAGCACGATGCAGCCGTCGCTGGCGTTCGCGGCGCCGGACAGGCCGCTGCGGGCGCCCTGCGGGACCACCGGCACGCGCAGCTCGGTGGCGGTGCGCATGACGTGCTGGACCTGCTCGACGGTGCGGGGCAGCACGACGACGGCCGGGGCGCCGGCCGGGCAGAAGCTCGCCATGTCGTGGGCGTAGGCGCCGGTGACGTCGGGGTCGGTGAGGACGGCCTCGGCGGGCAGGCCGGCCAGGAGCCGGTCGGTGAGAGTGCCGGTCGCCTCGTCGCGTGGGGCTTCGATACGGCTCATGATCACAAGGTTCGCACTCCCGGCCACCGGTGTGAACCCCGGCGGTCCCGCAACGGCGCGACGCTCTGGTTCCGGCTCCGGCTCCGGCCCTGGCTCTCGCGACGCGGGACGGCCACGGCGGTCGCACCCACCGTGGCCGTGTTCCGCACCCGCGTCAGAGGTTGCCGCGCTTGGCCTGCTCGCGCTCGATCGCCTCGAACAGGGCCTTGAAGTTGCCCTTGCCGAAGCCCATGGAGCCGTGCCGTTCGATGATCTCGAAGAAGACCGTCGGCCGGTCCTGGACCGGCTTGGTGAAGATCTGCAGCAGATAGCCGTCCTCGTCGCGGTCGGCGAGGATCTTCAGCTCGCGCAGGGTCTCCACCGGCACCCGGGTGTCACCGACCCACTCGCCGAGGGTGTCGTAGTAGGAGTCCGGGGTGTCGAGGAACTCGACGCCGGCCGCGCGCATGGTGCGCACCGTCTGGACGATGTCGTTGGTGTTCAGCGCGATGTGCTGGCAGCCGGGGCCGCCGTAGAACTCCAGGTACTCGTCGATCTGGGACTTCTTCTTGGCGATGGCGGGCTCGTTGAGCGGGAACTTCACCTTCAGCGTGCCGTCGGCCACGACCTTGGACATCAGCGCCGAGTACTCGGTGGCGATGTCGTCGCCCACGAACTCCTTCATGTTCGTGAAGCCCATGACGTTGTTGTAGAAGCCGACCCACTCGTCCATCCTGCCGAGCTCGACGTTGCCGACGCAGTGGTCGATCGCCTGGAAGGTGCGCTGGGCGGGCGGTTCGACGATCGGCTTGGCGGCGGTGTAACCGGGCAGGTAGGGGCCGTCGTAGCCGGTGCGCTCGACCAGGGTGTGGCGGGTCTCGCCGTAGGTGGCGATCGCGGCGAGGACGACGGTACCGTGCTCGTCCTTCAGCTCGTACGGCTCGGCGACGGACGTCGCGCCGTGCTCGACGGCGTAGGCGTGGGCGGCCCGCGCGTCGGGGACCTCGATGGCCAGGTCGATGACGCCGTCGCCGTGCTCGGCCACGTGCCGGGCGAGGAAGCGGCCCCAGTCGCTGCTCGGCTTGACCACCGAGGTGAACACGAACCGGGCGGAGCCGTTCTCAAGCACGTAACTGGCGGTCTCGCGGCTGCCGTTCTCCGGTCCGGAGTAGGCGACGAGCCGCATGCCGAAGGCGGTGGAGTAGTAGTGCGCCGCCTGCTTGGCGTTGCCCACGGCGAAGACGACCGCGTCCATTCCCTTGACCGGGAAGGGGTCGGCCTGCCGTGCGGTGTCGGGAGTGTGGTGTGTGGTCTGCGTCATAGCGGAAGGGTGGCCCGGCTCTGCAAGGTGCGCAATAGTTCGCGTATTCACTGGGCAAACTGCTCAGCGGTACGGCCGTTTCGGCGGTGTTTCTGTACAGGATGCCCACCCTGGAGGTTGCTGTGGCGATCGATCGGCTGGACGGGCGGATCATCGTGCTCCTCGCCCGGGAGCCGCGCATCGGCGTGCTGGAGATGTCCCGGCGGCTGGGGGTCGCGCGGGGCACGGTGCAGGCGCGGCTGGACCGGCTCCAGTCGAACGGGGTCATCCGCGGCTTCGGCCCGCAGGTGGATCCGGCGGCCCTCGGCTATCCGGTGACGGCGTTCGCGACACTCCAGATCCGCCAGGGCCAGGGCCCCGACGTCCGGGCGCACCTGGCGACCGTCCCGGAGGTCCTGGAACTCCTGACCACCACCGGCACGGGCGACATGCTGTGCCGCCTGGTGGCCCGCTCGAACGCCGACCTCCAGCGCGTCATCGACCGGGTCGTCGGCTTCGACGGCATCGTCCGCGCCTCCACGGCGATCGTCATGGAGAACCCGGTTCCCCTGCGCATCATCCCGCTGGTGGAGCAGGCGTCAGCGGACAGCGGGGAAGGGTCGTAGGCCGGGCCGGCGACGGCCTAGTGTGCTGCGCCAGAAATCACGAGGGTTAGTTGGTACCTTCTTTCCGTGGCGCATCGAGGTCCTGCTGCTGTGGAGATCGTTCTTTCCGAGGA
>NZ_JBIDAL010000013.1:0-21572 GCF_043202415.1 Streptomyces sp. NPDC048192
TCGGAAAGAACGATCTCCACAGCAGCAGGACCTCGATGCGCCACGGAAAGAAGGTACCAACTAACCCTCGTGATTTCTGGCGCAGCACACTAGGCTCGGAGCGGTATGACCGATTCCACCGATCCCTCCCGCCTCGATTCCGCCGATCCCGCCCGGCTCGACCAGCGGCTCGACGCCCTCGCCCGGGAGCCGTTCCGGGCGGGGTTCCACCTGCGCGGCCGGGACCGGGCGACCGCCGAGCTGAAGGGCCCGGCGACGATCCGGTGGCACGCGTACGACCTGATCGCCCGGCGGCTGGCGCCGGCCGCGCCGTACAAGGACGGCAGGCAGACGCCGTACCGGGGGCATCCGGTCTTCGTCGCCCAGCACGCGACCGCCACCTGCTGCCGGGGCTGCCTGGAGCGCCGGCACGGAATCCCGCGGGGCCGGGAGCTGACCCGGGCCGAGCAGGTGTACGTGGTGGCCGTGATCTGCCGCTGGATCGAACGGGAGCTGACGGGCGGGGCCCGGGAGCGGTCCCCCTCGTGACGGCTGACCGCAGCGGCGCGGGGGCCGCCACGCCGAGGGGCGGCGCACGCACGCGGCAGGTGCCGTCGCCGGGCCCGAAGAGGCCGGGCGCCCGGTTCCGTGACGACCGCCCATGGCCGGCGGGTGATCGCTTGTCACCGCGTCCGCGGTGGCGCGCGGCCGGGGCGGCGCGGCGCGCTGTCCGGCCGGGACCCCGTTCGAGCCGGGCCCCGTCACGAGATATCTTGATGTCGAGCAATGTTGCAGACGTGGAGCGGAGCACCCGGTGACTGACTCGACCATCATCTACACCTACACAGACGAGGCCCCGGCCCTGGCGACGCATTCGTTCCTGCCGGTGATCCAGGCGTACGCCTCGCAGGCCGGTGTGCCCGTGGAGACGCGTGACATCTCGCTGGCCGGGCGCATCATCGCCGTCTTCCCCGAGTACCTGAACGAGGACCAGCGCATCCCGGACGCGCTGGGCGAGCTGGGCGAGCTGGCCAAGACGCCCGCGGCCAACATCATCAAGCTGCCGAACATCTCGGCGTCCATCCCGCAGCTGAAGGCCGCTATCGCCGAGCTGCAGGGCAAGGGCTACGCGCTGCCGGACTACCCGGACGACCCGAAGACCGACGAGGAGCGCGAGATCCGCGCGCGGTACGACAAGGTCAAGGGCTCCGCCGTCAACCCGGTCCTGCGCGAGGGCAACTCAGACCGCCGCGCCCCGGCCTCGGTGAAGAACTACGCCAAGACCCACCCGCACCGCATGGGCGCCTGGACCGCCGAGTCCAAGACCAGCGTGGCGACCATGGGCGTGGACGACTTCCGCTCCACGGAGAAGTCCGTGGTGATCTCCGAGCCCGGCACGCTGCGCATCGAGCTCAAGGGCGACGACGGCTCGACGACCGTGCTGCGCGAGTCCGTGCCCGTCCTCGAGGGCGAGGTCGTCGATGCCTCCGTGATGCGCGTCGCCGCGCTGCGCGAGTTCCTCACCGCGCAGGTCGCCCGCGCCAAGCAGGAGGACGTGCTGTTCTCCGTGCACCTGAAGGCCACGATGATGAAGGTCTCCGACCCGATCATCTTCGGTCACGTGGTGCGCGCCTTCTTCCCGAAGACGTTCGCGCAGTACGGCGAGACGTTCGCCGCCGCCGGTCTGACCCCGAACGACGGTCTGGGCGGCATCCTCAAGGGCATCGAGTCCCTGCCCGAGGGCGCCGAGATCAAGGCCTCCTTCGAGGCCGAGCTGGCCGAGGGCCCGGCCCTGGCGATGGTCGACTCCGACAAGGGCATCACCAACCTGCACGTGCCCTCCGACGTGATCGTGGACGCCTCGATGCCGGCCATGATCCGCACCTCCGGCCACATGTGGGGCCCGGACGGCCAGGAGCACGACACCCTCGCGGTGCTGCCGGACTCCTCCTACGCCGGCGTCTACCAGGCCGTGATCGAGGACTGCCGCGCCAACGGCGCCTACGACCCGTCCACCATGGGCTCGGTCCCGAACGTCGGCCTCATGGCGCAGAAGGCCGAGGAGTACGGCAGCCACGACAAGACCTTCGAGATCCCCACCACGGGCACGGTCCGCCTCGTCGACCAGGCCGGCAACGTCGTGATCGAGCAGGCCGTCTCGGCCGGCGACATCTTCCGCGCCTGCCAGACCAAGGACGCCCCGATCCGCGACTGGGTCAAGCTGGCCGTCACCCGTGCCCGCGCCACCGGCGACCCGGCCGTGTTCTGGCTGGACGAGAACCGCGCCCACGACGCGCAGCTCATCGCGAAGGTCAAGCAGTACCTGCCGGAGCACGACACCGAGGGCCTGGACATCCGGATCCTGCCCCCGGTGGAGGCCACCAAGCTGTCGGTGGAGCGCATCCGGCGCGGCGAGAACACCATCTCGGTGACCGGCAACGTGCTGCGCGACTACCTGACCGACCTGTTCCCCATCCTGGAGCTGGGCACCAGCGCCAAGATGCTGTCGGTCGTCCCGCTGATGGCAGGCGGCGGCCTGTTCGAGACGGGCGCCGGCGGCTCCGCGCCCAAGCACGTCCAGCAGCTGGTCAAGGAGAACTACCTGCGCTGGGACTCGCTCGGCGAGTTCTTCGCGCTCGTCCCGTCCTTCGAGCAGTACGCGGAGGCGACCGGCAACACCCGCGCCAAGGTCCTCGCCGACACCCTCGACCGCGCCACGGCGACCTTCCTCAACGAGGACAAGTCCCCGACCCGGCGCGTCGGCGGCATCGACAACCGCGGCAGCCACTTCTACCTGTCCCTGTACTGGGCGCAGGAGCTGGCCCGGCAGACCGACGACGCCGACCTGGCGAAGGCCTTCGCGCCGCTCGCCGAGACCCTCGCCGCGAACGAGCAGAAGATCGTGGACGAGCTGATCGCCGTCCAGGGCAAGCCGGCCGACATCGGCGGCTACTACCAGGTCGACCAGGCCAAGGCGGACGCGGTGATGCGCCCGTCGGCCACCTGGAACGAGGCCCTGGCGTCCCTGGGCCGGTGACCCCGGCGCGGGCGCGCACGGCGCCCGAGCCACCCGCGTGAGCGCACCTCCGCCCCGGCCGGCCACCCCGGCCGGGGCGGAGCCGTGTCCGTACCGCCCCGCCCCTCTCCCGGAGCCGCCCGTGTCCTCCTTCGCCCTGCTGCCCGGTGATCCCCGCTCGCCCGTGCTGCTGCACGTGCCGCACTCCGCGCGGACCGTCCCGGCGGACGTGCGGGCCGGGATCGTGCTGGACGACGCCGCGCTGGAGCGGGAGCTGGACCACATCACCGACGCGCACACCGCCGAACTCGCCGAGCGGGCCGCCGAACTCGCCGGGGTCAGGCCGTGGCGGTTCGTGAACCGGCTGTCCCGGCTCGTCGTGGATCCCGAGCGGTTCCCGGACGAGCGGGAGGAGATGGCGGCCGTCGGCATGGGCGCCGTGTACACGCGGACCACGCACCGGGGCGAGCTGCGGCCCGCGGACACCAACCCGGAGCCGCTGCTGGCGCGGTACTTCCGGCCGTACGCGCGCGCCATGGCCGAGGCGGTCGCCGGCCGGCTGGCCACGACCGGCCGGGCCGTGATCATCGACGTGCACTCCTATCCGACCGAGCCGCTGCCCTACGAACTGCACGGCGCCGGCCCGCGCCCGCCGGTGTGCCTGGGCACGGACGCCTTCCACACCCCGGCGTGGCTCGCCGAAGCGGCCCGCGCGGCGTTCGCGGACGCCGGGGGGACCGGCCTGGACAGCCCGTTCGCCGGGACGTACGTGCCGCTGGAGTTCTACGGCGCGGACGTCCGGGTCGCCGCCGTGATGGTGGAGATCAGGCGGGACACCTACATGCCCGAGCCGGGCGGGGCCGCGGGGCCCGGTCTCGACCGCCTGGCCGGCGCACTGGCCGCGCTGGTGGACGCGGCCCCCCGGTAGGCGCACCCGGCCCTCCCTCTGGCCTACGCCCGCAGGACAGCCGCGGGCGCCCGTACCAAGGTGGTGCGCATGACCGAGGAGATCACGCTCACCGGCCAGGCCCCGCCCGTACGGGACTGGCCCACCCCCGACCTGGACGGGACGGACTTCGACCCGGTGCTCGCCGGCCTGATGCGCGAGGGTCCGCTGACCCGGATCCGGCTGCCGTTCGGCGAGGGCTGGGCGTGGCTGGCGACCCGCTACGACGACGTGAAACGGATCACCAACGACCCGCGGTTCAGCCGCGCCGAGGTGACGCGGCGTCAGGTGACCCGCATGGCACCGAACTTCGCGCCCCGCCCCGGCTCGCTCGCCTGGGCCGACCAGCCCGACCACAACCGGCTGCGCAAGCCGGTCGCCGGCGCCTTCACTGTGAGCGCCATGAAACGGCTGCGGCCCCGCGCGCAGGAGATCCTGGACGAGCTGGTGGACGACGTCGTACGCGACGGGCCGCCGGCCGATCTGGTCGAGCGGGTGCTGGAGCCGTTCCCGCTCAGCGTCGTCAGCGAGGTCATGGGCGTGCCCGCCGCCGACCGGGCGCAGGTGCACGCCTGGACCCGGGAGATCATCTCCACCAACGGGGCGGAGGCGGCCGGCCGGGCCAAGGACGGCCTGTACGGGTGGATCAGGACGATCGTCCGGGCCCGTTCCGACGGCCGGGGCGACGACGTGTACACGATGCTCGGCGGGGCCGTGGCACGCGGCGAGATCAGCGAGGAGGAGGCCGTCGGGCTGGCCGGACCGCTGCAGATCGGCGGCGAGGCCGTCACGCACAACTGCGGGCAGATGCTGTACCTGCTGCTGACCCGGCCGGAGCTGATGGAGCGGATGCTGACGCATCCCGAGGCGCGCGGTGCCGTGCTCGACGAGCTGCTGCGGTGGATCCCGCACCGCAGCTCGGTCGGGCTCGCCCGGATCGCGCTGGAGGACGTGGAGATCGCCGGGCGGCGGATCGCGGCGGGCGAGCCGGTGTACGTCTCCTATCTCGCCGCCAACCGGGACCCGGCCGTCTTCCCCGACCCGGACCGCATCGACCCCGACCGCGACCCGAACCCGCACGTGGCCTTCGGCAACGGCCCGCACTTCTGCACCGGCACGCTGCTGGCCCGGCTGCAGACGGAGCTGCTGGTGGACACCCTGCTGGACCGGCTGCCCGGGCTGCGGCTCGCGGTGCCGGCCGAGGAGGTGCGCTGGCGGCACCGCACGATGATCCGCGGCCCGCAGACGCTGCCGGTGACCTGGGTCCGCTGACCGGGTCCGCGGGCGCTCAGACAGCCCGTCTCACGCCCGCAGCCACTCCGTGACGATCACCTCCGTGCCGGTCCGCAGCCTGAGGGCGAACGGGCCGGCCGGCGGGGTGTCGCTGGTGAAGCGGCCGAGGGTGTCGACCGGGACCGGACGGGCGGTCCGCGGGCCGCCGAGCACCTCGATCCGCGCGGACCCGGGCGGCAGCACCTGGCCGATCAGCCCGTCCTCGGTGACCTCGACGTCGACGGTGACCTCGCCCGCGCTGAACGTCAGCATCCGCGGCGCGTCCGTCACCCCCCTGACCGGCAGCGCGTCCACCAGCGAGTCGAAGGTCAGCTCGGCGATCCGCGCGTCCAGGTCGTGCAACGCATAAGCGTCGAGCGCCAGTTGGCGCAGCGCCTCCGGGACCGGGTCGAGGACCGCGGCCGCCTGGCGCAGCTCCCGCTCCAGCAGGGCGTCCGCCCGCTCGTCGTCCACCGGGTCCGCCTCCGGGAACCGTTCGTCCTCGTTCATGCCGCACCCCGTGCGTCCATCCGGTCCCGCAGCCGGCGCAGACAGCGCTGGCGCAGGGGGCCGATGCTGCCGACCGCGATGCCGAGCGCGGCCGAGATCTCCCCGTAGCTGGGCGGCGGGGAGGAGACGAGCACGCGCAGCAACTGCCGGCAGCGCTCCCCCAGTCCGTCCAGCTCCTGCCAGAGGCGGCGGACCCGCTCGGCCCGGTCCGCCTCGTCCTCCGACTCGATCAGCGTCTCCTCGGGGGTCCGGTCGTCGCTGGCCCGGTCCAGCACCCGCGGGTCGTCGGTCAGGGTCAGCCGGGTCAGGCTCTTGAGCACCTTCAGGCACTCGTGGCGGGCCGTACTGGCCAGCCAGGAACCGGCCTTGTCGGGTTCGCGGATGCGGCCCAGGTGCTGCGCGAAGCGGAACCACACGGTCTGGTAGACCTCGTGCCCGTCGGCCTCGGAGAGCCGGTGCGCGCGCACCACCGACCACACCAGCGGACTCATCCCTTCCACCAGCGCCTTCCAGGCCGCGGCGTCCCCGTCGACGGCGGACCGGACGAGCGCGCCGACCTCTGTTCGGTCCACGGCTCCACCCCTCGTGTACGGCTCGTCATGGTACGCCGTGGGGTGGAGGGTTCCCGCCCTCACGCGGGCACGGCCGGGGCCACGATCGGGACCGGGCGCCAGGTGGGCGGCCGGAGCGCCGGGACGCGCGCCCCGCGCACCTCGGCGGTGCCGGTGCCCTCCGCGAGCAGCCGGGTGAGCGCCGTGCGCGGATCGCGCTCCGCGTGCGCCGTCATCCGGGCGGCGACGAGGCCGGCGGCGACCGGCGTGGCGAAGGAGGTCCCGCTCCACTGGGCGAGGCCGTCGAACATCACCTGGTCCGGCTTGGCGCCGGTGCTCTCCCGGCCCTCGCTCAGCACGCCGGTGTGGCGCGGGAACCGGCAGGTGCAGGCGTAGTCGTAGCCGAACCGGCAGGCGTCGTAGGTGGAGTGCTGGTAGACGTACGGCACCGGTGTGCCGAAGCCGGTGAGGGCGCTGGTGAGGCGCTCGCCGGGGGCGAAGACCCGCACCCAGGGCCCGTGGTTGCTGAAGCAGGCCTCGCCGTCGCCGTCCGCGCGCAGCGCGCCGACCGACAGCACGCTGTCGCCGTACTCGGGCAGGGCGGCGTAGGCGGCGGGCCAGAACGGCGTGTCGCCGGCGTTGTTGCCGGCCGCGGCCACCAGCAGGGTGCGCTGCTCGCGCAGTTCGCCCATGAACGCCTCCAGGCCGATCAGGCCGTCGCCGCCCTCGGTGGTGGTGCCCGCGGAGAGGCTGATGATGTCGGGCCAGCCGCCCTGGTCGACCGCTTCGAAGAGCCGGGCGCCGAACTCGGACTCCAGGACGGCCCCGGCGTCGTTCAGGGTGCCGCGCACGGTGATCGCGGTGCCCGGCGCGACGGCCGCGAGGATCCCCGCGATGAACGTGCCGTGGCCGGCGTACGGACGCAGCACCCCGTCCGCGTCGGTCTCGGCCGCCTCGGGGTCGCCCGTGGTGCGGGCGAGCAGCGGGTAGGAGGCGTGGTCGTGGACCAGTCCGGTGTCGATCACGAGGACGCGGGCGGCGCCGTCCGCGTCGGCACCGCCCTCCGCGGGGGCCGGGTTGGCCGGCTGGGTGCGGGCGACCGGCACCGGCTCGTCGCCGGGGCAGGCGTTGACGGCGATGTGCACCACGTGGTTGCGGCTCACCAGCCGGCGGCCCCGGCGGTCCTCGGCCTCGCGCAGGGCGCGCAGCGCGTGCGGCACGGCGTCGTCGCCGGCGGCCGGGTCGCCGACGCGGATGCGGGTGACGCCGGTGCGGCCGGGCCGCGGGCCGTCGCGCCGGACGTGGTCCGCGTCCAGCCCGTCGGTCGCGGTGAAGTGGGCGCGCACGGTGTCCTCGACGACGCGGGCCTCCTCGCCGTCCCGGGCCAGGACGACCCCCTTCTCGTACAGGAAGTGGGCGTCCTCGTCCGGGCCCATGGCCAGGGAGACGTCCGGCATCGAGCGCTGGATGTGCTGAAACTGCTCGTGGAACCGCTGTGGTGCCATGACCTGTCCTCCCCCTGACGACGGCGTTCGACAGTGAGAGCCGGGGGGCCGCCGTCTGATACAGGTGGCCACTACGATGCGACACGTGACGGCGGCAAGCGACTCGGTCCTCGAACTTCTGCCCCTGGTGTTCGCCGACCCGGGCGCGGCCCGGTCCCGCGCGGAGCAGGTGCTGCGGGCCGCCCCGCCGCCGCTGCACGCCAGCGTCGCCCACCAGGTCCTCGGCATCTGGCAGCGGGACTTCGGCGACCTGCGGATCGCGCTGCGGCATCTGCGGCGGGCCCGGGACCTGGCCGCACGCGCCGACTCCGCCGACCGCGAGGCCGATGTGCTCGCCACGCTCGGGGTCGCACTGGTGCACGCGGGGCGCACACGGCAGGGGCTCGCCTCCTTCGAGCGCGGGGTGGCGCGGGGCAGCGGGCACACCCGCGCCCGGGTGCTGTTCCGGCGGGCGTACGTCTGGTGGGTGCTGGGCCGTCACCGCGAGGCGCTGGAGGACGTGCGCCGGACGCTGCCCGTGCTGCGGCAGGCCGGCGACGACATCTGGACCGCGCGGGCGCTGACGCTGCGGGCCACCGTCCATCTCGCGCTCGGCGCGGTGGACCGGGCGGTCGCCGACTTCACGGCGGCGGAACGGCTCTGGGACACCACCGGCCAGGAGCACGACAAGGCCGACGCGGTGGAGAGCCGCGGGCTCGCCGCGTTCCGCTCCGGTGACATCCCGGCGGCGCTGCGGCTGCTGGACGAGGCCGAGGAGCGGTACGCCAAACTCGGCACCCCCACCTACATGCTGTCGCTGCGCCGCTGCGAGGTGCTGATGGCGGCCGGGCTCGCCCCGGAGGCGCTGGCCGAGGCTGACGCCACGATCGCGCTGCTGGACGGGATCGGCGGCCAGTCCACCCGGAAGGCCGAACTGCTGCTGGCCGCCGCGCGGGCCGCCCGCTCGGCCCGGGACCCGGACACCGCGGCGGCCCGCGCCGCCGTCGCCGTACGGCTGTTCGCGGCGCAGCGTCGGCCGTGGTGGGAGACCCATGCCCGGCTGGTGCTGCTCGAGGCGCGGGCGGCGGCGGGGCGCCGCTCGGGCCGGCTGGTCGCGGACGCGGCGGCGGTCGCGGAGAAGCTGGCCTCGTTCGGCTCGCCGGCCGCACCGGAGGCGTCGCTGCTCGCGGGTCGGATCGCGCTCGCGCTGGGCCGGCCGGCCGACGCCGAACGGCATCTGGCGGTCGCCGCGCGCAGCCGGTACGGCGGGCCCCCGCCGTATCGGGTGACGGGCTGGGCGGCACAGGCCCTCAGGGCGCGCGCGGCCGGGTCCCGGCGGGGCGTGCTGGAGGCGTGCCGGCGCGGTCTGGACGTGCTGGACGACCACCGCACGACGCTCGGCGCCTCGGAGCTGCGGGCGCACGCCACCGCGCAGGGCGCCGAACTGGCCGCGCTCGCCCAGGAGGTGAGCCTCGCCCACGGCTCACCGCGGCGGCTGCTGCAGTGGAGCGAGCGGTGGCGGGCGACCGTGCTGTCCGCGCCGCCCACCCGGCCGCCCGCCGACCCGGAGCTGCTCAGTGTGCTGACCGCCTACCGGGAGATCGCCGCCCGGGCCGAGGAGGCCCGGATGGAGGGCCGTCCGGTGCCGGCGCTGGAACGCGAACAGCGGCGCCTGGAGCGGGAGATCCGCTCCCGCATCCACCGCATGCGCGGCTCCGCCCCGCACGCGGGCGACGGCTTCGAGGTGGCCCGGCTGCTGGACCGGCTCGGCGAGGCGCGGCTGGTGGAACTCGCCGTGGTCGACGGGCGGGTGCACGTCCTGCTGTGCGGGCAGGGCCGGGTCCGGCGGTTCACCGGCGGTCCGCTCGCCGGGGCGGTCGCCGAGGCCGAGTACGTTCAGGCCGGGCTGCGGCGCCTGGCGCACCCCGGCGCCGAGGCCCGGCTGCCGCTGGTGGAGGCCGCCGGGCTGCGGCTGCAGGAGCTGCTGCTGGGCGAGGCGGCGGACCATCTGGGCCCGGGGCCCCTGGTGATCGTGCCGCCGGGGGCGCTGCACCGGGTGCCGTGGGCGCTGCTGCCCGCGCTGCGGGACCGGGTGCTCACCGTCTCCCCGTCGGCGGGCAGCTGGCTGCGGGCCCGCGAGACCGAGCCGCCGCCGGGCGGCCGGCAGGTGCTGGTGCGCGGACCGGGGCTGGCGACCGGCGGCGCCGAGGTGCCGGAACTGGCCGGCCGGTACGGCGCCGCGACGGTCCTGGAGGGGGACGACGCCCAGGTCCCGCGCGTCCTGGAGCACCTCGACGGTGCGGCGCTCGCCCATCTGGCGGCGCACGGCACGTTCCGCGCCGACAGCCCGCTGTTCTCCGCCCTGCGCATGGCCGACGGCCCGCTGATCGTGCACGATTTCGAGCGGCTCGCCCGCAGCCCGTACCGGATCATCCTCTCCAGCTGCGACACCGCCCGCCTCGCCTCCGTAGGCGCCGACGAACTCCTCGGCCTGGTCACCGCGTTGCTGCCGCTGGGCACGGCCGGGGTGGTGGCGAGCAGCGCGCCGGTCAACGACGCGGCGGTGGTGCCGCTGATGCTCGCCCTCCACAAGGGCCTGGACGCGGGCCTGTCGCTGGCGGAGGCGCTCCGGGACGCCCGCACCGCGCTGCCCGGCGACTCGGTCCACCAGGCGACGGGCTGGGCGTTCGCGGCGTTCGGGGCGGCCTGAGGCCGGGTCACGCCGACGCGCGCTCCGGGGAGTCCACCAGCCAGGGCAGGGCGCCGCGGTCACCGGTCCCGAGACGGCTGTAGGCGCTGTACAGATGGTTGCCCACCGTCCGCACGGACAGCGTCAGCCGCTCGGCGATCTCCCGGTTGCTCAGCCCGGACGCCGCCAGCGCCACGATCTGCCGCTGCCGGGCCGTGAGTTCGCCGAGGACGAGTCCCGCCAACGCCGGTGTGCGGGCGCCCTGGCAGCGCCGCGCGAGCGCGACCGCCCGGGTGCGGGAGACCCGCGCGGCCCGCGGATCCCGGTGCGCCCGCACGGCCTGCGCCCGCGCCTCGGCCGCGAACAGCAGGAACCCGCGCTCCTCCAGCTCCTCGGCGACCCGGTCCAGACCGGCTCCGTCTCCCCGCGCCAGGGCCTCCGCGTGCCGCGCGAACACGCTGCCCGCCGGCAGCCGCCCGAGCACCCGCTCGGGCGCGCCGAGGCGTACGGCGTCGTACCGGCCGAACGCGTCGTCACCGCTGCCGTCCCCCACCTCGCCCTGCGCCAGGCGGAGTTCCGCGAGGCAGGCCGCGTGCCCCGGTGCTTGCCTCAGCCCTTCCCGGGCCCACGCCGCGGCGTCCCGCAGCTCGCCGCGCAGCCGCGCGAAGCGGGCGCGGACGGCGGCGTACCCGGCCGGCAGGTAAGCGCCCTCCGCGACCAGCCACTCCCCCACCGGTGCCGGGGCCGGGCGGACGTCGAGCTGCTCCATGCACCGCAGGAGCAGCCTGCGTTCGGCCTCCAGGGCCGGGCCGTACGGCACCGGCGCGCCGGACAGCCGCCGGGCGCGCAGCCTGCCGGTCGTGGCGCGCAGGGCCGGCCCGTGCAGGGGGTGGGCGAGGGCGACGTCGCCGGTGTCGTCGTCGACGTGGACCAGTCCGTCCGCCTCGAGAGTCTCCAGGGCGTCCAGGGCCGCCGGTTCGAGGTCGTCCAGCGGCAACGGCAGCGGCTCGGCGAACGCGAGGCGCTCGAGAACGTCCCGTTCCCCGGGGTGGGAGCGGTCCAGCACCGGCGCGAGCCGCTCCCGCACCGCCGCGGTGACGGGCAGCGCGCCGCGCCAGGCCCGCTCCTCGGTGCCGGCCACGGGATGCAGCCGCCCGGCCGGGCCGAGCGCGGCGACCAGGTCGCGCAGCAGCCGCAGATCGCCCCGGCACATCCGGTGCAGCCGGCGCACGGTGAGCGGTTCGAGACCGGCCGCGCCGAGCAGCCGGGCGACGTCCTCGCAGGGCAGCGGCCCGAGGGCCAGCCGGGGCAGCAGCTCGCCGGTCCACAGCCGGGACACCGCGGCGGGCGCGGGCACGCCGTCCACCGCGGCCACGACGAGCCGGGTCCGGCCGTGCACGGCGAGCTGGTGCACGAGGGCGGCGGAGGCCTCGTCCAGCAGATGGGCGTCGTCCACGACGAGGAGCCGTACGCCGGACAGCGTCCGTACCGCGTGGTGCAGGGACACGGTGTCGGGCAGCAGGTGGGCGAAGGCCGCGAAGGGCAGGCCCTGGGCCTCGGGGGTGCCGGTGACGAGGGCGTGCTCGGTGCCCCGGACCGCCTCGGTGATCAGCCGGGTCTTGCCGTGGCCGGCCGGTCCGGTGACCACGATGCCGGGCCGGCCGGCGGCCGACGATCCGCGGACCAGTTCCAGTTCCTCCTCCCGGCCGGTGAACGGCCAGGGCGGCTGAAGCGTCTCGGCGTCCTGCTCGTAAGTCCTCACATCATGCAGAGCGCGCGTACTCAGGTTTGATACAGGGCGACTTGAGTAGCCCCCGACTCAGGCGCCCGGCCCCGGCGGACGGGCAGGCTGGGCGCACGACCCGACGCCTCTGCCCGCTCGCGCGGCGGACGGCGGCGGCGCGCCGGACGACGGCGCCGCCCGGGTCCGGCCCGTCAGGGCCGCCGTCGCGCCGTCCGCGTCCGTTCGCGCTCCGGGTGGGGGCCCGGGAGCGACGGCGGTCGTGTGCCGGTCACGGCACAGGGACGGCTGCGGCCACGGTCCGGCGCCGGGGGGAGCGGGGAAGCGGCCGCGGTCGTCACCTACGGGGGAGGTGACGACCGCGGCCGCACGGGGGTGCGCGGCCGCCCGTTCAGGACGCGGCCCGCTCGGCCGGGGCGTGCGCGGCGGCGTCGGGGTGGGCGAGGCCGAGGTGGTCGCGCAGGGTCGTACCCGTGTAGTCGGCGCGGAACACGCCCCGCTCCTGGAGCAGCGGGACGACCTTGTCGGCGAAGGGGTCGAGGCCGCCGGGCGTGATGTGCGGGACCAGGATGAAGCCGTCGGCGGCGTCGGCCTGCACGAAGTCGTCGATGCTCTGCGCGACGGTGGCCGGGGAGCCGACGAAGGTCTGCCGGTTGCCGGTGTTGATGACCAGGTCGCGGATGGACCACTTGTTGGCCTCGGCGAGCTGCCGCCACTCGCGGGCGACGGCGACCGGGTCCCGGTACATCCGCACCTGGGCGCGGCCCCGGGATATGTGCTCCTCGCTCACCAGGGGGTCGACGTCGGGCAGCGGGCCCTCCGGGTCGTACGCCGACAGGTCGCGGTTCCACACGAATTCCAGGTGCTTGATGGCGGTGGCCCCGCTGACCTGCTGCCGGCGCACCTCGCGGGCGAGTTCGGCGGCCTCCTGGTCGGTGTCGCCGAGGACGAAGGTCGCGGCGGGCAGGATGAGCAGCTGGTCGGGGCGGCGGCCGTACGCGGCGAGCCGGGACTTGACGTCCCGGTAGAAGGCCTGGCCCTCCTTCAGGGTCGCGTGCCGGCTGAAGATGGCGTCGGCGCCGGCCGCGGCGAACTCGCGGCCCTCGTCGGAGTCGCCGGCCTGGAAGATCACCGGGCGGCCCTGCGGGGAGCGCGGGACGTTGAACCGTCCGTGGATGTCGAAGTGCTCTCCCCGGTGGACGAAGGCGCCGGCCTTGGCGTCCCGCAGGAAGGCGCCGGTGGCCCGGTCGGCGAGGATCTCGTCGCCGCGCCATGAGTCGAAGAGCTCGTTCGCCGTGGCGAGGAACTCCTTGGCGCGGGAGTAGCGCTCCTCCTGCGGCAGGAAGCCGCCGCGGCGGAAGTTCTCGCCGGTGAAGGCGTCCCAGGAGGTGACGACGTTCCAGGCGGAGCGGCCGCCGGAGAGGTGGTCGAGGCTCGCGAACTGGCGGGCGACCTCGTAGGGCTCGTTGAAGGTGGAGTTGATGGTGCCGGTCAGGCCGAGCCGTTCGGTGACGGCGGCGAGCGCGGCCAGCACGGTGAAGGTGTCCGGGCGGCCGACGACGTCCAGGTCGTAGATCTGTCCGCCCTGCTCGCGCAGCCTGAGTCCCTCGGCGAGGAACAGGAAGTCGAACTTGGCGCGTTCGGCGGTCTGCGCGAAGTGGACGAAGGAGCTGAACTCGATGTGGCTGCCGGCGGCCGGGTCGCTCCACACGGTGGTGTTGTTGACGCCGGGGAAGTGGGCGGCCAGGTGGATCTGCTTCAGCGGCTTGCTCATGGGGTGCGGTCGTCCTCTCCGGCTCAGGCTGCTGCGTAGCGGTTGGCGGGGCGGGCGAGGCCGAGCAGGCCGCGCAGGGTGTCCGCCTCGTAGGCGTGCCGGAAGCGGCCCCGGCGCTGGAGTTCGGGCACGAGGTCCCGGCTGACGCGGGGCAGGTCGTGCCCGGCGACGGCGGGCCGCAGCCGGAACCCGGTGAGCCCTTGAGCGGCCAGCTCCTCCAGTTCGTCGGCGAGCTGGGCCGCCGTACCGGTGAAGACGCGGGCGTCGCTGGTGTACGGCTCTCCCGCGAGCGCGTCCAGCCGCTCCCGCCGGGCCTCGGCCTCGGCCCGGCTGCCGTCGAGGAAGACGGCGAGGTCGCCGAAGATGTGCAGCGGCTCGCCGGCCCGCCCGGCGGCCTGCTGCTCCGCGCGGATCTCGGCGACGATCGCGCGGGCGTGTTCCGCGTCGTGCGGGGTGACGTAACCGATGTCGGCCTGGCGGGCGACGAGCCGGTACGGCACCGTCTGGTGGGCGAGGGCGGTCACCGGGGGCTGGCCCTGGGGCGGGCGGGGCGTGATCGAGGGGCCCTTGACGCTGAAGTGCCGGCCCTCGAAGTCGATGTAGTGCAGCTTGTCCCGGTCGATGAAGCGGCCCGTCGCCGTGTCCCGGATCTCCGCGTCGTCCTCCCAGCTGTCCCACAGCCGGCGCACCGCTTCCACGTAGCCGGCGGCCTCGTCGAACAGTTCGGTGAGCAGGTCCTGCGCGGCCGGGCTGTCGTAGGCGTCGATCCGGCGGACGGTACGGCGGCCGAAGTGGGCGGCCTCGTGCGGCCGGGCGGAGATCTGCACCCGCACACCGGCGCGGCCGGTGCTGACGTAGTCGAGGGTGGCGATGGCCTTGGAGATGTGGAACGGCTCGGTGTGCGTGACCACCACGGTCGGGACCAGGCCTATGTGCCGGGTGAGCGGGGCGACGCGGGAGGCGACGAGCACCGCGTCGAGCCGGCCGCGCACCTGGTCGGTGCGCTCGTCGGGGTCGAACGGGTGCGAGGACTGCGGGCCGAGGCCGTCCTCGAGGGTGACGAAGTCGATCAGACCGCGCTCGGCCTCGGCGACCAGGCCGGCCCAGTACCCGGCGGTGAACAGCTCATGGGGGCGGGCGACCGGCTCCCGCCAGGACGCGGGGTGCCAGCCGGTGCCGTCCAGGGCGACGGCGAGGTGCAGCGGGGAGGGTGTTGACGAGGAGGTAGAGGACACGTC
This sequence comes from Streptomyces sp. NPDC048192, assembly GCF_043202415.1. NCBI lineage: Bacteria > Bacillati > Actinomycetota > Actinomycetes > Kitasatosporales > Streptomycetaceae > Streptomyces > Streptomyces sp. NPDC048192. Next base: position 15,201 of record NZ_JBIDAL010000013.1, read on the forward strand.
GGTGCCTTCCTTGACGTCCGGAGGAGAACACCGGCTCGCGGGGCAGGCGTCGGCACGGGCGAGCGCGGCAGAGGGAAACCCGGGTCGTGCGGGCTGGGCGGGCCGGGGGAAGGGGTCAGCGGCGACAGAGCGCGGCGGACACGCGCTGGAGGTCTATGTGCGGCCGGGTTGTCAGGCGGACGGTGCGGTACGGGCGCGGGGCGCGCTGCGGGAGTGCGCGGGGCACGGCCGTCACCTCCGTCCGTCCGACCGGGCGGGCCGGGTGGGCGGCCGCCTCGCGGTTCTCGTCATGACGTACAACGCGCGGCCGCCCCCGGTTGTTCCCGCACCACGGTCCCGTGGTGCGGCCGGCCTCAGGAGTTGTCCAGCGGCAGTCCGGGCGGGTTGACCTCGGACTTGGCGACGGCCTCGTTGGAGAGGTCGTACGCCTTGAGCCACTTGGCGTACTGGCCGTGCTCGATCAGGTAGTTGACGGCGTCGGCGAGCGGCTTGGCGAGGCCGCTGTCCTTCTTCGCCGTCGCCGCGATCAGGCCCTGCAGCCGCGCGCCCGCGCCGGAGTAGGTGCCGGCGGTGCGGGTGGCGTTGGGCGTGCCGGCCACCTGGCGGTTGTGGTAGGCGAAGCCGGGGTTGGGACCGAAGGAGGCGTCGATCTTGCCGCTGTTCAGGGCCAGATAGGTGCTGGGGCTGTCCTGGAAGTACTTGATGTCGAGCTTCTTGCCCTCCTTGGCCAGCTTCTCCTTCCACTCCAGGAGGATCTTCTCCTGGTTGGTGCCGGAGGCGACGGCGACCGTCTTGCCGGCGAGGCTCTCGTAGCTGCCGTCGAAGTTCCAGGTGCTCTTCTTCGGCACGAGGAAGGCGAGGTTGTCCTGCCGGTAGGAGGCGAACTCGTACTTCTTCTTGCGTTCCTCGGTGTCGGTGACGTTGGAGAAGGCCACGTCGACCTTGCCGCTGTCGATGCCGACGAAGAGGTTCTCCCAGGTGGAGTTCCTGACCTCGGCCCTGAGTCCGAACACCGCGGCGACCAGGCGGCCGAGGTCGGGCTCGGAGCCGGTGAGGGTCTTCTGGTCGTCGCCGACGTACGCCAGCGGCGGGAACCCGGCGGGCAGCGCGCCGATGCCGATCACCAGCTTGCCGCTCTTCCTGACGGCGGCGGGCAGTTCGGCGCTGATGGATGTGACCTCGGAGACCTTGATGGCGGTCTGGGTGGCGGCGCCGTTGGAGACGCGGCCGATGACGACCTCGCCGGATGCGCCGGTGCCGGTGGTGGTGGCCGCGTCGCTGTCGCCACCGCAGGCGGCGAGCCCGGTGGCCAGGGAGGCGACGGCGGTCGCCGCGGTGATGCCGCGTATCAGGCTGCGTCGGGTGAAGTGGGTGCGCATGGCCGTTCCTTGTCGCTGAAGGGTGCAGAAGGTGGCGTGGGGGGAGGTCGTGGGGATATGGCGGGTCACGGGAATGCGGCGGGTCACAGGACCTTGCTGAGGAAGTCCCTGGTCCGATCGTGCCGCGGTGCGTCGAGGACCACGGAGGGCGGGCCCTGTTCGACGATCCGGCCGCCGTCGAGGAACACGATCCGGTCGGCGACCTCGCGCGCGAAGCCGATCTCGTGGGTGACGATGAGCAGGGTGGTGCCGCTGGTGGCGAGGTCCTTGATGACGGAGAGCACCTCGCCGACCAGTTCGGGGTCGAGCGCGGAGGTGGGCTCGTCGAACAGGATGATGCCGGGGCGCAGGGCGAGCGCCCGGGCGATGGCGACGCGTTGCTGCTGTCCGCCGGAGAGCCGGCGCGGGTAGGCGTCGCCGCGGTCGCCGAGGCCGACCCGGGTGAGCAGTTCGCGGGCCCGTTCCCGGGCCTGGGCACCGGTGAGCCGGCCGGTGGCGACGGGCGCGGCGGCCACGTTGTCGAGGACGGTCAGATGCGGGAAGAGGTTGAAGTTCTGGAAGACGAAGCCGATCCGGCTGCGCTGAGCCAGGATGGCGCGCTCGCTCAGCTCCTTCAGCCGCCCGCCGCCCGCCCGCTTGACGCCGATCAGCTCGCCGCCGACGCTGACATGGCCGATCTCGGGCTTCTCCAGGTGGTTGACGACCCTCAGCAGCGTGGACTTGCCGGAGCCGGAGGGCCCGATGACGGCCACCACCTCGCCGGGGCGGACGGTCAGATCGATGCCGTCCAGTACGCGGTGGGTGCCGTACCACTTGTGGACGTTGCGGACCTCCAGCGCGGCCGGGGTCGTCTCCAGGGTGTCGGCGGTGGTCATACGGCGGCCTCCCTGCGCAGCCGGGCCCGGAACTCGGTAAGGCCCGCGCGCGCCTTCTGCAGCGGGGTCGGTGGCAGGCCGCGGGTGGCGCCCCGCGCGAAGTACCGCTCGACGTAGAACTGGACGACGGACACGGCGCTGGTCAGGATCAGGTACCAGACGGTGGCGACCAGCAGCAGCGGCACGATGTCGCCGGGGTAGGTGCTGCCCATGGTCTGCACGGAGCCGAAGAGGTCGAGCAGCGAGACGTAGAACACCAGTGAGGTGCTCTTGATCAGGCCGATGAGCTGGTTGACGTAGTTCGGTGTGATGGACCTCAGGGCCTGCGGGAAGACGATCCTGCGGAACTGGTAGCCCTTCGGCAGGCCGAGCGCGGCCGCCGCCTCGTGCTGGCCCTGGTCGACGGAGAGCAGGCCGCCGCGGACGACCTCGGCCGCGTACGCCGCCTCGTTGAGGCTGAGCCCGACCACGGCGACCGTCAGGTCGGTGGCGAGCCTGGACTCGTCGAAGGTGACGAAGGCGGGGCCGAAGGGGATGCCGAGGCTCAGGGTCTTGTACAGGGCGGAGAAGTTGTAGAGGAAGATCAGGACGACGATGAGCGGCACCGAGCGGAAGAGCCAGGTGTAGGTCCAGCTCACGGCGCGCAGCACGGGGCTGCCGGACTGCCGGCCGAGGGCCAGCAGGATGCCGCCGAGGAGGCCGAACACGGCGCTCAGCGCGGCGGCTTCGAGGGTGACCAGCAGGCCGTCGAGGACGGTGGGGCGCAGGAACCAGTAGCGGAAGCGGTCCCACTGGTAGAACGGGTTGGTGGCCAGCCCGTGCAGGATCTGGGCGACGAGCACGAGCGCGACGGTGGTGGCGATCCACCGGCCCGGACGCCGCAACGGCTGAACGCGCTGCGCTGTCAGCGGTTTTGACGAGGTGTCTGGGGACGGCGCCTCGGCGAGGGAGACGACGGCGCCTGGGGGTTCGCTCATGGCGGGCTCCGGCTTGAGTCGGCGGGAGTCGGGCGCCCGGATCGCGGCGCGCCGACACGGGCCGCCGCCGCACTACGGCAGGGGGCGGCGCACGGCGGCGCGGGGGAACCGGGGGCCCGCGGACGGCGGCACACCGCACAGGCGGCGGTGTGCGTCAGGAACGCGAGGAGGGCGGGCGGGGCTGGAAGAAGGCGTCAGCCCCGGCAGCGGGCACGGCCCGGCGCGGTACACAGTGCGCTGTTGACGCGGAGCAGGTCGACGGCGCGGTCGGCGACGAGGAGCCCGGCGTACGGCCGCACGCGGCCCTGGGAGCGGCTCGCGGCCGTCCTGGGAGCTGCGTCCATGGCGTCACCTGTCACTGTTCCGGGCCCCGCAGGGCCCTCGCGCTTACCGAGAACGTCGTTCCGGTCCGGTCGTCACCTGGGGCACCCCACCGCGATGCGAGGGTTGCCGGTCAGCGAGCCAGGGCTTGACGCTGACGCTCATGACCGTTCTGAGCCGTAAGTAACGCAGCCGGCCGTTCGATTGTCAACGGCCGTCCGCTGTGTGGACTTCGAAGGTTCCACCCTCACCTGCGGAAAGCGTCCTCGGCGTCGGCGGCGTGGGCCGCCCAGTCCAGGATCTGGACGGCGGCGCCGGCGGCCTCCAGCCCCTGGCAACGGCCGTGGTGACGGCGGGAGATGCCGTCGAGGTCGAGGTGCCGGCCGAACGCCGGGTGGGCGGCCAGGCGGCGCGCGTAGGCCCACAGGGCGCGGTGTCCGGCGATGCGGTGCACGGCGGAGGCGTCGAGGTGGCAGCGGTGGACGGTGTCCAACTGCACCAGCGCCGCCCACAGTTCGACGTCGGCGGCGGTGAGCCGGCCGTCGACCAGGTACTCCTCTCCGGCCAGCCGCCTGTCCAGCCGGCCCAGGGTGTCGAGGAGCACGCCGAGGGCGGCCTCCCGTTCGGCCGGGCCGGCGCCGGCCCGGCCGGCTCGCTGCGCGGCCCCTTCGATGCCGTCGGCGCACATCCGCTCGACGGCCTCGATCACGGATTCCTGGCCGCACGGGTGCAGGGCGGCCGTGGCCTCGCGCGGGAAGCGGTCGAGGTCGCGCAGGATGTCACCGGCGTGGGTGCTGACGATCCGCCCGGACCAGTCGTCGCTGAGCACGGGCGCGAGCGCGGGGCCGGTGTAGTGGTGGGCGCTCGCCTCGTACAGCGGGCGCAGCGCCGCGTGGCCGCCGCCGGGACAGTCGGGCACGGCGGGCAGCAACTCCACCGGACAACTGCCGTCCAGGCCGAGGAGGCTGTGCGCGACGGCCAGGCGCAGCCCGTCGGGACAGGCGGTGGACAGATGGAGCCGGTAGCGGTGCGGCACGGCGTAGTGGCCACTGCGCGGGTCCTGGCCGAGGCGGCCCCGGAAGACGGGTGCGGCGCGGTGGACGGACGGGACGGCGGCGAGCGGAGCGATGGACATGCGTCTCCCCGGGTGATGGGCGTACGGGCGTGCGCGTCGAGGGCCGGCTCCGGCCGTTGGGCGCGGGGACCGGCGCAGGCCGGCCGGCGGGCGCGGGGACCGGCGCAGGCCGGTCGTCGGGCACGAGGGGCCGGCTCAGCGGCAGCGGCTGATGGCGCTGCAGACGCGCAGCAGGTCGATGTGCCGGCGGGAGGTGAGCAGGGGTGCGCACAGCGGCGTACGGCCCGTGCGGCCGGTGCCGGGGTCGAGGCGCGTCATCATTCCCTACCCGTTCACTAGGGTTCCCGTATCCGGAGTGTCGATCCGGCGTCCGGCGCCGTCAAGGGGGCGTCCACGCCTGGGACGCCCGGCCGGGGCGATGCGCCACCCTCCGCGCCCGCCGAAGGCCTCCTCAAGCCAGGAACCATGTGACATAGTACTGGCGTGGCGAAGCGACTGACCTGCGATGTCGTGGTGGTCGGCGCCGGCATGGTCGGCGCGGCCTGCGCCCTGTACGCCGCGCGGGCCGGCCTCGACGTGCGGGTGGTGGACCGGGGCCCGGTGGCCGGCGGCACCACCGGCGCGGGCGAGGGGAATCTGCTCGTCTCCGACAAGGAACCGGGCCCGGAACTCGATCTCGCCCTGCTGTCGGCCCGGTTGTGGGCGGCACTGGGCGACGGGCTGGGCACGGCGGTCGAGTACGAGCCCAAGGGCGGCCTGGTGGTCGCCTCCACCCCCGAGGCGCTCGCCGAGCTGCACGCGTTCGCCGACGGCCAGCGAGCGGCCGGGGTCGCGGCCGAGCCGGTCGCCGCGGACCAACTCACCGAGCTGGAGCCGCACATGGCCCCGGACCTGGCCGGAGGGGTGCACTATCCGCAGGACGCCCAGGTCATGCCCGCCCTCGCCGCCGCCCACCTGCTGCGCGCCTCCGGCGCCCGCCTGCACACGGGGTGGACCGTGACCGGGATGCTGCGCACGGCCGGCGGCGCGGTGAGCGGCGTCCGCACCGACCGCGGCGACCTGCACGCACCGGCGGTGGTGAACGCGGCCGGCACCTGGGGCGGCGACCTCGCGGCACTCGCGGGCGTCCGGCTGCCGGTGCTGCCGCGGCGCGGCTTCGTCCTGGTCACCGAGCCGCTGCCACGGATGGTCCGGCACAAGGTGTACGCCGCGGACTACGTCGCGGACGTCGCCAGCGACGCCGCGGACCTGCGCACCTCGCCGGTCGTGGAGGGCACGGCCGCCGGCCCGGTGCTGATCGGTGCGAGCCGGGAGCGGGTCGGCTTCGACCGCTCGCTGTCGCTGCCGGCGGTGCGGGCGCTCGCGGCCGGGGCGATCGAGCTGTTCCCGTTCCTGCAACGGGTGCGCGCGCTGCGGGCGTACGCGGGATTCCGGCCGTATCTGCCGGACCACCTCCCGGCGATCGGCCCCGACCAGCGCGCGCCGGGCCTGTTCCACGCGTGCGGGCACGAGGGCGCCGGCATCGGACTGGCCGCCGGCACCGGGCAGTTGATCGCGCAGGCCCTCACCGGGAGGTCACCGGAGCTGGACCTCACACCGTTCCGGCCGGAGCGGTTCGACACCGACGGAGGAGACACGCCGTGAACCCGGAGAACCCGGACCGTTCCCGTCCCCCGCACCGTCCTGCCGACTCCCCAGAGCCGGACCGATCCCGTCGGCCGCACCGGCCGGCCGACTCCCCCGAG